>MKUU01000020.1 GCA_001898705.1 Caedibacter sp. 38-128
GCATTACTATTAAATGTGCCATTGAAAGTTGAGTTCTGGTTCAATGTCAGCGTATTATCTCCCAGAATAACGCGACTGTTGCTGTGGCCATTCATTCTTCTCAAGCTCACTGGAGCAGCAAGGCTGATATCAAAGATTGTGCCATTATCCGCAAGGGTTACATCGCTATTGTTAGGAAGACTTCCGCCTGAGCCTAATGCAAAAGTTACGTTATCATAAAGTTCAATCCCCCCTGTTAAAAGATTTTGAGTCTTACTTATGAGAGTCCCTGAGCCTCTGAGAAGAAGTTTATTCGTGCCTTCTATAACACCCGTTAGCGTGGAAAGGAAAGTTCCTGTATCAAAGGTAGTCCCTTGATGAGGACCTGTGGTTGGAGCATTCAATATAAATCTGTTCCCCACAGTTGTATTCGCTCCCCAATAAAGGAATGTACTATCTGCCATCGTCACGGAGCCATCACCTAGAGCTGTATCCGTCGAAAAAAATACCGAAGTATAATTATTAAGCTCAAGTCCACCCGTAAAACTATTCTGACCATTTAAACTAAATTCACCATTTGCAATCAGTTTCCCACCTCCATTGATGGGGCCATTGATTGTTCCTAAATATCCTCCGGATTCCATCATCACAGTCCCATTGAGCGTGAAAGGATTGCTTAAGGTTCCATCCGCTCCCCATGAAAGAGTTGTATTGTTACCAAAAGTTGATGTGCCTGTTCCAAGAGCGCCATTTTTAAAAATAGCGACCGTACTATTAGGCGTTATATACGTCCCCCCACTATAGGTATTGGGAGACGACTGAGTTGTGCTCCCGAGCCTTATCTCACCGGTTACAACAAGTTTTCCAGGACCACTGATGACACCCGCTAATCCTCCATTTGTTGTTGTTCCATCTAACGTGATGCCTACAGCATTATTCGCCACTGTATTGAGGATAAAATCATTATTTAAAGTGTTGACCACTCCCCATTTGAGAGTTGTGCCATCTTTCATGGTAACAGATCCTGTCCCTAACTGGGCAGCAGGATTATCAATAATAGCAACAGTTCCGTTTTCCACGGCGGTACCACCACTGTAAGTGTTCTGATTAGAGACAAACCAAGTCCCAGTCCCTTGTTTTACGACCTTGCCTCCCACACCTTTAATCACGCTCTTAAAAGTTGAGTCATTCCCTGTGCCAAAGGTGAGAGTACTGCCTCCAAGGTTAATCGTGGTATTGTCATCCCCATTCAGATCGCTTAGAATTTGAGATCCTAAACTCATGTCAAAAGTAGCCCCCGCGCCCACGAGTGAGAGAGATTTATTCGAACCTCCAAAAATATTTGGTATTCCTGCTTTAAGGGTTGTTCCTGCTTGAACTTCAGTGCTTCCATTATGGGACGTAACACTCCCCAACGTTAAGATATTACCGCCCTTAATAATGAGATTTGTGATGGTGCCCACGGCTTGAGAGATTGCTCCACCCAACGTGCTGGCAAATCCCCCTGTATTGATCGTGGCGGTATTTCCATTCAAAGTGATTGGATTTGCAATGGTCGCAGAGGCTGCAAATTTTAATGTCGTGTTATCGGCCATGGTCACGTTACCTGTACCAAGCGCCCCTAATTTATATACAGTAACTGTTTTACCAGCTGCAATGGTTGTATTACCTGAATACGTGTTTGCAGCTCCACCAATTGTTCCTAAATTCAGGTTATCGAGAATATTAAGCCCACCTTGCCCTGAAAGAATACCACTCAGGGTTCCTACATGACTAGAAGTATTCAGATTGGTTATTCCATTTAAAGTAAAAGCATTTGATAAATTAGCATCCGCTCCCCAAAAAAGGGTTGTTCCACCGGCCATCGTGACAGGACCTGTTCCAAGGGCTGAGTTGTGTCCTACTTGAACCGCTCCTGAAGAAATGGTGGTTCCACCAGAATGTAAGTTCTGAGCGTTAAGGTAAAGAATTCCAACCCCTGTTTTGGTCAAAGAACCATTTCCAGAGATCACCCCACTCAATGTCACGGGGTTATTACCTATATCAAAAATACCTCCTCCTTGATTAAGCGTAATGGGGCGATTTAATGCAAAACCAGCAGTGAATTTTAGCGTTCCAGACGTATCATTAAGCCCTGTATTGGTGCCTAAGGTAACAATTGCATCTGGTGCTGTGGTAGGATGATAAGCCTTCCCTAAATTACTATCACTGCTAATAGATAATGTGCCATTTTGAATTTTTGTGCCTCCTTCATATGTATTGGCACCACTAAGGACCAGCGTGCCTAATCCATCTTTGATAAGAGGCGCACTTCCATTAGGAGATGAAATCACGTTGTTGATGTTTTGAGTCACGCCGTTAGCGACAGAAAGAGTGTTCTCTAGTAAGTCTATGAAGTCAGGATTAAGGGCAATATTATTATTAAACTGAATTCCAGGACCATTAAATATTACGGTTGAACCCGATAAGTTTAGAGAGCCCGTTCCTGTAAATTTGCTGTTGGTATCCAAACGGAGGATATCAAAATTGTTAAAATTATGGTTATTCGTAATTTCTTCAGAATTTATGCACATATCCCGGTTATTAAATGTTGATGCGTTTATTGTTATTGTGCCTGTATTGGTAAATAAATTGTCACTTCCTAATGTGGTGGAGTTATTTAAGGTCATGGCACCCGAGTTAGTGAGACGAGTTTTTTGCGTTATCATTTTGTTGCTAAATATACTCTGGCCTGAGAGAATAGTTGTGCCATTTTGAGCAACTGAAGAATCAATAAACTCTAAAATACCTTGAGTAGAGCTTGAAAAGTTGCCTGAAAAAGTTAATTCATATCCTTTATTATCAATTATGCTTGAATTACCAAGAGCGATATTATTGCCAAGGGTGAGAGGATTTTGCCCTGCTTGGAGTGTTCCCCCTTCTAAACTAACTACCCCTGTTCCTAGAGCTGAATTATTAGAGGCGACAATCGTTCCTGCTTGTGCCCTTGTCCCGCCAGAATAGGTGTTATTCCCTGAGAAGGTTTGAGTCACGCCAGGACTATTAATAACAGTAGCAACCTTCCCTGTCCCATCCTGAATATTTCCTGAAAATGTGGTATCTGCATCTGGGGTTAAAGTGAGAGTGGATAGTATCGTCGGATCCCCAGAATTACTTGTAATGGTACCTGATCCCATTAATTTTTTAATTGTTTGACTATAAATGCTCAGATCCAGAGTTCCATTGACGTCTATAGTCACATCTCTTCCTTGTGGAAGTGCCCCCGCAGAACCTAATTTTAGTGTGATATCCTGCACAACTGTGCCAGCAGAATAAGTATTATTACCTGAAAAATTTTGAGTCACGCCAGGACTATTAAGAGTGACAGCTATCTTCCCTACTCCATCCTGAATATTTCCTGAAAAAATGTTATTAGCTGTAGGTTGCAAGGTTAATGTAGAAGTTGAATTAGCTAAGGTATTGGTGACCGTTCCTTGGCCACTCAAGCGTCTAAGGGTTGAGCTATAGCTATTCAAATCAAAAATAGCATTCTGTCCTGAGAGATTAAGATCACCTGATATCACATTAGCAACACCGGCTTTTAACGTCATATTGTCTTGAACCTCAGTGCCTCCTTGATGAGACGTAACACCTCCCAACGTTAAGATATTACCACCCTTGATAATGAGTTTCATCACACTGGCTCCAATCTGTGTGATAGCGCCTGATAAGGTGCTGGCGAATCCTCCTGAATCAATTGTAGCGCCAGGATTGACTGAGTTTCCTGGGTCAAGCACTATAGGATTTCCTAATGCTAAGTTGATATCTCCAAATTGAAGAGCCGTGTCATTTAATAACGTAACCTTTGATGTCCCAAAACTTGTGTTTGTTTTGGCAATAATACTTCCAGATTCAATACGAGTCTCACCCCCGTAACCGTTAGCATACAAAGTTAAATCATTAGTACCGGCCTTAACAAGTTTAGCTATATTACTTCCTTCAATTGTCCCTTTATAATCTGAATTAATATTACTATTTAAAATAAGTGTTTTATCGCCTAAAATAACTTTTGATGTTACTGGCGAGCCACTAAGATCTTTAACTGTCTGAGATGGATACAATGCATTAAGATATTGTATATCCAGAATTGAATTCCCCCCGATCCCAATTGAAGGTGCTTGAATAAAAGGTCCTTTTGTGGTTAATTTTGAGTTATCTTTGATCCCAATTAATGAAACTTCAACATTTCCTTCTGTAGTAAGATCTCCCCATACATGCATAGTAGAAGCGCCATTCTCTTTAATCGTACCCGTAAGAATACCTTTGCTTGTAACGCTATTGCTAAGAGTATTGAAGTTACCAAGTACCCCTATAAAAAAATTATTTTGAAGCGTAGCATCAGCTTCAAAAGTTAGAATAGCATTAGATCGAAGTGTGACAGGACCCGTACCTAACGGTTTTGTATTGGAGCCTATAAGAACCGTGGCTTCGTTGACTTCCATGGCACCAGAAAAGTTAGAATTATCGGCGCTTAGTTTAAGTTTTCCCTGAGTAATATTACTACTTTCAACACGCAAGCCCCCTGCCCCTTTTAAAGGCGTACTCAGTGTAAAGGTAACAGGTGCAATTGAAAATGTGCTAGCACTATCAATTGTAATATCTGAGGCAATATTGGTTGTACTAAGGGTAGTTCCCTGATTTACAAGAATCTTACCTCCATCAAGAAGAAGGCTTCCTGTTTCAAGACTCCCGCCATCAAGCGAAAGCTTTGCGCCTCCTTCAATAATAAAACTGTCGGCTTCAAGTGGTTGCCCCATCGTTGAAGGCAAAGAGAGCTGGGCATTGTTAGTAACCGTAAATTCACCAGTACCGCCAATGGGGATATTAGCATCATCTGTTGTGGATACGCGAAGGCTGCGCCCATCATTCAAAGTCAAATTACGGTCAAGCGTGAGTTTTTGAAGGATAGATCTGCCAGGTTGGACCCAGGCTTCTGGGGCAAAAAGTATTGAAATACTTTCATTTGCTACTGGATCCAATACATATATTTTTCCAGTGTATTCATTGAGTGCTAAAGCCGTTGGAGAGTCTAAACCATTTCCATCGATTTGGCCTTTTAACTGATAATTGGGAGGAATAGTATCATTTCTATAATACTGTATATTATGATTATCGCTATCAGCAACCCATACGGGTGAAAAATTTGGTATGTTAATTGTTGCAACACCTGATGGCAGTGCCATATCTGCCGCTGGAAGATAAAATATACTAGATCCTATAACTTTTACTTTCCCTTGGTCACGTAAAGCTGCGTAAATATCACCTGTTGAAGAATTTACACTAAGTCCGGTAGCAAGTTCACCAGCATTAAGTAAGATCGAAGGATTAACGTTATTATTTATAGTGTCATAAACTTTTATTTCATTACCAGGTGTTGTTAAGTAAATTTTGCTTGCAACCTCATTCGGTTGCTTAAGAGCGGCAATGGCCGAAGGACTTGTATAGGTTGAGGTTGAAATGGTTAATGGAACAGCTCCATTTGCTGGAGTTAATGCATTTGAAAGATCATATTGGACTATTTTATAACCATTTGCATTTCCACTTTGAGTCTTTGTCATCCATAGACTCGATCTTTTTTCATTTCCAACCATTCTTATACTTGTTGTAAGTCCTAATGGCAAAGAAGTGAGTTCATCAAAAAAAGTGGTTTTATTAATTCCTGTCGTCTCATAATGATACACTTTACCCGCTGTTGTATCCGAGATAAACACACGCCCACTGATGGGATCCACGGCAATAGACGATGGTTGTTGAAAAGTACCATTTGTTGCAAAAGTATGAACATACAGGGGATTAATTGGAGTTGTGTAACCAGGAAAATTCATATAACACAACGTTATTATATAAATTATAACTCTTTTAAGAGATTGTTTCCTAAAAAATTTCCCCATGTTCTGCCTCTCCGCTTAGCAAATAAGTTTGCTTATATTTTTCTTAAAGTTACCTTGCATTAGTGAAGAAATTATTAAAATTTTTATTAAAGTTTGAAACTAACTTGGTCCAGTTGAGGGAAAACCATAGATTTTAAATAAGGTGGATCTACCTCATTTAAGGCTGTATTGGGTTTTATAAACCGCGACAAGAAAGTAGATTTTGGATGAAGAGAGTTTAAAAGAACCAGTGAAATTAGAGGGAGAAAAAGATGTCACTGGTTCTTGTGATCATCTTATGTATTCTTAAATAAAATAACTAATGCTAAATTAAGAGAGCAGATATCAATAAAATGCAACTCAGGATGGGATAATAAATTTATATTACTTATTAAATAGTTAGGTTGTAGAAATTCTTTCTATTTTACTTGAAACTTGCTTTTTAAAATATCATTACCATATGACAATTAATAAGGGATAAAAAAATAGATAAAATGGGGTAGGTAATGAATCTTAATTTACTAAAAATATTTTATACGGTTGCAAGCGTTGGCAGCTTAACAAAAGCTTCTAAAATTTTGAATATTAGTCAGTCAGCTGTAAGTCGACATATGCAGTTATTTGAATATCAGATGAAAGTTAAATTATTTAAAAGACACCCAAGAGGTTTGAATCTTACTCTTGCAGGAGAAAAAACTTTTAAACATGCTTATAATATTATTCAAGAAAATGAGAATTTTATGCAAAAATTTTCTCAAATTTCTCATGAAGTAGGAGAAGAAATTAAAATTATCACAACGCCTGCTATGGGAGAAACCCATATAACAAGTTTTCTTTTACCTTTTCTCGAACAATATCCGCAATTAAAAATAAAGATAACAACAAGTATTGAAAAAGTTGATGTAACAAATGCTGATATTGCTATAAGAACTTTTATTCCTCATCAAACCGATATAGAGCAGTTACCTTTACATAAATTCAAAATGAAATTATGGGCCAGTCAAAGATATTTAGAAAGATTCGGGGTGCCTAAAACGGCAGAAGAACTGTCTAAGCATCGCCTATTAGTTTTTGAAGAAAATAAACATAATTTATATTCCAATACAAATTGGATCTTGCATGTTGGCAACACTAGTAGCCAAGTTAGAATCCCTTTTTATCAAATAACTTCAATTGAAGGGTTGCACCACGCTGCTGTTAAAGGGTATGGGATTGTTCATTTACCGATTGAGTATGTGAAGTTAAAGGGCTCTCAATTGATACCTGTATTACCCGAATTAGTAGGACCCATCGTTGATATTTACTATATTTTTTTAGAAAAATTAAAGACTTCTAAATATATCATTGAACTCTATCAGCATCTTTATAAAAGTTTTCAAGATCTTTAGCGCTTATCAAAAAATACACAAGCCCAAGAGGTATTTGAAGATTGAGTTAGAAGTGAGTCTGAGGAAAAGGCTTAATTAAACCAGTGAACGATTAAGTAGTTCACACTCATGTAAGGCCGAATCCAGGAAAATTTTCTGTACTTCTGTTTTTTCTATTTCTGAAGTTGTTTGAATGAATGCATCAAGCAATTGTATGATTTTTACAGTATGCCCTTCTACATTAGGAAAAATGCCTTGTTGAATGAAGGGATTATAAGGATGATTATGTGCTTTTAATTTTATGCAACGCTTTTGCAATTGAGTCGCAAGCCAAATACGTGGGAAAAAGGCTGTGAGAATAGGAAGAGTTAATCTTCTTTCCACTAATTTTTTGAGAAAATGAGTGTACTCTTCACATGCCAAAGGTAATTCATGCATTTTTGGTTTAAAGTTATCAAGTTGAAGATTAAAATTACTCGCCTCTTGTAGAGAAAAATTAGCAGTTTTAAGAAGTATTTGGTTAATATCTCTTGGATAATTGAGTGTTGAGAGAAATCTCAATTCTTTAGAAAAGTAATCCCACATATAGCTTTGTTGCTCAAGAAAAGCGACAAAGTGTAATTTCTTTAAGTTTCCATTAATTAAATGCTCATAAAAAGGATGCTTGAGAACCCCTTTATGCAAATAATCAAGAGGATGCTTGATAGTGTTTAGAAAAGAAGAGTCAAAATTTTGTAAGATTAATGTGTTATTCATGATGTTCTCTTTTCAATGTAAATAAAGCATCAATATCATTGAACCTTTAAAGCCCGGTATTACCGCCCGAAAAGTTAAAAATCAGGAGTAGAACATCATTATGAGTTTGTGCTACGGTATCCATGTACACATATCCTTATGTTGTATTCAAAGCCCGCGTTCTGACGTCGAAATCTAAGCGCGGGTTTTTTTTATTAATTATCTTAAGTAGTACGCCCTTCCTTAAGAGAGAAAGAAACTTTTAGCTCTTCTTGACCTGCTATTGTTATCGTGGGAGAGACGCCAAACCTTATTTTTGAATAATCATCTAAAACTTTTTGCACTTTTCTTGATACTGAGTTGGATTCTTTTATTGAAATTAAATGCGTGATAAGATTTAAGGAATTTCCTGCTTTAGGAAAAAATTTATAACACAAGTAGTTAGATAGTATTTTACGACTGGTATAACTATAAAACATTTTCTCCCCTATATGTTAACGCCTCTTACAATATACTCCTTTAGAATAGTCAGGGAATTGATCTAAGTTTGTACAGGAGCTTTTTATTTAAGCCCAATATAAAGTAATTTTAGTATATAGAACAACTATTATGTTATTATAGTTAACATAGATAAAATTTATAATTATAGAATTACAGGACTTATAGAGGGGTACATGAATTTAGAGAGAATAAAAGTATTCTATTTTGTGGCTAAGAGTAGAAATTTTACGAAAGCATCGTCTGTTTTAAACATATCGCAGCCCTCTTTGACTGTTGCTGTCAAATTGCTTGAAAATGAACTTCAAACAAAATTATTTATTCGGTCTCCAAGAGGAGTCACTCTTACACCTGAAGGTGAAAGGCTTTTTGAGTTCGCAAAAAAATTTTTAGAGGAAGCTGAGATAACTATAAAATTAATCAAAGATAATGCTGATGAGCCGCAAGGAGAATTGAAAATAGTGACAACTCCTTATCTAGCATCAGCTTGGATTCCGCGCCATTTTTCTTCATTTTTTAATAAATACCCTAAGATACATCCTTGTATTATAGGTACATTTGAAGACATTACCGTAAATCGTGCCGATATTGCTATTCGTACTTTTATGCCCCATCATCCTCATCTTATTCAAAAGCATTTTTTATCTCTTCACCACAGATTATGGGCAAGTAAGGAATATCTTCATAAGTATGGAGTTCCTCAATGTGCAGAAGATCTTGACGACCATCAGTTAATAGCATTTGATGATAAATCATATGATATGTATGGTAGTGCTCATTGGATTCTGAATGTAGGTGCACACAAGAAGCCACGAAAACCTTATATAATATGTAATTCAGTAGAAGGGCTTATAAACTTAGCAGAAAGAAGCTTTGGCATAATTGAAACATCAGAAGAGTATGTTAATTTAAAAGCACATAATCTTGTGAAAGTCTTACCCAATATAGTTGCTCCTACTGTTGAAATTTATTATATTTATTCAACACTTATGGAAAAGTCCAAAAATATACGTGCTTTTAAAAAATTTATGGATGAAAATTTTAGTGATTTAATAAAGCAAAGTAACGCTTAGTATTCTTTGCAATGGCGATCATAAAACCAGGATAAATATTACCACCTGCCTCAATTTTTAGTGCTCTCATATTAAATCTCCTTTAATTCTCTTCTTAATAACCTAAAATTTTAATTAAATAAATATTAATTTATATATTATTTATTAAATATAACTTTTAAATTGTGTGGTCAACTTTGAAACTCATAGCTTTATGAGATATATTTTATATGCATAAGAATTTTTCTGAAGATTTTTATAAAGCAAGGTGGTTTTTTTTTATTAATTATCTTAAGTAGAGCGGCCTTCCTTAAAGCAAAATCCAGAGGCCCAAAGGCCTCTGGATTAAGTTAGGGGAAGATTAAACGAGGAGTATTCCCTCCTCGTTATTTGGTGCCTAATAGGGGAAGCACCAAATTTCTTAATTAAAATCTATCCTGCAATTTCATTATTATTTTTTTTTCAGGAAAGGGAATTTAATCCTTATCTTTTATGACAATATTACATTAAGACATTTCTTTTAAAGAAAATTTTTTTCTTATAAAGAAAATAAAAAGATTTAATTTTTCTCTTTAGAAAATTTATTTTCTAACTGAAGAAATGAGTATTTCAGGCCTTCTTAAAACTACTGTATTAGGTAATTTACTTTCTTGCTCAAGCATATGTACAAGGTAATCACCTAAAACAGTTATCCTCTTAAAATCTTTAAGTTCTTTTGGATAAACATAATAAATATCTATTATGGGACCGCTAAGATCAGGTAAAACTTCAATGAGATCCATCCCTTTAGTTGCCTGTTGAAATTTGGAAATTGATATTATTCCAAGTCCTTCCTGGGCCAAAGTTGCTAATCCCAGGGGTGAGTTTACCTGCATAAATGGCTCTCGCTTTACACCTTTTTTACATCCTATATTGAGATGCCAATCAACATCTCCAAATGAGATTTTAGTGGCTGACGAAAAGGCTATTATCCTGTGATGATCTAGATCTTCTATTGTCTGGGGTATACCAAATTTTTCTAGGTATTTTGGACTAGCATACAATTTTAGAGGATATGATAAAAGATATGTATGGATAAGATGTTCGCTTTCAGGGGTATATGGTCTAATAGCAACGTCTGCGTCATGAAAATCTAAATCTATGTTTTCATTACTCCCAATAATATTTAATCTCATATCAGGATATTTCTCAAGAAAACCAGCCATATACTTTGGCAACCATAAGTAAGCGCTTGCAACGCTCGTTACAATGCGAAGTTTCCCTTTAGGCTCTTTATGAGAATCATTTAACAAAGTTTCTATAATTTTAGCTTCTTGAATAATTTTTTTTGCTGATTCAAAAAACACTTCTCCATCTGGTGTAAGGCTTACACTGCCATGATGTCGTGTTAAAAGCTTGTTGCCTAGTTTTGTTTCCAAATCCTTTATTTGTCGACTCATCCATGATTGTTTAAATCCTGTGTACGTTTCAGCTAATGAAAAGCTTCGTGTCTTAGCTACATAATAAAAGGTTGCTAACTGATTGATATCTATCAATATCCCTATCCTTGTACTAATTTGATTAAATAAATATTACCTATTTTTAGGTTGTAGAATGAATCCTTCATTCAAGCGTTAATATACGTTTAAAAAATATTCAATATCTATGTATGCAATAAAGTCACATCATGAGAGATAATAATATAGTTAAATTAGTGAAGGTAGAGGGAAGAAGAATCGGCTATATTAGGGGGGAGAGAAAAAGGTAACCGATTCTTCTATTGTAGGCCGTTTATTTCGGCACCACAATTAAACTGTAGTCGAAGGTGCTTCAAGACACCACTGTTCTTTTGAGATAATAGACATGCATTTTTGATATGATAACTTTATAAAATAGCCCATAACTCAATATAAAATAAAATAATTTTATTATTTTACAATGGCTTAATATTATAACTTCTTGATATTTCTTTATTCTCTCTTATATGTTTAAATAGAAAGAGTAAAGGGAAGAGCATGGATCTCGCAAAACTAAAGATTTTTTATGCGGTTGCAAAGTTCGGCAATTTGACAAAAGCGGCCGGCTTCTTAAACACAAGCCAGTCCTCTCTAAGCCGATCGATGCAAAACTTTGAATATCAAATGAAGGTAAAACTATTTGAACGGCACCCCCGAGGGCTCACTTTAACCTTTGAAGGCGAAAAACTTTTTCAACATGCCTCAAAGCTTATGCAGAAGAATGAAGAATTTTTGAAAACTTTCCATGCTAAAAGTGAAAAAGTTAATCATGAACTAAAAATTATTACTACGCCTCACATGGGTTCTTCATATTTGATGAGCTACCTTAAGGAGTATTTAAGTCTTTATCCTGAGGTGCGGATCAAAATTTTATGTCAAACGGAGAATCTTGACCTCCAAGAAGCCGATGTAGCCATATGTACTTATATTTCCCACCACCCAAACTTAATACAGCATCCGTTAAAGGCTTTTCCGATGGGGTTGTGGGCAAGCCCAAAATATCTTGAAAAATATGGAAGACCTAAAACCATTGAAGATCTCGATCACCATAAAATTTTGGCTTACACCCAAAATTTCACTGATCCCTATGGCAACTTTAGCTGGATTCTAACGTTAGGGGCTAAACCACATCATATTCGCAAGCCCTACCTTGAGATTAACAACCTTCAAGGTCTTATTAATGCAACAATTGACGATATTGGAATTGCTGAGCTTTCAAAGGAATGGATACAGGTTCAAAAATCTAATCTCGTAAATTTGTTTCCTGACCTTAAAGGGCCAGTCATTGAATTATATTATATCTATAAAGAAAGTATGAAAGACAGTAACCCTATCACCTCATTAAAAGATTTTTTATTACAGAAAATAAATACAAAATCAGTCGAGTAATTTAAGGAAAAAACTGATGGATTTAGTTAAATTAAAAATTTTTCATACTGTCGCGAAGCTTGGGAATTTAACAAAAGCAGCAGACGTCTTGAACACCAGCCAATCGTCTTTAAGCAGAGCGATGAAAGAATTTGAAAATCAGCTAAAAATGAAGCTATTTCAAAGGCATTCTCGAGGATTAGAGTTAACCTTAGAGGGAGAAAAAATTTTTCAGCATGCGACCGAGTTAATGCAAGAAAACGAGAATTTCTTAAAGAATTTTCATTCTAAAGATAATGAAGTCAAAGGCGAATTAAAAATTATGACAACGCCGCATATGGGCGCTACGTGGCTCATGAGTTATTTAAGTGAATATCTTGAAATTTACCCTGAACTAAATATCAAAATCTTATGTAGGACGGAAAACCTTAATCTTCAAGATGCTGATGTGGCTATTTGTACTTACATTCCGCACCACCCCAATTTAATCCAGCATCCTTTAAAATCTTTTCCCATGGGGTTATGGGCAAGCCCAAAATATATTGAGGAGTATGGTAGGCCGAAAACCATTGAAGATCTTGATCATCATAAAATTTTGGCTTACACCCAAAATCTTACTGATCCTTATGGCAATTTCAGTTGGATTCTAACATTAGGGGCAAAACCTCATACTATTCGAAGACCTTATTTCGAAATTAACAGCCTTGAAGGTCTCATTAATGCAGCAAATGAAGGTATCGGTATTATAGAGATTTCTAGGGAATCTCTTGCTGTTCAAGAATCAAATCTAGTTAACTTGTTTCCTGAACTTGAAGGACCAGTCGTTGAGTTATATTATATTTACAAAGAAAATTTAAAAGATATCAAGCGTATAACCTCATTAAAGAATTTCTTAATAAATAAAATTAATGCAGCATTGAGGATTTAATTTTATTCTTTAGTGTAAGAAAGATATGAACAGGATAAATAATATCATAATTTTTCGTAATGTTTTTCAATTTATAACACCTTTTTAAGTCAAAATTTTATGAATATTAAGAAAATACTGCGAATTGAGAAGCACAATAAAGTCTTACTCACTATGCATTTTTGTCATAGCTTAAAATTTTAGATAAATAAAGTTTAATTTATTCATGATTTTTTAAGTAAAGATTTAGCCTTTTGCAGGCAAGCTCCAGATTTTTAACTTTGAGTAAAATCTATGGGTTATGCGGAAAATTTGAGGTGTTAACTTAATAATTTAGGGGTGGCCAAAATTAAAGATTGCCAAAAGATGATTTTTAAGCATATTGTTGCTTAACTGGACAAAACGCATAAGGGGGATATGAATGCAGTCTATCAAGGTTTTAGCACTTTTAATTTTAATTGGTTCTTTTCAAGCAGCTCAAGCAACTTATTCGACATCTCAAGAGAGTTCTTCAGAATCTTCTCTTGTCGTAAAGTCAGATTCTTCTTCAAAAGAGTCCTCAAGTTTCTTTAGTCGAGCAAAGCAACTTTTTTCTTGGATTCCCTTTTTTAGAACTTCTTCTTCTCAGGAAAAGGCAGGATGGTGGGATATTTCTGAGAAAAGTGACAAAGAATGGAAACAGTTAGTTAACCATGTTGTACAAGAAAGTGCAAAGCATACAGAATCTCTTATAGAGGACTTGGATACTCTAGCAACAGAGTATTATGAACAGTATTATTCTTCAGAGGGACGCATTAAGGATGATAAATTTCTGATTGAAAAATTTGTACACGAAGAAGACGTACAACCTATTAAGTCATTTAATGGAGATATGATTATTACAACTCCTGATGGTCCCGTGGCTATTAAAAATAAGGACTTAATTTCTAAATCTGATACGTCTTTGATACAAATAATCGTGCCAAATAAGCCATATAAATTTTTGGTGATTAAAACACGTAATGGATATCAAATTAAAAAGCATGAACACACTGAATTAGCCAAATTATTACACAATTTAGCAGAAAACGTTAAATCATATTTAAAAGGGCAAGGTTCTCACTATCTTAAGACCTATAAAGACCAGCTAAATGATTTTTATGGCCAAGTTAAAAAAGAAAAATTAGATGAACATTTCTTTGATGGAGGATTTTTTGAAGATGGATTTTTGTTAAACGATTCTCTCACTCAGATTAGCACGCTTGATAGAAAACCAGCGATTCTTAAGAAGCATATTAGAAATCTTTACCGTGAGCTTGATGGAGGCGAATTCAGTGAATCTTCTCGTAAAACTCTCCGTTCTTTAAAAATAGAAGACGATCAGTTTGACAGGATATTTAGTGGCCTTTCTCACCGAAGTTCTAGCTGGTTTTCAAATGAGACATTAGGCAAAGTTCTTTTGTTCACAATCATCTCTAACGGCATGATTATGACGGTGGATGCCGCACGCCCTCCTCTTCTCAATAGTTTTTGTTCCACCTATGAATTTAATTATGGAACTTGTGAATCGGCTTTTAGTGCACCTATTGGATTTGGAACAGAAATTGCAACTCTTAAAAGCAATTCCTTCTTTCAAGATATTATTACTTATAAAATCTTACAGTTGAATAGGGCTAGTAGTATTGTTGATACACGTATTAACTTAAGTTCAATGAGTCCTGATTATTATGGAGAACTAATAACTGCTAGAACAGGTTCTTTTTCAGGTGGAAACTTTACTTCCAACATGTATTTTCTATCCGCGCCACATTTAGGAATGCAAGATGCTCCTAGACCTCTATCCAATCCTTCACAATATGATCGTATTGCCTTTAACATGACAAGTACGAATGATGCCTCTAGACAAATAATGAACTCTTATGTCCGAACAGGTCCGATGGAGCCTTCATATTATGGTCAAATACCGGATAGCGAGCGGATGATCCTTGCCATCACGGATGCGAATCAAACATGGCCGTTTATCTATGGTGTCATCGTTGATCGTCCTTTTGGGGGAACACCGACGATTGTCAGAGATGGAATCATTACGGCCTCTGTAAAAGCGGTATATCCTGGTTCTCTTTCAGTAACGCCCGTGAACAATGTTAATCCAAGTTCTCCGTTGCCAGTTGAAAGCGTTGAGAATCTTGTAAGTAACCGCTTTTATAGTGGTGATGTTGCTGGGACAGATGGTTTAAATCGTCGCCCTATCGCTCAATATTTTGAAGATATAGGTTTTTCAACTTCAAGCTCCTTTCTTGCCGCCAAAAATTGCCTCGAAAGCCCCGGGGTAAGCCCTTTGGCATGTAGCTATGAGTTTGCTCAAAACCCTGGGTTCTCAACATCCTTATATGTGTATGCGATACAGCCTAATTCATTGGTCACTCTTTCCCGAAATCTTTTGCAGGGGACGAATTATACCGAAGGAACCTATCAAGCTGGCAGTGGCAATGTTCTTGAAACATTGATGAGCTATACATGGAATCCATCTTTAGGGACAGCAACACGGACAAACTCAACTCTTCCCATCCCTTTTAGTACGCTTCGAGGGACTTTACCTCTCAATCAGATTGAAAAGATTTGGATTTATAATCCTGATCCGACGAATACAGAATTGGGATATGTGGTAAGAACAACACAAAATTCATCAGGCACGTCAACTTCTTACTATGTTGTTCCTGGAGAAGGCATTACGACATTCCCCCCTACTCCCACACCAACACCTTCTAGCCCAACACCGACACCTACTGGTCCAACGCCGACGCCATCAGAGCCAACATCTTCATCTTCAGGCTTAAGTGAGACCGCTAAAATTGGAATTGGTGTGGGTGCTGGTGTAGGAGGTGCAGCTTTACTTACAGCTATAGGCGTAGGGGTTGGTTGTGGCGTCCTTAAGCATAAAAGTAACAAAGCTAAACTAAATGACCTTGAAGAAGGAAATAGTGATATCCCTCTTGGTCCTATGATAAGAGGAAGCACTGTGACAAGAGAAAACTTTGCCCCTACAGGAAAAGGAATTGTCTCAGGTATTTCAGTGACAGGTACGCTTAATAAGAATCAATATGTTTTGTTTTTTACAGTTACTGAGGAACAATTTGATGAAATTGTCAAAGAAACTGGGCTTAAAATGCAATTTACGCCTGAAGAAAAAGAGCTAAAACCTGGCGAAAAGCCAAAAATGGATCTCATTTTAGGGGGAGGAAATTTTGGTCAAGTCCGTATTGCTAAAGACGTACAAACCGGAAGATTTGTGGCCGTTAAGATTATCTCTGGCAACAAGAAAGTTGTAGATTCCAGGAGAGAAGGAGATATGCAATATCATCTTAGGGATGCATCTCATGTTCTTCCTTTAGATGATTATTTATATTATTCCCCATCTACTGACAGAACTGCGAGTACAAAGCTCCGAAAGAAAGCTTTTGGTAATACAGATCAAGCAGATGAAGATCTTCTTTTGCAATTCACTCCTTTAGCAACTCTTGGGAGTGGTGAATCTTTAAGCTATTACCTCTCATTCTTAAAGGGGAAAGACGATGAACTGAGAGATAAGATTGTGGCCTATGTTGGTCATCGTTTATTAACAGGCCTCCTGAATATGCATAATTTAAATATTGCTCATCTTGATGTCAAACTTGATAATTTACTTCTGAGCTGGGATGGTGATGTTTGGGTGGGTGATATGGGATGTGCCCTTCGAAAGACAATTTTGTCAGGAGGAATTGGCGATTTTAGGAATTTTGACTTAGCACGTTTAACACATTTGCGCCATTTAAAGAAAAAGAAAAAAGGAGATCTTAATGCAACTTTCAATGGTCATGCATCAGATAACTTTGCTGCAGGTCTCGCCATTCTTCATTTGATTCTTGGGGAGCATCCGTTTCAAGAAGTGTTTGATCCGGTAATAGAAAAAAAGGCTAGCATTCCAAATTATATGCTTGATAAATGGAGCCAAGAAACCTATGAAACTACGCTTGAAAAGGCTTTTGATAAATTCGAAAATAATTATACTGGAATTTTCAAGGTGATTCGTGGATTAACTCTTACTGATCCTAAGGAGAGATGGTCAACTGACAAAGCTCAAAAAGCACTTGAAGAACTTCTCCCTGAAGAAAGTGGTAAAAAGTTGTTCTCACAATTTGAAAAGAGGTGGCAACAAATAGCAAGTCAATCGCAACAGTTAGAAAATCACGAAGAAGGAAGTGATCTTTCTTCTAACTATACATATAAGAAAGAGGCTATCTATTATCACGACATCTTACAGGAAGAAAACCATTCTAGTGAATTTTATGGAAAAGAGCTTTCTGTTTATGAGAAAATGCAAGAGGCCTATGAAGAGGAAACTAAGCGTAATGGGACGGCAAGTTCTTCAACCGATGTATATGTTGACACTCTAGAGAAACCAGAGGGAGGAGAACCTACTACTTATACAATCATTCCAGATGAAGAAGATGGGGCTACTTATACAATCCCAGATGCTTTTAGAAGTTCCCCTCCTCCACGTCCTGCAAAGCAGAAGTCTAATACACCCGACGTATGGGTTTACCATCAATAGGCAAGATCATGGCGAGAGTTACATTCTGTAGCTCTCGCTAAGTCTGTTCCTCATCTTGGGTGCTTTAAATAAAAAAAATTCTCTTAAGGGTATTAAGGTTTAATTTGGAAGGTTCTCCAACATCCGCAGACATGCTAGCAGAAAGTAGCTAAAATTGGGGAAAGAGCTTAAACACGATATATGTGCTTGTGGATTTGACAATAACCCACTTCCTTATCTAGTAGATATGTCAACCTTAAGAAGTTGTAATCTCAGTAAATAAGATGAGCCCTTCTACTTTACATTTATCTCTTTTAAAACACCCTCATCACTTCAAATCCCTTAATTACTGTGTAAGCTGAGGTTAAAGGCTAAAACCTCCAATGATCAGCTTCAATTTTAACAGAGTAATAAGGTCGCGTGAATTACATTTACTGGTCCTCGCTATTTTGGTCTTTAAGTTTAAGATATGTTTCTTGCTCCCCCCTCTTCTACTTCTTCAATAAAGGAAGGTGGGGGAAATATAATTAACTCTTTACTATATGTTCTTTAAATTATTGTAGCCTGTTAGCTTTTTCTTAATTTTCAAAGTTTATCCTAATTAAATTAAAATAAAAAAATTATAAAAAAATGATAAGCATAGAGGTTCGGCGATTATTCAAATTAGCAATGATTTATTTTCTTTTCATTCCCTCTTTAAACTGTTGCGCTTCTGATGCACCTGGTAAGGAAGAAGAATCGAAAAGGATTATTCCTAAAATAATAACAGAAGAAGAATGGGAAATGATGATACCTAAAAAAGCATTTCCTTCGCCTGACAATGAAATAAAAAAAAGTACTTTAAAAGAATTAATGCTTTCTCTTCAAGATGGCCTTCTAGAACTTCACCAAACACCGCGTGGTATAATTGAAGATTTTTCTTTCGCAACGAGAACTTTCCGAAAAGTTCCTCAACTTCATTTAATCTTTGAGCATGAAGATTTTAATTGGCTTGCATCAAATGGCCAAGATAATCAAGCCCCTCATTTGTATAGAGCTGGAGTTGAATGCTTAGAATATGTTTATGGTCAGCAATTAACGTTCTCTTATTTGGAATATAATTATCATTCCCTGGGGGGCATGATGCTTTATTTTTATGGTATAGGTATTCAAGGAGACAATAATATAAATTTTAAATTTAATGAGATAGAGTGTCTTTTCGCATATACTTATAAAGAAGTTTTTTCCTATATGGATTTGGCCTTTAGAAATAAGAGAATATCCGATGCATCAAAGATAACGGATATTCAGAAAGCAATGTGTCTTCGTCAAGTTCCTGTCATTGTTGCCTTATTTTTATCTGAAAATATCAAAAAGAATGATTGTAAAATATTAATTCTTTATGATTTTGATAATGAAACTCAATTATTTAAGGCTAAAGATCTGCAGTCAACGAAAGTGAAAGTTCCATATATGGCAATTCAATTATTTGCTCTTGAAGCTTGGATTGGGTATAATTCCATGTTGATTACATCTTCACAAAATCTAAGATCGATAAATCTTATTTGATCTCTTCTTACTTTCAAATTAAGCTTGCCTTTTAATCATCAATAAAAGGCTTTATATGAAAAGTTTGTTTTCCCCGCTTGAACCTTATAATTCAGGTATGTTTCAAGTTGATGAGATTCACACAATATACTGGGAGCAATCAGGAAATCCTCAAGGCGTTCCTGTGGTTTTTTTGCATGGCGGGCCAGGCTATGGATCTTCTCCTACAAGCCGGCAATTTTTTGACTCTGCCCATTACAGAATCGTTGTTTTTGATCAAAGAGGGGCAGGAAGATCTCAACCTCTTGGAGAGATGAAAAACAATACCACCCCTCTTCTCATTGAAGATATGGAGAAGTTAAGATCCCTTTTAGGTATCGATAAATGGATATTATTTGGTGGGTCTTGGGGCAGCACGTTGGCTATTGCATATGCCGAACACCACCCCAATAGGTGTATTGGGTTGATTTTAAGGGGAATTTTCTTATGTCGTCCTTCAGAAATTGAGTGGTTTTTCAATGGCATGAAGAACATTTTCCCGGAAATATGGAATCGGTTTGCAAATTATATTCCTCTCGCGGAAAGAGACAATTTATTAGCGGCTTATAGCAAGCGTAATCTTGATACAAATCCCGAAGTATACTTACCAGCCTGTAAAGAATATTTCCGGTATGAGTTAAGTCAATCGATGCTTGATCCAGCGCCTGAGCAGGTGGAAGAAATTTGCAAAGATGAAATGGCTACGATCGGTCTTGCACGCGCTGAGGTTCATTATTTTTCAAATAATATTTTCCTCGAAGATAACCAACTTTTGAGAGATATTCATAAAATTCGTCATTTGCCATGCATCATTGTCCATGGTCGTTATGATGTCGTTTGTCCCGTTATTACGGCATTTGACCTTGTCAAAGAATGGCCTGAAGCTGAATTTCATCTTATTCAACTCGGAGGACATTCGGCCTTAGATCCAGGAATTTTAAATGCCTTAATGGGGGCAACGGAAAAAGCAAAAAATTGGAAATAAGTAATTGATTAATAATGTTTAAATTTTGATGTTTTTCCTTAAATTTGAGGGAAAAAACTTGCAAAAAGACATCTTTTTTGGTATAGTAAAAAGGTAGAGTAATAAAAGAATTTAAGAGAAACTTTTCTTAGCAAGCCTCCCTAAAAAAATTTTATATTCTTTCATTGCAAGCCACATATTATTGTTAAAGAAAGGTATATTTTGTTGAGATGACTTTAGATGAAACTTTGCCTGAAGGTTTCGCATATCTTGATGCGATAGACCCTAGTATTCAGGTTTCACTGAGATACTGCAGTCATAACAATTTTATTGGGAAACCAATTGAAGGTTATCGCTCTGAACGTGTTATTATGACTGAAAACGCGGCACAAGCTTTGTGTAAGGCGCAAACAATGTTTAAGAAAGATGGTTATTCGATTGTTGTTTACGATAGTTATCGACCTCAAACAGCAGTTAATCATTTTTCTCGTTGGAGCCAAGATGTTTGTGATCAAAAAATGAAGGCTCACTTCTATCCACGTGTTGATAAAGCAAAAGTTTTTGAGTTGGGGTATATTTCCAAGAAATCAGGACATTCACGTGGAAGCACCGTGGACTTAAGCCTCATCCATGAAAGTGTGCGTCTTAATGAAATAACACCGACTTCTCGAGTTTTAAATGATAGCTTTGAGATTCTCTTTTTAGATGATGGAACGCTCGATATGGGGTCTTCATTTGATTTATTTGATGAGGCCTCTCATTATCAAAATAACCTTATAAACGATGAGCATTTTAGGAGGAGAACATATCTTAAAGAAGTCATGGGAGCCTGTGGATTCAAAGCTTATGCAAAAGAATGGTGGCATTTTACCTTAGAAGATGAGCCTTTTCCGGATACCTATTTTGATTTTCCCGTCGAATAGTTTCAGATAGGCTCCTTTCAGCGTTAGCAATATATGATAGAATATAAAAATTCTTTTTATTTGCTAAAGAAAATTTCCTATTTTTCTATTTATTCTTTAATTAGAACACGTTACTCTTGCTTGTGTGAATGGAGGAGTTGAAGGGATGCAGAAAGTTCAACGACATGTTTTTATTGACTATTTGAGAGGCTTTCTAGTTGCGCTTGTGGTTTTAGACCATGCGTGCCATGCTTATACAGAATACTATTCTAAGTTCTGGTTTTTTCCAGATTTTGAGCACAATATTTTCTTTGATATTTTTCATTTGCACAACGACAGCTTTATGATGCCTTCGCTCTTCTTTCTAGCGGGGCTTTTTATCTTGCCTTCCCTGCAACGAAGAGGTTATTTGAGTTTTGCAAAAGAGCGTTTTTTGCGCCTTGTAATTCCCTATGTCGTCGGACTTCCTCTCATTAGTCCCCTTCTTTCTTATCCACGTTATGTTCTAAATGAAAATCCCAGTATTGGCTACTGGCAATATGTTACAGAAGTGTGGGTTCATCGTTTACAAGCAGGGCCATTCTGGTTTTTATATTACCTTGTACTCTTAAGTACAATTGCCGTTGTTTTATATGCTGTAGTTCCTAAGATCTTTACGCTTTTTGGAAGATTTGCTGAATGGCTTATTGCAAGACCACTTCGAGGATTTGCTGTTTTTTGTCTTATCAGTTCCTTTATTTTAAGCATCAGTGATCTTATTTGGGGGGCTCCTTGGTGGATTGGTTGGTCGGCTGATTATAAGTTTTTTTATGTTCGTGGCTCTCGTTTTATTCTTAAGGCTTTTTATTTCTTTCTTGGCGCAGGCTTTTCACAAATTGCTATTCTTGATAACGAAGCTTTCTGGGAAAAACTTAGCAATAATTGGCAAAAGTGGACTCTCTTTACCCTTGGAGTTGCTGCTTGTTATATGGGCTACACGCTAGGATTCTTTGATGAAGGCGTCTATAGTGATTACATCCGATACTATATTGCTGAACAGAGAACTTATAATGCCCACTGGACTGAAATTTTACATGGTTTTTGGCCGGTTTTCTTTGACCATGCACCTAAAGTTTTGCTTCGCACAACGTTGTTAGGGATCTTTATCTGTTCTCAGCTTGTCACCTATTCAGCTATTTTTTATCACTTTTTGAGTAAAGGAAGCCATCAATGGGCCTCACTGGCCACAGCAGCTTACGGAATTTACATTATTCATGAACCTTTTGTTGTCTGGTCGCATTGGTTCTTTTATGGGGGGCAAGCTCCGCTTATCATCCGCTTTATTGTATCTGGTTTCGGGGCGCTTTTCATTTCATGGTTGATTGTAAACAAGATTCTTTTGCGCCTTCCAGGCTTAAAACGTATTTTATAGCAAGTGGAGTGAAAGCCTGATGCAAGAACAACGTTACATCTTCATTGATTATCTTAGAGGGTTTATCTTTGCACTTATGGCGATTGACCATTCTTTGCATGCTTATGCGCAAAACTGGGGACAATTTTGGTTCATCCAAGATCACGATCGTAGTGAGATCTGGGATGCTTTCTATCTTTTTGATCAAAGCATCATTATGCCAATCCTTTTCTTTATTACAGGACTTTGGGTATTGCCTTCTCTTAAAAAACATGGATTTCAGGCGTATTTTCGTCGACGTTTTATAAAATTAGGAATTCCTTTTATACTTTGTATTCCCTTTATTGTGCCTTTACTGACGTATCCTCGTTATACTCTTACTGTGGACCATGACATTGGTTATTTTGATTATTGGTTTAATATTTTTTTAAGTGGAAAAAAGCTTCAAGCAGGCCCTTTATGGGTGATGTATGGTATGTTTTTGTATAGCATGATTTTAGTTGGGCTGAATGCACTCCCTAGTTTTATGAATAAGTGGGGCAATTTTGTTCGCCTGCTCGTTAATCGGCCTCAGATTGGGTTTATATGCCTCCTTTTACTCAGCGCACTTATTCTGGGGATGAGTGACCTTACTTGGGGAGCTCCCTGGTGGATTGGTTGGGGTGTCTTTTATCTTCAAGGGGCACGATTCTTGCTCTATTTCTTATACTTTATGCTTGGGGCAGGTTTCAGTCAGTCTGGACTTTTAGAAGATCGTTTTCTTTGGAAACGAGTTTCTGATCGATTTCCATGGTGGGCAGGTATGATGGGGCTGTCTGCTTTAGCGTATGTAGGGTATTCTCTTATCTTTATGTATGAAGGAGCTTATAGTGATGTAATTCGGCATACCTTTCATGAATTCTTTGCACTGGGAGGGACTTGGAGTGAAATACCTGAATTTTTAAATCAACAAGGTTGGCAATTAATTGGAAATCATGCTCCTCGTATTTTAATTCGAACAACTTTGCATGGGATTTTATGTTTTTTCCAAGTTTTAACTTTGTTAGCTGTTTTTTATCGTTATTTTAATAAAGAATATCCTCTTTGGAGCTCACTTGCTCGGAGCTGCTATGGCATCTTTTTAACTCATGAAGCTATGGTTATTTGGCTTCAATATCTTTTAATTGGTGTTGAGCTTCCTCAGATCTTAAAAATCGCTATTATTGCTTGTCTTGGTTTTGGAGGATCTTGGCTCTTAACCGAAAAATGGTTGCTCAGAGTGCCAAGTTTAAAAAAAGTTATTGGTTAAAGAAGAGAGATTTTCATTCCTTGACGTGCCATAAAGCATTGTGCCCATAGTTTTTGTGCTTCTTCTTCAATTTTTAATAAGATGTCATCCGTATGGCTTGGATCATGATGATAGAGTGCAAGCCTTTTAGTACCAGCTTTTTGAGCGAGCCTCAAGCCTTCTGTCCAGGTTGAATGCCCCCACCCATATTTTTTGGAAAATTCTTCTTCTGTATACATTGCGTCATAAATGACCAAATCTGTATCATGCATGAGCTTTAACACATTAGGGTCATCATGACCTGGGACATGTTCTGTATCACTAATATAAGCAACGGAAGGGCCTTCTGGGCAGTGTAACCGGTATCCAGATCCGCCACCGGGATGATTAAGAGGGGCGATATCCAGACGATAATCTTGAAAAAATGTTAGGCTTTCTCTTGGAGGACAATCAATATACTTAATATGGGCTGGGATCTGACTCAGGTTTACAGGAAAGAGAGGATCTTTAAAAACATAGTTCTCTAAAAATTTTTTTAGCCCTCCTTTTTCATAACAATGAGCCGAAAGGAGTGTAAGTTGAAAATTGGGATTCCAAATGGGCGCAAAAAATGGGAGACCGATGATATGATCAAAATGCATATGTGAAAGAATAAGGGTGGCTTGATTTATGCCTGTTTCCTTCATCTTTTCGCCCAAATCTCTAAGGCCAGACCCTGCGTCAAAGATAAAGATATTTTTTTTATGGGTGACGCTTACACAACTTGTGTGCCCACCAAAATCATTGTACAACGATGAACTAACAGGAATGGATCCGCGTACTCCCCAAAATTCTACACTCGTGTTCATATTCGTCTTTTTTCTATCAAATTTATGTTTTATGCTACACTTTTTTAGGAAAATAAAAAAGAAGGCACATAAGAATGCATAAAATATTGATGGTAGATGATGAACCAGATCTTGATATCCTCATTCAACAAGGGTTCCGCAAGGAAATTAGAGAGGGAATTTATAGCTTTATTTTTGCACGGCATGGTGCTGCAGCGTTAGAACTCATGGAACAGAATCCTGATATTGAACTTGTCCTGACAGACCTGAATATGCCTGAGATGAATGGGCTTGAGCTACTTGGTCGTCTTAAACGCCAGTATTCAGAATTAAAAGTATTAATCTTGTCGGCCTATGGCGATGAAGAAAGTCGATCAGTTGCTCTTTCATCCGGCGCCGTGGATTTTTTAACAAAACCTATTGTATTCTCTGAGCTGCAGGCAAAATTAAAAGCTTTGCTTTCATAGGCGTGAACAAGATTAAATAATGCTTGCAACTTGTTTGAAATATTCGTAGTTTTGCAGCGAATAAAGGGGTCATAGCTCAGCTGGGAGAGCGCTACAATGGCATTGTAGAGGTCAGGGGTTCGATCCCCCTTGGCTCCACCAAATATAATTCTCTCTATAATTTTATTAAAAAATCCCTGAGCATTCAGTACGCACCGCTTATTTAATTCAAGCATAAAAAAACCGCGCCATAAAGGCGCGGTTTCTCTTGACGTTGAGGTCGTTTAGACTACCACTTGTAGCTAACGCGGCCTGTAAAGTCTGTAACGTGTGACTTAACTTTACCCTTTTCAATCACAGTACCGTTTGGACGGCGTGTAGAAATGCTTTGCTTCTTGTACATTGTGTGAGTTGCTTCAAGACCAACCATAACATGGTCAGTTGCCATGAAGGAAACACCAAGACCTGGAACAAAACCAATACGATGCTTGGATGAGCTGCCATTTTCAGCTGCTGCTGCAAGGCCAGTGGTCCAATCTGACTTGTATTGCCATTTCGCGCTAGAAATACCAGCTTTTACGTAAAGAAGAGCGTTTCCACAAACGAAACCTGGGCGAAGAGCTGCACCGAACTCATGCTTTCTTGTTGCTTTTGTGCGAAGAACATCATTAGCATTAGTAGTGTTTGCTTTACCTTCAGTTTTGCTGAGGTTACCAAATGCTTCAAGGCCGAGGTAAAGTTTGTTGCCAAATTCTTTACCAAAACCAACATGGAGACCACCAAGAATACCACGTGTTCCAAGATCTGCCTTGCGGCTGTAATTTACGTTTGCGCGTGTATCTCTTGTAGACCATTCAGATTTACCGGAACCATAACCAAGGTGACCACCGACGTAGAAACCTGTGAAGTGCTTGCCTTCCATAGCAGCATTCGCAGCAGATGTAAGAACTGCAGCGCTTGCAGCCAAAAGTGCTAATTTTTTCATGTTTATCCTCATATAAGGTTGTTTAAAACTAAATCCAAAAAGACTTATTTCTTTTCGAATGTAGTTATCATCTTATGTCAGACTTGTCTGGTCAACTGTCGCAAAGGATTTTTGTTTGCAAAATTTTTTCGTGTTGTTTTTATGCAACATATTACAATACTAGGCAGGAAGGTGATTATCTGATAAAGTTACTTGAATATAAAAAGGAAAGAGTTTCTTAATGTCCACGCCCATTTTACGATTTGCCCCAAGCCCTACAGGGTTGTTGCATATTGGCAACGCACGTACCGCTCTGATTAATTGGTTATTTGCAAGAAAAAATAAAGCCACGTTTATTTTAAGATTGGATGATACAGATCTTGCCCGATCAGAGCAACAATACGAACAAGCCATTTATGAAGATTTAAAATGGCTTGGGCTTAGCTACGATCGTATTGAATGGCAATCAAAGCGCTTGCGAGAATATGAGAAGGCCGCTGATGCTTTAAAGGCATCCGGGAGATTATATGCCTGTTATGAAACACCTGAAGAACTTGAGTTTAAGCGTCGCCGTCTTCTATCTCAAGGACGCCCACCTATATATGACCGTGCAGCTTTAAATTTGACACCTGAAGAGCATGCTCATTTCCTTAAAGAAGGTCGTAAACCTCATTGGCGATTTAAATTAATGTCTGAGGCAATTTCTTGGAAAGATCTTATTCGAGGTGAGATTAGCTTTGAAGGCGAGAATTTGAGTGATCCTATTCTCATTCGTGAAGATAACTCGCCTGTCTATACCCTTTCTTCTGTTGTCGATGATATTGATTTTGGCATTACGCATGTTATTCGTGGTGAAGATCACATTACGAATACTGCAATCCAGCTTCAGCTTATTGAAGCGCTTGGTGCTGATTCTAAGTCTTTTACTTTTGGCCATGTTCAGTATTTACTTGGTGAACAGGGAGAAAGCCTTTCAAAAAGGATTGGCAGCCTTAGTTTGCGTCAATTGCGAGAAGAAGGATATGAAGCCTGTGCTCTTGCAAGTTACCTTGCAAAATTGGGAACTTCAGAAGATATCTCGCCTGCCCTTTCTCTTGATCAGTTAATCAGTGAATTTGATATTAGTCATGTTGGTCGAGCAGCTCCTCGCTTTAGTAAGAACATGCTTGATCGAATGAATGCGAGATTGCTTCACCATCAGTCCTACAATCATGCTCAAGCTCGTCTTGCTGAAGAAGGTCTTCACTATATTCATGAAGAGTTTTGGAATATGTGTCATGGTAATATTAATAAATTGATGGATCTCAAGCATATTTGGAATATCTGTACGCAAGAGTTAGCGCCCAAAATTGAAGACGCCTCATATTTAGAAGAAGCTTGTAGGTCCCTACCCTTTGAACCTTGGTCTTCTGAAACTTGGGTTATATGGACTCAAGCTTTAAAAGAAAAAACAGGCCGAAAAGGAAAAGACCTATTTATGCCATTAAGGCAGGCTCTGACAGGCGAAGATCATGGTCCAGAAATGAAAGAATTATTACCGCTTATTGGTCGAGAGAAAGCCCTTAAGCGTTTGCAGGGAAAGGTCGCATAAAACTAATGCTTAAGCTTTATAATACTCTAACAAGACGACTAGAGCCTTTTACTCCTCTTAATCCCCATAAAGTGGGTTTATATGTATGTGGTCCTACTGTTTATGATCGTGCACATCTTGGAAATGCACGTCCTTATACGATATTCGATGTGTTGGTAAGACTTCTTCGGACAACGCATGAAGTGACATATGTTAGAAATATTACAGATATTGATGATAAGATCATCAATGCGTCTCTTCAGACTGGCGAATCGATTGAAACAATTACGCGCAAAACAACGGCATTTTTTCACGAAGATATGGCGGCTTTAGGAAACCTCTCACCAACAATTGAACCTAAAGCAACCGAACACGTAAATGAAATGATCGAAATGATTGAGCAACTGCTGCAAGAAGGAATTGCCTATGCACAAGATGGTCATGTTCTTTTTCATGTTCCTAGTTTTCCGAACTATGGGGCTCTTTCTGGTTGTAAGTGTGAAGAAATAATTGCTGGAGCCCGCATTGAAGTTGCTCCTTATAAGAAGGATCCGACTGATTTTGTCCTGTGGAAACCATCAACACTTGAACAACCAGGATGGGAAAGTCCGTGGGGACGAGGCCGACCTGGATGGCATATTGAATGTTCAGCTATGAGTTTTAAGCACCTTGGAATAAATTTTGATATCCATGGTGGAGGACAAGATCTTATTTTTCCTCATCATGAAAATGAGATTGCTCAAAGCACGGCTGTGTATGGGATTGGTACTTTTGCACGTTATTGGATGCACAATGGAATCTTGTTAGTCAATGGCGAAAAAATGTCTAAATCTCTTGGCAATTTTATAACAATCCAAGATTTGCTTAGTCAGTCGCGTGGTGAGATTATAAGATTTGCTCTTCTTTCTACTCATTATCGACAACCACTTGATTGGACAAATGATACCCTTATTCAAGCAAAAGCATCTCTTAACCGTCTTTACACAGCTCTTGAAGGGAGCCAAGCTGAAAACTTACAACAGGTTGATCAAGATGTTCTTAAAGCTTTACAGGATGATCTTAACACCCCTCTTGCAATTGCAAGACTCCATGAGCTCGCGCGCGAAGCTAATAAAATGGAAAAAGGTCAAGCGAAAGAAGAAGTTCAGGCTAAGCTTAAGGCAAGTGCTACTTTTCTCGGGATTTTGCAATGTTCTACTGAATCATGGTTTAAATCCAACTGTTCTCAAGGTTTAAGTTCTGAAGCTATAGAAGAGCTTATTATGCAACGACGTGCGGCAAGAGAAGCTAAGGATTTCAAAAAGGCTGATCAAATTCGTCTTAATCTTGAAGAAGAAGGTATTCTGCTCCTTGATTCTGCTGAAGGAACAAGTTGGCGCCGAAAGTAAAGTTTTTTAATCCTTATCTACTTGATATCCTTCTTTAGCTAATAATCTAAGAATATCTAGTAAAATGGTTTTTAAACTATGCGCAAATTTTTTCTAACAATTTTAACCTTTATTACACTCTATGAAGCGGCTTTTGCTCAATCTGTTTTGATAACAGGCGCAAATCGAGGCATTGGGTTGGGTTTTGTTAGGTATTATTTAGGTAAACAATTTACAGTATATGCAACCTATCAATCAGAAGTAAAATCCGCTGAACTATTGGAGATTAAAGATAAGAATCTTATTCTTATTCAAGCTGATTATGAGCAACCTAATACAGCTTTAGGAACCATAAAATGTATCATAAAACAAGAACTCTTGACATTCTCATTTTGAATGGAGGACTTTTTGCATATCAGGCTAATAAGCTAGGAGAGCTTGAGGTAGATGATTTTCAATGTTCTTTCACTATCAATACAGTGGCACCCATTATTTTAGTTCAAGGATTAAAAGATAACTTACTACGAGGAGAAGTTAAAAAATTGTGGCCATAAGTAGTAGACGAGGAAGTATTCAAAACAATATAGACGAACAATATATAGGACGATATGCTTACCGTAGCTCTAAAGCCGCGCTGAATGTGGGTATGTCTGCGTTGGCGCAAGATCTACCTCAATTGATAATTCTTATTTTACATCCTGGACGAGTTAAAACCGCATTTACTAATTTTGATGCTGAAGGTATATCCGTTGAGGAAAGTGTTCAATCTATGATTAAATTCATATCTACAGCTAAGAAGTCACAATCTGGCAAGTTTTATGACTATACTGGAGCAGAGCTTCCATGATAATTTTTAGTTTTTAAGCTTGATCGATAGCTTGTTTTAACATTAAAAGATCAGACCACGCCAACCGCTTTTGGCCTGGGGCACGCAGTAAGTATGCCGGGTGAAAGATAGCCAAAGTCTTGATAGGTTTTGTCATGGCAGGAGTTTGATATGAAAGCCATTTTCCCCGAAGTTTCATAATACCTTCAGTCGATTGTAGGATTGATTTTGCTGATGTTCCTCCAACAAGGACAAGAAAATCTGGAGAAACTAATTCGATGTGTCTTTCCACGAAAGGCAGGCAAAGATTAGTTTCACTCGATGTTGGTTGACGATTTCCTGGAGGACGCCAAAAAATAATATTTGTGATATAAATCGTGGTTCTATCAAGTCCGATGGCAGCAAACATGCGATCAAGCAATTTTCCGCTTAAGCCAACAAAAGGTCGGCCTTCTCGATCTTCATCTGCGCCTGGTGCTTCTCCGATAACCATTATTCTTGCTTGAGGGTTTCCATCACTAAATACAGTATTTGTTGCTGTTTTTTTGAGGGAACACTCATTATAGTTTTCAACAATGGTTCTTAATTCATGAAGTGTTTTTGCCTGTGCTGCTAGAGTCTTTGTTGATCCAGCATGAGGCATTAAATTTAAGGGGATTTTCTCTTTATTTGATTTAGTTTCAGTCGTTTGACTAATGCCAGGTTTTACATTGTTAGCGGCCAAATGATCCTCCTTTAATTTAGTTGATCTTTTTGGAAACCTCGTTTTATTTGTTGGGGATGGTTCAAAAACCTCATCTATTCCTAGCTCATAAAGAAATTTTAAAGTTTCGTAATCTTGTTTACTATTAAACATTCACTTCCAAAACCTTTCAGCCAATTCTTCTATAATCTTATCTACAGTTAAGTCTGGAGCTTGATCATCGCAATCGATGTGAATATCAGCTTCTGCATAAATTGGATTATAACTTTCAATAAGATTCTTAAGAATTTCTTTTTTATCTCCTTTTTCTAGTTGCGGCCTATGTGTACGACGTTCAACTCTCGGAAGTATGGTATCAACAGACGCTTTAAGCCAAATAGAATAAGAATTCTCTTTTATAATTTTACGTGTCTCGGGCATAATAAAAGCTTCAACACCAGTTGATAGTATATGTGGACGCTCCATTAATAAACGTGAAACAATACGACGCTCAGTATCACGAAATGCTTGTTCTCCATACCACGCAAAAATGTTTGCAACAGTTTGCCCTGCTGCAACTTCAACCTCTTGATCTGAGTCTTTAAATTGTACACTTAACTGTTTTGCAAGCTTTCTCCCTATGCTTGTTTTTCCAACGCCCATCATTCCCACAAGAGTGAGAGTTTTGGGTAATATAATCAATTTCGACGTGCGCATGGTTTATACCTTATTTTTGTAGTGACGCACTCTGCGTGAATAAAACTTTGCGAAAGGCTCCTCTCTTATCGTATAGTATGCGAAAATATACAAGTCGGAGTTAATATAAATGCGTTTTCCGCTCAAAATTTTGTTGTTCGTCCTACCTATACTATTCATAAGTAGTATTATAGCTCTTTCTAAATGGGAAATTCCAGCTCCTTCTACTGAGGTTACAAAATCAATTTCCACTGATAAACTTTTTACAAGAACCAAGTGAAATATCTTAATCAATTTTTAGAAAGTTTGTCTGCTGAGCGAGGATATGCTTTAAATACGCTTGAAGCCTACGCCAGAGATATAAAAGATTTTAATATATTCTTGAAAGAAAAGTTATTAGAAGATGTTAAGAAAATTGACATTCAACAATATCTTCTTCACCTAAAAGAACGTGCTATAGTCCCCTCTTCTCGTGCAAGAAAAATTTCTGCTTTAAGGCAGTTTTTTAATTTTTTACTTGAAGAAGAAGTTGTCTCTGAGAACCCAACTCTTTTAATTGATTTGCCAAAGCAAGAACGTCGGCTTCCTAAGACACTTACTGAAGAGGAAGTTTTTGCGTTAATTGAGGCAACACACGACCTTGATAATCGGGAGAGAAGTAGACTTTTATGTTTACTTGAGATTCTTTATGCAACTGGGATGCGCGTTTCGGAACTTGTAAGTCTTCAATTAAATACGGCATTAATAGCTTTAAGAACAGCTCAAGAAAAAGGAAATTCTGCTTTCATCATTAAGGGAAAAGGCAATGTTGAAAGGCTAACGCCATTAACACCTTCGGCAATTAAGGCTTTAGAAGATTACCTAAAAATAAGAGAAACGTTTGAAGCCGGCGTTAATGGAAAAAAATGGCTCTTTCCTTCAAGAAGTGCTGAAGGGCATCTAACCCGACAAAGGTTTGGGCAACTCTTGAAGAAAATCTCTCTACAAGCAGGAATTTCAACCCAACGCATATCTCCTCATGTCATGAGGCATGCTTTTGCAACACATCTTTTACATCATGGAGCAGATCTTATAAGTGTACAAAAACTGTTAGGACACTCAGATATTTCAACGACTCAAATTTATACCCATGTTGTGGATTCTCAAAAACAAAAACTTGTTTTTGATCATCACCCCTTGTCAGATGCAACAAAAAACTCTAGGAAAGCATAATTAGTAAAGAGGAACTTTGACTATGATGGTCTCATTAGATTTCGAGAAAAATATTATTGAGATTGAGCAAAAGCTAAATGAGCTTCGCCACCTTTCTCGTGCAGGTGATGTAAATATTGCTCAAGAAATTAATCATCTTGAAGAGAAACTTAAGAAACAGCTTCTTCAAATTTATACGCATCTTACCCCATGGCAAAAGGTGCAAGTAGCTCGCCATCCCGACAGACCACACTGTCTTGATTTTATCCGGGAGCTTATTGATGACTTTGTAGAGCTTTCAGGTGATCGTAAGTTTGGGGAAGACCAAGCTCTTATTGGTGGTCTAGGACGGTTTAGAGGTCAGAGTGTTGTTGTCATGGGAACAGAAAAAGGTCATGATACGGACTCTCGCATAAAACACAATTTTGGTATGGCTAAACCAGAAGGTTATCGAAAAGCTCAACGTTTAATGGAATTAGCCAATCAATTTCATTTACCTATTTTAACTTTTGTCGATACTGCTGGGGCACATCCTGCCAAAGAAGCTGAAGAAAGAGGACAAGCTGAAGCCATAGCACGTTGTGTAGAAACCCTCTTAATGGTGGAAGTTCCAGTCATCGCAACAATTACAGGTGAAGGAGGCTCTGGAGGAGCGATTGCTCTTGCTGCGGCAAATGAAGTTATTATGCTTGAACATGCTGTTTATTCAGTGGTTTCTCCTGAGGGGTGTGCCTCTATCTTGTGGCGATCAGCAGATAAAAAACAAGAGGCAGCAGCAGCTCAACGGCTTACGGCATCGGATTTAAAAGCATTAGGTATTACTGATACAATTGTTCCAGAACCTTTAGGTGGCGCTCAGCGTTCGCCTCTAAGCGCTATTACAAAGGCAGGAGATGCTATCGAGGAATCGCTTAATAAATACATTGCTCTTCCTGGAAGCGAGTTATGCACCCATCGGCGTAACAAATTCTTGTCCATAGGAGAACATGGATTAGATTAAGTCACTGAGTCTTAATCCTGGTTAGCGTATATCTTTTTTTTAGCGGCAAGCTCAGCTTTTCGTATTGTTCTGACTTCCTCGAGCTTCCCTTGCCGTGCTTCGGGTTTTAAAAGATGTATGTAAAGCCGACCATTAATATGGTCTGTTTCATGTTGAATTAAGCGTGCAAGAAAGCCTTTTGCTTCATTTTCAATCTTGTTTCCATTTGCGTCAAAACCTTCATAATAGATATGTGTGAATCTTTCTACTTCCCCACCATAATCATTCACAGAAAAGCATGTCTCCCAATCGAGAGTTTTTTCCTCTCCTAAAGGTTTGTAGGTGGGGTTAATAAGAAGAGTTTCGGGTAAAGTATCAAATGCGTCTATTCTATAATCTTTCACTTCTTCAGGAACACTAAATATGATAATGCGCTTTGAAAAACCAATTTGAGGGGCAGCTAAACCGGCACAATTTTCTTCATGTCTGAATTGATAGATGAGCTGCTCTATAATTTTACGATCTTCATTATTTAACGGAAATTTTACTTGTTCAGCTGGCTTTGTTAAAATATCACGGTTTTGACAGTTTTCATCATTACTAACCACGTAGGGAAGCATTTTCTTTTCTTGAGTCATTGTTATTTCCTGTCCGTCTGAAGCCAATTTAATAGTTGTACAAGTTGATAAAAGTGACACATAAGTTTATGGCTCATTTTCTGATTCTTTTAAGTATAATTGAGGTTAGCATGAACCTTTTGAACTTTAAGCCAAATTTTTTCAAAAATTACACACAAAGCACCATTTGCTATTACATTAGAAGATGTAATAAAAGGGTCAAGAAGTATATTTAATGCCAAAAGTACAGAAGACATTTCTGGCGTAAAACCTAAATACTTCTCATAAATAGGGATTAAAATAAAAATAGCCCCTCCTATCATACCTGCAGTTGTAAATCGAGCTAATACATACACTACCATAAAAGGGAGCCAAGCACACATTTCTGGAAAAGGAAAATCAAATTGTTTAAGGATAAGCAACCCAAAAAAGACGTTTGCAATACAGTCACCAATTTGTTGAATGTTGGTTGTTGCTGGAATGATAAGACCTGCAAACGATGGAACCTTGACATTCTTTTCCACAGCTGAAATCGTAAATGGCATCGTTGCTGCGCTAGAAGAAGAAGTAAAAGCAATCAATCCTGCAGGCCAAATGTTTTTGATTTGACGTACAATCTCATGAATACGAAATGAGCCAGCGACGCTAAAAAGCAGAAGAAGATAAAAAACAATCCCAAATAAAATGATTAAAAAAGCAAAACCATAATTTTTCGTAAGATTAGATAAAAGACCACTCTTTTGAATATTTAGCAAAAATCCTAAAACCATCATTGGAATGAGTTTTGCAAGAATTTTTGAAAAAATCATATCTATACATTTTCTGAATTGGTGAAAAACCTGCATTGCTGAGGTCCCCTTTCCTATTGCAAAGAAAAACCCAACTAAGACACCTAGAAATGTTCCTTTATCTACCGTATAAAATTGAGGGCGGAATTGTCCTAAGCTAAAATAAGGCAATAAGCTTTCAGCTTTTTGAAATGAGTCGTTTAATAAACTAATTTTATTATAAACGGCGAAGCCAACACCATAAGCATATGAAATACTTAAAGTATTTGATAAGGCTTCAAAAATTAAAAGAATACCGACAAGTAAAAACGCTTGCTGTTTAAGTCCTGCTAACATGGAGGTGATGTAGGCAAATACAGCAACAGGTAGGATATACATCAATAAATCACGGATAAGTAGGCTAAATGTATAAAAACCTCTTGAAGCTGAGAGGGGTAAATGAGAGCCAAATAGTAAAACGAAACAAATTGCAATAATTGTCTGAAATGTTGTGTTTGTAAGCGTTTTAAGCTTGTTTAGTGTAAAGACTCGATATCTCTGGGGTCCATTTTCTTGCATTTCTGTCTCAAATCTATTAAAAACCTTTTCAGATGAAAGTAACTCAAGATAATATTTTGGCAACAAAAGTTCGTAAAGCTGTTTTTCCGGTAGGTGGCCTGGGAACCCGATTTTTACCAGTAACTAAAGCTATGCCTAAAGAAATGCTACCTGTTGTTGATAAGCCTTTGATCCAATACGCAGTTGAAGAAGCTGCCGCTGCGGGAATTGAGGAATTTATTTTTGTCACAGGTAGAGGAAAAACAGCCATCGAAGATCATTTTGATCATTCTTTTGAGCTTGAATACACGCTTCGTCAAAGAGGTAAGCAAGAAGAATACCAATCATTAAACTCTTTGATAAAACTTCCGGGAAGTATTTCTTATATTCGTCAACAGGAACCTCTTGGGTTAGGACATGCCGTTTGGTGTGCTCGACATTTGATTGGAAATGAGCCATTTGCGGTTTTACTGGCTGATGATTTTATTCATGCCCCCACCCCTTGCCTTAAGCAAATGGTTGATGCTTATGAAAATGGTATTATGGTCGCTGTGATGGATGTTGAACCTGCTCACGTCAATCGATATGGAATTATCGATATTATGGAAGAACATCAACGACAAGTAAAAGTTAAAGCCGTCATTGAAAAACCTTCTCCTGATCAAGCGCCTTCACGCCTTGCTATTATTGGAAGATATATTCTTGATGCTGAAGTTTTTGAGCATCTTGAAAAGCAAGAAAGTGGCGCTGGAGGGGAAATTCAACTGACTGATGCTCTTTCGCCAATGATTCAAAAAATGCCTTTTAATGGATATCGTTTTGATGGCACTCGTTATGATTGTGGCTCAAAAGGAGGTCTTTTAGCGGCAAGTATCGCTGTTGCTTTGAATCGAGATGATCTTCGAGGTGAAGTATTGAATGAATTATCAAGAGTTATGCCTCCAGCATTAATTCAGCCTAAGTAAAGGAGAAAATATGCGTATTACAATGATCGGAGCCGGATATGTTGGATTAGTTTCAGGGACATGTTTCGCTGAATTTGGTCATGAAGTAACGTGTGCTGATAAAGATGAAAACAAAATTCAGTCTCTCTCTCAAGGAATAATTCCTATTTATGAACCAGGGTTAGAGACTCTTGTGAAAGAGAATGCTGAAAGAAAAAGGCTAAAATTTACAACAGATATTAAAGCGGCAATTAGTGAAGCAGATGTGATTTATATTGCGGTCGGTACGCCGAGTCGTCGGGGTGATGGTTATGCTGATCTTTCCTATGTATACGAAGTAACAGAGGCGATAGGTCAATATTTAGGGAAATATGCTGTTATTGCGACTAAATCCACTGTTCCTGTGGGGACAGGTCAAGAGATAATTTCTCACTTAAAGAAAGTAAATCCAACTTTAGAATTTGATGTTGTCTCGAATCCTGAATTTCTAAGAGAAGGATCAGCTATTGAGGATTTCATGAATCCTGATCGTGTGATAGTTGGAGCCAGTTCAGAGCGCGCTATAGAGCTTATGCGTGAACTTTATCATCCTTTACTTATTCAAGAAGTTCCCATCCTTTTTACAAATTTAGAAACTGCAGAGCTCATAAAATACGCATCTAATGCTTTCTTAGCGACCAAAATTGCTTTTATTAATGAAATTGCGGATCTTTGCGAAAAGTGTAATGCTGATATTCAAGCTGTTTCCAAAGGAATGGGCATGGATAAGCGTATTGGTGAGAAATTTTTACATGCCGGGCCTGGTTATGGGGGCTCTTGTTTTCCAAAAGATACTTTAGCATTAACAGTTACTGCCAAAGAGTTTGAATCACCACTTTCTATTGTTGAAACGGTTGTTCAAAGCAATAAGCAAAGAAAAGAATCTATTGCTCATCGAATTATAGAAGCAATGCACGGCTCTGTGAAAGAGAAAACAATTGCTGTTCTTGGGGTTACATTTAAACCTAACACGGATGATATGCGCGAAAGTCCTAGCCTTGATATTATTCCTACTCTTCAGAGTAAGGGGGCTAAAATACGCGTATTTGATCCTCAAGGCCAAAAAGAAGGAGCTGCTTTGTTACCTGATGTACAGTGGTGTTCAGATCCTTATACAGCAATAGAGGGGTCGGATTGTCTTGTTATCATTACAGAATGGCATGAGTTTGGCGCATTAGATCTTGTTCGTATTAAAAAATTGCTTAATAGTCCGATGGTTATTGATCTGCGCAATATTTACCAACCGCAGGAGATGGAAAAAGCTGGTTTTACCTACTATTCAATTGGTCGTGCTTCCGTAAAGCCTCTTAAAAATTCCTTAATTAAAGCTGCTTAAAAAATAGGTGTTTTCTTGAAATCAAAAATTTTAAGAGCTTATGATATCCGTGGAATTGTAGATGAAGAATTATCAGAACAAGATGCATGGAATATTGGGAAAAGCTTTGGAAGTATTGTTAAAGATCATTATGAAATCCCAAAAATTGCTGTTGGTTATGACGGCAGGTTAAGTTCCCCAGCTCTCAAAAAACGTTTAATTGAAGGTCTCCTAACCATAGGCATACAAGTTATTGAAATTGGTTTAGGTCCCTCGCCTATGCTGTATTATGCAAGTCATTTTCTTAAATGCCACGCTGCTATTATGGTTACGGGTTCTCATAACCCTTTAAATCACAATGGTTTTAAACTAGTTTTTGAAAATAAACCTTTCTTTGGCTCCCAAATTCAGTCTTTAGGCCATAGAATTGCTAAAAAAGATTTTCATGAAGGCATAGGAACTTTAGAGGTTTATGATATAAAAAATGATTATCTTTCATATTTGTTGAATGATTTTTCAAATCACTATTCTAAAGGCAAGCCCCTTAAAGTTACATGGGACGCAGGTAATGGAGCTACAGGAGAGCTTCTAAAACTTCTTATTCGGCAGATTCCAGGTGAGCATATCTTATTAAATGAAGTGATTGATGGGCGTTTTCCTGCTCATGGACCTGACCCCACGATTGCGAAGAATCTTATTCAACTTCAGCGAACAGTTTTACAAGAAGAATGTGATTTAGGAATTGCATTTGATGGTGATGGTGATCGTATAGGTATTGTTGATGATCAGGGTGAAATCATTTGGGGAGATCAATTGCTAAAACTTTATGCCGAAGAAGTTCTTATGGACCATCCCGGCGCAACAATCATTGCTGATGTAAAAGCAAGCCAAACCTTATTTGATTATGTTAATACCTTAGGGGGGAAAGGATTAATGTGGGCAACGGGCCATTCTTTGATTAAAGCAAAGATGTCTGAAACTAAATCATTATTAGCGGGAGAAATGAGTGGACACATCTTTTTTGCAGACCGACATCCTGGATATGATGATGCGCTTTATGCTGCTTTAAGACTAATAGGAATCTTAGGGCAACGTACCCAAAAGTTAAATTCTTGGCATAAAAATTTCCCTGAAATTTTTAACACCCCAGAAATCCGTATTGATTGCTCTCAACAAGATAAATTTAATGTGATTGATTCAATTAAAGCAATGTTAGACCATCAACATCAAACTTACTCCGATTTAGATGGTATTCGTGTGGCTGTAGAGCATGGATGGTGGCTATTACGCGCTTCTCATACTCAAGAAGCAATCGTTGCTAGGTTTGAAGCCAATAGCTTGGAGTACCTTAATAAATTGAAAGAAAAAGTTGAGGGTTATCTGCAGCAATTTAATTTAACGCTTAATGAAACCTCAGCTTAGGATTTTATTCATAAGCTTATCCTCCTAAGTAATCAGGCTCTAAAGGAACATTTTGAGAAGAAGAATTAGGTTGATTAAAGGTATCCACAGGTAAAACATCTACAAATGATTGAGCATTTTTAAGAGCTTGCTGATAGCTTGCATATTGAGAAGTTGTCGATTGCAGGTATTTAACAGCTTCAATCAAGTCATTGCAATTTTTTGAAGCTCTTCCCATCATTTCATAAAAATCCTTTTGTTTTTCTTTTGGGATGGAAAATCTTTTCTGCCAAAGTTGATCAATTTGTTGTTTACATGTTGAAGACATTTGTTGAAGTATTTCTGTGCTTAATAGAGGGTGTCCTGAAGAAGGTGTTTCTGGCAAAAGGGAGGTTGTTTCGGGTTCTTCTGTTGAGGCACAGCCAGGAATGCACAATATAACCGCAAAAATGCATAAATGTTGCTTAAGACTCATATTTATAACCTTTTAAAATTTACAATAAAAATAACGGTAAATTAAAATCCTTGAGATGTAAATTCTGCTTTTTTAAGATTAAGCCATTCCATCCAAGATCGAGATAAATATCCATTTGGGTCTTGGACGTATTCGTAAAACTTTTCGATGAGAGCAAGCCTTTTAAGAGCACCTTTGGTTTCCCATTCACCCAGCACCGTAAGTGATATGTTCTGAAGATTTTTAACGCCTGCCAATGCGTGTCTTGCAATAATATCCTTAAGCTTTACATGTTGACCATTACGAATAATGTCATACATCACTAAAAATGTTGTTGTTCTTCCACTACCGCCACGACAATGAAAATGTAGCCATGTGCCCTTTGGAAGTGCTTTAATAAAGTTCACAAATTGATCAATAACTTTATCTTCGGGCTTCCAACGATCAAGGACAGGAAATCTTATATACTCAAGACCCAGGCCTTTTATAAGCTGTTCTTCAGTTTCTGCTGTTTTAATATCAATAAAATTGGTGTTTATGTTACAAAGATGTTTATGAGGTATCTTTTGAAATTTACAAATAGAAGCTTTTTTAAGGTTGGTAAGATGCTGGAAAAGGCTTATTTCAAGATTACTAACAAAAGAATTGGCTTGTCCTTCATTTGCCCAATTTCGTTCACCATACCAACTTACGGCGTCACCATTGAGAAAACCATGAGATTCTTGCCGAAGATCAAGTACATAAACCTTTCCTTGCATGTGAGATAATGCTGCTAAGATATTTTTTCTCGAAAATTGGGCACTTCCAGAAGCTCTTAATTCTTTATACCCTTTAAAGGAAGGTAAATTCTTATGCGATTTTAAATAATGGTTTAGCTTTTTAGGTGGAATAGGCATAGACGTCGTTCTAAAACGACGAGGAAGCGTAAAACTATTTTTTGCATCTAATACGAGAGGATTATGGCTTGTATAGGTTGTCAAATATGATATGGGGATTATTGTTGTAGAAAAGCTTGAAGACCCTATTAATACCAAACCTAATATTAAGATAGAGCATAATTTCTTATTCAATAACATTTTACTAACCTCTTATGAAGAAATATAGATAATAAGCTTGCCTTATTCTTTACACTTATAGGTATTTTAAGTATTAAAAATGAAGAATAACTTAATAATAGATGACTTACTTATGAATATCCCAATACTTGAAAAGGCGGCTTATCTTCTACAACAAGGAAATTTGGTTGCTATTCCAACAGAAACTGTCTATGGGTTAGCGGCAAATGCATTTTTAGATCAAGCGGTTGCTAAAATTTATTCTTTAAAGAATCGTCCAAATTTTAATCCTTTAATCATCCATTGTAAGGATTTAAAGATGGCGCAAGAAATAGGCATTTTTAATGATTACGCCTTTAAATTAGCAGAAGTATTTTGGCCTGGACCTTTAACAATTGTTCTTCCATTAAATCCAAATGCACCAGTTTCAAAACTAGCTACTGCCGGCTTAAAGACAGTTGCTTTGAGAATTCCTGCTCATCCTATGACTCTAAAAATTTTAGAATTAGCTGGAATACCTCTTGCAGCTCCTAGTGCAAATCCATCGGAATCAATCAGTCCAACGTCAGCTTCCCATGTTGAGAAAGCCTTCAAAAAAATCGATGGTCTTTCTATGATAATTGATGGTGGAGCTTGTGATGTGGGGCTTGAATCAACCATAATTGATTTGTCTGAAGAAAACCCAATTTTGTTAAGACCTGGCAAAATAACAAGAGAAAATTTAAGCTCTTTTATAGGTGAGTTTTCCAATAATACTTTAGAAGCAAGACATCCTAAAGCACCTGGCCAACTTAAACGTCATTATGCGCCCTCGATTCCTTTGAAAATGGACGTGCACGAAGTTAATGAGCGCCAAGCTCTCTTAGCTTTTGGTCCCTCCCCGCTTCTTAGCGCTAAGAAAACGCTAAATTTAAGTCCCACAGCTGACTTGATAGAAGCAGCTGCCAATCTTTTTACAATGCTTCACGAATTGGATGATTCTAAGTTTGAGAGTATTGCTGTTATGCCAATCCCTCAACAAGGAATTGGCATTGCAATTAATGATCGTCTTTCGCGCGCTGCGTCTTCTTAAATTATTTTATTGAAGCAGAAGACTCTGAACTTGATAAAGGCGCTGCCAAGTCACTTAATTTTCTTATTAAATGGGTTTGCAATTCTTCATCAAGTCCTTCTTCTTTTCCAACAGCCCAATCAAACACTTTTAAGAGTTTTGTATGCATTGAATGTATTGTTGGATTAAATTCTCGATTAAGAGCATTAAATAAAGTAGGATTTCCAAGAGCATGCTTTAATTGATCATGCATACCATTTAAATAAGTGGTATACTCTTTTAAAAAATTATCGACGACTAACCTTCTGTCTTCAATATTTTTTTCTTTTTGCGCATTCCACTGTTTTACAAGTTCAAGATATAATCCTTGCCCCCAGTTCATAAGGGTCAACTTAGTTTTATTATGTTCTTGAAGCATAGCTTCTTGGGTTTTCTGTGCATCTTCAAGCATTTTTTCAAAATACTTAATGAGATCAGAATTTTCTGAAGGTTGCTTTAAAGCCCATTTAACTGCAGAGGGAACTTGTGTCATGGCGCGGTTTACTGTCATCCGAAAGAAACTTACAGGATCGCCCAATTCTTGAGCTCTCAGCTTTGGATCTGAAGTTAAAGCGCTTTGTCCCTTTTTCTTTTCTATATTTAAAATAGAATTTTTTAGATCTTGTATCATCGGTTTTACAACAAGTTCGACTCTTTCATTTGAGTCCTGTTCACTTCCACTTAATGGCTCAAATGCAATTTCACACAGTTTTAAGGCTTTTTTCAATAATTCCTCAAGTTCTGCTTCAGGATCTTTAATAGTGACGAAGGGAATCTTAGCCACTGGTTCACTAAATGAGATCTCCTTTTTAGAAGAGGAACTAGTTCTGGATCTTGGACTCTTAACCTCATTATCTTCTGAAGAAGCTGATGATGGTTGTGAATCAATTTGAGATAGAGAAGGACTAGAGCTACTTCTACTTCGAAGGTTGCTGCTGCTTCCTGCTGTATAGCTAAAGCCTATAGGTCGTGTTGAGCCTAAAGGACTGTTTGTATGAGTATCCGGCTTTTTAGGACTTCCTGAACGTGGAGAAGAACTAGATGATGAACTATCATCTTTTTTTATACTACTTGAGCTACCTTTGAGAGATAGAGAAAATTTTCGTTTTACTTTTTTGGGTTCTTCTGATGGTGAAGGTGGTGTGACAGGAATCAAAGAGCCAAGAGCTTTTATTTTTGCTTGGACGTTAGAATTTTTGTCTTCTTCAGAAGAATCATTAGTTGCAAGCGTCAAGTGACTAATACTTAATGTCAACAATAAGGTTAAGGGGATAAAAGGTTTCTTAGACATACACTAGCTCCGCGTTATAATTTGTTTAATATACTACTTTCATTGCATAAACGGAATATTCTCAACCTACATGGCAAATGTGTGCATAAATGAGGTCTCACGTTCGTCAATAAATTTATCCATTTGAAAATTTCCTAAATGGCATACCCCATTTAATAAGGTATTTTCAAGAAAAAAGATGTGCATAAAGTGGATATAGACTTTATGCACTGTTTTCAGCTATAAAAGAGACATGTTAATTCCATTTGTAAAAATGCATGGTCTTGGGAATGATTTTGTTATTCTTCAGCGCGACCAACTTCCTGCTATGCTTGATAGCAAGCATATAAGAGCTATTTGTGATCGACGATTTGGGATTGGTTGTGATCAACTCATTGTTACTGAATCTTCGACAACTGCTGATATTTTTATGCGAATCTATAATGCTGATGGGAGTGAAGCTGGAGCTTGCGGAAATGCAACCCGTTGTCTAGGTTATTTATTGACGCAAAAGGATCAAAAAATTCCTCATACTATTCAAACGATTAGTGGTTTTCTTAAGGCAGAAACATTTGAAAATGGCAGAGTTAAAGTTGATTTTGGTTCCCCGAGTTTAAGATGGCAAGATATCCCTCTTGCTGAAGAGGTTGATACCCTGAATCTCCCTATTGAATATAACGGTTTGCAAAACCCTATTGCTGTTAGCATTGGCAACCCCCATATGGTCTTTTTTGTTTATGATGTTGAAAGTGTTGATCTTGAGAATCTTGGTATGGTTCTTACTCATCATCCGCTTTATGTTGAAGGTGCAAATATTGAAATTGTTGAAGTCTTAGACGAGCGTACTATACGTTTGCGTGTCTATGAACGAGGTGTGGGCATTACTCCAGCGTGCGGTACAGGAGCTGCTGCCAGCGTGGTTGCTGCAAAATGCCGTGGGCTTATAAAAACTCCTGCTAAAGTCATCTTGGATGGAGGAGAATTGTTGATTGATTATCAAGAAACCGTTACAATGTCAGGACTTGTTAATCTAACATTTCAAGGGCAGTTTAATTCCGCTCTTCTTCAGGATGTCGCCTAGAATGGTCCAACGTGAGCCTGAACTTATAACATTTGGATGTCGACTTAATGCTTATGAATCAGAAGTGATGCGTTCTCATGCTCGAGCACAAGGACTTCAAGATGCTATTATTATAAACACTTGTTCTGTGACTAATGAGGCGGAACGGCAAGCACGACAAGCTATTCGGAAAGCTCGAAAAGAACATCCAAATGCAATGATTATCGTTACTGGATGCAGTGCTCAACAAAACCCTGATCTTTATGTTCAAATGCCAGAAGTAGATCGTGTACTTGGCAACCATGAAAAAATGCAGGTTGAAAGCTTTGCCCCTCTCCTCTCTACAAAAATTCTTCTTTCTGATATTATGCAAGTAAGAGAAACAGCTACTCACTTAGTATCGGGTTTTGAGAATCATGTCCGGGCTTTCATTGAAATCCAAAATGGTTGTGATCATAGATGTACTTTTTGCTCAATTCCTTTTGGACGTGGTCCAAATCGCAGTGTTCCAATTGCGGAAATAGTGCGGCAAATTAGGCATTTGGTAACTCAAGGATGTAAAGAAATTGTTTTTACAGGTGTTGATATTACAGGGTATGGCACAGATCTTCCCGGAAAACCTACATTAGCTCAAATGATCAAACGTACACTTTCACAGGTTCCTGAGCTTGAACGTTTGAGGCTATCATCTTTGGATCCTATTGAAATTGATCAAGATCTTATTGCTTTGTTTGGAAAAGAAACTAGGCTTATGCCTCATGTTCATCTTAGTTTACAAGCAGGTGACAATATGACTTTAAAGCGAATGAAACGTCGACATCTAAGAGAAGATGCTATTGATGTTTGCAAACAATTAAGAGCAACTCGTGGCGATATAGTCTTTGGGGCAGATCTTATTGCAGGTTTTCCTACTGAAACTGATGAGATGTTTAAAAATACTCTTAATATTGTCGAAGAATGCGATATTTCATATCTTCATGTATTTCCTTACTCTGCACGTCGTGGCACTCCTGCTGCGAGAATGCCCCAGGTTCCCAAAGAAATAATTAAAATGCGTGCATCCATGCTTCGTGAATTAGGAAAAAAAAGGTTAGATCAATTCTTACAAATGCAACTGCATTGTTCTCTTAACGTGCTAGTAGAGCGTAATTTTAAAGGCCACACAGACCATTTTGCTCCAGTTCAATTAGAAAAATGTCAATTAGACGATAGCTGGATTGGAAAAATTATTCCTGTTAAAATTGTTGGTGTGGCTTCAAATAAACTTAAGGCAATACCATATGGCTGAAGAACTTTCCAATAAAGGATGGCTTTCTAAATTAAAGGAAGGTCTAAAACGAACTTCAAATAAAATAACCGAAGGTCTCGAGTCTATTCTTGTCAAAAAGAAGCTTGATAAGGAGATGCTGGAGGAGATCGAAGATCTTTTATTATCAACAGATTTAGGAGTGCCTACCACAAAAAGTTTAATCCACGTACTTGAAAAGAATCGATTTAACCAAGAGGTAACTAGTGAAGAGATTAAGAGTTTTTTAGCTGAAGAAATTGCGAAAAGCCTTTCACCTTATAGTTCTTCTCTTTCTATTGATAAAACCTTTTGTCCTCATGTTGTCTTGGTTGTTGGTGTGAATGGCAGTGGAAAAACAACAACAATTGGGAAATTAGCTTGTTTTTGGAGAAACCAAGGTAAAAATATTCGATTGGTTGCAGGAGACACATTTCGTGCTGCAGCTGTTGAACAATTAAAAGTGTGGGGTGATCGTCTTAATATTCCGGTTGAAACAAGCAAAAATGGAGCAGATCCAGCAGGCTTGGCACATGAAGCTCTTCAAAAATCAATTAATGCAAAAGATGATTTATTAATGATTGATACTGCAGGTCGACTACATAATAAAGAAGATCTGATGGCAGAACTTTCAAAAATAATTCGGGTATTAAAAAAGCTAGATCCTGAAGCCCCACATAGCTCCATATTAGTACTGGATGCAACAATTGGGCAAAATGCTCTAGCTCAAGCCGAAACTTTTAAGAAAATTGCAGGGATTACGGGGTTGATTGTTACAAAGCTTGATGGAACAGCAAAAGGCGGTGTTCTGGTCGCTCTCGCGGAAAAGTTTCAACTTCCTATTCACGCCATTGGTGTTGGAGAAGGAATTGAAGACTTGAAGCCTTTTGAACCTCAAGCCTTTGCTAACAGCCTTGTTGATCTTTAATCGTCACGATACACTTTTTCTTCGCGTTCATGACGTTCTTGAGCTTCTAAACTCAATGTTGCGATAGGCCGTGCTTCTAGTCTTTGTAAGCCAATAGGATCTCCTGTTTCTTCACAAAATCCGTAGCTGCCATCCTCAATCCGCATGAGTGCTTCATCAATTTTATTTATTAATTTACGCTCTCTATCTCTTGTTCTGAGCTCAATAGCACGATCAGTCTCAGCTGAAGCTCGGTCTGCTACATCAGGTTCAGGATGCGTTTCTTCTTGAAGATGTTGAATTGTTTCTACTGAGTCTCGGAGAAGTTCATTTTTCCAGTCGAGTAACTTTTTCCTAAAATATTCAAAATGTTCCTGACACATATATTTTTCAGATTCTGTGGGCTTATATCCTGAGGGCAATATGATGTGTTTATTAGCTTTCTCATTTAACTCGAGTATTGTCATTTTTTTCTCCCATTCAAACCTAACACTATTCTATATCATTTTAGGTAATTCATGAAAATAAATAAAATAGAATTATTATATGACATATTTTTTAAATCGTTATTATCTAAGGAGATAGACACTCATTGCAAGGCCTAGTTAATGAATTTTAAAATTTTAAAATCTTTCCGCTTGGCTAATGCTCTTTCGATTTGTACAGTATGTAAAATTATTGCAAAGGGATTCTAACGGATGTCGCTTAATCAAGCAAAAAGAGATGAAATTTCTGATATTTTACAGCAAACTGCCTCTACTCGACGTGCAACTGTTCCGGCTTTAGAAGAAATACTTTATCAACCTTTTCCTGTATTAGACCATGGTTTTGTACGTGTTATAGACTACATGGGAGATGATACGGCAATAGTTCAATCTGCTCGAGTTTCATATGGTAAAGGAACGAAGCAAATACAACAAGATAAGGGCCTCATTAACTACTTAATGCGGCATAGGCACAGTACACCTTTTGAAATGTGTGAAATTAAATATCATATAAAACTTCCTATTTTTGTGGCAAGGCAATGGATTAGACATCGAACAGCAAATGTGAATGAATATTCGGCTCGCTATTCAATTCTTGGAAAAGAATATTATATCCCTCGTGCAGAAGATCTCTCTACTCAATCTATAACTAATCGACAAGGACGTGGCTCTTCAATGTCTCCTGAAGAGGCTGCAAAAATTCTAAATCTTTTAAGAAAAGATGCCGAGTTAGTATATGAACATTATGAAGATATGCTTAATCAGGATCAAGAAGGCAATATTCTTGATCCTAATCGTTCAGGTTTAACTCGTGAACTTGCTCGCATGAATTTAACTTTGAATTACTATACTGAATGGTATTGGAAGATTGATTTACATAACCTCTTACATTTCACGAGTTTACGTGGAGATCCTCATGCGCAATATGAAATTAGAGCCTATGTAAATGTTTTATTAGATACTATTAAAAAATGGGTACCTTTTGCTCATGACGCTTTCGTTGAATACCGTCTTGAAGGTGCCCATATTTCGCGAACCGGACGTTTAATACTTAAGCGTCTTCTACAGGGAGAAAAAGTTACACAATTAACTTCAGGCTTATCTCAACGCGAATGGAAAGAATTTATTGCGCTTTTTGATTTACATTATCTCGAAAACAGTGCTAGCTAAAGAAAATATATTATAGAGCACAAAATGGTTAGAGTTACGCGGAACACAGTTTTACAACTCGCTGAAAACGATGCGGCAATTGTTTTGAAGGAAGATGGCACCTTAGAAGCATCTATGCCTGAAATAAACTCAGAAAATGTTCCTGAGAACGTATTAACCGGAGCAGCTATTCTTTATGCCTTAAATAATCCTGACATTTGTCATCTTATTTTTAAGAATTTTGCTGAACAATGCAAAAATAATTCATAGTTATTGTAATAGTGTGTTAAGATAATAGCAGTTTTTTCAATAAAAACTGCTTTTTTAAATATATTTTTTCTTATAATAGCCAATAATTATATAATAACTTCTATGCGCTTATTTTCGAACCTCTTAAAAAAAATCAATAAACAAGTAGTGAGTATAATACTTGCTTGCTGTACTTTGTTTTTAATGCCAGAGGGCGTCTCACAAGATAATAAGCTACATTCTCACATAATTGAAAAAATTCTCCCTCAAACCTCGCGCGTAAAAGAGTTTCAGTGGCAAAAAGAAAAATATTGGCTTAAAAAGGCAACAGGAAATAAAGTTTGCTGGTTACAGCGATTTGGGCGTGAACTTGGTTCAGTCATTGTTCCTATAGCCTTTTTAAAACCAACTCCTTATGGAGACAAAAATCCTTTAGAATTTGAAAAAGAGCGTTTATTAGAGTGCGAACAGCTCAAAGTAAACTGCCCTCGCCTTATTGATTATGGGACTAATTGGTTGGTTATGGCGGATGCTGGGGTGTCTGCTGAAGAATATTTAAAAAGACTTTCTAGAACTCAGAGATTTGAATTTATCTTAAAGTTAATAAGCACCATTTTTGATAATCAAAAAAAGGGTTTTTTCCATGGGCGATATTATTTGCGCGACATGCTTGTATCATCGACAGGGAAAATTTTTGTTTTTGATATTGAAGAAAATCCAATCCACATCATGGATATTCCTAATGCCAAAGCTAGAGAAATTTTTCATTTCATTGTATCAGTAACTACTGTTTTAAACGACAAAGAACTAAAGCAGCTAGGATTCTGGTTAAATGAACATATTGATAAAGAAACAAAAAAAAGATTACTAACTCTAGCACATTATAAAAAATCTCTTAAATTTCTTAATTTTTTTAAGCATCATTTAGGAAGAGACACGACCCGCTTTCTACAAACAGCTTTCTTTATTATGGATAATATAGATATTGAAGAAAAGTAGACAAATCATGAAGTTTCCTACGCACTTTAGTGCTAAACCATCTCATTATAATAAAGAAGCAGTACATTACGATACTTTTAATGAAAAGAATTCAACACATATCAATCAATTTTTAGAAAAAATATTCAAAAAGCACCGTGTTAAAACTATTCTTGATCTTACTTGTGGGACAGGGGCACAGGTTTTATGGCTTGCCAAGCTTGGTTATAAAATAATTGGTTCAGATATTAATAATAGAATGCTTAAACTTGCAAAAGACAAAGCTAGGAAAGAAAACTTAGATATTAAATTCATTAAAGGAGATATGCGTACGACTCAAGCAGGTCAGTTCGATGCTGTCATCACGATATTCAATGCTGTGGGGCACCTTACGAAATCTGATTTCGAAAAAGCCATAAAGAATATCCATATGAATCTAAATCATAAAGGAATCTATGTGTTTGATATATTCAATTTAAGATATTTCTTAAAAGATGATAACATCACTAAGCTAACGATTGATTGGCAAAAAAAATCCGAAAATACTACGGTGCGTGAAATTCAATACAGTACGATAAATGAAGAGGGAATTTTGACTTCTTATGATATTTACCATGAACAAGAAGGTGCAAATAAGCCAAAAATTTCTAAGGCTTTTCAAACATTACAGATTTACAGTGCAGAGCAACTCAATCAAATGCTGCAAAAAAATGGGTTTGAGGTTTTACGTCAGTGTGGAATTGATGGATTAAACTTAATTGAAACGACAACTGATCGTATAGTTACAATTGCAAAGAAGAAATAAAATTAAAATATCTTACATGTATTCGTGGACGATTCTTCCCGAACATCCTTTAACGAGCTAATCTACTATTTTCTTCTATGAATTTTTGACTATAACTCCTCTGCCTATGCTCAAATTTTTGAGAAAAATACTTTTTCTTAAGAAAAATTAATACATAACCGGTTAATAAAGTATTCCATACTTTATGTCATATTTTTATGAAAAATGAGCGTACTGATTAGTGATTGATAAACAATGGTACCTCAGTCTTATTCATCAATATTTTTGTGCAAGAGCCAAAAAGAGTTTCACTTAAGATATTATGGCTAAATGCGCCCATTACTATTAAAGAAGGTTTTATTTGGAATACAAGCTCTAAAATATGAGTAGCAGGACTGTCATCCGATATAATAATGTGAGGTTTAAGTTTAATGTCATACGCTTTACTTAAATTAATAGCCTGATTAAGAGTCGCTTGAGCTTGTTCTTCAGATGGTTTAACTGTAACGACATGCATTTCTTTTCCTTTGGCCAGTCCTAGTAAAAGAAACATATGTAAAGCCTTTGATGCGTGCACGCTACCATCATAAGCAATCATAACACGATCACATTCTTCAAAATTCTCAGGCACAATAATAATTGGTCGTGGATTATCTCGGGCAATATGTCTTACAGTTAGGTCGTTATCTTGCTCTAAAGCAAAATGAAAATCCGTTGTTTTTCCTAAAATAATAATATCGCCTTCATAAGAAGCACGTTCAATTTCCGAGACAGGGAAACCTTCATACTCATAAGCATCTGCTTTAATACCTTCTTGCTCAGCCTTAAGTTTAAATTGTTCAAGGAGCTTACGTAAATGACCCTCAGCTTCTTTAATAACAACCTCATCTCTATAAATTTTAAAAGCAGAACCTCCTAAAGGCTCTGGTTGTGCCGCAGTTAACCAGGGAGTATCTAAGACAGCAATTGCAACAAGATGTGCCTTATGTTCTTTTGCCAGCTTAATAGCGTAGTCACGCGCATTAATACTTGGCTTAGAGCCATCTAAAGCTAGAATAATTCTTTTTATCATTTTATTTCCCCCCTCTATTTATAGTTTCATTACAGTATATCTATTTATTTTGGGAGGAGCAAGAAATAACCCCCACTACTGTAGCGGGGGTTATTATAGAACTTTTAAGCGGCTTCCATAAGTCCAATGATACGATAAATCGTTTGGATCTTATCATTTGAAAAACTAAGTTGTTTAGTTATTAGTTGATTGCTGTGAGTCAATTCTGTCGTGTGAACAACACAATGATCTAGTTTATCATTTCCTTGTTGCCAACCTTCAAATTCACCAAGAATTGCCTCTCCTTCTTGTGTAACTAACAAAATTGAACATTGAGGCGATAAAGGCCTGGTTGGATGTGCAAAAATATGATCTCCAGAGCGATATCTTGGCCCGAAATTATTACTAGCCATATCTACACAAAAAGACATAGCGCCTGCAATGCCAATAAGTTCCTGTGGCCGAGCAATCCACTCTTGAGGATTTTCAAAGTCAATAAAACTTTTAGAGTTTTTATTAGTTACTTTAAAAAGTGGTAAATCAGGGGTTGAAAAGCGAACAGATGAAGCTGTATCGGTTACTTCATTATTCTCATTTTGCATACGAGACATCATTACAAATTTACTGCTTTGCGCATCCGTTAAAAGAAGGTCACCAGGATGGCAAGATAATACATGAGCAAGGCGCTGTAAGATATCTGCATTTAAGCGTCTAGTGCCACTTTCAAGACGAGAAAGATAAGAAGGTGAAAGCTTTGTTAAATCAGCAAGTTCTTCTAGAGTGTAACCTCTTTGTAATCTAAGATCACGGAGAGGATGTCTTGAACGCTTACGCTTCCTTGTTAGTAATTTATTTGGTGCAGTACGTCCAAAAGGTTGTGCCGGAGCCATAAAATGAATATTTTGTGGTTGTGACTCTGTATTCACCGCCTTTTGAGTTGTTGGATGCTTTTTATAATTCTCAGAAATATTGCCAACTTGTGAGTATTTTTTTACGGTCATTCTTATCCCTTTCCCCTTAATCTTCCCTAAGTTCCTTAAACATCTATAGTTTTACATTATTGCCCATAATTTTTCCAAAGAAAAATAAAAATTGACATTTACATGACCTTTTTGGCATTAAAATAGACATGTGTTTTTCGTATACCTTATATGCGTAAAATACATAAAGGCGCAAGGACCTTTTTTAAATAAATAAAAAATAAATAAAAAAAATCTAAACAGTGGGCTTAATGGGAGGAAAATAATGTCTAAAAATCAAGACAAACGAGCTTGGAGTGCTCAAGAAATAGAATATCTTAAGGTTGGCTTTCAAATGAATATTCGGTTGAAAGTGATAGCTAAAGTTCTTAAACGAAGTGAAACATCTATCAATAAAGCGCTTTCGCGTTTTGGGATTCGTCCATATGGGCTTAAGGGACGCATTAAAAACAATAAAAATATACTTTCTTGCCTATCTGAAGAAACCTATAAGAAAGTTCTAGATAACCATTGTCAAGAATTAGGGTATCCCTCATTTTTTCCGGTAGAAAAAAAACAAGGAAAACTTTTGAAAGAGAATAAGCTATCAAAAGAAAAGAATACATTTCCGTTGAAATCCTATTCAGATTATCATTCTCTTTTGTCAAATCAAAAATCTACGGCAATAAATTTTAATAACAATTGGATTGACTTTGAATCCGCGCTAATTTTATTAAAAAATATCGGTGATCGAGTGAATTGTTCACATAATAATTTAAACAAAAAGACTATTTTTATTAATGGGAAACCTTTTACAGCACAGCAAATGCTTCTTCGTTTAAATCGATTAAGGATGCAATCCGGGCTTGATCCAGTCTATGTTGCGAATATAACTGAATTTTAAAGGTATTTGAAATTTTCGAGAATGGAAAAGGAAAACATATATTTCTGAATATATTTCAATATTTTGGTGAGGTATTAATTAAATGGAAGCTATAACTTTTGAGCGCCCTAGAATTCCAAATTTTGGTGCCGGACCTTGTGCTAAACCTCCTGGATGGGAGTTAAGTCATCTTAAAAATGTGCTTATGGCTAGGTCACATCGTTCTGCAGAAGGGGTGCAGCGTATTCAAGAAGTCTTACACTTATTACGCTTAGTGCTTAACATACCTGAGAATTATAAGGTAACTCTTGTTTCAGGGTCTGCGACGGCTGCAGTTGAGACCTTATTTTGGTGTTTACTAGGTAAAAAAAAAGTACAAGTACACGTTTGGGACATTTTTGGCCAACGTTGGGCTAATGACGTAAAAAAAATTTTAAAAATAGATGATTGCGAACTTCTCGAATTAAATTCTAAGAAGTTACCACAGTTCGAACTTACGAACTTTGAGCATGACGTTATATTTACCTTAAATGCAAGCACAAGTGGCATTATTGCCTCAAATGTTTCATGGATTAATAATCATCGCCAAGGCTTAACATTATGTGATGCAACATCAGCAGCTTTTGCAGTCCCCCTTCCCTGGGAACTTTTAGATGCAACAGCATTTTCATTTCAAAAAGGCCTCGGGAGTGAAGCAGGAATTGGAGTTATTGTCCTTAGTCCTAAAGCTGTTGAGCGTTTAGAAAAACATACACCCATTTGGCCTATTCCTTATCTTTTTCGTTTAACAACAGATAAAGGCCAACTTAACGAAAAACTCTTTGAAGGTTTTTTGCTTAATACGCCCTCAATGTTACTAATTGAAGATGCTTTACATGCACTTAAATGGGCCCATTCTATAGGTAGTCAAAAGACCCTTTATCAAAGGACACTCAAGAATTATAATATTATAAAAAAATGGTTGGACACTGTCCCATGGATTAAGTTTTTAGTCCCCTCAGAAGAATATAGGTCCCCAACAACTGTATGCTTAGAAATTATTGCCCCTTGGTTTAAGTTGCTAACACGGGATTCTCAGTGGGAATGGATCAAGCAGTTTTGTACTCTTCTTGCGGAACAAAAAATTGCCTTTGATATTCAAAATCATATAGCAGCTACGCCTGCTTTGCGGATTTGGTGTGGACCTACTGTTGAAGCGGCAGATTTAGAAAAGTTAATGCCTTGGCTTGATTGGGCTTATCATAAATTAAAAAAAGAATAAGAAGCCCCAGCAAACCAGGGCTTTTATTTTCTCTCAGTTTTATTCAGCTGCCATTGGTGTTTCTGTTTCGCCTGTAGCTTTTTTAGCCATAAAAGCGCCTCCAACAGCCGCACCAGCGCCTAGTACAGCTTTTCTCACTGTTGGATCTGATGCAACAGTAACAGCTTTTTTAGCTGCGGCATGCGCAATGCTTTTCAGATGAGAAAAAACGCTTGCATTCGCTTGAGGAACTGCCAGTAAAGCAATAGATAAAGCTAACGAGCTTACTAAAGCAGATTTAGTATAATTTTTTTTCATTGTTACTCTCCCTTGTTAATTATGAACTCATCTAGTTTTGATTTTAAATGATAGTAATTAAGAAAGATTTAACAGCGAAAAAGATTAATAAAAAAAGTTTGCGAGATGCGCTTTTCTTGTATTTAGAGGAAGGATATGATAGCAAGAGTAATTCATATATATTAGAGAAAACAATGGCTGGAAGCTCTACACAATATCTCGTTTTGGCACGCAAATACAGACCCACGACATTTTCTGACCTTATTGGTCAGGATACGCTTGTGAGCGTTTTAAGTAATGGTATTAAGCAAAACCGTCTTCCTCATGCCTTTATTTTGACGGGAATTCGCGGGACTGGAAAAACAACCACAGCGAGAATTATTGCCCGCGCTCTTAACTGCATTGGCCCTGATGGGAAAGGAAATCTTACCCCCTCTCCTTGTGGCATTTGTGAGCATTGTCACGCAATTTCTGAAGATCGTCATATTGATGTTATTGAAATGGATGCGGCAAGCAGAACAGGTGTTGATGATATCAGAGAAGTTATTGAAGCATCTCGGTATCGGGCTGTTTCAGCACGTTATAAAGTCTATATTATTGATGAAGTGCATATGCTTTCAAAAAATGCCTTTAATGCCCTCCTTAAAACACTTGAAGAGCCTCCTTTACACGTTAAATTTATCTTTGCTACCACAGAAGTACGTAAGATTCCTGATACGATCTTATCCCGGTGCATGCGCTTTGATTTAAAACGAATTGATGAAGAAACGCTTAAAGAGCATTTTAAAAAAATTATCCTGCTTGAAGGCAAAACCATAGAAGAAGAAGCTCTTAAACTGATTGCTCGAGCTGCAGATGGTTCAGTAAGAGATGGCCTTTCCATTTTAGATCAAGCTATAGCGCTTTCAGAATCAAGTGTAACAGGCGAAAAAGTCAGAAAAATGCTTGGTCTTATGGATCAAACTTATTTGGTTGATCTTTGTGCTGCTCTGGTTCATGGAGAAGTTAAGCCGGCATTAAATTTATTTAGACAATTAAATCAACAGGGTACTGAACCTTTGGTTGTTTTAAAGGACTTATTGAGCTTTATCCACTGGCTTACTCTCAGAAATGTTAATCAAAATTCTCCGATTTATCCAGGATTCACAGACCAACAATCTCAGGAATGTAATAAATTAGCTCAGGAACTTAACTTCCCTCTTTTGGTGCGTTTCTGGCAAAGCCTTATTAAAGGCATTCAAGAAGTTTCTATAGCACCTTTTTCGGAACAAGCCGTTGAGATGGTCTTAATGAGACTTTGTTATCTTAGCCACCTTCCCACCCCTAAAGAAATTATTCAAAATTTAGAAGGCTCTTCTAATAAAGAAACTGTTCATAACCGTAATAGTGGCGTAGAGCCCCTTAAAGAACAAGAAGTAACTCAATCCGTCCTTCAGCCTTCTCAACAACATTCACTAGCACTACCAAGAGATTTTAAGGAAGTTGTTGCTCTTTGCCAAAAGCATCGAGAGCCCTTACTTGAAGGAATTTTAAGAAATGACGTTCATTTGATTAGTTTTGAGCCTGGTAAGATTTTTCTCCATCTGTCTCCTCATGCTCCTAAAGATTTAGCATATCGCTTAAAGGTTCATCTTAAAGATTGGACAGGAATTGAATGGGAAATCATCGTTCAAGAAAAAAGCGAAACCATTTATCCTTCATTACAGGCACAATACGAAATTGAACGTGCAAAAATTCGAGAAACCCTTCTTAATGAACCGCTAGTTAAGGCTGTTCAAAAGAGTTTTCCAGAATCTGAAGTTGTATATATTGATGACATTCCCAAGGAGAAAATAGCATGAAAAATATTGGTCAATTAATGAAACAAGCACAAGAAATGCAAGCACAAATGGCTGCGATGCAAGAACAGCTAGGCGGAATTTATGTTGAAGGAAAAGCTGGCGGTGGAATGGTTGAAGTTACGTTGAGCTGTAAGAATGAACTGAAAAAGCTCAAGATTGATCCCTCTTTGCTCAATCCAGCAGAAGTTGAAATTTTAGAAGATCTTTTAGTTGCGGCTTTTAATGATGCTAAGCAAAAAGCTGAAACTCGTACAGCCGAGGAAATGACTAAAATCACCTCAGGCTTGAAATTACCTGGTGGTATGAATCTTCCTTTTTAATTATAGAAACTTAGTTCAAATTAAATTTAACAAGAAAAAGATAACATTTAATGATAGGTTCTGAACTTCAAACACTTATACAATTATTAGCTAAGTTACCAGGTTTAGGTCCGCGTTCTGCTAGAAGAGTCGCTTTGCACCTCTTGAAATATAGGACAGAGCTTATGACTCCTCTCTCAGAAGCTTTACATGTAGCCGCTCAAGCGCTTAAAATTTGCCATATATGCGGGAATTTAGATACGCAGGATCCTTGTGCAATATGTGCAAATAAGCACAGAGAACTTGGGTTGTTATGTGTTGTTGAAAGTATTGCAGACTTGTGGGCTTTAGAAAGGTCAGGCTCTTATAAAGGATACTATCATGTCTTGGGTGGTACCCTCTCCGCGTTAGAAGGAGTTGGTCCCGAACAATTAAAGATCCCAGCTCTTTTACAAAGAATTCAGACGACAGGCGTTCACGAAATAATACTTGCTCTTAACGCGACTGTTGAAGGACAAACAACGTCTTATTATCTAGCTGATGCTTTGAAAACAACCCAAGCTAAAGTAACAGCTCTTGCCCATGGTGTTCCTCTAGGTGGTGAACTCGATTATCTAGATGATGGGACATTAACTGCCGCTTTGGGCGCGCGACGGCAATTATAAATATTGATATCTTAGAACTCTAAGATTATCCATTCAATCGATCTCTAAGCTGCTTACCAGCCTTAAAAAATGGGACAGATTTAGCTTCAACTTTTACGGCTTGTCCTGTTCTAGGGTTTCTACCTGAACGAGCTTGTCGTTTCCTTGTCGTGAAAACACCAAAACCTCTAAGTTCAACACGAGAGCCATTTGCTAAAGCGTTTGAAATCTCCTCCAATACAGCGGTAACACTTTTTTCAGCTTGTGTTATTGTTAAAGAAGGATTTGCATCTAAAATGCGTTCTATAAGTTCGGAACGTGTCATTTTTCCCACCTTTCATTTAAAGATATAATAAGCGTGCCAAATACATAAGGCTACGTCAAGTATTTAATCTTATTACATAAATTAAATAAAAAGGGTATGAGAAAAATTTACTAATTAAAGAGATTTTATAACTGATACGATATAAAAAATTCTTAACCTTTCATTAAGCTTGGATAAAGTGCTTTCTACATAATGCTATGTAACGCTCATTACCTCCAATTTCAACTTGTTCTCCTTCAAGAATAGGATTTCCTTGAGGATTAACTCGCTGATTCATTGTAGCTTTTCTACCGCAGTGACAGATTGTTTTAATTTCAGTTAAATGTTCGGATAAGGCTAAAAGATATTTGCTGCCTTCAAAAGGCTCTCCCATAAAATCTGTTCTTAAACCGTACGCTAAAACAGGAATATCAAGTTGATCTACAATTTGACAGAGTTGTTGTACTTGCATTTTGGTTAAAAAATGTGCTTCATCAATAAGCACACAACTTAAATTTGCAATTTTGCGTGCTTGATTTTTTATGTGGATAAAGAAATTAAAATCAAGTGAATAAACTATTGCGGGGCTTCTTAGTCCAATACGAGAAGCAATCCAACCTTCTTGATAACGATTATCAAAAACAGGTGTAAAAAGTAGCGTTTGCATCCCTCTTTCGCGATAATTATAATCAGATTGAAGGAGAGTTGTTGTTTTTCCAGCATTCATCGCGGAATAGTAAAAATGTAATTTAGCCATATATTTCTCTATTTTATGAGTGTTTTTCTGCAATTATTATAGGTGCCATTCCTTGGCTATCATAGATGATACTTGCGACAGTAAAGCCAGCAGATTCGAGATATGCTCTTGTTTGTGCTTCTGTACGAAATGCTTGCCATTTAGTATTTAATATTTCACTTAAAATGGCTTTCTGCTTTTGGATAGCTCCTACATCAAAATTCTTCCAGGTAGATTCATCTGATAATGCCGGAGGCGGTGTTGAAAAGCTTAGAATAAGTGTTCCATTTGAATTTAGGCTTTTATAGAATTCTTTGTAAAGAAGTATGACTCTTTGTTCGTCATATTCATACATGTTTAATCCATGACTAACAATTAAATCATATTTTTCGAATCCACCTAGATTCCAAGCATCTTTTTGGTGAAATGAAACAGCACCTGTAAAGCCTTGTTTAGCTACGTTTTGTTTAGCATAATTAATTGATTCAGCATCTGAATCGATGCCAATAAGGCTTATATTATTTGTACTTTTATAATTTAAAGATAAGAAGGTATCCATTAAGCCACAAGGAATAGCAGATAAGGACATGTTATTTTTTAATCGCTTTTGTATTTCTGCTTGAAAATTTTTAAAAATTTCACGAGTGGCAATTGCAATTGGCGCATTATTTATAAGCCAATGCTCTAAAGGGTGTTTTAAGTGCATATGAGGAGCATGCAAGATTGCATAAGCGCGCCAATAACCAGTAAGACGGCGATTAACTAATAATGAACGGCCAAGCTCAAATTCATTAAGCTGATAAAGTAAATCTAACATTTCTTCTAAAGGAAAAGTTAAATAACGTGCTTCTTTTAAAGCTTGCTCATAGGGGTGAAGATCAACATTTGTGTGTAGCTGAGGATGAACAAAATTTACTTCCTGTACAGCGTAATTATTTCTCATAAACTCTTTAACTTAACTTAATACAACTCAATTATTGGAAAATAATTTTTGCTCGTCATTATAATTAAGTTAGAAATTAATGCAAGTTTCTCTATAAATCGATAAAAAATTAAGAGATTTAGAACTAATAATCTAGAATTATAAGTAATTATTTAGATTCAAATACCTTTTTAATCTCTTCACTAAGTTCTGCACTTGTTTTGGAATTGCAAATTTGTTTTTTCTTTGAAGAACATTGTTCGTCAGAAAACTGATTATCAAAGTTTAAATTTACATACTCTTTGTGTGTTTCAGCCTTTAAAGATGAGCTGATTAATATCAAAACTAAAGATAATAAATACATATCATTCCCCATATCTTTTAAAGTAAGCTAACATAAGGGAAGTTAAGAATTTGCTAACATGAGAGAATTAAATTTAGTATATAATGCATCATGAAAAATGTTTGTCGAATTTATACCTTAGAACACTTGGAGAGCAATCAACGTTTAGAGCTTGATAAGGATAAAACCCATTATCTCAAAAATGTTTTAAGAAAAAGATGCGGAGATTTTGTGAGGATTTTTAATGGCAAAGATGGGGAATGGCTTGCAGAGATCCTAGAATTTACAAAAAAATCATGCGTTTTAAAAATAGGCCACAATTTAAGAGTCCAACCTTTGAATCAAGTTTTGCGATTAATTTTTGCCCCTTTAAAACAAGCAAGACTTAGTCTTTTGATTGAAAAATCAGTTGAACTTGGTGTAACAGAGCTTATTCCCATCCTTACAGAGCACACGCATGTGCGCGAATTTAATAAAGAACGCGCAATAAATATTGCCATTGAAGCAGCAGAACAATCTGAAAGATTATGTATACCGACAGTCCACTCCTTAACAACTTTACCGCTTTTTTTAAGTAACTGGCCTATAGAAAAGATCATATTTATGAGTGACGAACGCTTAACCGCTCCAAATCTTATAAAACAAATTATGGATACCTCCTCTCTTGAACCTTCCTTACTCATTGGTCCTGAAGGTGGTTTTAGCGCTCTAGAATTCGAACTATTTTCAAGGTATAAATTTATTCATTCGGTTAGTTTAGGACAGACAATTTTACGGGCAGAAACGGCTGCTATTGCTGGATTAGCAGTGTGCCATATAGCTAGAGAGGTAGGAGTAGCTAATGAAAAAGTGGTTTAGTACTTTTTTGGGGATTACTTTTTTTTGTTTCATGTTGCATGGTTTTACGTCCGTAAACGCGGATGTCTCTGATTTTGAAAGTCTGAAACCAGATCAAAAACCAAAAGATATTGAAACAGATGCTTTAGAAAAATTATTAAAAACACTTGAAAGCAAAAGTGCTCGTAAAGAATTCATTTCCCAACTTCGAACAATGATTGCGGCAAAAACGAAAGTTGAAAATGAGCCTACTCCTTTAGCTCTTTCAAAGATTTCGGAAATAATTCATGCTATTTCAGAGAAAATTCTTGAATTTTTCAGTGAAGTTGAAAAAACCTTCACAGAAGTTATCAAGCTTCTTAATAACCCATCCTTTATGATTAAAATGGGTCATGCTCTTAAAAATATTTTTCTTATATTAGGGCTGGGTATTATTACCAATAGAAGCATGCGCTGGATTAGTTATTATGTTTATAAAAATTTTAAAACTACTTCTCATCAAACAATTATTTCGGACAAAAAGCTAAGATTTATTCAAAGAACAATTAATGGCTTTTCTGTCATTAGTATGATAATTGCGATGTTTACGCTTGCTTCTAATTTATCTCTTGATGGGATTATGGTTCCGATTGCAGACCTTTCAATGACAGCATTAGCAAGTTATGAAACTGCTCTTTTTCTTTACCATTTAATTTTTTCACCTAAATGGAATGAACTTCGCTTAATCAAAATTCATGACTCTACAGCTCGACTTAGCTATCGTTATTTACGATTAGTTACGTTCCTTATGGTTGTCGGTATAGCTCTTAGTGAGCTTATTTTGCTTTTAAAGGGGCCTACAATATTTTACTCATTTACGATTAAGGCTATGCTTTTTATCGCATGTTTTAAAACCTTATGGTTTATTTACTTAATTCGAAACAGAGTAAGTCAATGGCTTGTACGCCAAGAGCAAAGTATAAATCGGAATAGACAATTCTCTTCAACTGTTGCAAAAACTTGGCATGTATGGGCAATCCTGTATGTGTGTCTCTTTGGAATCACAACTTTTTTCCAAAGAATTAATAATGTTAAAGCGGTTGCTTTTTCATTTATTGGCACAGCCTTTTTAATTACTATTTCATATATTTTAGTTTTAAAAATTCCTAAATTTGTACGAACTTTTATGGGGCATGTCACGCGCCATTTACCCTACATAACGCCAAGGAAAAATTTTTATACCGTTTTTCTTTCTCTCCTTATTAGTTTGAGCATTATTTTTAGCCTTCTTTTTTTGTCATTAGAGATTTGGGATCTTGAAGTATTTGATTTCTTTTCCGAAATTGAAGGGTTACCCTCAGCATTTTTGAATATTCTATTAATTTTTCTCTTAAGTATTTTTGTATGGGAAACGAATGAGTACATCATAGATCGTTTTTTTAATCGTTCCACTAAACAGCAAAAAGGTATCGTCAGAAAACAAAGACTTTTAACGATTAAACCTCTGGTTCAAAATACCACCAGATTTATTTTATTTGTACTTGTAACCTTGATTATCTTTGCTGAGCTTAATTTAGATATTACGCCTCTTTTAGCGGGTGTTGGTGTTATTGGTATCGCTTTCAGCTTTGGTAGCCAATCCCTTGTTAAAGATATTATTACGGGTATTTTTATTTTAGTTGAGGACACAATTAATGTTGGAGATATCGTTCAGATTGATGGTCAGAATGGAAATGTCGAAGCTATTTCTCTAAGAACAGTTCGTTTGCGAGATTCTGAAGGAAACTTACATACATTTCCTTTCAGTGGCATTACAAAAATTACGAATATGTCTAAAAATTTTTCTTATTACCTTTTTCAAATAGGTCTTTCATACTCTGAAAATATGGAGCATGCTTTTGAGGCAATGAAGGAAGTAGATCTAGAGATACGTCATGATGCTCAATATAGTTCTATGATTTTAGAACCGCTAGAAATTATGGGAGTAGACAAGTTTACTGAAACAGGTGTCATGCTACAAGCACGCATTAAAACGCTTCCTGATAAAAGCCGCTGGATTGTAGGACGAGAATTTAACCGTCGCCTAAAAGCTAATTTTGATAAAAAAGGTATTGAATTTGCTTATGAGTATAGGAGATATGAGTTGTTATCTACACAAGCAACAGCACCTGTATCAAAGATTTAATCTCGCCAAAATTTAGGGCTAAAAAGAATTAATATCGTAATATATTCTAGTCGCCCAACAAGCATGCCGAACATTAAAAGCCATTTCGCGCCGGTAGGTAAAGCAGCATAAGCTCCTGTGTCTCCTAAGATATCTCCAAAACCTGTTCCCATATTATTGAGGACACTTAGAGCTGCAAAAAGGCAAGTTAATAAGTCCAATTCAAATAAAGAAAGCGCAAGTGAAAGCGTTCCTAAACAGGCGACAAATAATGCAAAAAAAGTAAAAACAGATAAAAAAATTCCTTCAGGAATGGGTTTGCCATTATACATGGGAATAAAAACACCATGTGGTCTTCTTAATTGAAGGATTTGTGTTTTTACAGTTGCATACATGACCTGAAAACGAAAAACCTTTATACCTCCTGACGTTGAACCTGTGCAACCTCCTATTACTGAAAGAGCTAGCATAATCATTATCGGGAAATTACCCCATAAAGAATAATCTTGGGAATTAAAACCCGTCGTCGTCAGGATGGATGTTACGTTAAAAATAGAATGCCTTAAGGCATAAGTAAACTCATGGCCGTCTTGCCAAAGCCAAAAAGTCGTGGCCAAACTTGCAATAATAAGAATTTTAAAAAGTGTACGTACTTGATTATCTTTGAAGAGCGTTTGGACATCTCCTTGGATACATCGAACAAAGAGCGTTAATGTAATTGCCCCCATAATCATAAAGATAATTAAGACTGTTTCAATATAGGGATCATCAAAGTACTCAATTGAAGCTTCAAAAGTTGAAAAACCTCCCGTCGAAACAGTCGAGAGTGCATGACAAAAGGCATCAAAAAAAGTCATTCCTGCCCACCATAATGCTAATGTACAGGCGAATGTCAGAAAAACGTAGGTTCCAAGAATTGCTGATGCAATTTGTGAGACTTTTGGGAGTATTTTTTCAGAACGATCTGAAAACTCACTTCGAAACAGCTGCATTCCACCAATTCTTAAAAGAGGTAAAATTGTAAGCGCCATTAAAACAATTCCTATTCCTCCAAACCATTGGAGCAATGAACGCCATAAAATAATTCCATGAGACGCGTAATCTAAACGAACAATGGCTGTTGCTCCGGTGGTTGTTAGCCCGGAGATTGCTTCAAAGAAAGAATCGGTTAAAGAAGGCGTACTATAAGTAAAAATAAAAGGAAGTGCTGCAAAAATAGCAGTTGTCAGCCAATTTATTGCCGTTAAAAGAAAAGTATCTCTTACCGTAAGAATTTGGACTTTTTCAGAGCGATTTGCCAATACTAAAAGTAAACCTACAAAGAGGGTTACCCCTGATGAAAGTGCAAATGCTTGCCAATTAATATCATGATGAAAAAAGTCTACAAGACCAGGAACAACCATTCCTAATGAAAGAGAAATGAGAAAAAGGCCAGATGTAAAAAAAATGGGCTGAAATGCGATCACTTTTAAACTTCACTAATAATGACGTCTTTCTCTTTATACTGGAAAAAAAAGGAAAGTTAAGCCCTGAAATTTAAAAATTTTTATTTGGGGCGAATGATGGGGCTCGAACCCACGACCTTCGGTACCACAAACCGACGCTCTAACCAGCTGAGCTACATTCGCCATAGGGACTTTTGTAAATATTTTAAGATAGCACGTCAAGGAAAATAGGGGAAATAAGCATAATTAATTACGTGATCTTTTGCTTGAGTCTGACAACCACATCGACTATCTTCAGCTACAACCAATTTAAAAGAGTAAATTTGGAGGGGTGCCAGAGTGGTTGAATGGGGCGGTCTCGAAAACCGTTGTGCGCGTAAGTGTACCGAGGGTTCGAATCCCTCTCCCTCCGCCAAGATTCAGATGGTTTATGCTTAACTCTCACAACCTCTTGTTTCTAAAAAATATTAATCCATATTCTAAAAATGTTTTATAAAACTTCTTGCTTTAACAAACGGTTAGGTCCCAAATTTAAGCTATTTAATTCTTTGATTTTTATCTTTTATAGGATTCAGGATAATAAAATTTCTAAGAAAATGTAAGAGCGCCACATTGAAAGACCTCTAAAAATGAAACAAAAGATTAAAATACGAAAACTAACTGTCAATGATTTTCAGTTGATTGAATCCGCATTTAAAGCCCAAGGTTGGAATAAACCAGCGGAACAATATCAAGGTTATTTCAAGCAACAACTGAATAATGAAAGAATTGTTTTTCTTGCCTTTATTGAAGAGATGTTTTGTGGATATGTGACGGTCAAATGGGTTTCCGACTATTCATCATTCCGAGAAAGGGAAATACCCGAAATTTCCGATTTAAATGTCTTAAAAAAACAACAAAAACAAGGTATTGGAAAATTTTTGATAAAAGCAGCTGAAAAAACTATCTTCACAAAAAGTAATTTAGCTGGTTTAGGTGTAGGATTGTTACCTAATTATGGAGCTGCCCAGAAGTTGTATAGTAAGTTAGGGTACAAGCCTGATGGCTTAGGCATAACTTATCAAAACAGGCGCTGTGAATATCACTCTCAAGTCGAGGTTAACGATGATCTCATCCTATGGATGATTAAAGCGAAAGAATAATTACAAGAATTTATATTTTTAAGAAAATATTACTATGACCTTACTTATTTCAACTATTGAATCTTACCTTCTTTATCGTGATGCGATGATGTTGGTTTTGAATAAGCCTGCGGGCATTGCTGTGCATGCTGGCGCTAAGAAGAATGATAGCCTTGATGCTTATTTTGAAGAACTCAAGTTTGGGCTACCACGCCTCCCTGCCCTTGCCCATCGGCTTGATAAAGACACAAGCGGATGTTTAATATTAGGGCGTCATCCTGAGGCTTTGCGACGCTTAGGCCTTCTTTTCCAAGCTAATCAAGTACAAAAGACATATTGGGCCATTGTAAAGGGGCATCTTGCGGAAAAAGAGGGCACTATTGACCTTCCTTTAGCGCCTCAATCCCAAAAAAAATATCATTGGTGGATGAAGGTCGATCCCCAAGGTAAGCCAGCCGTAACAAATTTTAAAGTTCTAGGAGAAACCGAAGGAGCGTCTTGGCTTGAGCTTAAACCTCAAACAGGACGTACTCATCAGCTGCGTGTCCATTGTGCGGCTATAGGGAATCCAATCCTTGGAGATCGCATATATGGCGACTCTCAAGATGCGCCACAACTTCATTTGCACGCCTATTCTGTTGAGATCCCTCTTTATTACAAGAAGCCACCTATTGAAATTAAAGCCCCTTCTCCTTTTTATATAGAAGCTTATGTTAGTAAGCTTATTTGAATTTTAAATATACTTCTTTATGATGTTTGCACCCCTCAAATAATCGTCCTATTTTTGAAATATATAACAGGAATTTTGTTGCTATTTTTTCTGAAATTTGTTACTATTAATGTATAGGGTTGAAGGACTGGCAAGCCCTTCAACATTCTTTTCGAGAGAGCCTAAGGGGCTGATCACCCTGACTAAGATAAAATAAGAAGAACAGGAAGGTTTAACGTTAATAGAGGAGAAAGAGAAGATGCGTTAGATAAGATAAGAAAAAGAACTAAAGTAACAAGATAGTAAGAAATAAAGGTTTTAAGGGGCTTGGATTTAAAGATTTAAGCGAATGAGTTTCTGCGCCTTAAAACAAGAGAAGGAAAATAAATAAGAGGAAATAGTAACAATGACTTAAACAAACTGAATCGTACATGAACAATGTACATTCCCTCTTCTGATCTTGCAAGATTTTATAGATCAGTAGAGAAAACTCTCCCTCCCTTGGTACCAAGAAAAGAGAGACATCAACAAAATGGATCTTTGATAGTGTGAAGAATTGACATAAATACCCACGTTGGGAACAATCCAATAGGTTTACTGAAAGTGATAAAAATGAAAAACTTTGACCACCATTCAGGTGCGTATTTAGATAGTGATGGCGCACAAATTTATTATGAATTGACAGGTAATGAAAATCGTCCAGTTTTATTGCTATTGCATGGGGGGTTTGGCAGCATTGAGGATTTTAATGTTATTCTGCCTGACTTAAAACAACGGTTTAAAATAATTGGAATTGATAGCCGAGGACATGGGAAATCAATGCTTAATTCAATGACCTTAACTTATGAACAAATCCAAAAGGATGTTGAACGCATTCTCGCGCATCTAGGTATCAATAAGCTAAGCATCATCGGCTTCAGTGATGGAGGAACTGTCGCATACAGAGTTGCTTCAATGACGTCATTACATATTGAAAAGCTGGTTACTATTGGCTCACACTGGCATCTGAAAAATACGGAATCAGTAAAAGAGATATTCTTAAAGATCACTGGCGAAAGCTGGCGAAAAAAATTCCCTCGTACTTATGATCTTTATCAAAAACTGAATCCAGCCCCTAATTTTGATTTTTTTACTCAATCGATAATCAAAATGTGGCTTGATTCAAATTCATCTGGGTACCCTAATGAAGCCGTTAAAAATATTTCTTGTCCCTTATTGATCGTGAGAGGCGATGATGACCACCTTTTGTTAAAAGATGCTGTTGTAGAGTTATCTAAATTTATCAAAAATTCGCATTTATTAAATATTCCATTTGCGGGGCACGTGGCTTTCGAAGATCAGAAAGAAATATTTATGCTGAGCTTAAATGAGTTCTTACAAAGATAAAATTTCTGTAACTATCTTACTGATATTATAGAAAATTTTAGTAAGATAGTTTAGTTTAAATAAGATGCTTCTCGAGGGAAGTAAGATTATTTAAGTTTTAGCTAAGTCTCTTTTTGAATTCTTATTTCTTGTAATTGATTTTCAACATATAAGACGCGCGCCAAGGTATCCATAAGAATGCCAATCGTAATATCAATATCTTGGTCATTAATATCAAATGATCGTCCTGCCCCTTCTACATCAAACAACTTGTTAAATCCTGCCTTCGCGATTCCTAACTCGGTGACATTTTTTTGATATTGAATATAGGGATTATTCGAAATCATTAATACTTTTTGATGATCCTGGGGTGTCATTTTTTGAAGCCAAAGCTGAACACAATCCATGGTTTGTGCTCTGGCTAAATCTTGTTGTTTTGTTGCTTCTATGAATATCGGTTTTTTCTCTTTAAGAGATAAGGGTAATTTAAGTTGGGCCCAAATTAACTTAGAGGCTTCGCGCTCATCATGAGGTAGAATGTTAGGTATGTGCCAATTAGGATCTTTCAAATAGGGTGAAGGGTTGATAAGTATCTCTTTGGTTTCTGTTGAAAAGAGAGGTCTTTCTCCTACTAAGAAGACAATCTGAGTTTCAGGTTTTAAGTGTATAATTCCTTCCTCAACATTCTTTGCAAGAAACATAAGCCTTTCTCGCATATTAGGAACAGTTGATCCTTGAATAAGAATAATATCTGGATTTGTATTCCTTTTGGGATAAATGGATGCAATATATTCAAGGTTGTAAAAGAGATTAATAATTTTCTCTTTCTGTTGCTTTGATAACCCAGAACATAATTTTTTATAATGTTGAATGGCTTCGTTTGACATTCTTTCAGCATTTTTAGGACGTAAGAAATGCGCCTGCGCTAAAGTATTCAGCTCTTGCGTCGTTGCTTCTCTTTCTTCAAAAATTTGCTGAAGTCGTGTTTCAGGGAAGATGTATGAAGACTCATTTAAGATATGACTAAAGAAAAAGAATATCTTTATAATTTCTGGCATGAACTCCCCTTCTCTTCATTCAATTAATTATCCTAAAAAAAGCCCCTGAAATTTCTTTCAGAGGCTTTTAATTTCGTTAAGCTATGACTTCTTAGAAGCCATCGCGCTCGATGCGTTTACGTTGAAGCTTACGAATACGCCGAATAGCTTCAGCTTTTTCGCGCTTCTTGCGCTCAGAAGGCTTTTCAAAATGACGACGAAGTTTCATTTCACGAAACACGCCTTCACGTTGCATTTTCTTCTTAAGCGAACGTAGAGCTTGGTCCACATTATTATCGCGAACTGTTACAAGCACGTTGCTCACTCTCCTTTCAAAAAATAAACAATAAACATAGATAAATTAATATTATCTGCCGCAACTATAAGTTGGGTTTTGAGAAATGTGAAGAAGAAAATTCCAAATATGATTAAAATGCGTATCTATGTTTCATGAGGAACATAAACACGCATTCTTAATGTGCTACAAGAATTTACCCATGGCTTTTGCCGTATCTGCCATCCGGTTTGAGAAGCCCCATTCATTATCATACCATGACAAAACTCGACAAAAGCGCCCCTCAATGACTTGGGTTTGTGTTAAGTCGAAAGAAGAACTCAATGGGTTATGGTTGAAATCAATTGAAACAAGTGGCTCATTAACAACGCCTAAAACGCCTTTTAGGTCAGTTTGAGAAGCCTTTTCAATTGCGGCATTAATTTCAGCAGCTGTTGTTTCTTTTTTTGCATCAAATTTAAAATCAATCAAAGAAACATTCGGTGTTGGTACACGAATGGCTGTTCCATCTAATTTACCTTTAAGTTCTGGAAGCACAAGACCGACAGCCTTGGCAGCACCTGTTGAGGTTGGGATCATTGAGAGTGCTGAAGCACGAGAGCGACGTGGATCACTATGGAACGTATCTACAAGGCGTTGATCTCCTGTATAAGCATGAATTGTTGTCATATAGCCGCGTTCAATTCCTATAGCTTTCTGCAAAACATAGGCAACTGGCGCTAAACAGTTTGTTGTACAAGAAGCGTTTGAAACAACAATATGGTCTTTTGAAAGTTTATCATGGTTAACCCCATACACGACGGTTAAATCAGCACCATCAGCAGGAGCCGAGATTAAAACCCGCTTTGCTCCAGCTTGGAGATGTTTTTCTGCTTTTGACTTCTCAGTAAAACGGCCTGAACATTCTAAGACAATATCAATATTTAGATCTTTCCAAGGAAGATTTGCAGGGTCAGCTTGTGCGAGAACTTTCACTTCGCCAAATCCAACATCGATTCCTGTTGTAGACGTTTTTACTTCATAAGGGAAACGGCCATGAACTGAATCATACCGTAAAAGGTAAGCATTGCTTTCAATATCAGCTAAATCATTAATAGCGACAACCTCAAGATCTTTATGATGATTTTCAACAATTGCTCTAAAAACAAGTCGTCCGATACGGCCAAATCCATTAATTGCTACACGAAGCGCCATTTATTTCTCCTTTAATTTGTTGGTTGTTAATTCTACAACAGCTTCTACTGTAATTCCAAAGTGTCTGTAAAGCTCTTGATAAGGACCCGAGGCTCCAAAACCATGCATTCCTATAAAATTTTCTGGTGAACTTATATATTTTTCCCATCCAAAAGGAATCGCAGCCTCAATGGCAATCCTTATCGTATGAAGTCCTAGAACTTTTTCTCGATACTCTTTTTCTTGAAGGTCGAAAAGGCGCCAACATGGAAGAGAGACAACACGGGCAGAAATTCCTCTGTTCTTGAGCTCTTCTTGTGCCTTTATGGCAATTGAAACTTCAGATCCTGTTGACAAAAGTGTGATTTCTGCCTTTGGATCTTCGCTTAAAACATACCCACCTTTTTTGCTTAAATTTTCTTCGGTACTATCTGTGCGCAGTAATGGAAGATTTTGTCGCGTCAAAACGAGGAGCGACGGCGTTGTTTGGCTTTCTAAGGCTAATTCCCAGCATTCTGCAACCTCAACAGAGTCAGCAGGCCTGAAAACGTTAAGATTGGGAATCGCTCTTAGAGCTGCTAAATGCTCAACTGGTTGATGCGTTGGACCATCTTCACCTAATCCAATGGAATCGTGCGTCATAATATAAATCGTACGCGTCTGCATAAGGGCAGAAAGACGAATTGATGGTCTACAATAATCAGTAAAAGCAAGGAATGTTCCCCCATATGGGATAAATCCCCCATGGAGGCTTATTCCATTCATTGCGGCGGCCATAGCGTGTTCTCTTACCCCATAATGAATATAATTTCCGCTAAATTTTTCTGAGGAAATAGCCTGGCTTTCTTTCGCTTTCGTATTATTTGATCCTGTGAGATCTGCTGACCCACCTAATAATTCGGGTATTTTTGGTACTAAGGTATCAAGAACTTGACCCGAAAGTATGCGTGTAGACGCTGTTGGCTTTTGGCTGCGAAAACTATTGATTAGCTCTTTAATGCGGTCTTGCCATCCTTTGGGTAACTCACCTTTAAAACGACGTTCAATTTCATGTTTAATATTTGGTTCAGAATCTTGAAGATGGTTTTTCCAGCTCGTATACGCTTGTTCCCCTTTAACTCCAAAACTCCGCCAAGCATCAAGAATGGGAGCAGGAACTTCAAAAGCTGGTGAAGACCAATTTAAAGCCTCACGCATCTTTAATATTTCTTTTTCTCCTAAAGAAGAACCGTGTACAGCTGATGTACCTGCTTTAGTCGGGGCTCCATAACCAATTGTTGTACGACAGGCAATCATTGAAGGTGCTTTTGCTTGCTGTGCTTTTTGCAGCGCTAAATAAATTGCTTCAGGATTATGCCCATCAATGGCTTGTACTTGCCAGCCACAAGCCTCAAAACGTTTAAGTTGATCATCTGAGACAGATAAGCTTGTGGGACCGTCAATCGATATATGGTTATCATCAAACAAAACAATAAGCTTGGAAAGTTTTAGATGACCAGCTAGGGAAATAGCTTCATGAGAAATACCTTCCATAAGGCAGCCATCTCCAGCAATTACATACGTAAAGTGATTAAAAAGATGTTCACCAAACTGAGTACGTAAAAGGTGCTCAGCAATTGCCATTCCTACAGCATTTCCGAGCCCCTGTCCCAGTGGGCCTGTCGTTGTCTCTATTCCCAAATATTGATCTTTTTCCGGGTGACCTGCTGTATGAGCTCCCAGTTGACGGAACTCTTTCAAAGACTCTATCGTCATCCCTTCATAGCCCGTCAAATAATTGAGGGCATACAATAACATTGACCCATGCCCAGCAGAAAGTACAAACCTGTCTCGATCTGGCCACGTCGGATGCTTAGGGTCGAATTTAAGAAAATGCTGATATAAAACAGTTGCAACATCTGCCATTCCTAAAGGAAGTCCTGGATGACCTGAATTGGCCTTTTCAATGGCATCAATACTCAAAAAACGAATGGTATTGGCCAATTCCTGATGAGAAACACGTGCTAATGAAGAAAGATTCTTAGTAATAGGGATTCTCCTAATAGTTATAATGAGCACACAATGCCTGGCGTTTTAAATAACGTCAATGGGGCTCAATTTCTTTAAAACTTGTTTCAATAATTTTTTTAAATAATTTTGGTAAAGCATAGTGGCTTAATTGATGCAGAAAAACCCACACACCGTCTAAAGTTTCTGCTTTTTTAGAACAAATACTTCCATAATAAGACTCAACTTCAAGATCAAAATGGGTAAAACTATGATTTATACGACCCTCAAGAGATTTCCAGTGTGTTGTAAAGGGAGCATCTTTGCCAATATTATTACTTTCCACTTTTTCCAATTGCCATTCAGATGTTGGAACTCCCATCATTCCACCCAGTAATCCCTTTTCTGGTCTTTTCCTCAATAATATTGCGCCATCTTCTCTTTTGAGAATATAAGCAATAGTATATTTTTGAGGCCTTACAAGCTTTTTATTTTTTAAAGGAAGCTCTGCCGCGATGCCTAATGCATGAGCTTTACAAGTTGGCTTAAAAGGGCATTTTTCGCATAGAGGTGCTCTGGGAGTACAAACAGTCGCTCCCAGATCCATCATGGCTTGCGCAAAGTCCCCAGGTCTTGTTTGCGGTGCGAATGCGCTAGCAGCATTTTGTATCTCTGGCATTCCATCGGGAAGTGGTATTGAAATAGCATATAAACGCGAAAGGATACGAGCAATATTTCCATCGACAGGTAAAACATGTTCATTAAACGCAATAGCAGCAATTGCTCTTGCTGTATAAGGTCCTATACCAGGAAGCTTTATCAATTCATCTGAACTTGTTGGAAGCTTCCCTTTATAGTCGTTTGTAATTTTTTTTGCGCAGAGATGAAGGTTTCTCGCTCTTGCATAATATCCCAAACCTTGCCATGCATGTAGAATATCATCAAGGGAAGCTTCTGCTAACTGTTGAAATGTAGGCCATCGCTGTATGAATGATAAAAAATATGGAATTACAGTAACAACCGTCGTTTGTTGCAACATAATTTCACTTAGCCATACGTGATAAGGATTTACTGTTTGTTCACCTTTAGCCCGCCAAGGAAGATTTCTCCCTTGATTATCATACCAAATTAAAAGAGCTTTATGATATTCTTTCATGGTTATTTTCTAACATATTTAAAATATCACCAGCTAAATAAATTGATCCACAGATTATAACTCGAATGGGAGTCGAAGAAAGTTGAGATATTTTTTTCAATCCTTCAATGAGGGTATTTGCTGTAAAGCCATTTTTATGAGGGAGGATTTCAATAAACTGATTAGGGGCTCTATATTTTTCTGATGATGTAATAGGAATAAAACAAAATTCTTTAGCCACTTTAGAAAGTACTGACAAAAAAGTAAAAGAATCTTTATGATTAAGCATTCCAACAATAAAATAGGTTGGCAAGAAACGCCAAGTCTCCACTGTTTCTACGAGAGCTTGAGCCCCTCCTTCATTATGGGCACTATCAAGCCAAATTTCTGAGCCAACACAAAGATAATCAGCTAAAAGGCTAGAAGAAAGGTTTTGCAATCTTCCCTTCCAACTCGCTGTTGCTATTCCTGTTTTTAAATGTTTTTCTTTTAAATTAAATGAATGTGACTGTTCTAACATCGAAGTTATGCTCAATGCTAATCCAGCATTATGTATTTGATGTTTTCCTGCTAGACTTATCTTTGGACAATGTAAGTTTGAACAATAAACAAGCCCTTTTGCTGCTTCTTGTACGTCCCAGTCTCGATTTTCCAGAAAGAGAGAGACGGATAACTCTTTTGCGCAAGCAAGAAGCACACTTTCAATTTCTTTAGGTTGCGCAACTGAAAAGGCTGAAGCTCCTGCTTTGAAAATACCTGCTTTTGCATAAGCAATTTCAGCTAACGTTTTTCCTAAATAATCTTGATGATCATAGGAAATTGACGTAATGGCTGTCACAATCGGCGATTTTATAACATTTGTTGCATCAAGCCGACCCCCCACCCCTGTTTCTAACAATAAAACATCTGCAGGATTTTGAGCATAAGCTAAAAATGCCGCTGAGGTTATAAATTCAAACCAGGTAAGTTCTTCTTGATCTTGAGCATATTTCTCACACTCTTGAAGTAAAAAAGAAAAATAAGATTCTTCTATTTTCTTTCCCGCAATAATAATACGTTCATTACATTCTATTAAATGTGGTGAAGTATAAATATGCGCCTTATACCCTGCAGCCTCAAAAATGGCATGTAAAAAAGCGATTGTTGACCCCTTTCCATTTGTGCCAGCCACGTGAATAGTAGGGGGAAGTTTGAGATGAGGAGAGCCAAGTTTATATAATAATTTTTCAATACGTTCCAAACTGAAACGTGCTTTAAAAGGAAATTTTTTAGAGAACGTGCCTAAATCAAATCGAACCATCCTAAACGCGAGGTTTCATTAAAAGTTTTATTAATGTAACTAAACGTTCTTTAATTTGATGACGAGGAACGACCATATCAATCATTCCATGCTCAAGAAGATACTCAGCAGTTTGGAAACCTTCAGGGAGGGCATGTCGTATTGTTTGTTGAATGACACGAGCACCAGCAAAGCCTATCATGGCACCAGGTTCAGCAATAGCAATATCACCTAACATAGCAAAAGACGCTGATACTCCACCGGTTGTGGGATCAGTGAGAATTGTAATATAAGGCAAACCAGCTTCTTTTACTTGACGAACCGCTATCGTTGTACGAGGCATTTGCATAAGAGAAAGGATGCCTTCCTGCATTCTAGCTCCGCCAGATGATGGAATAACAATTAAGGGAGCTTTATACTTAACAGCAGCTTTTGCCGCAGCAACAAGACCAGCCCCTACAGCGGTTCCCATTGATCCCCCCATGAAATTGAATTCAAAGGCAACAACAATAGATTTTTGTCCACCAATGCGTCCCATTGCTATAAGGATGGCGTCTTCTTCCTCTGTTTTATGACGCGCATCTTTTAAACGATCTGAGTATTTTTTTAAGTCTTTAAATTTTAAGGGATCATGAACAACTTTAGGGGTTGGAATACGCGTATATTCTTGTTCATCAAATAATAACTCAAGCCGTTTTTTAGCTTCAAGTCGCATATGATTGCCACAATGACGACACACAAAGCTGTTCTCAGCTAAATCGCGATGGAAAATCATTTGCTCACATTTTGAGCATTTATCCCATAAATTATCAGGGACATCCTTACCCACAAGAGCTCTAAGCTTAGGGCGAACAAAATCAGTAATCCAGTTCATAAGGGCTCCTTATTGCTATCGATAAATTCTTTTAACAGATCTATCAGGTATTTTGAATATAAATTCAAAATAGGATTAAAAAATTAGTGATAAAAATATAGGAATTTGCCACATAAATTTCGAGAATTATGTTTTGGATCTAGAAAAATTTATGAATCTAACTTATAAGGTAATCCTTTAAATTATTATAAAAAATACTATGTGATGCATCAAAAGAAGTTTTAAGCTAATTTTGTAAAGAACGAAATGTGGCTTTTGAATGCAAACGCGAATGCTATAAAATATTCGGGAGATATAAGCTTGAGCTCAAATGATGTCGCTTTATTCTTAAAAGAATGGCACTTTTCTGATGAGTGGGAGCAATTCTCATCTAAAGAATCCATTAGTTCTGAGACGTCAGAGCTACAAGATGAAGAACCACTTCTTAATCAAGCTGAGATTGAAAGCCTTCTTAACCATTACAACTTACCAAAAAAACAAATTGTTTCTGGGCTTGAACATTTATTAGAGGCTAAAAATTCATCATATTATAATCTTGCTTTTTTAGATAATCTTTTAAAGAATTTTTCTCAGGAATGCCTGAATGACTGGCGTTCAGCATTATTAATGAGTGATAACTTAGAATATTTTTTACAGGATAAAAATTTTGTTTCACTTAAACATTATATTGATGAAACCTTAATTAAGGGAGTGACCAGAGTAATCAAATCTAAACAATGCGAGTCTCCTATTTTTATAAATTTCAGCTCAGAATGTACACATTTACTGATTGAGTCTCTTTTGGGGGGGCACCAAACAACTTCATCACTGCAAAAGAATGATAAACCTCTTACAAAAATTGAAAATAATATTAGTCTTCATTTTATACACACATTAATAGCCGCGCTTGAGAGAGCATTTAGCAAACTTGTTAAATATGAATTCTATTTAGAGAAAAAAAACAATCTAACTGACTTAATGAGCTTAAGCCATTTCTCAGATAATGCTCTTCTTGTTAAGTTTATGCTTAGAATTAATTCTTCATCAAACGTTATCAATGTACTTTTTCCCATGCCTTTTTTAGAAGATTTTAAACAAAAATTAGAGAGAGAAAATGAGATAAATAGACAACCATATACGGCTATATGGCAAAATTATTTAGCTCAAGGATTAGAAGAAACAAATCTTGCAGTAGATGCAAAATTACCTACAATGACTTTTTCCTTAGCAGAAATTCTCAATTGGAAAATAGGTACTCGAATAATTCTTCCTCTAAAGCCTTCTTCACCGATTTCATTAGAATGTGGAGGATTAGAGCTTATGAAAGGAGAAATGGGACAGCGTAATAATTCTGTTGCAATTCAAATTAAGCGTAATAAACTTACTTCATTAAAGGAAGAAGAATGACATTTTCTATTATTATGGATCTTATTGCTGTTGCTATTTTGATAGCGACTCTTATTTATGTATTTGTTTTAAATCAGCAGTTAAAGAAAAATCGTCATCAGTTAGAAACCTTTATTGAGAATTTTTCATCTTCCTTAAACCGAGCAGAGTTAACTATAAAAGAACTTAAGGAATTAAAAGACACAGTTTTAAAAAGACTCATTGAGCAGCGCCATAAAGCTTCTGTATTAAAAGATGAACTCGCCTTTCTTCTCGATCGAGGCGAAAGCATTGCTCAACAACTTGAAAAAGAAATTAGGGAAGCTCGGAAAATTAAGAAACCTAGTGGCTTTTATGATTCCCAATCTACAACTTTTGTAGAAAAAACAGAAGAAGAACCGGCGCTAGTTCGTTCTTTAAAAAAGATACGATAAATAAGTGGCCTTTAATTTATAATTTCTACTCGCAAAGTACTCCCCTCGGTAGATACAACTTTAAGCTTCGTCCCTTTGCTGCAGCTTGGGCCTTTAATGCTCCAAATTGTATCTCCCAATTGAATTTTTCCTTGTCCATTTTCAAGAGTCTCCTCTAATGTGAAAATGTAACCAATATACTGTTTGGCTCGTCGATTTAATACTTGGGAACCTAAAGCATTTTGAGTTTTAGATCTGAAACGTAAATAAAGCGTGACTGAAGCAACTGAAATGATTGAAAATAACAATAATTGGTATACTAGGCTCAGAGTTGGCATAACCCATATCATAGCCCCTATGATTCCTGCTGAAATTGCAAGCCATAAAAAATAAGCACCAGGAACTGTTAACTCAAGCATTAAAAATATAATTCCTAAGATCCACCAATGCCATACCGTGATTGTATCAAAAAATTCCACCATTAAACTTCCTTTTTCTTCGAGGTATTCTTTGACATAAAGGCTTCTTTTGCAATCTCGCTAATTCCTCCTATGGATCCAATAATACTTGTAGATTCCAAGGGTAAGAATAATATTTTTTGATTGTCGGCAGCGCCAATTGTTTGTAAGGCGTCAACATATTTTTGAGCAACAAAATAGTTAACTGCTTGAGGATTTCCTTTTGCAATGGTGTGGGAAACAGATTCAATTGCCTTTGCCTCTGCAGCTGCAAGACGTTCACGAGCTTCCGCATCACGATAAGCTGCTTCCTTGCGCCCTTCAGCTTCAAGAATAGCAGATTGTTTTGCTCCATCTGCAATCAAAATTGCAGATTGTTTTTCTCCTTCTGCTTCCAAAACTGTAGCTCTCTTTTCTCGTTCAGCTTTCATCTGACGTGCCATTGCATCAACAAGATCTTTCGGTGGTGTAATATCTTTAATTTCGACACGTGTTACCTTGACACCCCACGGCGTTGTTGCATCATCCATGACACGTAACAAAGAAGTATTAATTTTTTCACGGTTGGAAAGTAGTTCATCCATATCCATACCTCCCATCACCGTTCTAATATTAGTCATAGCAAGGTTAATCATCGCACGATCAATGTTAGCAACTTCATATGCAGCTTTAGCCGCATCTAATACTTGATAAAAAACAACTCCATCTACTTTTATCATGGCGTTATCTTGTGTAATAATATCTTGAGAAGGAACGTCAAAGACATTCTCTTGCATACTGATTTTTGCCCCAACACTGTCTACAAAGGGAATAATAAAATTAAGCCCTGGTTCCAAAGTGCGAATATAACGACCAAATCTCTCCACTGTCCATTCGTAACCTTGTGGAACAGATTTCACAGCTAAAAGAACAAAAATAAACGTAAGTGCTAAAAATAAAAAACCAAAAATATGCGAAAAATCCATTGGAGACTCCTTTTAATCATAATATAAAGAGTTTTTCATATTTTTGAAAGGTTCTTGTGTTTAAGCTAAAAATAACCGTATGGCAGCTAAACAATGGAATTAAAATGATACGAATTATATTTTTTATTATTTCTCTAGTTGCAATTTATGATGCAGGACTTGCATCTGTATCGCCTTTATTAAACCAAATTCATAACAATTTATTGAGCAAGTTTCAGAATGACGTTTTAATAGGTCACTTAAATGAAAAAAATCTGCAACTTACTAAGTTTTACAAAAGAAATAATTTTAAACCTCAATGGATTACAGAAGACGGCCCGATTCCTGCTGTGTTTGTTCTTTTAGAAACAATAAAACAATCAGATGTAGAAGGATTGGAACCAAAAGATTACATGAAAAAAATTCTTATAATTGAAGGGTTAATACGCTCACCTTATACCTTTCAATCATTGAGTTCTTTGGAAGTCCTAGTTACAGAGCTTACTATGGATTATATTGACGATCTATTTGGAGAAAGATTAAATCCTAAAAAAGTAAGTCCCCTACTTTATCTTAACCCCTCTCCCATTGATGCCTCTGAAGTTCTTCATAAAGAAATTGAAAATGACTCTTCAGGACAGTGGTTAAAAAAGCTCACAGTTAATCACATTCACTATCAAGTTCTGAAAAATATGCTAGCTTATTATCGTTCTCTTCTAAAGCAAGGGAACTGGGTTACAATTACCCCACCTAAATCTTTTAAGAATTTCCAAGAAAACTTTCTACTTGTTTCTCAGCTTCAGGCTGTTCTTAAGCAATATAAAATCTATCAAGCAGAACTTAATGGTATTTTTGATATAAAAACTAAACAAGCTCTTATAAATTTTCAAAAACTTTTTGGCCAAGAACCCGATGGCCTTTTAGGTCCAGAAACTTTAAAAGCTCTCAATACATCTCTTCAGGAACGTATAAAGCAAATCATCGTGACAATGGAGAGATGGCGTTGGTTTCCTCTTGATATTAAAGAGAAGTATATAATCGTTAATATTGCCGGGTTTACTTTAACCGGCTATAAAAATCAGCAAGAAGTCTTACACATGCCTATTATTATAGGGCAAAAACTTCGAAAAACTCCTGTTTTTTCATCCTCAATATCTGAAATTCGTTTTAACCCTATATGGTACGTACCTCGAAGTATTGCTATTAAAGATAAGCTGCCTCTTTTGAAAGAAAATCCGCATTTATTAGCAACAAAAGGGTACACTGTACGTGATCGAGTTGGTAATATAATAGATCCAACAAAAATTAATTGGACAGAAATATCAGCATCAGATTTTCCTTTTTCGTTAGTACAAGCGCCTGGGGCCATAAATGCTCTGGGGAGAATTTTTTTCAATATTCAAAGCCCTTTTGGCATCTTCTTACATGATACGCCTGATGCTCATTTATTTAAAAAGGCTAAAAGAAATTTTAGTTCTGGTTGTATTAGAGTCGCAAGCCCCATTGATCTTTCATTATTTATCTTAAAGGATCATCAGGATGTTAATTTTGAATTTGTTCAGAATAAGATTGATAATAATGAAACTTCAAGCATTCATTTATCAAAGCCCATCCCTGTGCATATTACCTATCTAACAGTTTGGTTTGATAAGGAAGGACAATATCATTTTGCGGACGACATCTATGATTTAGATCAAGTAATTTGGGATGCCCTACAAAGACGTACTCAAATGTTAAAATAAGTATATTTTTCTATTTCTTTCTCGAAGTAGAATACTAAATTTCCGCGTATTTATAAAAATTAATGGTAGCGGAGGAGGGATTTGAACCCCCGACACACGGATTATGATTCCGCCGCTCTAACCAACTGAGCTACTCCGCCTTAAGACTTTAGAGTTTCAAGTCTATACCTTTCTCTTTAGCCACTGTCAAGGTTTTCAAAGCATTATATTAAGAAACGATTTATTAATTTCTCTCAGTTTATACTCACGACATAAAGATAAAGTAAGAATTATGGTATCGAAAAATAAAATAATTGCTATCGTAGGTGGTATGGGACCCGCAAGCGGAGAATTTCTCCAAACACTTCTATTTGAGGAAATGCGTACCAAACTTTGTATTCAAAACGATCAAGAATACCTTGATACTATTCATTGTTCTTTTGGAAGTGAGATTCCAGATAGAACGGCTTTTCTAGAAGGAAAAACTAGCCTTAATCCAGCAGTGCCTGTTTTTAGGATTTTTCAACAACTTGAAGTCCTATCATATGCTTATAAAAGGCCAATTATTGGCTGTATTTCTTGTAATACATTTTTTGCTCCCCCCATATTCAATCAATTTGTAGAATTATGGAATCAAACACCCTTACAGCATGTACAATACTTAAATTTAATTAAACACACAGCAAACTTCATCTTCACTCAATTTCAACCAGGCGATAAGGTTGGCCTTCTATCAACGACAGGAGAGAGAAAACTAAAAGTATATCAAAATACATTGGAAGAAAGAGGATTAAGCATTTTACATCTTGATTTAAAAAATCAAAAGAAGCTGCATCAAGCCATTTATGAGGTCAAAAGAGATCCATTTCATGCGTATAAGTCTCATAAAACGATTCTAGATGCTATTTCGCTTCTATTATCACAAGGAGCTCAAAAAGTTTTGTTAGGCTGTACAGAGATTTCCTTAGTCGTCAATCAGCATGGTTTTAATTCATCACAACATATTGATCCACTAAGAATTATTGCACAGGCTTCTTTCAAAGATGCTTTACTTCCAGCTGAATCTTTCACGTGTTAGAGTATTTTTTTAAACAGGGAATTATATTAATGCGAGCCTTTTTATCTTATAGCAAGACGTTCTCCCTACTTTTTCAAATCTTATATACTTGGGTTGCTTTAGCAAACTCAGACTCGTCTCTTACTGAAAAGAATTATTCTAAAGACATTCAAGATATTGTTACAAACGGAAAACTTGTTGTTGCGATCTTAAAAACTGATAACCCTCCATTTTTTATGACAACTCCAGAAGGTAAATTAGATGGAATAGATATTGAACTTAGTGAGAGAATAGCAAAAGAGTTGGGCGTAACTCTTGAGATCAATCGAACGGCACAAACTTATGATGAAGTTGTAAACCTTGTTGCTTCGGGCGAGGTAGATCTAGGGGTCTCAAAACTTAGCTATACAGACGAAAGAGCTAAAAAAGTCCTTTATACTAAGCCCTATGCTGTTTTTCGTAAAGCCATGCTTGTTAACCGCCTCGTGTATGCAGGTATTAAGAGGCAGCGTAATGCAGAAACTTTATTAGATCTTTTTTCAAAACCTGATTCAAAGATCGGCATTGTACAAAAAAGTTCTTATATAGATTTTGCAAAAAATTTATTTCCTAATGCGTCAATTAATGAGATTGAAACATGGGAACACGGCCTTAAATTGCTGCAAGAAGGAAAACTTCTTGCATTATTTCGGGATGAAATTGAAACACAAAAATTCTTATTCTCTCGCCCTGATGCAAATTTAAAATTATTATCCCTTATTATTAAGTCTCAAGAAGATTCTATTCGCATGGTTGTTCCCCGAAATCGGCTACATTTTCTTTTATGGATAAATGGTTTCTTAGAAACAAATCAAATCAAATATGATTCTCATATGCTCCTTGAAAAAAATGAAAAATATTTACACAAATTAAAGGAATTAAAGCGCACAATTGACTATAGATAAATAACTACGAGGGATAAAAATTATGCTGAAAATTAATTTCAGCTTTAAGAGTCGAAAACTAGAAATAGATATTATTTCTAGTTTTTTTGCGCTTATTCTTGTCACTGCTTTATCTATTATTTGGTATACCTATCGCAACAGCACACAAGCACTTTTAAATCTTTCGCAGGATCTAATTTCCGAGGTAAGCGAATCAGTAATCGAAAAAACAATTGCTCCTCTTACAATTGCAAAATCGTTATCTGAATTAGGATCTACTCTTATCAAGACTGAAGAAGATATCAGTATAGATAATCAATCTTTATTGAATTATATCGAACATACTTTACGAATCTACCCAACCATTTCAAACTATTATATTGGAAGTAATAAAGGACGGTTTCTACAAATCAGACGACTTTCTGATAAACCTACCTATCGAGTTGATCCTTCTCGTTTACTTCCAGCCCCAGCTAAATTTGCTATACGTTTAATTGACCATTCACTTACACAACCTGTTGAAAGTTGGTTTTATTTAGACAATGTAGGAAAAATTATTGAGTCCGAAAATATTAGCAAAGTGCTATATGATCATCGTCAACGCAGTTGGTATGCAGACGTCGCTCAAGATCGGGAATTTAGATGGAGCCCAATTTATGTCTTTAATACCAATAAAAAACCCGGCATCACAGCAGCTATGCCAATCCTTGATGAAAATGGCCGGCTATTTGCAGTAACTGCTGTTGATATTAATATTGATACGTTCTCTCAGTTTTTACAAGAATTACGCATTGGGAAGCTGGGAGTTACATTTATTATTAATACAGATGGGCAAATCATTGCACATCCAGATCCCTTCCAAACGGTTAAAGCTGATGGGGATGAAGTTTCGATGATGTCAATCCAAGATATCAAGGATAAACATCTAAATACAGCCTTTCAAAAGTACCAGCAAAATAAAAATAGTAAATTTATTTTTACCCATAATGACATTGAGTACATTGCTTATTTTAAAACTTTTCCAAAATCATTTGAGCATAAATGGCTCATTGGAATTGTTGTTCCAACGAGCGATATCATTGGCCCTGCAGTACAAACGCAAAAGCATATTCTTCTCATCTCATTTATTATTCTTATATTATCTATTTTTCTTATAGGATTTTTAGCGCGAAGAATTTCGCAACCTATCATGCTGCTTTCAGAGCAAGCTAGTCAGATTAAAAATTTTGAAATTTTTGAATCAGAACCTCTTTCTTCCCACATTTATGAAATCCAAGTCCTTGAAAATTCAATGGCAGCAATGAGACAAAATCTTAAAACTTTTGCCAAGTTCGTTCCGAAGGCATTAGTAAAAAAACTAGTTCAACGCTCTCAAGAAGTCCGTATCAGTGGTAATATTAAAAAGCTTACTCTATTTTTTACAGATATTCAGGGGTTTACGTCAGTTAGTGAATCATATCCCCCTGAAAAATTAATGTCCCATATCTCAGAATATTTTGCCGCGTTATCAGAAATTATCATTCATCAAAATGGAACCATTGATAAGTATATAGGCGATGCAATTATGGCTTTTTGGGGAGCCCCTTTAAACGATAAGCATCACGCCTTAAATGCATGCATAGCAGCTCTATACTGTCAAAAACGTTTAGATGAACTTAATCGAAAATGGGAATCTGAAAAAAAACCAATTCTTATTACTCGAATAGGAATTGAGACTGGGGAAGCTCTTGTTGGAACGATAGGATCTTTCGATCGACTGAATTATACAGCTTTAGGAGATACTGTAAATTTAGCCTCTAGATTAGAGGGTACGAACAAATACTATAACACTCGAATTATTATTGGTGAACAAACTCAAAGAGAAATTAGAGATGAAGGTATTGTGCGACCTTTAGATAAAGTTTCAGTTAAAGGAAAAAAAGCAAGTGTTACCATTTATGAGCTTGTGGCTCTCAAAAATGGAGATCCCAGCCTCTTACCAACGAAAGAGCAGACTAACTTATGTTCTCAATTTACGGTTGGATATCGTCTTTATCTTGAAAGACGTTGGAAAGAAGCTCTAAAGCATTTTGAGGAAATGCTCAAAATTTTTGGTAACGATTATCCTACCCAGCTCTATATAGAAAGATGCCAACAATATTTAAAAGAACCTCCTCCTCAAAGTTGGGATGGTATTTATCATCTAAAGGATAAATAATTTATGAGCCCTTCTCACTCACATATTAATTTCTTGAATAAGATTCTTACAAATCCATTCACGGTTCTAGGAGCAATTATACTTGGGACTATTATTGGTCTTCACGATAAGCAGCTTGCTAATATGATTGCTCCTTTAGGGAAAATTTATCTCTCTGCTCTTCAAATGTCTGTAGTTCCACTTATTATTGTTATGATAACTTGCAGCATTGCACGTTTTATACAATCAAAAAGCTCAAAAACTTCTATAAGCCGAATCTTATTAGTTTTTTTTATTGGATTGGTCATATCAACATTTATAGGAGGCTTATGCGCAATTATATTTGGGCCAGGCTCTAATATTAATGAAACGATGCTCGCCAATATTATGAAAGATTCGGCATCTTCAATGATTCGTGAAGTTGATTTAAAAACACCAATTGAAACAGATGCTTTCCAAAATTTAAATCAATTTATTTCTGATCTTATCCCCAAAAATTTCTTTGCAGCTCTAGCAGAAGGAAACATCCTTCAAATCGTTATTTTTACAATAATACTGGGAACAGCAATTGGGTCTCTTAATAACTCTTCTCAAGAGAGCTTACTAAATATATTTGAGAGTACTCAAAGAGCATTACAAAAAATATTAAGTTGGCTTTCAATTGTATTACCAATTGGCGTTTTAGGTTTAATGGCTGAGCAAATCTCAAAAGTTGATTTATCGATTTTACTTGTAATGACCAATTACATTTGTAGTTTAACTTTTGCATTTTTTAGCCTGATATTCTTATCAAGCCTCATTATATGGGCAAATTTTAGAGGAGAATATTTAGAATCAATACGCGTTATGTACACAACAATAGTTGTTGCCTTAACTACAAGAAATAGCTTCCTTGCAATGTCTGAAGCAACTGATGCTCTTACTTCCAAATTGAAATTCGATCCTTTAACAACAAATTTACTTCTTCCTCTAGGAATTACAATCTGTAGATATGGTAATGTATTGTATTTTTCATTCACAGCCATTTTTATTGCACAACTTTATAATGTACCTCTTACTTTTTCGACATATTACATCATAATTTGCGGTTCGATTATCGCTGGCATTGCAACTTCTGGCGCAACTGGGGTTGCAAGTATAGCTCTCATTTCAATTATTCTCGAGCCTCTGGGATTACCTCTAGGTGCTGTTTTTGTTCTGCTAATTACTGTTGATGTTATTGCTGACCCGCTAAGAACGCTAGCCATTATATACCCTAATTGTGCAGCTACTTCATTGCTAGCTAAAAAAGAAGATTTGACCTCTCTTAAAAAAGCAACTATTTAGAGAAATTATTAAAAATCTTGATGTTCTAAAGCTTTTCTTTCAATAAACTGTCGGAAAGCAATAATACGTTTTGAGTTTCGAAGCTGTTCAGGATACACAATAAAACGTTGCACCATTGCTCCTTCAAGCTCAGGTAATATTTCAATAAGATCATCATCTTTATCAAGTATATATTTATGCATACCTGCAATACCAAGCCCAGCTTTGACACATTGTAAGATTGCATAAGCATTATTTACAATTAAGTAAGGTTCTCGACTTTGTCCACGGCGCGTTCCTGCATGTAAGATCCAATTAACTTTATTTAAACGATGAGATATTTCATCTCCAAACGCAATCAGGCGATGGTTATCAAGATCTTGAGGTTTTACAGGAACACCAAATTTTTTAAAATATGGACGACTGCCATAGATTCTTAAGCGATAAGGAGGCAAAGGAACAGCAACCATATCCGGTTGTGTAGGAGGAACTGATGGAATGCTAATATCTGCTTCACGCATATTTAAGTCAGGCTCATCATCTCTCAAAATAAGATTTACCCGAATATGCGGATAAAGCTCTAAGAACTCACCTAGCAAAGGCGCAAGCCACATAGAACCAAAAGCAATTGAAGTTGTTATTTTTAAAGGACCACGTGGATGACCTTGGCTCTCATTCAAAAGAGCTTCTGTCATGGCTAACTTTGAGAAAACCTCACGCACTGACTCAAATAATAGTTCTCCTTGTTCTGTCATAACAAGCCCACGAGCGTGACGATAGAATAATGGAACTCCTAACGATTCTTCTAAACCGTTTACTTGCCTACTAATTGCTGACTGGCTTAAGTTTAATTGTTCTGCAGCACGTGTAAAACTTCCTGCAAGTGCGACAGTATGAAAAATTCGTAGTTTATCCCAATCCATTAAGGGTCCTTAATTCCTTCTTCTAAATGAAGAGTGCCATAAGTTGATCAAAATTCTAAATAAATTTTAACTTGCGTCCTGAAGACGTTCAATTAAAGGCGTTAGATTAATCATCTCAAGTAATGCTCGTAACTCTTGTCGAGCGGCAACGTGTGATAATGTCATCTCAATACCAACATCTTGCAAATCCAACAAAGTTAATCCTTGTAAAAAGAGTTCTCTAAAAATAACCCGCTCCCCAAAACCTGAAGCAAGACGGAAACCTATTCGTTGGGAAAGTTTATTTAAGAGAAATTGCATTTCTTCTTTATTCTTTGCGAAAATACTACTTAGTCGATTACGCAATACAATCCAATCAAACTGGGTTTTCTCACGCAATAATTTGTGCTTTTTTTGTTCCCATACCATTTCTGAATACGTACTAGGGCCAGATATTTCACGAGTTTCACTATTGATACGGGCCAACATATCAAGGTCAATAAAACTATCATTAAGAGGTGTAATTAATGTATCGGCATAAGAGTGTGACAACTGTGAAAGGAACGTATCATTTCCTGGAGTATCGATAAGAATAAAATCTTTGTCTTTAAGATCGCTTAAACATGATAAAAACTTTTCCTTCTCTTCTGCTTGAGCATCGATTGTTGTTGGCAAATTCGACCGTAGAATTGCATGATGAGTTGAATTTGGGAGTTTCTTATCATTTACCTTTATATATTTATGTCGATTTTCTATGTATCGAGATAATGTCCCTTGCCGCGCATCAATATCAATAGACCCAACTTTAAAACCCAGCCTCAAAAGATGAACTATAAGATGCATCGAAAGTGTAGATTTGCCAGTTCCTCCTTTTTCATTTCCCAAAACGATGATATAGGGTTTTCCTTGTGCGTTCATATCACTTTCCTCCTTAAGATTTCTTGCTTTTCATTAATGAGCCTTTATGCATAAACCATCCCGCTATAATAATACCAATGGTCACTAAGCTTACTATAATTGTTGCAAGGGCATTTATAACAGGACTAATTCCTGTTCGTACGCTCGAAAAGATGAGCATAGGTAAAGTTGTGGAGCCAGGACCTGAAAGAAAGCTTGCGAGCACGACATCATCTAATGATAAGGTAAAGGCAAGTAACCAGCCAGCTGTAATTGATGGAAATATTAAAGGAAGTGTTATTTTAAAAAATACAGTAACTGGGCGTGCGCCCAAATCTAAAGCAGCTTCCTCTAGCTGTCGATCAAATTCAAGAAGGCGAGTGCGAACAATCACGAGAACATAAGCAATTGTTAAAGTAACATGCCCCAAAGTAATCGTTATAATGCCTCGTTCTTTCGGCCATCCGGTAGTTTGCTGAAGCACAACAAAAAAAAGTAATAAAGCAAGACCCGTAATAACTTCTGGCATGACTAAGGGCGCTGTTACAAGCCCATTAAAAAAAGTTCTTCCTTTAAATGACTGAAACCTAACGATAACGAGGGCCGCAACTGTCCCTATAAGCACAGATATCGTTGCAGTCAGAAGAGCAATCTTTAAACTTAACAAAGCTGCAGTAAGCATCATTTTATTAGAAAAAAGTTCATAATACCATTTTAAAGAAAATCCTGACCATTTTGTAACACTTTGCGCTTTATTAAATGAAAAAATAATAAGGCTTAATATAGGTAAGTATAAAAATGCATACCCAAATACCATAAAAGTTAGAAGAAAAGGTCTCTTAGAAAAAGTCACTTTAATCTTCTCCCGTCGGTTGCATTGTAAACTTTTGAAATCCAACAATTGGTAAAACAAGAAAAATAAGCATAGCTATTGCAAGCGCCGCTGCCACTGGCCAATCTCGATTGGTAAAAAATTCAGTCCACAAAATCTTTCCAATCATAAGTGTATCAGGCCCGCCTAAAAGCTCAGGTATCACAAATTCACCTACTGCGGGAATAAATACAAGCATAGATCCTGCAATAATTCCTTTTACAGAAAGAGGTACAGTGATTGTCCAAAAAGCTCTCGAAGGTTTACACCCCAAATCATAAGCAGCCTCTAGAATTTGATGATCAATTTTTTCTAAAGCTGAATAAAGAGGTAAAATCATGAAGGGTAAATAAGAGTATACAATTCCTAAACAAACTGAGAATTTATTATTATTCAGTGCAAGAGGCTGAGATATTATTCCAATCTTTAATAAAAAGCCATTTATGATGCCGTGATAGTTAAGTAAACCGATCCACGCATACACCCTTATCAAGAAAGAAGTCCAAAAAGGCAAAACCACAAGTAACAACAAAATTACCTTTATTTTAGTATTGGCTCGTGCAATCCCATACGCAATAGGATAGCCAATAAGAAGACAGAAAAAAGTTGCTAATCCAGCAATTTGTAAGGATTCAATATATCCAGCAATATATAAGCTGTCCTCTTTAAGTAATTGATAATTCCATAAATTAAGCCGTATTTGAAGAAAGCTTTCATCCACCCACGAAATTATTGAAGTAAAAGGAGGAGCGCCAATAATACTCTCTGAAAAACTAAGCCCAAGTACAATCAGAAAAGGAATAAAAAAGAAAACAATATGCCAACCATAAGGAATAGCGATTAAAGCTGCTTTTCCCATGATACGCTCAAAATAAACTTTCAAATTTTCTAAATTCATCTCTAAGTTATATTTATCTTTGTTAATTCTTTCCAATAACACCTTAACTTGTCAAAACAACACCACTTTCAGGTCTCCAATGAAGGTAAACCTCATCATCCCAATTAATAGGTCTTTCTGTCAAACGAACTTGATTTGTTACAGTTGATAAGATCTTTTTTCCTGATTTAAGCTCCACATGATAAATAGATACATCTCCAAGATAAGCAATTTCTGTCACAATCCCCTTACAACAGTTTCGTTCTTTTTGAACTGATTCTTTAGTGATCATAACTTTCTCTGGTCTTATAGCGACTGCAACTTGAGCTCCTACTGGTGCCGAAGATGAGTGTGTGACATACAAATCACAACCAGCTTCTTCTGATTTAATTGATACATGATCTGGTTCATCCTCGGTAACAAATCCCTCAAAGATATTCATTTCTCCAATAAAATCTGCAACAAAACGAGAACTGGGATATTCGTAAATTTCTGTAGGTGTCCCAACTTGGCGTATACGTCCCTCTTCCATTACGCCAATACGCGTCGACATTGTCATAGCCTCTTCTTGATCATGCGTGACCATAATGAATGTGACGCCTAATGTTTCTTGGATATTGACAAGCTCAAATTGAGTTTGTTCACGCAGTTTTCGATCAAGGGCGCCTAGAGGCTCATCTAAAAGAAGAACCCGAGGTTGCTTTGCAAGACTTCTAGCAAGAGCGACTCTTTGCCTTTGCCCGCCTGATAATTGTTGAGGTTTTCTACGAGCATATTTTCTTAAATGAACAAGTTCCAACATAGAAATAACGCGATCCCTAATATCGCTTGCAGGCATATTTTGTTGCTTCAAACCAAAGGCTATATTCTGTTCAACTGTCATATGAGGAAAAAGAGCATATGACTGAAACATCATATTAACAGGCCGATTATATGGTTCAACATTCGTCATATTTATACCATCTATAAATATCTTGCCTGAGGTTGGTATTTCAAAACCTGCCAATGACCTTAACAAAGTTGTCTTACCACATCCGGAAGCCCCCAAAAGAGAAAAAAACTCCCCAGGAAAAATCTGAAGGCTAATATTATTAACAGCGGGAAAACCATCAAATGCTTTAGAAACATGAACAATATCAATAATTGGTCTTGCCTGAGGATCTTTCCAAGGTTCGAATTTTGTGGAGGGACGATCAGCAATGGCCATCTATAATTACCTTAAAATATAACAACTCTTTCATCACTATCTTGGTAAGATAGTGAATGCAAGAAATGTCTGCTTAAAATTATATAATTTTATCTTTAAAGAAAGGACAAATTTCTGTTTTAGGCACTTAATGGTTATTATTTTTTTGTTCAAGATAAAAGTAAAGGGAAAGACTTAATATGCACATTGCAACTAAAAATATGGCCAAGGGTTTAATGCTAAAGTCATCAAGTATACTTCCTACAAACCCTCCTACTCCCAAAGCAGCCGTTATTACAAGACTTCTAACTGCAGAAGCAGCTCCCTTTTTCTCTGTAAAAAGCTGTAAAGCCGCTGAGGTTGATGGGCCCCATACCAAAGCTGCTCCAGCCATATAAAAGCCTATTGCTAACAATATAGGAGTGAGAAACAAGAGTTGCAAAAAACTTAAGAACAGCAATGTAAGAGCGCCAAAAAGTGAGACAATAATACCAATTAAAATTGATTTATTTACGCCCACATACTGGATTATTCGAGAAGCTAAGAAAGTTCCGGCAATATAAGCGATACTCACTGAGCTAATATAAATCCCTATAAAATCTGAAGTCAGATGCAAGCTTGACTGAAAAAAGAAGGGTATAATAGTTAAATAACACAATTCTCCGCAAATTAGACAAGAATAAAGAATAATATATGTCAAAAATTTCTTATTCTTAAAGACAACCGTATAAGAGTCTATAGCTTCTGATGCATTAAGCTTTTTTTTCTGAATAAGTCCTCTATGATCGGAAAGATAAAAAATCATTAATACAATAACACACAAGGAAAACACAAAAATAAAGAAAAAATTCCCTCGCCAACCAAATGCTGTATCTATATACCCTCCTAAACTAGGGGCCAGCAATGGTCCTAATGAAACAACACACCCCATCCAAGACATTACTGTTGCTCCTTTTTGTCCTGGATAATGATCTTGAATAGCTGCCCATCCTACAACAGGAACAGCGATACCTCCTATACCTTGAATAAATCGTCCTATAAGAAGCATCATTAATGATGATGCTTCGAAACAAAGGAAACTTCCAAAAATAAAAGCGCCTAATCCGCCTATTATTGTCCATTTGCGTCCGAAATGATCTGAAAAAATCCCAAAAATAGGAGTCGATAGCAGTCCACCTACCATATAAAAAGGTATGGAAAGCTGCAAAGTATCAGGACTACAATTAAAAAAAATTGCCATATCAGGAAGACTTGGAAGATAAATATCTGTAGCAATTATCGTAACAATAAAAGCCAAAATGATTAAAATTGTGCTACTTTTAGCTATAACCATCTGAATCTCATTTTATGCTAGTTTTTTCTTTTTCAGAAAGATTCGCAAGAATCTGCTTACTTTCAAGCTGACGTTTCCACATTTGTGCGTAAAATCCTTTTTGTTTAAGTAATTGTGAATGTACGCCCCGCTCAATAATTTTTCCTTGATCCACGACTAAAATTTCATCTGCATCAACAATCGTCGATAACCGATGAGCAATAATAATTGTTGTATGTCCCTTTGAAACTTCCCGTAGATTTTCTTGTATCGTTTTTTCAGTATGCGTGTCTAGAGCAGAAGTAGCTTCATCAAATAAGAAAATTTTTGGTTTTTTAAGAAGCGTCCGTGCAATTGCGATACGTTGCTTCTCTCCACCTGACAGCTTTAAGCCTCGTTCTCCGACCGTGGTAAGGTATTGATCTGGTGTCTGCATAATAAAATCATGTATCTTAGCGAGTTTTGCCGATTTTATAACTTCATTCTTGTTGGATTGTGGATGTCCATAGGAAATATTATAATAAATCGTATCATTAAAAAGGACCGTGTCTTGAGGCACAATTCCTATTGCCTTACGCAAACTAGATTGTGTTATTTCTCGAATATCCCGTCCATCAATAAGAATTCGCCCCTCAATAACATCATAAAAACGAAATAACAAACGTGAAATGGTTGATTTTCCAGCGCCTGAAGGACCTACAATGGCAAGCGTTTTACCCATAGGGACCTCAAAAGAAATATTATTAAGAATTCGTCTTTCAGAAGTATAACCAAAGCTAACGTTTTCAAAAATAACAGTTCCATCTTTAATGTTAAATTCTTCTGCTTGTTTAGAATCCTTTACCTCTTGAGGTTCCTTAAAGAGCAAAAACATATGTTCCATATTTATAAGAGAGAGTTTAATTTCTCGGTAAGCAAATCCTAGTATATTAAGTGGTAAATAAAGCTGAATAAGATAAGTATTAACGAGAACAAAATCTCCTATAGACATTTTTGAAGAAATAACTTCAGAAGCAGCCATAATCATAATTATAACAAGTCCAAGAGAAATGATTGCCCCTTGTCCAATATTAAGGATTGACATTAGTTGTTTACTTTTTACAGCGGCAATCTCATACTGCTCAAGAGAAACATCGTAACGTGCAGCCTCATGCTTTTCATTGTTAAAATATTTAACGGTTTCATAATTTAACAAGCTATCAACTGCTTTTGTATTTGCTTCGGTATCGGTTTGATTCATTTTGCGGACAAAAGTTGTACGATATTCTGTCAAGCTAATTGTAAAAATGATATAAATTGCGAGAATCGAAAGTGTTACAAGCGCAAAAGACGGTTTATAAATTGTTGAAAGAACGATAGAAACCATAATAATTTCAAAAATTGTTGGCAGTATATTGAAAACCATAAACCTTAGTAGTGTTTCTATAGCGTTCGTACCACGTTCGATTGACCGACTGAGACCTCCTGTTTTGCGATCTAAATGAAATCTAAGGCTTAATGCATGCAGATATTCAAAAGTTTCCAGAGCAATTTGTCGAATAGCACGATGTTCAACGCGTACAAACAACATATCCTTAATTTCATTAAAAAGTTGCGCTCCAATGCGCGCAGCACCATAAGCTAAAATAACCCCCAAAGGTAGTACAATAAGAACGCCTCTCTCGACGTCAATAGATAGCGCATCAACGGCTTTTTTATAATAAACAGGTGCATAGACATTAAAAATTTTACTTATTAAAAGAAGCGCTAATGCAGAAAGTATACGAAAGCGCATTGCTTTTCCTTGTTGTTCCCACAAGTAACGCATTAATGTTTTCAATGGCTTAAAATTTGCCTTTGAGTTAATATCGGTATTGTTTAGTTTCATTGCAGTTTTATCCTTGACGAGTGAAAAACAAAATAACATTATCAGCGTACAAGCTACTATATGTAGTAGATATCGGCCCAAAAAGCCACCACATATTGATTATTTTGTAACTTTAACAGTATATTAGTTAATTAAAGGATATGCATTATGAGAATTACTCGGCGCTTCACGAACAAAGGTCAATCTCCTTATTCAACTATAGAGTTCAGAAAAGCGACGAGTGAAATACGTAACCCTGATGGGTCGATTGTTTTTCAAATGAAAGACATTGAGGTTCCCGCAAATTGGTCACAAGTTGCCTGTGATATATTAGCCCAGAAATACTTTCGTAAGGCTGGTGTGCCTACAAAATTGCGCTCTGTCGAAGAAAAGGGTATTCCTGAATGGCTCAGAGCTTCAACAAGCGATGACAGTGTTAAAAAGAATAAAGAATCACTTTCTAGCAAAACAATAACAGGGCCTGAAACTTCTGCAAAACAAGTTTTCAATCGACTAGCGGGGGCATGGGCTTATTGGGGCTGGAAAGGTGGCTATTTCAGCTCAGAGGAAGACGCGCATAGTTTTTATGATGAGTTGTGTTACATGTTGGCTAATCAAATGGTCGCTCCTAACTCTCCACAATGGTTTAATACAGGCTTACATTGGGCATATGGTATTGATGGACCTTCCCAAGGGCATTTTTATGTTGATCACATAACTGAAAAATTAATGAATTCAACATCTGCTTATGAGCGTCCCCAGCCTCACGCCTGCTTTATTTCCAGCATTAACGACGATTTAGTTAATGAAGGCGGCATTATGGACTTATGGCTCAGAGAAGCAAGATTGTTCAAATATGGCTCGGGAACTGGCTCAAACTTTTCGAACCTCCGTGGCAGAGGTGAGTCTTTATCTGGAGGAGGTAAATCTTCCGGGCTCATGAGCTTCCTTAAAATTGGAGATCGAGCAGCCGGCGCCATTAAATCTGGCGGCACAACACGACGAGCCGCTAAAATGGTTGTCGTCGATATTGATCATCCGGATATTGAGGAATTTATCAATTGGAAAGTTGTAGAAGAACAAAAAGTTCTTGCGCTCGTAACTGGCTCAAAGATTGCCAAAAAACATCTTAATGCTGTTATGCAAGCATGCCAGCTCGGAACGGATGAGACTCGATTTGATCCACAAGTTAACTCAGCTTTAAAAGAAACGATAAAAGCTGCACGAAATCATATGGTTTCAGAAAACTATATTCAACGGGTTATTCAATATGCCCGTCAAGGATATACCTCTTTTGAATTTGAGACATATGACACAGACTTTAACTCTGAAGCTTATGCAACCGTCTCTGGCCAAAACTCAAATAACTCTGTATCTGTAACCAACGAATTTTTAGAAAAAGTTCTTAAAAACGAAGACTGGGACCTTATCCGACGCACAGACGGAAATGTTTATAAAAAGATCAAAGCTAAGGAGCTTTGGGAACAAATAGGCTATGCTGCTTGGGCCTCTGCAGATCCTGGGATTCACTATCATACAACAATTAATGAGTGGCATACTTGTCCTAAGAGTGGACCTATTCGATCATCGAACCCTTGTTCAGAATATTTGTTTCTTGATGACACGGCTTGCAACCTTGCTTCAATTAATCTTGCATTGTTCTATAATACCGAAGCCGAGAATGAGCAGCCAACTTTTAACGTAGAAGCTTATGAGCATGCTGTAAGGCTTTGGACTCTTGTTCTTGAGATTTCGGTTATGATGGCGCAGTACCCTTCCAAAGAAATTGCACAACGTTCGTATGATTTTCGTACTTTAGGCCTTGGATATGCAAATCTTGGTGGTCTCTTGATGGCTATGGGGATTTCTTACGATAGTCCTCAAGGACGTAGCCTTGGCGGCGCTTTAGCCGCTATTATGACTGGCAGAGCTTATGCAACTTCTGCAGAAATTGCTAGTGAGCTTGGTGCTTTTTCTCAATACGCGCTTAATAAAGAAGATATGCTCCGTGTTATGAGAAACCATCGGCAAGCAGCTTATGGAGAAAAGTCAGGGTATGAAAATCTTAAAATTTTTCCAGTCGCTCTTGATCATGCTTCCTGCCCTATTCAAGATCTTGGCACAGCCGCCAAAAACGCTTGGGATCAAGCCTTAGAGTTAGGAAAAAAACACGGGTATCGTAACGCTCAAACAACTTGTATTGCTCCCACAGGAACCATTGGGCTCGTTATGGACTGTGATACGACAGGTGTTGAGCCAGACTTTGCTCTTGTAAAATTTAAGAAATTAGTTGGAGGGGGATACTTTAAAATCATCAATCAGATGGTTCCTAAAGCTTTAAAAAAGCTTGGTTATAACAAAGAACAAACCCAAGATATTGTGAATTATGCTGTTGGTCGAGGCACGCTTGAAGGATCATCCCATATTAGTTTTGAGGCCCTTAAAGCAAAGGGATTTAATGAGGAAATCCTAGAAAAGCTTAAAACTAGTTTGACTTCTGCTTTTGATATAAAATTTGCTTTCAATCGCTGGACTCTTGGTGAGGATTTCTGCAAGAATATTCTTGGATTCTCAGATGAACAATTAAACAATAATAGCTTTGAAATTCTCTCAGCTTTAGGTTTTAGCAAAGACGAAATAGAAAATGCGAATAACTATTGTTGTGGAACAATGACCTTAGAGGGAGCCCCTCATTTAAAAGTAGAGCATCTTCCAATCTTTGATTGTGCAAATCCTTGTGGACGTCTCGGGAAACGAGCTTTATCTACAGAAAGTCATATCCATATGATGGCAGCTGTACAGCCATTTATATCTGGTGCTATTTCAAAAACAATCAATATGCCTAATAGTGCGTCGATCGAAGAATGTAATAACGCATACCTCTTGTCTTGGCGCTTAGCACTCAAATGTAACGCACTCTATCGAGACGGTTCAAAACTTTCTCAACCACTTAATACTTCATTAATTGCTGATGAAGAAAATGTTGAGGAAGTTTTAGAAGAACTTACTTCTCTTACGGGTACAAACCGTACAAAGGCCATGGCTGAGCGAATTGTTGAAAGAGTTATTGAGCGAGTTGCTCATCGCAATGAACGTCATAAACTCCCAGCTCGACGTAAAGGATATACTCAAAAAGCAACTGTTGGAGGACACAAAGTCTATTTGCGGACTGGAGAGTATGAAGATGGTCGCTTAGGCGAAATCTTTATTGACCTTCATAAAGAAGGTTCTGCTTTTAGAAGTCTAATGAACAATTTTGCAATGGCGATCTCCATTGGATTGCAGTATGGCGTTCCACTTGAGGAATTTGTTGATGCCTTTGCGTTTACACGATTTGAACCTTCAGGGTTAGTCACGGGTAATGATGCCATTAAGATGGCCACTTCTATTCTAGATTATATTTTCCGCGAACTTGCAATTTCTTATCTTGATAGAACTGATTTAGCTCACTCAGACCCTCGAGAACTTTTACCTGAAAGTCTTGGAGAAGCTCATGAGCGTATGTCTACAGGACGTCAAGAACATCAAGAAATGGAGGCTCTCAGCTCTTTAACAAGCAAAGGATATATCCGTAATAATTTATATGTTCTAAAAGGAAAACGGGCAAATAAGACAAGTGAAACTTCATATTTAAAAGTTGAAGGTACAAAGGCGCTTGCAACTGAATCTGTTGGAGCTTTAAATTTGGAAAAAACTGAACTTAAGATACCTCAGCATCAAGCAGACTTACCGTCAACCGACAAAACGTCAAATGTAGCAACCGCACGGCTTAAAGGATACGAAGGTGATTCATGTCAGGAATGTGGAAATTTTACGCTTGTTCGTAATGGCACATGCATGAAGTGTGTGACTTGCGGTAGCACAAGTGGTTGTTCTTAATACTCATCATCCGATTCATGGGGGATGTTAATTGCTGATAGCATCCCTCATAGATTTAAAAATTAAGCAAGCGCAAAAATAATTTTAACGTGTATGGGCTGATTACTTAAACTCAACAATAGGATTTAAAATTACGCTAAAATATTACATTCTTATTATGCTAGACAGTCAATAAATATGACTATAAGCTTATAATATTTTTACCAAATATATAATGAAGGTATTTTTTTATGAGCACTTTAAAATTTATCATTGCGATAGGACTCATAATTTTCATTACTCCTTCTACTTATGCAAGTGAAAGTTCAGATGAACAAAAGAGAAAACACGAAGCACACTGGTATAAGCTTAATGAAGAATATGCCCCTTTTATTAAAAAATATAATATAAAACCAGACGGCATTTTACCTAGTGATCCTTTTTACTATGAGAAAATGGCTGCTAAAACGTCTGAGCTAGAAGACTCCCCTAGCACAGAAGAAATGCTTAAAAAAGCAGAAGAAAATTATCAACTTTGTTTAGAAAATTTAGATTTTTCTAGTACTTTAAAGCAAAGGCAAAAACTAGAGGACAGATCTTTCTGGTTCAATCATTCTCTTACTTGTTTATGTAAATTAGACCACACAGAAAGAAAAAGACTATCAGAAACCGAAATACAGTATGGTGAAACGCAAAATATTGCCTTTTTAGATGTTTTTCGTAGCTTTTCTGGACATAGTCATCTTTTTCTCAATAAGAATCTTACGACACAACTAGACCTATATATTTTTACAGAGGGCCATAGTAAAGCAATTACAGATCATACACATCTTTCAGGGTTAGATTATCAGATAACCTTCCTTGAAAGTGATGAAAACGATAAAAGCTATAAATATGGCTGCATTACCCATATTTATACAGATAACTGGGCCCAAGAAAAAGGCTATGCCACTCTCCTTTTAAAGTTAACAATTGACCTTCTTTTTAAAACAACTGACATTGAACTTTTAACAGCTTCAGTTGCTGATTTTCGTGCTGCTTCACGGAAAGCATTTGTTCGCAATAATTTCACTAAAATAAACGAGAATCACCCGCTAGTTAACTTAGGTAAAGGAATAATACCATTTGCACTAAATCCCTACGATGGCCTGGCAGGAAACTATTACCTCTTACGTGAGAAATGGGAAGCAAAATAACTTAAGTAAATTTATTTAAATAAATTGTCTTTAATTTGTAAGTGCACTCTCTGAATGCGAATTTAACTTGCATCAAACCTTCAGTAATGGCAGGTTTACTCCTTAACGATAAGGGAGGAGATAATAAGTGGAATTTGTTAAGTCGGCATGCGTATATTGCAGTTCTTTTAATGGGCTTTCTGAAAAATACCAACTTGCCGCGAAAGAAGTCGGCACACTTCTCGCAAAAAATAATATTAAATTGGTATATGGTGGGGGACGCATGGGCCTTATGGGCCTTGTTTCTAATGCTGTTTTAGAAGCAGGAGGAAGTGCTCTTGGAATTTCTACAACCCTCATTAGTACAAGAGAAGGTATTAATGAAAATCTTCTTGAGCTTATGGTCGTTGAGACCATGCATGAACGTAAACAACTTATGTTTGAAAAATCTGAAGCCTTTGTCATTCTACCTGGTGGTATTGGAACTTTGGATGAGACCTTTGAAATTATGACCTGGAAACAAATTGGACTTCATCATAAGAAGATCATTTTTCTGGATGTTGATGGGTACTGGTCGATAGTGTTCGAAACACATTTTAAACGTATGATTGAAGACGGTTTTGTGCGAGAAATCGATCAAAAATTATTTACAATTGCAAAAACGCCCGATGAAGTAATCCATAGTCTTTGTAATGGCGTCCAGCCAGATCAAGGTTATGTTGCAAAATGGGTTTAGGAGAAAAAATGAATCCACTTATTATTATCCCTGCGCGTCTTTCAGCTTCACGGTTACCGCAAAAACCCCTTGCTTTAATTGGTGATAAACCTCTTGTATTACATGTTTTAGAGCGCGGTTTAGAGGCTAATATAGGACGCGTCATTGTCGCATGCGATGACGAAAAAATTGCTTCAATTGTAAAAGACGCAGGGGGGGAAGTTTGTTTGACTGATCCTTCTCTTCCTTCTGGATCAGATCGAGTTTATGCTGCAGCAACCATCATTGACTCTGACGAAAACTATGATGTTATTATTAATCTTCAAGGGGATATGCCTTTTATTGATCCTCAAGTTATTAAATATTCATTTGAACCTCTTCAAAATCAGAATGTAGATATTGCAACGTTAGCCGTCAAACTGAACAATGACGAGCGCAAAAACAGTCCAAGCATTGCAAAGATAGCCATGGTTGAAGGAAAAAACCCTAATATACAGCAAGCTCTTTACTTTAGTCGTTCTGTAATCCCTCATGGAGCCATGACACATTACCATCATATAGGGCTTTATAGTTATCGTCGCCAGGCTCTCAAAAAATTCGTTCACCACCCCCCCTCTCCGCTTGAGCTTGCTGAGAAACTGGAACAATTAAGAGCTCTTGAAGCAGGATTGCGTATAGACGTTCGTATTGTTGATGCCGTTCCATTTGAAGTAAACACGCCAGAAGATTTAGAAGAATCACAAAAGCTCGTTAAAACTTTTCGGAATAGCTGGAAAGACAAAACCCTTGCATAATTTATAGGTAATCTTTTATAGTCCCTCTGGAAGATCGACCCTAGACACTAGGTTTGCAAACCCGGTCAGGTCTGGAAAGAAGCAGCCGTAGCATTATTCCTCGTGGGTTAGGTCGTCGGTCTTCCACTCTTGTCTTACCAATGTATCTAACGCCCCTTGTAAAATATAGCTAGCTGCCATTTTATCAACAACCTCTTGCCGACGCTTACGTGATACATCGGCTTCTAAAAGTGTCCGCGTTACGGCCACTGTAGAAAGCCGCTCATCCCAAAAGCTAATGGGAATAGCTATTTCTGTTAGCAAATTATGTGAAAATTGTTTTATGGATTGGCAACGTGGTCCTTCTGAACCATCCATATTTTTGGGAAATCCTATAATTAAGCCACCCACATGATATTTATCAATAATAGTTTTTAATTCTATAATATCTTGTTTAAATTTCCTTCTTTCAAGAGTCTGAAAAGGTGTCGCTATCGTCCAAGTAGTATCTGAGAGAGCAAGACCGATGGTTTTTGTGCCAACATCTAGCCCCATCAATCTATTCTTATTATTTTTAAGTGTTTTTAAAAAATTGATTTCACACAAAGACAAAAGTTTCTCTCCTTAGTATCATTACAGCGTAATTAATTTATTAAACTTTCAAATTTTTGACTTAAGATTTGTGCATCACTTTCTTGAAAAAGTAAGGTTTTAAATCGACTTGCCTCACCTTTCACTAAGACTATACGAGTCTTTGGGAACCGTAATGTAGATGCAATAAAATCAATAAGAGAAATGTTTGCTTGATCATCTTCAGGTAAGGCTCTTACACTGACCTTGAGATAAGCTTGGCCTTCTGGTGCAGTGTATACTCCCAGGATTTCATCACGTTGCGCATTGGGTGTTAAGCGCACATTTACAAGGAAACCTCGATCAGTTTGATGATAGAAAATGCTTTCTTGTTCCTTGTTTACACTAACATTAATACGCGCTCTTTGCTGCTCCTTACGTTTTAGTAAATTAATACGTAAAGCTTGAGCTAGGCGATCTTGATTTTTTTTATTTAATTTTTTTTGCATGTTGTGCATTGCTATACTTGCAAGTCTCTTAAGGTTAAGTTAAATCTAGTTCAGTTTAAAGCCGTCGTAGCTCAGTGGTAGAGCACACCCTTGGTAAGGGTGAGGTCGAGAGTTCAATCCTCTCCGGCGGCACCACTTTTAATGGCTCTTGCTTTGGCTTCCTCCCAGACTTCGAGTAAAAACTTCGTTGAAAGATCATTCCCTAAAGAAATACCTTTCTCTTCAAAAATCTTTAAAACAAACCTAAATCTTTTTTCATATTTAGTAATGCCACCCGTGAAAGCCTGCTCAGGGTCGACCTTTAAAAAACAAGCTAATGCGATCACAGAAAACATTAAGTCACCAATTTCTTCAGCGACCCTATGGTGTCTTTCTTGCTGTAAAAGAGCTTCCTTTACTTCTTGGATTTCAGAATGAATTTTATCATAAATTTGTTCAACATTTTTCCACGTAAAACCCACCTTATCTGAAGTTTTATTAAGGAAAATTGCTTTATCGAGCCAATTTATTTCCATTTATATTGATCTCGAAGGTGTTTAAATAATTCTATACTCATTATTATAATAACACCTGTAATGACAATAGCAGGTGCCGCAGCAAGATCATAAGCATTTGAAACAAATAAACCAATAACAATCATTAGAATGCTAGCACCGATAGCTAAAATAGCCATCATTTCCGGCGTTTTTGAAAAATTTCTTGCAAGCACTGCCGGTAAAATTAACAATGCTGTCATTAATAACACCCCCATAATTTTAACTGTAAGTGCAATAAAAAGAGCTAAAACAAAAAGGAATAAAATACGAACTCTTGGAACATTATACCCTTCTACAGTTGCTAGATCTTCGCTAATGCAAATATTAATAAGAGCTCTCCATTGCTTCAATAAAAAGCCTAAGACAATGATTTCACCAACCAAAAGTAATCCTAAATCTTGATAGCTAACCGCAAGAATATCTCCAAATAAATACCCTTCTAAATTAAATCGTATTCCTTTAAAAAAGGAAAAACATATCATTCCTAGCGAGAGCAACCCAGGTGAAAGTATTGCCAACCTTGTTTCAGTCGCAAGACCTGGAGAGTTTGATGAATATCCTAAAAAAATAGCTAAAATAACGGCAATTAGAAAAATCCCAACAATCGGATGAAAATTGAAAATTAGGCTCAAGCTAAGCCCTAATAAAGCCCCATGAGAAAGAGTATCTCCAAAAAATGCCAGACGTCTCCAGATAATAATCGCCCCTAAAGGACCTGCAATTAAAGAGAAAAGGCCACCCAATGCAAAAGCGTTTATAAGAAAATTACTCATTACACTCATCTCTTTGATTATCTATATCATGGCTATGATTATGGCTATGTGCGTAAGGGGCTAAAACTTCAGGACGATAATTTTCAAAAAGTGATTGATAATTCGGATGTTTTTTAACTTCTTCTGGTTTCCCTGCACAACATATGTGATGATTTAAGCAAATTACCTTATCACTTGCAGCGTGCACAAAATGTAAATCGTGAGACACAAGAAGAATAGAGCAATTTAGTACCTGTCGAACTTCGTAGATCAATTTATAGAGGGACACCTGCCCATTGATATCCACGCCTTGAAGGGGTTCGTCTAGCACCAAAAGATCTGGTTTACTTAATAAGGCTCGGGCTAATAAAACACGCTGCAATTCTCCGCCTGATAAAATATGAATAGATTTTTCTAGCAGCTTATCGATACCCACTGCAGTAACAATTTCTTGTAATGCATCCTGATAACGAGAAAATTCCAAAAATCTTTTCACGGTTATAGGAAGACTTGGATCCATATGCAGTTTTTGTGGCATATAACCAATTTTTAAAGAAGCTGGTTTGATAATTTGGCCACTAGTTGGGGTAATTAATCCTAATACAATTTTTAAAAGAGTTGTTTTTCCAGCGCCATTAGGACCAATAACCGTCACGAGTTCTTTAGCAGATATTGCCAAAGATACATCATGTAAAATAGCAACGCCATTCCTATGATAAAAAATCTTATCGAGTGAAAGTATCATATTTTTCACCTTAAAAAGAAATCCCTCTTTTACGCGCTTTTGAAAGAATCCACCAGGTGAATGGAATAGCCCCCACAAAGAAAGGAATAAAGAAAAGAAGGTGAGTCTCTGGTGGCTTGGTTATCATAAAAATAGATACAATCCCTTGAGCCACAAAAATCAATGCATATATGCTTGTAACCTTAACATGGCTCCAACCCGATCGACTCAAAAGCTGATAGAGATGCTCACAATGAGCCTCAAAAAAGCCTTTTCCCTTAAGCATTCTTCGAATGCGAGTAAAAATTACATCATAAATGTAAATAAAAAATAAAAGCGGCACCACCCAAATCGAGAATTTTCCGTAAGCAGGACGTAAAGCAAGTACCCCCCAACCAGCAAAGAAAAAGCCAAGGAAAAAGCTTCCAACATCTCCAAGAAAAATTTTTGCTTTAGGAAAATTAAATATTAAAAAACCAAAAGTTGCACTTGCAAGAATTAAATGAATTTGGAAGTCCGAATGATTAATATTTGTTAGAATTGATAAAAATATGCATGAAATTATAGTTGGTATTCCTGCCATCCCATTCAAACCATCCATAAAATTGAAAACATTCGTAAAACCAACGATCCATAAAATAGAAATTAGTAGGCCGAAAGATCCCAAATTAATTTCTCCCAAATATGGAAAAGGAATTGTCTGAAAGGCGCCTAAACATCTTACAAGAAACCACGCTGTTCCTATTTGAATTAAGAGCCTAAAAATAGGGCTTGATCCTCTAACATCATCTAAAAACCCTATTAACCCCATTACACTCGCACTGCATAATAAAATAATTAAAGAAATCCAATCTTCATAAAAAGGTAGTTGGGAAAATCCTTGGACCATCACACTTGCGTAAAATCCAATTAAGAGGCCTACACCTCCGGCTCTAGGTGTAATTTTTTTATGAGATGAACGTTCAACAGGGATATCTTGAATATTAAAAGATATCATAAATTGTGTAATAACCCAAGAAAGTAAAAAAGCCAGAGCTAATACTAATACATCTTTAGGCCATGCAATCACTATACTTCTCTATACTTAGAAAATATCACATATGCGAAATTTTTATTGGCTGGGAGACCTGGATTCGAACCAGGACTGCTCGGTCCAGAGCCGAGAGTTCTACCGTTAAACTATCTCCCAACAATAACATTACTCAAATTTATATCAGTAAAATCTTAGTTGATCTAGGAAATTGATTTTAATCTATCAATTTTGAATATAAAGTCACGGTATGATCAAGGCTTATTCTTCCTCTTCCCGATCAATTACATCAGCAACATTTTCATCATTTAATTCGTCAGCATCTTCAAGCAAATCGCCGTCATCAATTTCTTGTTCCAAACCTACATCTATCATATCTAAGTTATCTTCAAGATTAACTTTATCAATTTTCTTCTTACTCTTACCTGTCTCTGTCTTTAAAGTTTTGATTTGAAAGTCATCTTGAGAGTAATTCGCATTGCACTTAGGACATTCAAATGTTGCTTTTTGGAGATCATAAAAGTGCGCAGCACATTTACGACAGATTCTTTTTACTCCCCATTCTGGTTTCAAGGCACGTCTCCCTTTGATTACTATTAAAATACTAATCATCGCTTGCCATGAATGCACGCACGTGTCAAAGGTTTTTTTATCTTATAAGATCATCAGTTTACCTTCCTAAATTTCTTAGATATGCTTTGATCAAAATTTTAAGGATCGTTTGATGATTATCGCAATTGATGGACCAGCTGGCGCAGGTAAAGGCACAATCGCTAAAGGCATTGCGCGGCATTATAATTTAGCTCATTTAGAAACTGGGCTTTTATATCGAGCTTTAGCTTTTAAAGTATTTGAAAATAAACTAAATTTAGATGATAGAGATCAAATTGCAGCACTTGCGTCTACTATCTCTCTCGATGATTTAAAAAATAAACACTTGCGTTCGGAAGAAATTGGTAACTTAGCTTCTAAGGTGGCATCTCTTTCAGAGGTGCGCCAAGCACTTTTAGATTTTCAACGTAATTTCGCGGATACACCTCTATCTGACTTTAATGGTGCTATTTTAGACGGCAGAGATATTGGTACTTTAGTCTGCCCTCAAGCCGATATAAAATTCTATATCACCGCAGAACTTGAAGTTCGCGCACAAAGACGGCTTAAAGAGTTGCAAGATAGAGGGATCAAGAGTATATATACGGCAGTCATTCAGAATATGATGGATAGAGACTTGAGAGACGAAAGCAGGCAACAAGCACCTCTTAAGATTGCTAACGATGCTTATGTCATTGATACCTCAAATCTATCACCTGATGATGCGCTCAAACAGGCAATTACTGTTATTGAGCAGCACCTGAAGACGCAAATACGTTAAAAACGGGAAAATATTTGCCTTTAGGTAGCTTATTTAAGAAAGGATTTAGTTTTTATGACTATAAATTTAGCAACCCAAACCCAAGAAATAGAGAGCTTTGCAGCACTTTTAGATGAAACACCTGAAGGTTCTGTTGATATTGTTGGTAAAGTGATCAAAGGCTCTGTTATTAGTATTTCTAATGATTATGCAATTATTGATGTCGGCCTAAAATCAGAAGGTCGCGTCCCTTTACGTGAATTTGCGACAGCAGCGAAAGAACCACGCGTTAAAGCAGGTGATCGTGTTGAAGTCTATGTCGAACGTATGGAAGATAGAGATGGTCTTATCGTTCTCAGCCACGAAAAAGCTCGTCGAGAAGCTGCTTGGCTTGAACTAGAACGCTCTCACAAGGCAGCACAACAAGTTAATGGTGTTCTATTTGGCCGTGTCAAAGGTGGCTTTACAGTCGATCTAGGTGGTGCTGTTGCTTTCTTGCCAGGAAGCCAGTTAGACATCCGCCCTATAAAGGATATAAGTCCTTTAATGGGAATAGAACAACCTTTTATTATTCTAAAGATGGATCGTACGCGCGGTAATATTGTTGTTTCTCGTCGCGCTATTTTAGAAGAGACCAGAACTGAAGCAAGATCCGAACTTCTTTCCAACATGGAAGAAGGTAAAATTGTTGAAGGTACGGTAAAAAATATAACTGATTATGGTGCTTTTATTGATCTTGGTGGTATTGATGGATTACTCCATGTAACAGATATTTCATGGCGTCGTATCTCTCATCCGTCCGAAATGCTGCATGTAGGACAAAATGTGAAAGTCCAAATTATTCGCTACAATAAAGATACTCATCGTATCTCATTAGGAATGAAGCAACTTGAAAGCGATCCTTGGCAAAACATAGAAGCGAAGTTTCCGCTTCATGCAAAGCTTTCAGGAACAGTCACGAATATTGCTGATTATGGTGCGTTTGTTGAACTTGAGCCAGGAATTGAAGGTCTTGTCCATGTTTCAGAAATGAGCTGGATAAAGAAAAATGTTCACCCTTCAAAGCTTCTTTCCGTTGGACAAAACGTAGAAGTTATGGTTTTAGAAGTTGACTCCAATAAACGTAGAATAGCTCTTGGGATTAAACAATGCCAAGAAAATCCATGGGCAACTGTTGCAGAAAAATATCCTGTTGGTTCTGAATTCGAAAGCGAAATTCGCAACATCACGGAATTTGGTCTTTTTGTTGCAGTCTCAGGAGATCTTGATGGTATGGTTCATATGTCAGATCTTTCATGGTCAGAACCCTCTGATGAAGCAATTAAGAGCTACAAAAAAGGTGAAAAAATCACCGTCAAAGTACTTGAAGTTGACCCTGAAAAAGAGCGTATTTCTCTTGGTGTGAAACAACTTACAGCAGATCCTTTTGCTGAAGGTTTAGCGGCTTTAAAGCATAATGATATTGTCACTTGTGAAGTTACCGCTATCCAAGAAGCAGGCATTGAAGTTAAAATTGGCGAAGGTATAGAAGGGTTTATACGCAAAACTGATTTGTCCAAAGAACGCGCAGAACAACGTTCTGATCGCTTTGCTGTTGGAGAAAAGGTTGATGCAAAAATCATTAATATTGATCGTTCTACGCGACGTATTAGCCTATCCATCAAAGGACGCGAAATTGCTGAAGAGAAAGAGGCGATGGCGACTTATGGTTCAGCAGACAGCGGTGCAAGTTTAGGAGATATTCTCGGAGCTGCTTTTGATAAGGTAAAAGATAAATCAAAAGAAGAAAAACCGAAAGAAAAGAAAGTTTCTAAAACCGCATCAAACGCAAGCGAAGAAAAGCCTGCAAAAACTTCTAAGAAGAAAACAGCAGATACAAATATTGCTGATACTGAATAAGACTTATAAGAAGCCTCTCTAAATGAGAGGCTTCTTTTTTCTATATATCCTCATCAAAAAATTTAAAAATGACGTCAGATAATCTATAAAGGAATTAACTTGTTTCGTTATTTAAGAACTATCTTCAGCTATTGTTTACTTTCTTTCATTCTGATAGGGGGTGGAGCACTTGCTATTTTTTATTATTTCGGAATAGGACTTCCTAATTATCAACATCTTGCTCATTACAAACCAGATGTTGTTACCCGACTTTATGCCCAAGATGGTCGTATGTTTGCTGAATATGCCTATGAAAAGCGAATTTTTGTGCCGCTCGAAGCAATTCCTAAGCTTGTTATCAAAGCTTTTTTATCAGCAGAAGATAAAAATTTTTATCATCATTCAGGAATTGATATTCCAAGTATTTTATCTGCTACTGCACACAATATTACTCATGCCGTCGTTTCAAAACGCCCTTATGGCGCTTCAACAATCACTCAGCAAGTTGCTAAGAATTTCTTACTAACAGACATCGCTAATCAAGTATCTTATGCAAGAAAAATAAAAGAAGCTATCTTAGCTTTTCGTCTTGAAAATGCTTACTCTAAAGATCACATTCTTGAGCTCTATTTAAACCAGATCTATTTAGGCAATAGCTCCTATGGTATTGCGGCAGCTGCAGTAAACTACTTTAATAAAGGTCTTTCTGAGCTTTCATTAGCTGAAATTGCCTTTTTAGCCGCACTTCCAAAAGCGCCCAATAATTATAATCCTCAAAGAAATCCTGAAGCGGCAAAAGCTCGAAGAAACTATGTCCTTCAAAGAATGTTAGAAGAGAGATATATTCTAGAGGAAGAAGCCCAAAAAGCAAAATTAGAACCTTTAACAATCACTTCACGGAAAGATTCAGAGACTGTCTATTCAAACTATTTTTCAGAAGAAGTAAGACGCGAGCTTATTGAAAAATTTGGTGAAAAATCACTTTATAAAGATGGGTTAGTTGTTAGAACTTCACTGAATGTAGAATACCAAAAAGCAGCTCGAGAATCACTTAAAGAAGGGCTTATTGCTTATGATCGTCGGCATGGTTGGCGAGGACCTCTTACAAATCTTTCTTTAACCACTTCTGAAAGGGTAATTCCTAAGTCTTTTTCTGCAAATAAATCAGCAAGTTGGATTCATAAACTTCAAGAAATCAAGCCACCTCTCGGCCATGGCCAGTGGGTTATTGCCGTTGTTCTTGAATTAAGATCTGAGTTTGCATTAATTGGTCTGCTAGACGGTTCTATAGGACGCATTCCTCTGTCAGAATTAAAATGGGCACGCCGCTATATTAATGAAAAGGCGCTTGGCCCCATAATCACGCACCCTAAAGATGTATTGAAATTAGGTGATGTTATTCTTGTCGATAAAATCGAAGATACCAAGGAAAAAAAGAACGATAATTCTTTTAAGCTTTGTCAAATTCCTACTGTATCAGGAGGAATTATTGTAATGGATCCTCATTCAGGGCGTATCCTTGCTTTACAAGGTGGTTATAGTTTCAAAATCAGCCAATTTAATCGAGCAACTCAGGCTTGGAGACAAGTTGGCTCAACAATTAAGCCTTTTGTCTATCTTGCAGGAATTGAAAAAGGGTTGCATGGCTCTATGCTTGTGCAAGATGTCCCCTTTTCCATAAATCTTGGTAAGAACTTAGGTATTTGGCGTCCGCGAAATTATGATGAAAAATTTATGGGCTCCTTAAGTTTAAGGCGGGCTTTTGAACTTTCTCGCAACGCCGTCACTATTCATCTTACCCACGATATTATCGGCATAAAAAATGTCATTAATGTTGCTCAGCGATTTCATATTACAGATAAAATGCCTGCTCAATTAGCAATGGTATTAGGAGCAAGTGAAACAACCTTACTTAGATTAACTGCCGCCTATGGCATGATTGCGAATGGTGGAAAAAAAATCATCCCTACTCTTCTTGATCGTGTTCAAGATCGTTATGGGAAAACCATTTTAACAAACCAATTTGTGCAATGCAGAGGCTGTGACAGTAAACTAGTTCTAGGATCAGAAATTCCAACACTAAAAGATGAACGCCCTCTCGTCACTGATCCAGCTAGTGCTTATCAAATGACCTCCCTTTTGCAAGGCGTTGTCGAAAGAGGGACAGCAAGAATACTCCTAGAATTGAAGCGCCCAATCGCAGGAAAAACAGGCACGACAAATGAATTTCGTAATGCTTGGTTCGTTGGTTTTACCCCTGATCTGGTGATCGGGATCTATGTGGGGTTTGACTCACATGCTTCTCTTGGACTGCATGAGAGTGGAGCTCGTGCTGCTGCCCCAATATTCCTAGAATTTATGAAAAAAGCTCTCAAAAATAAACCTGCACAACCATTCCGGGTTCCACCAGGTATTAAACTTGTGCGTGTTGATGTTTCCACGGGCCAGCCTACACACGGAAATGGTGAAAATATTATTTTTGAAGCCTTCAAATCTGAAACAGACTTAACTAACTTAGAGACACAAGAAAATAGCCCTCAAGAGTCGATTTCTTCAGCTCAAAATATCACAGAAACTAAAACTGATGGCTTGTATTAAAATTGTGGATTATGAACTTCTTGCCCAAGAAGATTTGCTTTCAGCTTTAAAATTTTTATAGTAAGAAAGCTTAAAAAATTAAAGGAAAATATATGCGTGCCGAAATTCAAGCTAAGGTTGATAATATAAAGCAAGTTATCAGTGTCCTAAGGAGGCATCTTTGACTGGGATGCAACCCTAAAAAAGCTTGATATACTGAATCAACAAGCAGAAGATCCTAAATTATGGGATAATCCTGAAAACGCGCAAAAAATGTTGCGTGAACGTGAAACTCTAGCTTCTTCTATAAAGCGCATCGAATTACTTGAGCTTGAATTAGAAAATATTGTTGGGCTCTTAGAACTTGCCGAGCTTGAAGGTGAAGACTCACTCCTGCTTGAAACAGAAGTCTCTCTTGATAAATTAGAAGTAACGATTGAAAGGCTTAGGCTTGAAAGTTTACTTTCAGGTGAGGCAGATGCTAATGATTGTTTTATTGAGATTCATGCTGGTGCTGGTGGTACAGAAGCGCAAGATTGGGCGTTAATTCTTCAACGCATGTATGTGCGCTGGGTTGAGAGTCATAAATTCAAGCTTGAATGGATGGAAGAGATTTCTGGTGAAGAAGCCGGCATAAAGTCTTGCACATTTAAAGTAATGGGGCACCAAGCCTATGGTTGGCTTAAATCAGAAAGTGGTGTCCATCGTCTTGTTCGCATTTCTCCTTTTGATTCGAATGCTAGGCGCCATACAAGTTTTGCTTCCGTATGGGTCTATCCTGTTATTGATAACTCAATTGATATAACAATCGAAGAAAAAGATTTAAGAATTGATACTTATCGGGCTTCAGGTGCTGGCGGCCAGCACGTGAATAAAACAGAAAGTGCAATTCGTATTACGCATATCCCAACAGGAATTGCTGTCCAATGCCAGAACGATCGTTCACAACATCGTAATCGTGCTCAAGCTTATGATATGCTTCGTGCGCGACTTTATGAGTTAGAACTCAAGAAAAGAGAAGAAGCGGCTCAATCTCAAAATGCTTCTAAAGCTGAAATTGGCTGGGGTCACCAGATCCGCTCTTATGTGTTACAACCTTATCAAATGGTTAAGGATTTACGGACGGGCGTTGAAAAAGGGAATGCACAAGGTGTTTTAGATGGCGATATTGATGCCTTTTTAGAGGCCGCTCTTGCCCAAAAAGTCCTTGGAAATAGCGCAACTGATTAAGATTATTTGTAATTTTATAACTGGTTAAGCTTGACGTGGTCTCCAATACCCGTTATCAAAGGGAGATCAATTGGATGGGTGGCCGAGCGGTTGAAGGCACCGGTCTTGAAAACCGGCAAGGGTGTAAGCTCTTCGTGGGTTCGAATCCCACCCCATCCGCCATTACTGAAGTGAATTACAACATTTCTTCTTTACAATATTGACATATCGTAATTTTTAAATTATTGGTTCTCTCATCTTCTTTGAGCTCCTTCACTAGAATAAAGAAATGCATTTACTAAGATTCTTCATATTTATTACTACCTTGTTATTTATACCTTATACTGCTTTTGCAAGCATAATTTGGTTACCTGAAGAAACTCCTTCTTTACGCAGAAACAATCTCTGCCTCACAGATAAACAATATCAACAGTTTGAAAATGCGAAAAATTTTTATTACAAAGAACTTTTGCCTGATTTACCAATATCTCAAGAGATTCCCTTTTTTGAGCTCTTTCACCCTATATCAAAACAGAAAATTTTCATGTTGGGTACATATCACGATCTACCTTTTGAATGTCTTCCTAAATGGTTTCAACCATTCGTTGAGACACAAATGGATGAAGTATATTTAGAATCAGAATGGGCTACTATGCTTGCTAACCTGGGAAAAAGCACTGATATATCAGAGCATATTGATCCAGCTCTTCAAGAAGAACTTTCTAACTTTTCAACCCCTATTTTAAGCGTATTTTCTAAACAAGTAGGGAACCTAAATCTCGAGGAACTCCATTTAATCATTAGGAATTTAGATGCTCTCTTTGGAATGGATGCAACAATAGAGATTTTATCTCTTAAAAATAAGATCCCTCTTTTCATGCTAGATAGAAGAATGGATAAGGTAAAGTCTACTTTATTCTTTTATAAGGAAAGTCTAAAATACGATCTTCACTCTGCTGTCACCCCAGAAAAGAAGGCTCATATAGAATCATTATTGGAAAGCTCTAATGAAAAGCTCATGATCACATGTATAAAAGAAGACCTTAGAAATCTTCGTGAAACATATTCTGATAAAGCAGAACTTACTCAATCCGTAAAAGAATTATTGATTGAATGGTCGAAAGAGCCCGTAGCTTATAAAGGTCTAGAGGAGATCGTAGATTTTACAAATGCTCAAGTTTTAGAGCGCAATGAGCGCTGGGTTAAGCTTTTAAACAGCACATCGCCTTCCAAAAAACTTGTTGCTGTAGGTGCTGGGCATTTACTCGATCTCTTCGAGAGATTTAGAGCACTTGGGTATGAAATAAAAAGTTATAAGCCCGAATAAACAAGTTTTGGATAATCAAGATTTATTATAAATTTAATGTCGCCATTGTCTTCCATCCCTTTTCATGAATCTGACACAAGATGCAGACCTCCTGGCACCTATGCTGCCTGAGATCGACGTCACAAGGCCGGGGATCCATCAGGATGCAGAAGAAAAGAACAACTAAAGACCCTCAATTCTTCCCCTCCTCCACTAAACTTCCTTCTTTCCTATTCCTCTTCTTGACCTTTCAGCATCTTCTGGCTGCCTCAAACTTTTATGCTCAACAAGAACCTCAACTTTTTTCCCTAAGATCGGCAGCTCAAAAATCGCCATCCTTTTCTTCCTGTTAACTGTCGATTGCAATCTTCTCATTTACCACATCACCCACTGCATGAGAGGATGAGGTGGAGGACACCGGAAACTCAAATAACGCTCTAGCGCATCTA
>MKUU01000021.1 GCA_001898705.1 Caedibacter sp. 38-128
GAAAATTAAGCAAATTCTCAATAAAAGGCTTAAGGCTGAAAAAAGATTAGGATGTAATTATCACCTTATTGATCATTCTTGTGATGATGAATTTAAGAGACAAGTCATACCTCATCTCTCCATATCTTTAACCTCTCCTTGTTAAAGGATGCTTATTTATGAGGCAATTCTTCTCAAGCAAGGAAGAGCAAAGGATGTAAGTATTTTGTCCACAATGTTTTCCCCTAGAAGTGGGGATAATTTTCCTTTAACAGGAAAGTGAATAAATGTTACAAAAAAGTCATGTAAAGACCAAGGACACCAAAATGAATGATAGGCCCAAACTAACGATCAAAAAGCCCTTAAGCCCAGAAAAGCAATCACAGCTTTCTCAAGGGCTTCAATATTTAATGCCAAATGTAATTGAAAAACCTTCTGCTAAAGATCAAGAACATCTCATGCAGAAAGCTCAAAAGAAGAAAAAAGAAGAAATCAAAGCAGCTTTAAAGTGGCTTTATGAAAAATTTCCCGCTTGCTTTAATCCTAAAAACTTAAAGCCTCTTAAGCTTCATATTGATAAAGACATCTCTTCCTTTCTTGGAAAAGAGAACTCTCCTTCAAAAGTTAAATTGAAAGATGCTCTTACCTATTACACAAGTAACATTCATTATCTTAAGGCTGTTATAAAGGGCACACATCGGTATGATTTAGAAGGGACTCAGGGAGAAGAGATTACTGCAGAACAAAAGGCCTATGCTCAAGAGAAATATGAGAAAACTCTTCAAATGATGAAGGCTAAAAAGCAACATAAAAATAAATCTTTTAGCCAAGAAAAAGCAGACAATCCTTCACAAAAAGAGTAAGATAAAACTTACAGTTATTTAACTTTTTAAGAGCTTTATACCATGTCCAAAAATAGATTAAGCCCTCATGACAGATACATCAGATCTGTTTTCACGAACCCTAAAGTCGTGAGAGAATTCTTTGAAGCCAATCTTCCTGATAAAGTAAAAGCAGCAATAGACTTAAATAACATTGAGCCCCAAAAGGAAAGCTTCATCAATGACAAACTAAAACAGCAGATATCAGACATTCTCTTTGCCACAAAGTTTAATAATGAGGATGGCTATCTTTATGTGTTATTAGAGCATGCATCCACTCCTGACAGAATGCTTCCTTTAAGACTTGTAAAATATATGTCGGCTATTGTGGATCAGCACCTCAAGAAATCAGAGAATAATAAGCTCCCTATCATATATCCAATGGTGCTTTATTCAGGGCAAAAACCTTTTCCTTACTCAACAGATCTCTTTGAACTTTATGGTGCTAATAAGGATCTAGCCCGAGAGATTATGGGAAGACCTTATAAACTCGTAGACCTCACGCAAGCCTCAGATGAAGAGCTTAAGAAGTACTTTTGGTTTGGAGCCGCAGCTTTGATAGCCAAGCATATAAAAGATCCCGATATCATGCCAACATTTAAGGTTGCTATTGACCTTTTTAGAAAGATTGAAAGTCTTGGTGAAAAGCAGTATATTGAAGACTATATCTATGTCACTTTGTCTTATATTGTAGAAGCAGCAGATATTAAAGATAAAGAGGCATTTATAGAGACCATTCGAAAAGGTCTTACTGAAATAGATGAGGATAAGATCATGACACTCGCAGAACAATGGAAACAAGAAGGTCGGCAAGCAGAGCGCTTAGAAGTTGCTCGTTCTATGCTTCAAAAGGGACTTGATGCTCAAGTAATTATGGAAGTCACTGGTTTGAGCGAAGCAGACATTTCAAAACTCCTTAATTAGGCTCCTTTCATAAATTATTTTACTTTGGGCAAATCACTCCAGTGGGTCGTATAACAGGGTGAAAGAAACTGCCTTTGAGTAATTGTATGCGCTGCTTGTTTGACAGCCCCATAACTCACTGTTCTTTTTCCATACCGTTTGTTTAAAGTATCAAGTGTTTGCATAAGCTGCTCTTGACGGGATGAAGAACTTTTAAAAAAGGACGGCTGAAAGCTTTCTGGATCCGAAAGCTCTAATAAACACACCCCAGCTTTTTTGTAAGATAAATAAGGCTTATAAATTTTGCTTAATGCACTTTTTGCAGCTGTAATAAAGGTTGGGGTATAATTACACGCGACTTCAAGTTCCACTAAATGATAGTTACTATAATAATCCCCTTCTGAAAAACGATTAGTTTTAATAAATACTAAAACTTGAGAAGTGACTCTTCCCTCCCCTCTGAGCTTCTCAGCTGCCCTTTCGATAAAAGCTGAGATAGTGCTTTCGATCTCCTCATTTTCTGTTTTAGGCTCTTTGAAAGAACGAGAAACCGTAATCATCTTTTTAGAGGCTGAAGCTTCCTCAATCTCATGAGCCATATGTCCATTAAGCTCAGAGACTATTCTCTCGCCAACAACACTCATCTTTTGTCGTATCCATTTAGGGGGTGCTCTCTTTAATTTAAGGGCCGTATCAATTCCTTGAGAAAGAAGATACTTGGTATGGTTACGTCCAATACCCCACAAATCAGCTATAGGAAATCTTTCTAAAAAGGAGTTTATCTCTTTTTCATCCATGAGGATAAAAACGCCCTCTCCTTTTTTAGAATAGTTGTTGGCAACTTTCGCAAGCGTATTTGTTAAAGACACTCCAATAGATATAGGGATGCCAAGTTGATGCCATACTTGAACTGAGCATCAAGAGCAAATTCGTACTTATCTGCAGCTTTCTCGCTTCAATAAAACAGCCGTTGAACAGATAAATACATTTATATTTATCGAATCTCAACGCACAGAACATGCCAGCATTTT
>MKUU01000022.1 GCA_001898705.1 Caedibacter sp. 38-128
AGTCAAATCCGAATCAGCACATGGTGTTTCTGCAACAAGGACGCCATCTTTTCTGGTCATGGAGCGGGTTTGAACAATAACTTTTCCTCTTTTCAGGTCAATTGTCGGACGGCACCCTTCTTTCGTAATCTCTACTTCAATATGCGGCATTTTAAATTTATCTCCTTCTAAACCCTCTATTGTATTCATTTTGAGAGGGTTAAAATCCTTATCAGGACTTTCCTCAAAGTCTGAAGAGGGGTTGTGGGTAGACGAAGATCCTGCTCCTGAAGGATCAAAAGGATATCTTGAAGGTGTTTTCTCTCCTTCTTGTCCACTCTTGGATGGATCAAAGTCTTCTTCAAGACGACCTTTAAGGCTGTGAAGAGGGTTTAATTTTTGTGTGGTTGCTTGTGAATGAGTAGGCAAGTATGAATCGCCTTTTAAATGTGCTTCAAGGCCACTCGTCCTCTCTCTTAAGGAACTTCCCATCCCTCGGGTAGAGAGTTGATTTTGAGAATGTGACGGTTTACGGATCAGTGAAGCTGCACTTTTATGATCATTTTCAGAAGAAGAGATGCCCCTCACCCCTTCTTTAGACATTGAAAATGACGGATGATTTTGGGAGCTGAGGTTTTCTTCTTGTGCTGTGCTAAAATCCCAAGGATTTCTTTGAGGCCGCTTTCTTTTTGTGCTCCCCTCAAGATCTTCTAAACGCCGTTCATTTGATAATGGATTATCTGCTTTGAGCTCGTCACTTCCTTGCTCATCTTCTCCTTTCTCAAGACGCTCAATGGCATCTGAGAGGTGAACTTTATTTCCAAAAAGAGAAATCTTTAAGCCTTTAGAAAGTGATCCTTTACTACTCTTAAATGTCGAAATCAGAGGCTCTTTAAATAAAGCCCTTTTTTTATCTTTGCCTTGAAGGGCTGTCCACACCACTTGAACAACTTTAGAGTCCTTTTGGGTTGGGATAGAAGTTGCACGAACTTGGCCAATAAGAGTGACTTCCTTTTTATTTTTTTCATTCAATTGAGCTTTCAGCTGTTGTTGGTCTTCTTGAAGAGCAATCTCTTCCATTAAAACAGCTTCAGCATTTTCTGGAGGATTTGGATGACCGGGTAATGGCCATAATAAATACAGGATAAGTGATAAACAAATAGGCTTCATGGTGTCTTTGTCTCCATACTTTGAGCTGGTTTAGGATTGTCTTGAGTTAAGGATTCTTTTGTATGCCTTAAGACAATGTCTGAGGACGGGATGATTTGGATGTGGCTTCCAGGAGGAATGGTTAAGATAGGAGCTAAGTTAATATTTTGCTCAATGACTTTAGAAGTAGCTTCACTTAAATTATGAGAGAACTCATCACTTGCACCCGTTAAAAGTTGAGAAAGAGTGCTTTTGGACCTTGCTTGGTTTGCATAAGAACCTGCTTGGGCTAATGAGGCTGTCGCTGAGATGAGAAAGGCAGCACCATAGCGCTCCCATACTCGTTGATCCAACTCTCCGATGAGGCCTGTTCTTCCACTTTGATCTGCTGCAATCGATTCTTTAAAAGCAACACTGACCCCATCAGGACGTATAAGACGTTTACATTGCACAGGAAGACGCGTTTGACCAACTTCACTTAGAGATTCATAACTACAAATAATCCGGCTATAAGCAGGAATAAGAATATACTTACCATTAGGGCTTAAGATGTCTCGTTCCACAATAGCAATCATTCGTCCGCCTACTTGAGAGTTAACTGAGTCTTCTAAGATGGCAGGGATGCGCATATCAGCAGTTAAGATTCTTGAGCGGTCAACAGGAAGCGTGGATCGCGATTCTTCAAAATTCGCATCACTCCACTGCTGATAATCAGGGTCTTGAAGACGTGGCTTTTGTTCTGCTTCTTTTGTAAGAGGAAGTGT
>MKUU01000023.1 GCA_001898705.1 Caedibacter sp. 38-128
AAAACACTTCCTCTTACAAAAGAAGCAGAACAAAAGCCACGTCTTCAAGACCCTGATTATCAGCAGTGGAGTGATGCGAGTTTTGAAGAATCGAGGTCAACGCTTCCTGTTGACCGCTCAAGAATCTTAACGGCTGATATGCGCATCCCTGCCATTTTAGAAGATTCAGTTAATTCTCAAGTAGGCGGACGAATGATTGCCATTGTAGAGCGAGACATCTTAAGCCCTAATGGTAAGTATATTCTTATTCCTGCTTATAGCCGGATTATTTGCAGTTATGAATCTTTAAGTGAAGTTGGTCAAACGCGTCTTCCTGTGCAATGTAAACGTCTTATACGCCCTGATGGGGTCAGTGTTGCTCTTAAAGAATCAATTGCAGCAGACCAGAGTGGAAGAACAGGCCTCATCGGAGAGTTGGATCAACGAGTATGGGAGCGCTATGGGGCTGCCTTTCTCATCTCAGCGACAGCCTCATTAGCCCAAGCAGGTTCTTATGCAAACCAAGCAAGATCCAAGAGTACTCTTTCTCAGCTTTTAACGGGTGCAAGTGATGAGTTCTCTCATAATTTAAGTGAAGCTACTTCACAAGTCATTGAGCAAAACATTAACTTAGCGCCTATCTTAACCATTCCTCCTGGAAGCCACATCCAAATCATCCCGTCCTCAGATATTGTCTTAAGGCATACAAAAGAATCCTTAACTCAAGACAATCCTAAACCATTTCAAAGTATGGAGACAAAGACCTCATGAAGCCTATTTGTTTATCACTTATCCTGTATTTATTATGTTCCTTATCAGGGCATACAAATCCTCCAGAAAATGCTGAAGCCGTTTTAATTGAAGAAATTGTCCTTCAAGAAGACCAACAACAGCTAAAAGCTCAACTGAATGAAAAAAATAAAAAGGAAGTCACTCTTATTGGCCAAGTTCGTGCGACTTCTATCCCGACTCAAAAGGACGCTAAAGTTGTTCAAGTGGTGTGGACAGCCCTTCAAGGCAAAGATAAAAAAAGGGTTTTATTTAAAGAGCCTCTGATTTCGACATTTAAGAGTGGTAAAGGATCACTTTCTAAAGGATTGAAGATCTCTCTTTATGGCAACAAGGCTCATTTATTGGATGCTCTTACTCGTCTTGAAAAAGGAGAAGATGATCAAATAAGTGAAATTAAAGCTGATAACCCTTCCTCCAATGAACGGCGCTTAGAAGATGTTGAGGGTAAAATCAAACAACGACGCTCTTCAAGGAACCTTAATGCCCTAGCCGCATCTAGCGAAGAAAACAGCTCTCATAATAATACTTCACTGTCAGCCTCAACAGAAAGTTATAAAGGGAGTTCTTCTTTCTCTTCTGGAGAGGGAAAAAGTGCAGCTTCACTGATCCGTAAACCGTCACATTCTCAAAATCAACTCTCTACTAGAGGGATGGGAAGTTCCTTAAGAGGGAGGACGAGTGGCCTTGGAGCACATTTAAAAGGCGACTCATACTTGCCTACTCATTCACAAGCAACCACACAAAAATTAAACCCTCTTCACGGCCTTAAAGGTCGTCTTGAAGAAGACTTTGATCCATCCAAGAGTGGACAAGAAAGAGAGCAATCACCTTCAAGATATCTTCTTGATCCTTCAGGAACAGGATCTTCGTCTACCCACAACCCCTCTTCAGACTTTGAGGAAAGTCTTGATAAGGATTTTAACCCTCTCAAAATGAATACAATAGAGGGTTTAGAGGGAGATCACTTTAAAATGCCGCATATTGAAGTAGAGATTACGAAAGAAGGGTGCCGGCCGACAATTGACCTGAAAAGAGGAAAAGTTATTGTTCAAACTCGCTCCATGACCAGAAAAGATGGCGTCCTTGTTGCAGAAACACCATGTGCTGATTCGGATTTGACTTTTGATAT
>MKUU01000024.1 GCA_001898705.1 Caedibacter sp. 38-128
CACTGCTGCGAGAGATGCACTCCCTAATGCTGGGGCAGGAGACTTAAAGGCAAGAGCACTTGCTGTAGGTGGAACGATTAATACTGCAATATCTGAGATTGATCCTGTAAAAACGACTCTACCCGCAGCTGTCACCAGTATCATGGATACGCCTACTAACTATAATTCAGTGTGGAACTTCGCCTCTGGGATTAATCCCGCTTACGTGGTAGGTGCAGGCACTGGTAACGCTAATGAAGCCTCATTACGCAATGAAATCATTATATTATTAAATATAATACAAAGTATTAATCAAACTACGCATCAGATAACGCGACCAGATGGATTAACTGCAAACCATTCTAACGTAACCCTTAGAGATTTAATTAGATTCCTAAGCCAACGTACGTCTCTTCAATAACATATGAATTTAAGGATTAGTGATAAATTTTAAGAATGTAATCATGCAAAATCTCTTCATCTATAGCTTAGGCCATCAGATAGCAAGCGCTGATGACTTTAAAGGCTTTTTTGTCGGAGCAGGGAGGGTATATCTTTGGAAACTCTCATATGGACCGGAAAATCAATAAAGTGGCCCTTCCAAATTCAAAAAGATGATAAATTTCACATAAGTTCACATGGTATAATTGGTGGAGGGTTATTAGAGTACAATCATATGGTTTCCAAAGAATTCCTGGTAGGTATTCAACTTAATGCAAAATGGTTTCATTTGAATGGAAAGGTTGAAAATTTCAACCATATCCCCCTCAATCTATTTCGAGTGATCTTAAAATGAAGCATAGTTATGGTGTGGCTCTAAAAAATGGATACCATGCACTTAAGACGTTGCTTTATATGACAATAGGTTAGTGTCATCTAAATGGAGCTCAAAAACTCAAGGAATGCCATCTTTAGGTCAGGGTGCTATCTCAAAAAACTTACAGGGTATGAGCTAGGGACAGGCATTGATTATTTTTAAACTAAGAGAGTTGTGATTGGTGTGAAATTTGTACATGGGTGGTATCCTAAATTTAGTTACCCTAACAACCTTAGCTCAGGACAAACGCTCCATAAAATTAAAGTCCGAGCTCAGACCAACACACTAAGTTTTAATATAAATGTAAAGTTTAATCCCATTATAGAGGTTTAGAATGAGTGATTAGAGACGTGTATTTAATGATCTGCGCATCTTGACAAGATGGGGCACATTTTTGACATTTAAATAAATATTCTTTACCAAAATAATATTTATATGCTAGCTTTAGTGCCAATAATTTAAAGAGGGATGTTTTGAATGGCGCACTATATTAAAGTCTTAGTCATCTTAGTACTATGTAATATCTATACTCAAAACCTGTCTGCATCGAGTTCAAATATTATTGAAGATACGCCTCGTTCTTTTGCAAAGCAAGCAACACCTAAGAATGAAGGAGCCCCACGATGGGGCTTTTATTCTTTATGGGATAAGGTTAAGAAAAAAGTTTCCTCTTTAATAGTACCTTCCTCTCATAGACCTCAAATATTTTCAGCCGATGAAGAATCAAACCCTTCTTGGTGGGAAGCTCCTACATCAAAAGGACAAGAGTGGGAAGAGCAATGGAATTCCATGGTGATGTTTATTATTAAAGAGAACATCGACCATTCCAAGTTAGTCTTTTCGACCGCTAATTACCGTGAAGCTATTTATGCTTCAGAAGGACGCAATCTCTCTCACCATGCAAAATTAAGGAAAATGTTGGGCGGAGAAGCTCAACAAGAAGCAGTACGAGATCGTCTTTTTCATCAAAATGCTAAGAATATACATTTAAAACAATATGGTCAGTTTTTATCATCTTTTAGAAGGGATCAAAGAGAAAATTTTCCTTTAATGAGACAATCCTTAAAGGACTTTTATCAAAAAGTTCGAGGAACTTCTATTGAAGGAGATTGTTATGATGGAGATATATTCCAAAGAGGCTACGCACTTGCTGAATGTCTCTGGAAAATTGGAGATCTTAAACGTCAAGCGAGCAACTTGAATCTTCTTAGAGAGACTATTCTCCGCTCTTATAAATTGATGAATGGTGGAGAACTTGATGAATTAATATATGATGACCTTAAGGCTGCAACAGTTATAGCCCCTACAAAGCAATCATCTTCTATTATAAAAGCAGTTAAAGGTTCTTCTCTTCTTCTCTTAACTCTTTCAGCAAGCTTGATTAATACGACCCAAGCAATGGGACAAAGATCAGTAGCAGTAGATTTTGCATGTACTGTTGATTATAAGCAGTGTGAAAGTGGTTATACCCTTCTTGATTTTTATAGTTCTGCGCCTGAAGTAAATTCTATCCTTTCAAATAATATAGTTCTTAATGCAACGCAGAACTCTTTGCTTAACCCAGATCGTCTTACTGCACTTAGTATGACCCTTGATAATATTAATCAATTAACAAATACAACAGGATGGTTATCAGAAGTAACGGCTTTTTCTGTAACTGCTGTTCCAAATGGAAATGCTACACGCGTAATTTATGCACCACCTGCACCATTCACTCAAATAGATTACAGTTTAATCAGCGATACAAGTCATTACTATAATGCTTATCAAATTGATGATATCTATCAACCAGCTACTCTTTTTCAAAATGGAACAATTTCTAATTCAGGTACTTATTACTTTTTAGATCAATTTCCTAATACAGAAGTATGGTTCTTTCCTGTTATGATAAATGATACTTTTGGTGTAGGTACCGCTGTGATGAGACCATCTCAAGGAAACCCTTCCATCCTTTGGCAGAGAGTTATGACAAAAGAGAGTAGTTTTAATACAACTGGGAGTGCAGCTCTCCCACTCAGAACTATCGAGATGAATAAGCCCGTTCGTGCGACTGAAGAGCAAGGATTAACACAAGACGATTTAGGAAGTTTACATAGTGGGGATGTTGGAGAGCCTTACTGTGCGGGCAATCAAACTATTTTCAATTTTTTAAACTCTCAATCTAGCGCTATTACGACGCTTGCAAACAGATTTATTAGTTGCATGCAGAATCCTGTTCTTGATGCCTCAAGTTGCTTTAGAACATTTGGCACTTATGATTCTGCTTACTTTAGACTTTCCTACTTCTTTATGGAAGATAATTTAGGCAGTCGATTATACACTCGTCGAATTTATGATGGCCCCAGTTATCAGTCATGTTCTTATAAAGAAATTAGCTCAAATCAAGTTCAAGAAGATTGTCACTCTTATACATGGACACCCGTCATTTCCAATATAAATTCAACCTCACAACTTTTGTCTCAAAGCTTAAGTTCTATTTCTGGTTCAACTGCACCAGGAAATGTCCATAAAATATTGGAATATTTCTTCACAAGTTCTTCAGTTGATGGAATTGTCGTTCATACAGTTCAAAATTCCTCAGGTATATTTGGGCCTAATTATTATGCTTATTGTCTAACACCAATAGTTCCGACAATAGGTGGGCCTACTCTAGTCCCAACAGATGCAAATGAACCTACACAATCACCTTCCAACACATCGGGTTTAAGTGATGAGGCCAAGATAGGGATTGGTGTTGGAGCGGGTGCAGTAGGACTGGCAGCAATAGGTACAGGAGTTGGCTTTGGTATCTACAAGCATAAGCAGAAGAAAAATAAGGAAGGCAGTTTTGCAGATAATGATGATTTAGAGAAGAATGGAGGTAATCGTTCCCAATCAGTTACTTCTCCTATAACAAGGGAAGCTTTTAAAGCTGTAAAAGGGAAAGGAATAAAAGACGCTCGTATCCGTATTACAGGGGCGATGCATAATAAAGAATTTGCTCTCTATCTTACAATTGATCAAAATGAAGCCTTAAAATTATTGGCAAGCTCAGGCCTCAAAATTGATTTCCCAGTCAATCAAGAAGAAATTGATTTAATCTTAGGCGCTGGGAATTTTGGTCAAGTGAGGGTTGCAAGAGATGAAGAGACAGGCGAATTTAGAGCGATTAAGATTGTTGCAGGTCGCGATAAAGTGGAAGCCTCTTTGCGTGAAGGACAGTTGCAAGCACATTTAGGGGAAAAAGAAGGTGTTCTTCCACTCTTAGAGTATTTGCACTACGAACCTACCGCAGATAATAAAAAAGAAATGAAACACCTTTTGTTGGCAACTTTTGGCTCTACAACGATTCAAGGAGAAGATATGATTTCTCAAGATCTTCTCTTACAAGTCACCCCATTAGCAGCCCTTGGAAATGGTGATAATTTTCAAAATATGCTTTCCCAGGTCAAAAGCTTTGATCTCAAAGATCAACTTTTGTCACACTTTGTCCGCTCTGTATTAACTGGCCTTAATAATATGCATAATGATGGCGTTTCCCATCTCGATATCAAACCATCAAATATTCTCGTTCATAGTGATGGAACAATTTATATAAGTGACTTTGGATGTGCTGTACAAAAAGATAACATAAAGGGAGGGATTGGAGATTTCTCATACTTCGATCCTCAACGCGTTGCTTATAATCGTGGTTTAGCAGTAAAGATGGGCCATAAAATTGCATCTCAAGAGATGGCTGAATTTTATTCTGGCCACCAAGCTGATAATTTTGCGGCAGGGCTCTCATTCTTACAAATTGCTCTTAATGGTTATCCTCTAGGTATAGAAGAGGGAGGTATTCTTGGAATCATAGAAGCGAGAAACTATGAATACTTCACTATGTATCTCAAAGATGCTTTTGAGAAAGTTGATGCTCGTTTCTCTGCTTTACCTGTGATCAAAGGGCTCCTTGCTGTCAATGAGAAAGAGAGATGGACGACAGCTCAAGCTTTAAGAGCTGCGAATAAGCTTAAAGTAAAATTGAAGTCTAAAGAGCTATTTGAATATTTTGAACGTGATTTGAATGAACCTGCAACATCTCAAGAAGTTGAGTTGGCACCTCAACACAAGCAGCCCGGCATTATTGAAGTCGTTAAACGCAATAAACCAAATGCCTATTTTACTTCAGTTTCAAGCAATATTTCTGAACAAAGTTCTTCAGCTCTTTATGGGGCAGAAATGCCGTTCTACAATGTCCTTCAAGAAGTATATAAATCATCACCTGATGAAACACGTTCATTACTTAGTTACGATACCCTTGATTTAAGTGCAGCACCAAGCCAAGGACTCACTTATGATACAGTTGAGTTGAGCGCGCCACCTCGTAAACAAGGAAATACTACTGGTGTATGGGCTTACCAGAACTAATACAAAAGCTTAATGAAGTTAAAACTAAGGGTATATAGGTGGCTGGAGTGCTCCCTATTAAGACCGAACAAGTAGATTAGCTCAGTTAGTTACACCCTACCTTTTTAAGGTCTTCCATGGAAGACCTTAAAAACTCCCTTGGCGAGAACATCTTTAACCCTTTATGGGGTGCATTGTTATTGTAATAATCGAACCATCCTGGAAGCTGCTCGATTACTTTTTCCCCTGAGCTTAAGTCAGCCACATAAACATAGTCTCTCTTGAAGGTTTTCACAAAGGCTTCTGCCATACCATTACTCTCTGGACTATAAGGAGCTGTTGTTCACATCTCAAAGCCAAGAGAGCGGCCGAAGCTAATGGTTTGCCTGGCTACGTAAGCTGGACCATTATCACTAAGCCATTGCAATTTGTGAGGAATATAGTTGTGCAAAGGGAACCTGATTTCCATGCATTCTGTCATCAAGTCTCTGATCATTTGACCATCAACATCTTTGTTAGAAGCAACCCTGGAGATCGCTTCTCGGGCATGGCAATCAAGAACAAAGGCAACATGCACCTGGTCCCCATGCCAACATTGAATACTAAAATGGTCAGAACACCACCTCAGGTTACTCTTCAAGGTAATGACTTTACTGTCATGAACGCGAGTTGGCTTATTACCATATTTTTGCAAAAGTAAACCATTTTCCTTCATCAAACGATAGACTCTCTTGACATTAATCGCTTGATTTAACCTTTTCCTGAGCAAAGCTGTAATCCGCCGATATCCATAAGTGGGCCTTTCGTCCGTTAGTTGGCGGTCACAAAAAGGATTTCTCCATCTCTTGAGTTATCCCGTTTCTTTTTACGAGCTGTTTGATCCTTAGTTAACTGCTCATAAACATTGGATCGGGAAACTTCCATCACTTGGCAAACCTTCTTCATTGGGAATCTCCTGATTCTGGCAATGGTTTGTGCCAGATAAATTTTTTTTCGCGACTAATCTTGATAGCTTCTTTCAGAATCTCTACTTCCTCGGTTTTTTGTCCAAGCAAACGTTCTAGCCGCTTAATCCGATCAAGGGCTTGCTTATACTTAGTCTGAGGAACAACGGTTTCTTCGCTCTTTATGCCCACAAGTGCCCCTTCTCCCATCTTACGGCGCCACATAAAGACTTGGGAAGCTGCAACCCCATGTTTACGAGCAACATAAGAAACGCTCTTACCAGCCTCATAGGTCTCTTCAACAATAGATTTCTTCTCCAAAACACTCCAACGCCGTCAACGTTGAACCGAGGTTATCACATGAACTGTATCAATTTTAGAACTAGGCATAGTACTAGTATTTCTCCTATCACTTAGGAGCTATCTTATCGTGTCCGGTCTGACGGGGGTAACTCCACCATACAACTGTTGAATATTCTAAAGGGGATAAGCGTACAAGGTCTTCTTTACGGCAAGCCATTATAAAACACTGGAACGCTAAGAAATGTATTATTGCAAGAAGAATAAATAAAGGAATATCTCCTATAATAAGAGAGATACTTTTATATGTAAATATTGCATACGCCTATAACTGATAATTAAAATGGTTCTGATTGATTAACAAACCAGATTTTCTTTTCCTATTATGAGCTAGGCAGCTCCTTTGAGGTGAGCTTCTTAAGCTTGTCCCCAAATAGTCCCGTTGCTTTCCTTAAGGGTTCATCTGCTAAATGAGCATAGCGGTGAGTTGTTGCCGCTTGTGTATGACCTAAAAGTTTACCCACTATACTAAGACTCAAGCCGCTAGATACCAGATGTGAAGCATGGGTGTGACGAAGATCATGAATACGCACATTCTCAAGCTTTGCTTCTTTTATAACTTTTTTCCAAAAAGTTTTAATTTCTTGCAGATGCTGCCCCTCAATCTTGCTAGGAAAAAGGTATGGCGAGTTTTCTTTCCTAAATTCCTTAAGCTCATTCAGAACGTTAATAGCATTTTCTGAAAGGGGTAGATGTTCTTTCTTTTTCTGCTTTGTTAAATGAGAAGGCTTTGTCCAGATACCCTTCTCAAGGTCAAATTGGTCCCAAGTTGCTTGAAGCAGTTCTCCCTTTCTTGCTCCTGTAAGAAGCAGCAATTTAAAAATGTGGGTTGTGAGATGATGGTTATACTTTTCTAACACAGCCCACAGCCGTTTCAATTCTTCTTCATTTAGCCATCTATCCCTTTTCTCTTCCTGATATTTTTGTATTCCTCTAACAGGGTTATCACTGCACCAGCTCCACGCAACAGCTAATGAGAACATCTTTGATAACAAAGCTACAACTCGATTTGCTTGATAAGGCGTTTCTTTTAATGCAAGATGCAGGCTTTGAATATCATGAAAACTTATATTAGATACTTTCTTTTGTGCAAGATTTGGTAGAATAAAACGCTTTATCAAAAAATTATCTTTTTGCTGGCTAACCAGCCTTTTTCGGAAAACATGCTTCTCTAGATACTCAGCTGCAAGATCCTTCATAGTTGGGAGCTTAGAAAGAAGCTTTTTCTTCTCTGATGGATCTTCGCCATGTGCAATTTCACCTAATTTCTTTTTTGCTAAGGTCCTAGCTTCTTCAGAAGAAATTTGACCATGAATACCGATTTTTAGCCTTTTCTGGATGCCTTCTGAGTTTCTATATTGTATACAATACGTCCGTCGTCCACTTGGTAGAACAACTACTCCAAAACCCTTAATTTCCGTATCCCAATACTTTATGGTTGATGAAGTGGGGGGGTTAATTGATTCAATAAATCGTTTTGTAAGTTTAGGCATATTAATTTTCTCCTGAATTGAAGCTACCATACCATAAACTAATTGTCACCAAATTGTCACCAATACAAATAGAAATCAACCCTTATTATATAGAATAAAAACAGCTAATGTTTTAAAATTATTATTTTAATATAAAGGCTTATATATATCCATAGATACAGGTATATATAATAAGAAGGTGACTGTTAATCACTGGGTCGGCGGTTCGAGCCCGTCCCGGGGAGCCAATCAATTCTTGTGTGACTGTAAACATTACATTTATTGTCAACGTTAAGTACAGATATCTCCTTTATAATTTCTAGAAGTGTTACTTAGATAGGGTAGAGTAAGTCAAACAGAGCCCTTAAGCTTAAAATAGCTTAACCAAGTACTCATAAATTTTTCTTCATTATTTTTTTAAAGTTATCTTTACGTTTTTTAAGTTTAATAGCTTCATTAGAAGCTTAAAATGAGGGTAATTATGTATTACTTGGATCTCAGCATCATTTTTTTGTTAATCATTGCAAATGGTATTCTGGCAATGGCGGAGTTTGCAATTGTTTCATCAAATCGAAATAAAATAATGCATATGGCAAAAAAAAGTAAGGGAGCAAAAGTTGCACATCATCTCATAGATAATCCTGGCCACTTTCTTTCTACAATCCAGATTGGAATTACTATTATAGGAATTATTTCTGGAGCCTTTAGTGGGCAAAGGTTTGCAGAGCCTCTTGGTATTTGGCTTAATAAATTTCAATGGATTTATGGATATGGCGAACCAATTGCCTTTACTATAATTATCTTAATACTAACTTATATATCGCTTATAATAGGAGAATTAGTTCCAAAAAGACTTGCTCTTTCAAATCCTGAAAAAATTGCTTCCTTATTTTCCCCAATGATTAATGTTTTCTCTAAAATAACACATCCTTTCGTCATTATATTAGATTTTTCAACCAAGATTTTATTAAGATTACTTCGCCAAAAAGAGATTAAAGAGTCTCATGTGACAGAAGAAGAGATTCATCAATTGTTAGAGCAAGGACTTGAAGGGGGGACTATAGATCCATTTGAGCACCGTCTTTTTCATCGAGTTTTAAAGTTTGGCGACCGTGATGCGAGTATTATGATGACCCCGCGTCTGAAAATTATAGGTCTCAATTTAAAAGATGATTTAGAGACTAACAAAGCTAAAATATTATTACATTCCCATCGTTATTATCCAGTATTTGAAAAAAATATGGATGATATTAAGGGTATTATTGATACTAAAGATATCTTAACTCAGCAAATAAAAGGAGAACCCTTTGATTTGCGTTCTTTAATTAAGGAAGTACCTTGTGTTAGAGAAGCAGCAATTGGTTCTGAGATTCTTGAACAATTCAAAAAAAGTAAATCTCATTTTGGTATTGTAATTAATGAGTATGGTGCTATGCAAGGAATTATAACTCTTGTGGACCTCTTTGAAACTCTTACAGGAGAAGTGACTGAACTAGGAGACAATATACCCTTTAATGTTATTCAGCATAAAGATGGTTCTTGGCTATGCGATGGTTTAACACCTATAGATGAAATTGAGGAACTTCTTAAAGTAAATATTATTCGTGCCTTTCCAGATATAGATTTTAATACTCTTGCAGGATTTCTTCTTATGCAATTTGGAAAAATCCCTAATGTTGAAGAGAGCATTAGTTGGAACGGATTTGAATTTAAAATTTTCGAAGTGAACGGCAAAAGGATAGGTAAAGTTTTAATAAGAGAAGTTAGAGCGTAAATGATTTGAATAAGGTAAAATTATGTACGAGTATTCTAAATTCTATAAGATTAAATTAGACGACGTTATTATGCGATTTTAATAATTAAACAAGAAGCCTAAAATTTACTGGTGCCGAAGAGGTGAATCGAACACCCGACCTACTGATTACGAATCAGTTGCTCTACCAACTGAGCTACTTCGGCTTAAGAGACTGCTTTTGACCCTAATATGCTCTTTTAATATCGTCAACAATTTCCATTGTTTATTTCAAAAATGGGAGGTCATATGCTGAGCGGATGGGGTGGTCGCTTTTAATTTTAAAAATTTGCAGACAAGGATGGTGGATAAAAGGGTGAGTCCCATCCCAATCCACATTGTCATCCTGAGTCCATTTAAAAAAGCCAGATCTATCAGGTGTAAAAGGTGAGGAATTTTATCTTCGGCAAAACCACTTAGCTGCTGGGCCGTATGCTCAACTTTATTAATAATGCTTATAACTTGTTCATATTCAAGGGGTGTTAGCACAATATTGTGTTGACTAAGCAAAGTAGTTAACTCGCTTCGTCCCAACATAACAATGAGATTCGTTGAGACAATAATTGCGAGGGTATTTCCGAGCATGGCACACATGACAAAAACAGCTGAGCCTGTATTAATATCTGCGGGTTCAATCGTGCGGAACATCGCCGTATTCATAGCCGGGAAATTGAAACCAATTCCAAGCCCTGCTAAGAAAAGTGCGCTCAATATAAAAACCATTGAAGTTGTTTCTGAGAAAAAGCTCATCAATAAGAGAGCACTAAACAATAAGATAAAAGCACTCATAAGGGGAATGCGGATGTCAATAAGATCAACAAGCTTCCCACTAATAGGCGAAAGAAGTCCCACGGACAGTGTCATTGCTAAAAAAATGTAGCCTGTTTCTAAGCTGCTCATTTTTAGTGTGTTTTGAAGATATAAAGCAATCATAATTAAGATAAGAGAAAAGCAGTACGCTGTTCCAAAAATGGCCCCTCCCGTACTCATAAAAGCTTTATTCCTCAAAAGGGTATAAGGAAAGGTCTGAAAAGGTGAATTTTTATCTCTCAGGGCAAAAATAATGAGGAGGGCGCATCCTAGCCCTAATAACCCCCAAAACCAAAAACCTTGTACACCCCACACTTCAATTTGATTTAAGGCAAACATGAAGCTTCCAAGGCCGCAAGTTAAAAATAGGGCACTTCCTTTATCAATTTTGAGAGAAAAAGATGAAGTTTCATCTTTAGGCGTAAGGTGAAAAATGACAAAAATAACAAGAAGACTAAGTGGAATATTGATATAAAAAATCCAGCGCCACCCAAAAGATTTGATAATCCAGCCTGCAAACGTTGGCCCCGTTGCCAAACCAAAACCAGCTAAACTACTAATGACCCCCATGGCTAAACCTTGTTGAGAAGGAGGTGCAGAGGTAAAAATAAGACTCATTCCTGGGGCTGTGAAAACAGCAGCTCCAATACCCTGCAAAATCCGCCCTCCAATCAGGAGATTAATGTGATTGAAAGCGCCCGTTAAAATAGACCCAAGTATAAAGAGTGTTAGTCCTGCTATAAGGACATTTTTTCGTCCATACAGATCTGCAAGGCGCCCAGCAGGCACAACAACAGCTCCCCAAGTAAGAACATACCCGCTGAGAAGCCATTGTAAGCTGTTAAGATCACAATTGATTTCTTCTGAAATTGGCAATAGCGCAAGATTGACGGCTGTATAATCAATATTCAGTAAGAAAACGAGCATGCCAATTGTCAATAGCATGCACCACATATATCTTGTCGATGAGAGTGCAAGAGGTTGCATTGAGAATTCCATAGTCGATAAAAGATAAGCTTAAAATGACGAAAATTTTTAGAGCAGTCAAGCGAGCATTACGTCTCTTTTCTTTTGACGCCATTAGAAATGAATGTGCTTATCGATAAGGGGCGTCTAGTTTAATATTTTCTGCGAGAAGGCTTTCCCATTGAGCCCCATTCTCGAGAAGTTTTTCTTTATTGTAAAAAAGTTCTTCACGGCTAAAAGTTGCAAATTCAAAATTAGGTCCCTCGACGATAGCATCAACAGGGCAAGCTTCTTGACAAAGGCCACAATAAATACATTTTGTCATATCAATATCATAACGATAAGTCCGACGGGAACCATCATGACGGGGTTCAGCATCGATCGTAATTGCTTGCGCAGGGCATACAGCTTCACAAAGTTTACAAGCAATACAGCGTTCTTCGCCATGAGGGTATCGGCGGAGAGCATGTTCGCCACGCATACGGGGACTCACTAAGCCTTTTTCGTAAGGATAATGAATGGTAACTTTGGGTTTAAAAAAATAGCGAAGCGTTATTAAAAGCCCCGATAGAATATCATAAAGAGCAAAAGTTTTAAGAAATCCAATCAATCGAGCAAGCATTTAACTTCCACTTTTTGGTAGTTTATCAAAATAAACAAGAACGCTAGAAACAATCACTACCATCCCTAGGCTAATAGGAAGGAAAACCTTCCAGCCAAGTCGCATGAGCTGGTCATAACGATAACGAGGAAGCGTTGCGCGTATCCATAAAAATAAGAATAACATGAAAGAGATTTTAACTGCAAACCAGATAAATCCTGGAATGTATGTGAAAGGAGGGATATCAAAAGGTGGAAGCCAACCTCCTAAGAATAAGAGAGATGCCATAGCACTCATGAGGATCATATTTGCATATTCTCCTAAAAAGAATAAGGCAAAGAAGATAGAAGAGTATTCAACATTAAAGCCAGCAACTAATTCAGCTTCTGCTTCGGGAAGATCGAAAGGAGCGCGGTTTGTTTCTGCTAAAGATGAAATAAAAAAGATGACAAACATGGGAAATAAAGTAAGCGCAAACCAATGTTGTTTTTGAGCTGCTACAATTTCTTTCAAGTTAAGAGAGCCTGTACAAAGAAGAATCGTGACAATCACGAAACCGATTGAAACTTCATAAGAAATCATTTGAGCGGCAGACCTGAGAGCTCCAAGAAAGGGGTATCTGGAATTACTCGCCCACCCCGCAATAATAATTCCATAAACGCCTAAAGAAGAGATGGCGAACAAGTAAAGTATTCCGACATTAATATCTGCCAATACCCAATTTTCATTAAAAGGGATTACTGCCCATGCAAGCATAGAGAGACTAAATGTGAGAACAGGCGCAAAAAGAAAAAGAAATAAATTTGCTTTTGCTGGGATAATTGGTTCCTTGTGGAGAAGTTTTATGGCATCGGCAATTGGTTGAAGAAGCCCAAAAGGACCAACTGTATTGGGGCCAATGCGCATTTGCATGGCCGCCATAACACGACGTTCAGCATACGTAAGATAGGCGACACACACAATCAATGGCAAAACAATCAAGATAATGTGTCCAATTATCTCTAAAAGTGGGAGAAAGTATTGAAACCAAAGGTCGACCATTTTTAAGAAGCCTCCTTTTCAAGTGTTTCGATACACGTTGCCATAGTCGGAGAGTGTCGACTGATGGAATCAGTCATGTAAAATTCAAATTTAAAAGAATTGAAAGGCATCTTTGAAAGGTTTCCTTCTACGCCAAAATTGTCCCAGGTTGCTGGTTGAATTTTATCGAGCGAACTGAAAACAGGATTTACGTGAATGAGATGCTCCCGAATCTCTTCTAAATTATTATAGGGAAGAGTCTTACCTAAAACTTGAGAAAGAGCACGGATGATTTTCCAATCTTCTTTAGCCTCACCAGGAGGTAAAAGAGCGGGGTAGGTTCGTTGAACCCGACCTTCAGTATTCACGTATGTTGCTTGCTTCTCTGTATAAGCTGCACCGGGCAAAATAACGTCGGCGCGATGGGCGCCTGAATCTCCATGATGGCCCTGGTAAATAACAAAGGCTTGACCAAGCTGATTCATATCGATCTCATCTGCGCCTAAGAGATAAATAACCTCTATATCTCCTTTAACGGCAGCAACTAAAATATTATTTTTATCAAGTCCATGGGTGCCAGGCGTAAATCCAACATCTAAGCCACCTACACGAGCTGCAGCTTTATGTAAAACATTAAAGCCATTCCAATCAGGACGCACCATGTTAAATTTCTCTGCCAGAGACTTAATTTTTGCGAGAAGATGCGCACCATCCTGGCGCGCTAAAGCTTCTTGCCCAAGGATAATCATTGGAAATTTAGCTTCTTTGAGCGCTTGGCTAAGAGGGTGATGGCCCTGCAGAATCGCATCAAGCAGATTTGGGTCTTGCCCATAGTTATCATAGTCAAAGCTAAAATTGTGATTATTGGGTAATGCTCCGCCTAGATAAGCAACCTTAAAATTGCCTTGGAGATAGCGTTTGCGAAGACGTGCATGAATGAGAGGGGCTTCAGCACGTAACTGTGACTGAATAATCAAGCAGAAGTCACTCTGTTCAATGCCTGCAATTGTTGTATTAAACAAATACTCTACTCTGACTTTTCCTTCTAATTGAGCACCATCTTGGCGACAATCAAGATGAGGGGATCCTAAGGCATGCATAAGGTCTTTTAAAGCAAGCATAGCCTCACAGTCGATAAGATCTCCTGCAAGGGCAGCTATTTTTTGGCCAGGAACATTTTCGAGTTTTAATCGGATGGTTTTTAAAGCTTCATCCCAGCTTGTTGGAATGAGTTTTCCATCCTTGCGAATATATGGTTGATCGAGACGTTGACGACTTAAACCATCACATGCAAAGCGCGTTTTGTCAGAAATCCATTCTTCATTAATATCTTCATGTAATCGAGGTAGAATGCGAATAACCTGGGTTTTATAGGTATCAATGCGAATATTGCTACCAACAGCATCAAAAACATCGATGGATTCAGTTGTGGTCAGATCCCAAGGGCGTCCTTTGAAAGCATAAGGTTTAGATGTGAGAGCACCAACGGGACAAAGATCGATCATATTGCCAGAAAGTTCAGAAGTGATTGCTTGGTCAAGATAGCTTGTGATTTCCATATCTTCACCGCGTCCAATGGCGCCTAATTCTGGAACCCCAGCAATTTCAGTCGCAAAGCGGACGCAACGTGTACAATGAATGCAACGTGTCATAGCTGTTTGAATAAGAGGACCCATGTATTTGTCTTGAATGGCTCGTTTATTTTCTTGAAAACGAGTTGTTGAAGGCCCATAGGCCATCGTAATATCCTGAAGGTCACACTCGCCACCCTGGTCACAGATTGGGCAATCAAGAGGATGATTTATCAGCAAGAACTCTAATATTGATTTGCGTGTTTTTTGAATAAGAGGAGTATTTGTCTGAATAACCATCCCTTCAGTGACAGGCATAGCACAGCTCGCAATTGGCTTTGTACTTTCACCAACTTGCACTAAGCACATTCTACAATTTCCAGCGATAGGAAGGCGAGAATGATAACAAAAAACGGGGATTTCAATCCCAAGGAGCTGAGCTGCTTGAAGAACCGTTGTATCTTCAGGGACTTCAATAGGTTGGCTGTTAATTGTTAACTTTGGCATTTACTTACTTTGTTCCTTAAAAACCATCAATTTCTCAATTTAAATATCTGTGGCAATCATTTGATTTACCCGGCGTTCTAATTCAGGGCGAAAATGGCGGATCAAGCCTTGTACTGGCCACGCAGCGGCATCACCCAGGGCGCAAATTGTTTTCCCTTCGATTTGGTAAGTGACTTCTTCTAAGAGATCAATATCCCGTATTGTTCCTTCACCATGGGCTAACTTTGTGAGAATGCGCCACATCCAACCCGTTCCTTCTCGACAAGGCGTACATTGTCCACAGCTCTCGTGCATATAAAATTTCGCAAGCCTTGCAATAGCAAGAACAATATCAGTGGATTTATCCATGACAATAATGCCGGCTGTTCCTAGACCACTTTGCACTTCTTTCAAGGCATCATAATCCATAGTTATCTCATCACAGATGTGTTTAGGAAGTAATGACACAGAAGAGCCGCCTGGAATAATCGCGAGAAGATTATCCCACCCACCTCGTACACCTCCGGCATAAGTTTCAATGAGCGTTTTAAGAGGGATTCCTAAGGCTTCTTCAACATTACATGCTTTATTAACATGACCCGAGATACAAAAAATCTTTGTGCCTGTATTTCCTGGTTTCCCAAGTGAGGCAAACCATTGTCCGCCTCGTCGCAAAATCTCTGGAACCACGGCAATTGTCTCGACGTTATTGATAATTGTCGGGCACCCATAGAGACCTATTAAGGCTGGGAAAGGTGGCTTTAAACGTGGCATTCCTTTGCGGCCTTCTAAACTTTCGAGGAGCGCTGTTTCTTCTCCACAAATATAGGCTCCAGCGCCACGATGCAAATAAAGATCAAAATCCCAGCCCGAATTGGCAGCGTTTTTTCCTAAAAGCCCCGCTTTATAAGCTTCATCAATCGCACTTTGAAGTCGTTCAGCTTCACGATAAAATTCACCACGGATGTAAATATAGGCTGTATGAGCCTGGATTGCAAAACCTGCGAGCAGTGCACCTTCAATAAGTTTGTGCGGTTCATTTCTGATAATGTCGCGATCTTTACAAGTGCCTGGTTCACTTTCATCGGCATTGATAACTAAATAGTGGGGTAATTTATCAGCCTTTGGCATGAAGGACCATTTTCGGCCTGTTGGAAAGCCTGCCCCCCCTCGCCCTCTTAATCCTGAGAGGGTGACCTCAGAAATAATCCATTCGGGTCCTTTTTGGATAAAATCGCGAGTTTGTTCCCAATCTCCTCGTGCACGAGCAGGCTCAAGTTGCCATCCTTTTTGGCCATAAAGATTCTGAAAAATACGGTCTTTAGTGGATAACATTATGCATCTTCTTTTTCATGGTGAGGATCTTCATAGGGAGCCGAGCATTGACGACCTATTGTTGAGCCTGGCTTTATTTGCTTTCCAAGTTTTAGGTCATTTAAAATGTTAAGCATGCGTTCAGCGTTCAAATCTTCAAAATAGTCATCATTAATTTGTACGACAGGAGCATTAACGCAGGCCCCTAAACACTCAACTTCGACAACAGTAAAAAGACCATCCTTGGAAGTTTCTCCTTGGATAACATCGGCAGTTTTATTGCATGCCTTTAAAATCTCACCACTTCCTACAAGTTGGCAGGATGTTGTTGTGCAGACTTGAAGAAGATATTTCCCGCGAGGAGATAAATTAAACATCGTATAGAAGGTTGCAATTTCGTAAGCACGAATAGGCGATATTTTTAAAAGCTCGGCAACATGTTCTATTGCTTCCTGAGGAAGCCACCCTTCAGCTTGGCGTTGTGCAAGGTCCAAAAGAGGTAAGATAGCGCTTGCTTGTCGCGTCACGGGATATTGCGCAATAATTTCACTAACTTTCTTCTGATTTTGAGAGGAAAAGGTAAAAGGCTTACCTTGAGAGGTTAAAGTGCGTTTCACCGGTCGATTTCTCCAAAAACAATATCCATAGAACCAACAATGGCTGCAACATCGGCAATCATGTGGCCTCGTGTCATAAAATCAGTCCCTTGCAGAAAAAGATAACTAGGAGGTCTAATTTTACACCGATACGGCTTGTTTGTGCCATCCGCGATTAAATAGACACCAAATTCTCCTTTGGGAGCTTCTACGGCTTTATAAATTTCTCCTTTTGGAACATGATATCCTTCAGTGTACAGTTTGAAATGATGGATCATTGCTTCCATGGAGGTTTTCATCTCAGACCGAGGTGGGGGGGCGACTTTCCTATCGCTTGTCATAACAGGCCCTTCAGGCATTTGTTCCAAACATTGTGCAATAATTTTAAGGCTTTCACGCATTTCGTACATGCGTACTAAGTAACGATCATAGCAATCGCCATGTTTCCCAACGGGGATATGAAAGTCCATCCGATCATAAACATCATAGGGCTGAGTTCGCCTTAGGTCCCAAGCAACATTTGAAGCACGCAGCATAGGGCCCGTGAAGCCCCAATCAAGGGCTTGCTCTGCTGAGACAATCCCAATATCCACAGTTCTTTGCTTAAAAATACGATTTTCTGTTAGCAAGCCTTCAAGATTATCAAGAACTTTTGGAAAATGTTCTATAAAGATAAAAATATCCTCAAGAAGTCCTGCTGGAAGATCTTGGTGGACGCCTCCTGGGCGAAAATAGTTTGCATGCAAGCGTGCACCACTTGCCCGCTCATAAAATTCCATTAATTTTTCGCGTTCTTCAAAGCCGATCAAGAAAGGAGTTACGGCTCCTATATCCATTGCAAAAGTTGTAATGTTAAGGAGATGATTTAAAAGGCGCCCCACTTCACAAAAAAGGACACGTATATATTGTCCCCGTAAAGGAACCTCGATATCTAAAAGCGTTTCTATAGCGAGTGCAAAAGCATGTTCTTGGTTAAGAGGGGCCACATAATCAAGGCGATCAAAATAAGGGAGAGCTTGAAGATAAGTTTTATGTTCAATAAGCTTCTCTGTTCCACGGTGTAAAAATCCGATATGTGGATCTGCTCGTTCAACAATTTCGCCATCTAATTCAAGAATCAAACGCAAAACGCCGTGGGCGGCAGGATGCTGAGGCCCAAAGTTTAAGGTGTATGTTTGTGAGTTATTTGAATCTACCATTATTAAATTTTCTTAGTAAACGCTTTTTCGTCTCCAGGAAGAACAGAAGACTCACCCTCCCAAGGGCTTAAAAAATCAAAATTACGATACGCTTGAGGAAGCTTAAGCGATTCATAAACGACTCTCTCTTGATCATCATCATATCTTACTTCAACAAATCCTGTTAAAGGAAAATCTTTGCGAAGGGGGTGACCTTCAAAATTATAATCTGTCAAAAGTCTTCTTAAATCAGGATGGTTTTCAAATTTAATGCCATACATATCCCAGGCTTCACGTTCAAACCAATTAGCAGCGCTGTAAACACTTGTCACAGAAGGAACGGCAGTTGTTTCATCAGTGGTAAGCTTAAGCCGTACTCGACAATTATGCTTAAGACTTAAAAGGTGGTAGACGACTTCGAAACGCTCGGGATGGTGAGGGTAATCAACACCGCAAAGATCAATGAGTTGTTTAAATAAGAAATCCTTATGATCGCGCAGGTAGACGAGTATTTTGACAATTGTATGACGCTTAACTTGCAAAGTCAGCTCGCCTTTTTCAATGGAAAAAGAAATTAAATCTTCTTTTAAAGCTTTTTTTATTTTTTCACTGAGGTGGGCTAACTGATCATCCATTTACATTAGGCTCTTATAATTGTTTTCTTGCCGCGAATTTTATTGCGAAGCTGTAGAATGCCGTACAATAATGCTTCAGCTGTTGGAGGGCACCCAGGTACGTAAATATCAACGGGAATAATCCGATCGCATCCTCTTACAACCGAATAGGAATAGTGGTAATACCCCCCACCATTTGCGCATGAACCCATCGATATAACCCATTTCGGATCTGGCATTTGATCATAAACTTTCCGAAGTACGGGAGCCATCTTATTTGTCAGCGTGCCGGCAACGATCATAATATCTGATTGGCGTGGACTCGGGCGAAAAAATAGACCAAAGCGGTCTAAGTCATAGCGGCTTGCCGCCGTTTGCATCATTTCAACAGCACAGCAGGCAAGGCCAAAAGTGACAGGCCAAAGTGAGCTAGATCGGGCCCACGCTACTAAATCATCAAGTGATGTTAAGACAAACCCTCGGTCTTGAACCTGATTATGAATCGCTGCCATAAGGTCATTGGTAGGGTGTTGCTCAGGGGGGACTACTCCCATTCTAAAGCTCCTTTTCTCCATTCATAAATAAAACCAATTGTAAGGACACTCAAGAAAAACATCATGGACCAAAATCCTAATAAGCCAATTTCTCCCAAGCTAACGGCCCAGGGAAAAAGAAACACAACTTCAAGATCAAAAATAATGAACAAGATGGCGACAAGATAAAAACGAACATCAAAGCGGATACGTGACGAAGAAAAAGGCTCAAAGCCGCACTCATAAGGTGATTGTTTTTCTGCTGTAGGATTATAAGGGGCTCTAAGAAAGGTTAAGCCGACAATTACAAGCGAAAAAGCAAAAGCAACGCCAATAAAAACAAAAATGGGGAGGTAGTTATTTAATAAGCTATGCATTAAGAGTCCACTTCATTTTAGGTATTTTTTACGATCTTATATTTTTTAATGCAAGGAGATAGTACGCTATTTTTGCCCTCGGAAAAAGCGCGAAAAATGAAGTGATCTAAAGTAGGAGGCAAGTTTTTTAAGTCATTAAGGGAGTATGGAATTCTGTTTTAGATAAAGTTATCAAAAACTTATCAAACAAGTGGTTCTATATCCTTAGAAAAATTTGTTAATTGTCCCAATCAACGTCTTTAATGATATGGGCGTATGAATAGAGTTCCTCTGGTAAATTAGATTTTTTCAAGCCCATCTCTCCTGTTTTTACTATTTTTAGACGATTTAATTTTAATAAAGGAAGAAGGAGCCCTAGAAAATTCCCTGTAAACTTATTGCCGTATGCATTTAGTGTAGTAAGACTCGAGAGTTTAGGGAGGTTATCAGGCAATGTTGTTAAGTTGCAATTACCTATGGATAGTACTCTTAATTGTGTTAATGAAATAATTTCATTGGGTAGAATACCACAGCTAAACCAATCGTAGGATACATTAAGCTCTCTAATGTTGGGAAATCGAGAAGTTGTGCCCATTAAGAAATTGGTAGAAACTAGGTTTATCTGAGGGAAGAACACTTTCCAGGGATCAAGGTACTTTCCTCTATCGAAGGCTTGGACGTTTTTGGTTAAGTGTTGCTGCATCGTCTTATTTCCTATTTCCCATAAACAATGAAGAGAAGGTCCTGAGACATAGGTCAGGATGTGGGCCAGGATGTCATTGGGGAGTGTTTTGAGAAAATATGAAGTAGAAGCTGAAGATGAGGCTTGGTGATCATCAATAATATG
>MKUU01000025.1 GCA_001898705.1 Caedibacter sp. 38-128
GTTCAAGGCTGTTGGCTAAACTTTGCCTTGGTCATTATTTCAAATGACTGTTCTCTATGCGCCTCAAGGCGCACGGTGCATGCACCGTAGCGGAGTGTTGCAATTTTATTGCAACATATCTGCGCGCTTGTCGTATAAAATTTGCCGCCAAGACTTGCCGTTTTGTTATATCTAGTATATGCTTATAACTGCTTACAACAAAGGAAAAAGTGGGATTTTAAAGGGAGATGAACTCTCCCTTTTGGCAAGAAAGAACACCATAGATTTTAGGAGAAGAATACGTATGGATAATATTAATGTGGTTAGAAAAAAAATTGAGCTTCTTAAGAAAAAAGAAGGTGAACTTATAACGCAGGAAGCCCTCAAATTGTATAAGAGGGTCCATCAGATTCTTGGAGAAGAATACTCCCTTGAACTAAGTGTAGGGCTTGTCTCTCATGCCTGGGAAAATAAGTCTCAAAAGCTGAAAGAGATGTGGCTACAAAAGGCAACTTCCTTTCGCTCTTCTCAAGTCACATCACAAACAAATTAAGCGCATTGAGCTAGCCATTCAGCGGTTAAAAAGAAAGGAAGAATCTCAAATTACATTTATTAACTCTGTGCGTCGCAAAGCAAGAACGAGAACACTCATAATGCTTGGGGGCTTAATCGAGAAAGCAGGGCTCTTGAATGAATTTTCAATTGATCTCGGCACTGATCTTCAGAAAGATGTTGAATGTAAAGATCAGGTGCATGCCCTCTTTGGTGCTCTCTTAGAATTAAGGTCCTTGCTTAAAGAAACAGATGAATATCCCCATAGCTATCTGACTCTTAAGGGAAGGGTAGGATTTGCTAAAGATAGCAGTTTGAAAAAATAAACAGAGGCCGAAACCCCTGAGAATTTTATTGCTTAGCTGAGTGAATCTTTTCACGAACTTTCCCAAAGTGACGACAAAGATACCGTTGAGCTGTCTTGAGGTGAGCAAGGTACTCTATATCTGTTAAAAGCAGCGCTTTATGAATATGAATAATTGCTCTTTTATAAGGAGAAGACAATTGCCAGATTTTACTAAGCTCTAAGGGATTAATCTGAGTTTTATCTTTGATGAAAGGTTCTTGAGGAAGTGCGTTATGATAAACCTCAGGTTCTGAGCAGGGAGATTCAAAAGAACTCAAGAATTCATAATATTGATAAATCCAATCTCCTAGCTCAAAGATAGCGATATTGAGATATACTCGCTCTTCTTCGCTTGAGTTTGCTTTCTTAGAGATATACTCAAGTGCTTTTGCTAATGAGCAGCCTGATTCTATGTTCCAGTCTTGAAGGACAGTAGCCAGATTATAGTGTTGTACTTTTGGCTGAGCCATTGCTCTTTTCTTACTTTGGTGTTTGATGGCATGAATATTTTTGTTGCTTGATTGATTGTGTTTCATTTTTTTTATCTACTTTGAGGTCGAGACCATCCCGACCTTTCATGGATTAAAAAAGCCTTGGCATGAGGGGCGTTTTTCAAGAGGCTTTTCGGGAGACTGCTTGGCGGCGCAAAGCCTCTTGAAAAAGGACACGCCAAAGCTAAAGCCATGAAAGAAAGGTCGAGATAGGTAGAGATTCAAGGAGTGAGAAAGAATAACTGAAAACAGCCAAGACAATTTTACTAAAACAATAAGCAATAATGAAAAAGAGATCGTCCTTGCCGCTATAATAGAGCAATATATTAAGGAGCAGCGTTTGAGAACTCTCTTATGATAGCATGAATAACAATTATTGCTAATCTTTGTTATAAAGTGTAAAGTAATCGTAAAGCTAATCAAGTAAAAAAGCGCATTATGAACATTTCCTTGAACCCAAATTTAGAAGAGTTCATCAATCAAAAAGTCCAACAAGGTTATTACAACTCTGCGAGTGAAGTGGTGCGAGATGCCTTAAGGCTTTTGATTGAGAAAGACACCCTTTTCAAACAACAAATCCAAAAGTTGAATCAAGAAATTGAGCTGGGTCTTAACCAATTATCAGAAGGACAAAGCATTGAAGGAGAGAAGGTCTTTAAGGAACTTAAAGCTTTAATTAAGAAGAAAAACCACTAATATGTCTTCCTTTATTTTCTCTCCTGTTGCAAGGCAGGATTTACTAGAAATATGGCAATATATAGCTGAAGAAAGTCCTGAAAATGCTGTTAAAGTTCTAGACACTATTGAAGAAAAGTGCAGGATGCTTAGTGAATATCCTCACATGGGACATAAAAGGAAAGACCTTACAAACCATTCTGTTCTCTTTTGGCCTGTTTATAATTATCTTATTATCTATAAGGAAGATTCCAACCCTCTAGAAATTGTAAGAATCCTAAGTGGTTACAGGAACTTAATTGATTTACTGAGATAACGAATGATTATTTATGAGTGCTACTTCTTCCTCTCCTCAGCTTGACCTTCTGACCGGCCTTATTGAGCGGGTCACCTACCATAATACAGAGAACGGTTATTGTGTCTTGCGCGTTAAAGCAGAGCGGCAAAAGGACCTTGTCACTGTTGTAGGACATGCCAGCATGATCTCAGCGGGCGAGTTTATTCAAGCCTCTGGGACATGGATGAATGATAAAAACTATGGCCCTCAATTTAAAGCCAATTACCTCAACACAACAGCGCCTAACACGGAAGAAGGAATCGAGAAGTATCTTGCTTCAGGAATGATCAAGGGCATTGGCCCTGTGTATGCTAAAAAGCTTGTTAAAGCTTTTGGATCTCAAGTCTTTGAGGTCATTGAAACCACCCCTCATTTATTGCGTAATGTTGAAGGTATTGGCCAGTATCGTATGAACACGATTACACGGGCCTGGGATGATCAAAAGATTATTAGAGAGATAATGGTCTTTCTGTATCAACACGGTATTAGCACTGCAAGGGCGGTAAGGATCTATAAAATTTTTGGTGCGGATGCCATAAGAGTTATTAAAGAAGATCCATATTGTCTTGCCAGAGAGATCAGAGGCATTGGCTTTAAGTCTGCAGATCAAATTGCGCAAAAGGTTGGCATTGCCAAGGACTCCCCTTTAAGAATTAGGGCAGGAATCAGCCATGTCTTACTTGAGACCATGGATGAAGGGCATTGCGGTCTTCCGATAGAAGTGCTCTTAACCTCAACTGCTCAAACTTTAGAGGTGCCAGCTGATATTGTTAAGCCTGTTCTTGAGACAGAACTAACGGCAGGAGAATTGGTGGGTGACACTCTTGAAGGTGAGGCTTGTGTGTTTTTAAAAGGCTTGTACCTTGCCGAAACCTTGATTGCTAAATCCCTTAAGAGACTCTTCTCAGGTAAACCCCCTTGGGGAGCTCTTGACATTAACAAAGCTATTCCTTGGGTTGAAGAGCGCCTTTCAATTGCTTTAGCGGAAAGTCAAAAGGAAGCTCTTAAGCTTATACTTAACTCAAAGGTATCTATTATTACAGGTGGCCCTGGGGTTGGAAAGACGACCCTTATTAAAAGCCTTTTAAAAATCCTTGCAGCTAAACATTTAGAGATCCTTCTCACTGCCCCCACGGGACGCGCCGCCAAGAGACTCTCAGAAACTACAGGATTTGAAGCGAAAACCATTCACAGGCTTCTTGAATACGATCCAGAAAAGAATAACTTTAAAAAAAATGAGGAAGAACCTCTTGAGTGCCAACTTCTGGTCGTGGATGAAGTTTCGATGCTGGATGTTCCTTTGATGCATTCTCTTTTAAAAGCCCTTCCCCCTCAAGCTGCCCTTATTCTAGTGGGAGATATTGATCAATTACCCTCTGTTGGGCCTGGGGCTGTTTTAGATGCCTTAATTAAGTCAGAAGTTTTTACGGTTGCGCGGCTTACAGAAATCTTCCGCCAAGCTGCTCAAAGCCAGATTATCTCAAATGCTCATCGTATTAACCAAGGACTGATGCCGCTTTTCGCTCAGAAAGAAGACAAATCTGACTTTTATTTTATTGAAAGTAAGACACCAGAAGAGTGTAAAGATAAAATCCTTGAGCTTGTGAAGAATAGAATCCCTAAAGCTTTTAGCTTTGATCCTATTTTAGAGATTCAAGTCTTGTGTCCTATGAACAGAGGCGGTGTTGGGGCAAGATCGCTCAATATAGAACTTCAGAAGGCCTTAAATCCTCCAGCTCAAAATAGAGTTGAGCGTTTTGGCTCGATTTATGGCGTGGGTGATAAAGTCATGCAGATTGCCAATAACTATGACAAGGATGCCTACAATGGCGATATTGGCTATATCAGAGAGATCCATCAAGAGGAGCAAGAGCTTAAAGTAGACTATGAAGGAAGACTCGTCTCATATGATTTTGGAGAACTAGATGAAGTCGTGCTTGCTTATGCCACAACTATCCACAAAGCCCAAGGTTCTGAGTACCCTGCTGTTGTTATTCCTCTTATGATGCAACACTATCCCATGCTTAAGCGGAACCTTCTTTACACTGGCATCACGCGGGGAAAGCAGCTTGTGATCCTTGTTGGGCAAAAAAAAGCACTTGCTATGGCTGTGAGAGATCAACAAGCCAAGAAAAGATACACCAAGCTGAAAGAGTGGGTGCGCCATGATGCACATTAAACAATTCCTAGCACAGCTAAGTACCATAGAAGACGTGAAACGTGGGCACAGAGCCAGGTTCATAAGAACCTGGCAAGGCCGAGCATCACTTCATAGCTGGATAAAAGTTGCTGTTTTTTTGCTTTAAGCTCTTCCATAGCTTGTTCGATCCCAAGGAGCGAAGAGCTAAGCTTAGAAAGTCGTGTTTGTACCTTATCTTTTAAGGCTTGAGCAAAAAGTTGATGGATATCACCTCTTCTTTTACAGACTAAACCTTTTCTTTCATATATAGAGATGATTTCTAGATTACCTAGAAGATGATGGCTATTATAATGAAAATACTCATTGATCGGCTTTGTCATAGAGCCAATCGTAATATCTCTTGTCTTAAGCCATTTATTCTTTGCTCTTCCTTTAGTGAGGAAGACAATATCGATGGTAATCTTTGCCCCTGAAAATATATCATCAGGCAAACGATAAGCAGCAAGGAGACTTCCCCCCTCCCGATGGATGATATAGCGCACATGGTCTCTGATGTTATCAAGGAAGAAGGAAGGCAAAACCATAGCAAGGATGCCTCCTTCTTTAAGTAAACGCATACACTTGGCAACGAAATAGTGATGGATGCAGTGGTGTTGCAAATCAGCATGATGCTTATCTTCAACAATCTGTGATCCGTAGGGCGGATTCCCGACAATAAGATCAAAGCTATCCTGAGTGTAATACTCCTCAAACCCCATCGTATAATGATTGAGATCTGGGTAAAGAGTTTGCACTATATCACTGGTAAGGCGATCTTTTTCAATAGTGGTGATGGTACTTTGCTCACGTATAGACTTTGGCATATTCTCAATAAAGGCTCCATGCCCAACAGCAGGCTCAAGGATGGCACCTCCTTTGAAGCCATAAATACTGAGCCAATCATAAATAAATTGCACTAAGAATGCAGGCGTATAATAAGCACTCTTAAGCGTTTGCTTTAAGCTTGTGATTTCCTCAACGCTTAAGGACTTTTTAAGCTCTTGATACACGCTTGGGACATAAACCTCATCACGTAATCCACCCCAGCCAGTGTAATTTTTTAAAACATCCGCTAAGGCAGTCTTATTCTTGAAAGCAGAGATGACTTCAAGGTTGTGAAAGATGCGTTGCTCTGTTAACATGGCACTTTCCTTTCTTGGAGAAAAGGGGCCTTATGCCCCTTTGTCCTCTGCTGATTTCTTGCGAACTACAACGCTTCCTGTAAGGGGAAGAGCGTCAAAAACAAGGTTGAAGCCTTCGCCATCCTGATGCATCCAAGCAGCACCTATTCTTGACCAGATTTTTGTATCTTTTTCGCGTTCAATTACTTGATAGATGGTATGTGTGGGTTGATTCTTTTTCATATTGATTCTCCATTGTTTGAGGTCGAAACCATTCCGACCTTTCATGGGTTGAAGAAGCCTTGGCATGAGGGGCGTTTTTCAAACTTCTTTTCGGGAGTCGCTTTAGCGTCGGAAGATGCTTGAAAAAAGACACGCCAAAGCTAAAGCCATGAAGCAAAAGGTCAGAGAGTGGTTGAGTCCCAACAAAGGAAAGATGAATGACATGAAAGGTTTAGACACACAGGCGTGTTAAAAGGGATCAGAAACAAAAGCAGGCGGGCAAAACAAGGATTGGTTGAGCGTATCTAGGTAGGTGTTCAATGAAGGTAAGCTTAGATAAAGCAAGCTTTCCGTAAGCTGCAGTGTAAAAAATCAGCTCCAGAAATAAAAGGCCGTGGATGCTTTTACTCTTGCAAATTTGAAATCCTGTTTGATAAGCTAAAGCTACTTAAGGCAGATGCTGCCATAGCCTTCAAGTGAATCAACAGACGAAGTTGATAGGGAGATTAATACACACGCATGCAGAAATGGCTAAAAGATTCTTACATCACCCCCACCAGCTTTCCCAATCAAATATTCATCTTACCCTAAACTTTACTTAGACTATGACCTTATTTTTTCGCTATAGGCTATTTTCTAAAAATCACTTATAAAACAATTGAGAAAAAAATTTTTTAAGCTTTAATAATAGATATAGACATGGCTGAGAGAATTTAATTGAATACTGAAAGACTTAATAAATTGTATGTTTTCCTTATAAAATAAGAATTCCAATGGAGAAAATATCTTGCTAGATAAGTTAAAAGCTTCTGGCTACGCTTTAATGGCCTTATCTATGTTCCTCTATTCTCTATGCGAAGCTTTAGAGAAGTATTTAACAAATTCATATGCACCTGCTCAAATTATTTTCTTTAGATCTTCAATAGCTCTTATATTTGCTCTCTGGATCACATATAAAAAAGGATTCGCTGCCTATAAACCTGATAAAGGTTTACACCTTTTACGTAACTTATTTGCAGCAGGAGCGCTTTTCCTAACGATCTACAGCTTGAAGCACCTCCCTTTGTCCTCTTATGGCTTTATGTCATTTACCTCGCCTATCTTTATTTCAATCTTTTCTTCTATTTTCTTGAAAGAAAAGCTTTCAAGTTCAGTTGTTATTCCTATTGCTCTAAGTTTTAGTGGTGGGTTGATTATGTCTTATCCTTTTAATGATATGAGCTTAAATTTAGGATTTATTTTTGCATTTTTCTCATCCATTTTATATGCATCGGCTTCTGTTGTAACCAAACAGATTTCCCATATAGATAATCTTATTTTATATGCGAGCTATACTTTTGTATGTTTTCTAATGTCTGGGCTATTTTCTTATGATAATATAGTTCTTAAGGTAACTGATATTCCTCTTTTCATAGTCATTGCTCTTATTCATTTTATGGCTTTTCAATGCCTGATTTTTGCATATCGAAGAGAAGAATTGGTAAAATTATCGCCCTTAGAGTATTCCACTGTAATTTGGTCCATTTTCTTAGGCTACCTCTTATGGCAACACCTACCATCCTACAAAGAGCTAATTGGTGGGCTGCTCGTTTTAATAGGTAGCCTTATTATAAAACGTGACGATTTAAAGCTTGTTATTGCAAACCGTATAAAGAAATTGAGAATATGACAAAATTATATATAAGTCCCTACATTTTCTTCCTTTTGAAAGAAGGAAGGACTATTGTTTGGAACTATAAGAACCATACTCAATTTGAACTTGAAGAGAAATACTTTAATCGTCTAAAAGAGCTGTCTTGTTCAGGGAAGATTATAATTCCGGAAACTGAAGAAGTTGATAAAGATTTAATAGAAGCCAATTTAGTAAGCTTGCAACCTTATGAGCCTTTTGAGTGGAAATGGGATGAATTAGGTCAAATTTACCATGTTGGTACACAAGATGTTCATGGTGGGAAAGAGTACTCTGATGAAGAGTTTGTTTCAAACTATTATGAATTCTGTAAGGAAGTTACTAATCAAGATGAATATCAATATGTGTCCTATAATGGTGATCAAGTAACTCTACCTAAACCCAATATTGACAAATTAGATCACTCTAGTGTTCTAAATGCAATTAAGCTACGAATGACCTCACGTTCTTTTAATGGGGAAAAAGTTAGTATTGAAAATTTTAGCACACTTTTATTTGCTAACTTTGGCCTGCTCCATGGAGAATGGGAAGAATTAAAGCAGAAAAACTTAAAAAACTTAGGGATACGTAGAGCTCACCCTTCAGGGGGTGGGTTGCATCCTGTAGAAGCTTACGTTCTCGTATTTAATGTAGAAAATATTCCTGCTGGTATTTATCACTATAATGTTAAGGGACACTATTTAAGCAAGATTGCAGAGTCATGCTCTTATGAAAAATTAAAACATACCTTATGTGGCCAGTTTTTTGGAGATGGCATAAGTTTCGGCATTTTTCTCGTGGGCCACTTCGATAAGGTATGGGATAAGTATGGTCACTCGAGAAGCTATAAAGATGTCTATCTTGATGCAGGTCATGTTTCTCAAACATTTTTACTAACTGCAACAGCTCTAGAGTTACTAACTTGGGAGACCGCCTGGTTTAAGGATTCTGAAGTTTCAAGCTTACTTAACATCAATGGAATAAGTGTTGCCCCTCTATTCTTTTTAGGAGCTGGTTATGGGCAGCGCGTGAGTGTTCCACCAAAGCTTCATAAGCTACTGCAACAAACTAGTTAAAAGACAGGAATAGATTACTAAATAATAAATTCTATTCATTAATGGCCAAAAAAGATAATTATACCTACTATTCAAATATATTTCTAATTCTCAATCTTATTATAGCAATAGTTACTTAATTCTGTAATTTTAATTATTTATTTTACTAAAAGTTAAAATTTAATTAATTTTTTTATTAAAATTGTATATATATAAACTCATATACTTATATATTTATCTATATAGGTATACGTGTAATGCTGATTACTTAAGTAGGAGAACAAGTATGAAGAAAGTAGCTCTCGAAACCATAGTGCCGCAACAATCTAAAATATTTCTAACGGTGGTAAGGTGATACTTGAATGAGCGCATCGTATATTATCTGTACGGTGTGCTCATCCAAATTTTTGGCTAAATGATAAACATATATTGGTACTGATATAGGCTTTTCAGTGGGAAATATATCGACTAACTCTTTATAATTAGCCTCAACTATATCTTTTGCAATAGAGGCAATTCCTAAATTACTTTGAACAAGGCGTCGCTCAACCAAATAGAAATCAACAGTTAAATGGTAATTTTCATAATCTCCTAAATCAGCAAATATTTCATTTGTATCTGCAAAGTAAGTTAGATTTGAGCCTGAGAAATTTATTAATTTATGCCTCTTTAATTCAGCTTTATTTTTTGGGTGTCCATATTTTTCCAAGTATTGCTTACTTGCATATAGTTTAAAGTCAACATTTGTTATAAATTTACACCTATAACTAATTGCAGATTCCGTTTTTGGGCCTATGTATATATCAAATTCTTCAGATTCTAGCGAAACTTCGAGATTAGAGGTGCACATTTCAATTTTTAGATAGGGATGTGCCTCCTGAATAATAGGGATAATTTTATAGACCCAGTCAGCAGCTAAACCTAGAGTTGTTAATATTTTTAATTTGTTTAAAGGGGTTTGCTTTTTTGCATCTAATTCTTTTTCTGCAAGCTGTAATTCTTTAAGGGCTTTAAGTACTCTATCAAGGTACATTTTTCCTTCTGGCGTTAAAGCTAACCCTTTCCATTTGCGTACAAAAAGCTTGTGTCCAAGATCATCTTCAAGCGCTTTAACAGCCCTTTGAACACTAGAAGGGGTAGTATTTAGTCTTTGTCCCGCTTTTGTATAACTGAGTACTTGGGCAGCTTCTTTGAAATAAATTAGCTTACTTAAGTCACTGATTTTCATAATTTATAAACCTATAATTACCATTTAACGCAAAATACTGATAAAATATACTTGACTGCAAAATATAGTCTTTATACACTCAACTATATAATAGAAAATAAACATTCTGCGCAAGTGTAAAGCTCCCAAATTTAGTACCAGGGGATCGTGTAGTTTTCCGTATTTCTTGTAAATAAACTATACTCAACAGGTGTCATATTTTTTAACGACTGATGAGGTCTTTCTTTGTTGTATTGACTGATCCATTGTTCAGTAATCTCCCGCACTTCATTAAGGTTTTTAAAGAGATAAAAATCCAACACTTCTTCTCGATAGGTGCGATTAAACCGCTCGATGTAAGAATTTTGAGTGGGCTTTCCAGGTTGAATAAATTCTAAAGTAACCCCATGCTTTTCAGCCCAATCAGCCAAAGCTAATGAGACTAGCTCAGGGCCATTATCCAGACGTAGTTTTAATGGGTATCCTCGTACCATCCCGATATTATCAAGGGTTTGAACAACCCTCCTTGAAGGTAAACTTAAATCAATTTCTATGCCTAAGACTTCTCTGTTAAAATCATCAATGACATTAAATGTTCTAAAACGACGCCCACATACTAAAGCATCACTCATAAAATCAGCAGACCAAGTTTGATTCGGGGAAAAAGATAGGGAGTATTTAATCAACTGTGTCAGTTCTGATAATGTAATGATTATTTTGAAGGAAGGACTGACAGATGGAAGTAG
>MKUU01000026.1 GCA_001898705.1 Caedibacter sp. 38-128
GTTCGATCGGATTTATGGAACCTCAACAGGTGGGTTGGCTGCAATTCTGTTAGCCCGTGGCCATACTGCAAACGAGGTTTTAAATCTCTATGTAGAAGAAGGTGAAGTTATTTTTGGTCGTAGCACATGGGATATGATTACAAATCCTGGTGGGTTATTGGGAGCAGCGTATAATCCTGAAGGGCTTGAAAGTGTCATTAAAAAATATGTCGGGGATGCAACCCTCTCTGATGTCCAGGTTCCTGTTACAGTTACTTCTGTTAATAGCAAAACAGGATCTCTCCAACTATTGAGCAGTGAAGATGAGGAAACAAAAGATGTGTCTATGCTTGAGGCCGGACGTGCCACAAGTGCTGCTCCTACGTATTTTCCCGCAAAAACGGTAAAGACGAAAACTGGAGAATATTTAGCTGTTGATGGTGGTGTAGGATATAATAACCCTGCAGCTATTGCCTTTGAGCATGCTCGGGACCATTACAAAGCACATGGAAGAAAAGTAAAAATAAATATGCTTTCTCTTGGAACAGGCTCTGAAGAAATGCTTCAACTAAATGAAAATGCAGGAAAACTAGGTTTTGGAAACCCTGGCAATATTCCGGGCTATTTTATGGGAATTAAAGCACGAGAAGTTGAAGATACAATGGCGAGATTACATAAGAAAGGCAAGCTTCAAAGTTATGCAAGAATACAATTCGGATTAGATCAAAAAGTTGATCTTGCAGACTACAGTGAGTCAACATTAAAAATGTTACAACAGGTAGCTTGGAACCGTGCGAATGAAAAAGAGATGTCGGATTTTGCCAAACTTTTGCTTAAACAAAAGAGGAATACAAAACACTAAGAAATTAGCCCGTAAAGCAATTTTTTAATACCAAGAGTATGATTTTTAAAACTTAAAGTTTAATTATCTCTAAAGAAATACCCTAGAATTTCACTAGGGTATTTTTTTATGTAAATTTTCTTTGCCTTTACTTATTTCTCAATTAAATTACTGGAAAGTTAAATAAAAGTTCCCTGTATGTAAAATAGAGGGACTAATTAGGTTTAAAATAAATATAAAAATCTAATTGTAGTTGAATTTTAAAACTATTCGTCTTTAATAACTCTCTGTTAATTTAAATTTTTCCTCATTACATGCATTTAGTACAATTCTCAAATGCGTTATATGCAATTGAGTACTTTCTTAAAATTTCCTATGAATAAGATCGTCAATGGGATCACAAACTTTAGGAGGTGTGTCATGAAAACACGACAGAACTCAAAATACAATCAACGGAATTCAAAATTAAAAATCTATGCAGTAACGCGATTAGCTTCTCTTTTATTGATGGGAGGCGCTTATGCTGGGGGGCATGGAGGCAGTGGAACTCTGACAGAAGAAAACCGGGAAGCGATGCCTCATCAAGCCAGCAGGATGCATGGCGTGGCCCATGAACAAAGTTTTCCAGAAGGTCAAACAAGTGAACCTCATGTGACAAAAGCCCAAGTTGCTGAGTATAAAGAAAATGAAGCAGAATATGCGAAAGCCGTTAAGGAAGCTTGGCAGGTTAATAAAAAGCTGGAAGGAATGAAAGAGAACGGCGAAGAAGCGCCACAGTTAGAACAACGGGCTCAAACCCTAGCTCAAAGTATCCACCATTATGAAGATAAGTTAGAAGAAGCAATCAATAGTGGTGT
>MKUU01000027.1 GCA_001898705.1 Caedibacter sp. 38-128
GGCATCAGCCCATATTATTGATGATCACCAAGCCTCATCTTCAGCTTCTACTTCATATTTTCTCAAAACACTCCCTAATGACATCCTGGCCCACATCCTGACCTATGTCTCAGGACCTTCTCTTCATCGTTTATGGGAAACAGGAAATAAGACGACGCAGCAACACTTAACCAAAAACGTCCAAGCCTTCGATATCAGCCAGTCTTATCCCCCTAACATAACCCCACTTCCTGAAAATCTCTTAAAGGTCATCGCTTCTCGATTTTCGCTTCTTAGAGAACTGGATGTATATTGGAATAAGTTTGTAGGCAACGTTTTAACCCATGAAATTCCTTTATTCCCACGATTAAGCATATGGAACTTGAAAAACTGTGGCTTAACAACATTGTCTGAAAACCTATTTCAACTCCCAAACCTTACTTCTTTAAATATATCACTTAATGGACTTGGAGATAGTAACTCTCTCGATAAAATTATATCATTAACAAATCTAAAAACGTTAATTGCGCAGCATTGTGGCTTAACAAGATGGCCTCAGCAATTCTTGCAACTTCCGAGCCTTACAGATTTAGATATCTCTCATAATCATGTTTCAGAAGGCGCTTCATCAGAAGTAACTATTTCATTAAAACAATTAATAAGATTGAACTTAGAAGAGTGTGGATTAACAACATTGCCTAAAAGCCTCTCTCAACTTCCAAGCCTTACTCACTTAAATTTACTTTATAACAAATTTCCCAATGATAGACTTCCTGATGAAGTGTTATCATTAATACAATTAAGAGAATTGAAAATAGGTGGCCACCACTTGCCCCCCTTACCTGAGAGAATCACACACCTCTTAAGCCTCACTCATTTAACCATACGATCTTACGAATTTGAAATCATATCTCTCCTTCCTTTGTTAAGGCTAAATCAGCTACAAATGATCGATATGCCAGGAGATCCGCACTTAAAATCAACATTACCCGTGGAACTTCAACCCTACGTCCATATTTTTAAAGACTTTGATTGGTCTGGAATTCGATCATATTAAATCAGAAGGAATAAAAATGTACCTTAGATGGTTACATTTTTCTCATGCCTTATTATTTTTTCTTCATTAGCTTATTGCATTCCTCATTAGCCACCTGAAATGCTTGATTTCTTTCTACTGCCTCTTCTTGAAGAGCTTGTGAAAAATAGTTAAGCTCTTATCTCTCTCATAAAGACTTAAAGAATAATGGATGTCTTTAAACTCAGATAGCTTAATAAGATTCGCATGCGACAATGCATATGCCCCTCAATATTGTGTAAAAAATACAAAAATAGAAGTGTTTAGGTGCAAGAAAATGAAATAATAAAAATATATACTTTAAATTTTTTTAAGTTGACAAAATGACATTTTATCTCTTTAATAATGAACTAAATAAGTTTATACTTTTTTATAATTTTAAATAATAGTCTTTCTTTATATAGGTGATTAATGCATCAATCTACGTTTCTTTACTCTCTCCTCCTAACAGCAACCGCATTGAGTATGCCTGTCAACGCAACAAACTTAGACGAAGAGAGTGAAAACAGTCATCAAGAGCTTTCTAAAAATTTTTCCCCAGAGAATAATCAAGAAGTTATAAGGAGAGCTCAAATAAAATCTTCCGAAGACATTGGCGCATTGCTTAGCACCCTTGTGCCCCAAATGCGCTTAGTAAAGGATTGGTGCATACCTAATGCTAACGACAAGCAACAACCTCTGCCAGTTCAATCGATGATTGCATCATCCAAAACAGATCCAGATGCAATAATTGAGCGCTTTAGACAGAGTGCAATCCGCACGTTTCAAGGGTTAATTGATGACGGTTTTTTTCTTATAGAAAATCATTACATAGTACTTTATGAGAAAAAGATGGGAGAACATAGTGCCTATAGTATGCTAGCAGGTTTACTTGCGCGTACTTATACAACAGAATTATTGTTTCAAGAAATGTTTGCCTCTTATGCACCACACCATGAAGAGTTAAAACCCTACCTCACACTGCATCAAACATTTAAAAAAGAAGAAGAAAGTCTGCAAAAACTACAAACTTCTCAACAAAAAACATTATTTCCTTTAAAGAAAGAGCAACTTACACAGAAAGAACAACTTGCCGCAATGAACCGTGAGTTAGAGGAGAAGATTCAAAAAGCAAGAGCGGGAATAAAGAACCTTAAACGCCTCACTTTTTCACCTTCGAATATTGAGCTTGATTTTTCATCCTTGACGACAGAAGAGCCAACCAGTCCTCTTTTAAGTCCAAGAAGTATTGATTCTAGCTCCCAAGAATTACCTCACCCAAAACCTTCACCTTCTACCAGCGGAAGCCCTCAGCTTAGTTCTTCTCAAGATAGTGTACTTCAAAGAGGACGAGCGAAATCTATGAATAATCAAAATCCCACGCGCACTGTGATTGCTTCGCCTTCTGTCAGCCCCAAAAGTAAAAACCCTGCAGAAGACCTTCATACAAGCTCTTCTCCTTCCCTACAATTACAGAGTAAGAAACAGCCAAAGGAAAAACGTTCTGGATCGATGAGTGAGAAATCGCCTCAAGTTGTTTCTCCTACTGCTCTTCAAGAATCAGCCCGCTTCAGAAGCCTTTCGACAGCAACATCCTCCTCAGAAACTTCTGAAGACCGCTCAGAATCTCCAAAAAACAAAGAAGGACGCAGCCTCCTTGGGAGTTTTAAAAGAGCCTTGAGTGTGAAAAAAAGAAGCTCAGATGAGATTGATTCTTCTTTGTCACCAAATGCTTCTTCTTCCTCGCTGGGATCATCTCATGAGGACAGTTCTTCACCTTCAGAAAACGTGTCGTCAAAGAGCTCTCCTGGGGTAGCTAAAAAGAAGAAATAAAGGCCCTGCGCGATAGAAAAAAAGAAGCATTTTTAAGACTCAAACGGAGATATAAGCAGAAGTTATTATCGCCGTTTGAGATCAGCTTCTTTCCTCATCTCTCTAATGAAGACTCAGAGAATATTGGGTATATTTAAACTCAGAGGGTTTAATAAGATTAACATGCGATACAGTCACTGAATGCATGCGCCCTTCAATATTGTGCGCCCAAAAATCAAGGAATTTATGAAGCTCAGGGAAATTTGGAAGCAGATCATATTCTTGCCAAATAAACGTTTGTAAAATGCCGGGATGATCCGGTAAATGATAAAGAATTTCCGCTGTTGTCAGGCGATAATTTTGTAATTGAAGGGAAAGATGTTTCATCACACTCCTCCTTCTCTTTCATCTATACTTTGAGCATGCCATAAAATATTAAAGATTTTATTAAGATTTAAGCTGCAGCATTGATCTGAATTTGGCCTGGGAATTCAATCGTAATCACACCCCCCTCATCACAGACGAGCATTGATGTCTGATCCAATGCCGCCTCTTCGCCAACAAGAACCGTGGGCACACCCGGAATCCAAGATTCAATGGCTGGCACGCATTCTGTTTTAGCACCAAACGTTGCGGCTGCAAGAATTGAGCAAACAGAAAATCCTTCAATATTAACAAAAGGAATGGCACTGCTAATATTTCCAATCATTCCTTCACCTGCGATGATATTGCCAATAATTGTCATTGCACTTGGGGTTGCCCCTACTGCACATTGTACCAGCGCTTCTGTCACAACTAAGGTTGCCATTGCCCTCTCTATTCTTCGAGTCGACGCCAAGTCCGTCGCTTCACAAGCCCCATTAAAACAGTAAAAACTAAAAGATACGTTAAAATTTTGACCCCTAAATGCTTACGCTCTTCCATTTCAGGTTCTGACGCCCACGCTAAAAACGTCACAACGTCATGCGCCATTTGATCAACAGTGGCGGGCGTTCCATCTGCATACTGAACAAGGTTATCCGACAGAGGGGGCGCCATGGCAATTTGGTGCCCACTGAAATAAAGATTATAGGACATCCCAGGTGCCAACTGAATGCCCACGGAAGGCTCGATATATCCCTTTAGCAAGGCTTTTACATAATGAGGTCCTTCCTTGCGCGCTTTAATGATCAAAGAAAGATCTGGCGGATTCGCCCCATTATTTGCCGCCCGCGCTGCTTTTTCATTCACAAAAGGATTTGGAAAATAATCCGAAGGCTTCCCTGCTCTTTTGAGTGGATTTCCTTCTTCATCAACACCGTCTTGAACCTCTTTTTGGGCCGCAATTGCTTTAATTTTAGCTTCGCTAAACCCTAAAGCTTTTAGATGTCGGTAACTGATATGGCTTAGTCCATGACATGTTGAACAAACTTGTTGATAGACCTGAAACCCTCGTTGAAGCTCAGCCCGATCATACGTTCCAAATACTTGATCAAAGCTCCACTTTTCTTGCGGAAGAGGTGGTTGTTGATTTGCCCAAGGTTCATCACTGATCAACAAATTTAAAAAAACAATAAAAATCTCTCTTAAAAAACGATGATTCATGAGCAATCTCCCGACTTCTCAACAGAAGGAGATTTCTTTTGAAGGCTGTCAGGCAAGGGCTGAGGACGCTCGATGCGATTCAAAAGCGGCACCAAGCCTAAAAAATGAATAAAATAATAAACTGTTGCTATCCTTCCAAGGATCAACGGCAAACCTTCAGGTTTCTGGGAACCAACCCAGCCTAAAATCAAGCAATTGACCAAAAAGATCCAAAACAAAATTTTATATAAAGGTCGAAAGCGCGCACTTCGAATAGGAGAACGATCTAACCATGGCATTAAGGTTAAGATAAACACAGCGCTAAACATTAAAACAACACCCCCTAATTTATCCGGCACAGAACGCAAAATGGCGTAGTAAGGCAAGAAATACCACTCAGGCACGATATGTTCAGGCGTTATCAGCGGATCAGCAGGAATATAATTATCTGGCTCACCAAAAAAATTGGGCGCAAAGAAAACAAATGTCCCCCACACAAGCAATAACACCCCTAAGCCTAAAAGATCTTTCACGGTGTAATAAGGATGAAATGGAATTTTATCGCCGGGCTTCTTTGCATCAATACCAAGCGGGTTATTTGAGCCATGTTGATGAAGCGCAATTAAATGAAGAAAAACCACACCAACAATCAAAAAAGGGAATAAATAATGAAGCGCAAAAAAGCGATTTAGAGTAGGATTTGCAACGGAAAATCCCCCCCATAACCACGTTACAATAGGGTCCCCAATTATAGGAATCGCTGAAAAAAGATTCGTGATGACGGTGGCGCCCCAGTAGCTCATTTGGCCCCATGGCAACACATATCCCATGAAAGCTGTTGCCATCATGAGCAGGAAAATAACCACCCCCAAAATCCATAAAAGCTCTCGCGGTGCCTTATAAGACCCATAATAAAGCCCTCGAAACATGTGAATATAAACGACAATAAAGAATATAGAGGCACCGTTCATGTGAATATAACGTATCAGCCAGCCATAGTTGACCTCTCGCATAATGCGCTCAACGCTGTTAAAGGCATGATCTACGTGAGGGGTATAGAACATGGCTAAGAAAATGCCTGTTAAAATCATGATAACCAGCACAATTCCAGCAAGAGACCCAAAATTCCACCAATAGTTCAGATTACGGGGAGTTGGATAGTCAACTAACTCCTTATTAATGAAAGTAAAAACTGGTAGACGCTCATCAACCCACTGAATAAACCCTGATTTCTTTTTTTCTGACGAAGGCATCGACATGGGAGCTCCTAACCAACCCTTAAGGTTGTTTCATTTAAAAAGGTATAAGGCGGCACCTCTAAATTACGTGGCGCTGGCCCTCCACGGACCCGCCCTGAGATATCATAAACAGAACCATGACAGGGACAATACCATCCACCATACTGCCCTCGATTATCGCTTGGCTTCTGGCCGGATGGCACGCATCCTAAATGCGTACATACACCAACAACCACGAGCCATTGGGGATACTGTTTAAAACGATCTGCATCCGATTGAGGGTCAACTAAATCGTTCAGATTAACATTTTTAGCTTCTTGAATTTCTTGAGCCGTTCGATGACGAATAAACAATGGGCGTCCGCGCCACATGACGGTGATCGCCTGTCCTTCTTGAACAGGTTTAAGATCAATTTCAATAGAGGCCAGCGCTAAAACATCGGCCGCAGGATTCATACTTTTAACCAAAGGCCAAACAAAGCCCGCAGTCCCGACCACACCCACAGCACTGGTTGCAAGAATAAGGAAATCACGTCGTGATTTATGAACAAGTTCAGGTTGTTCTATTCCAGGTTTTAAAGCTTCATCATTATGCATGCGGCCCCCTTTGTGGTTGTAGATCCCTTTCTTCGCCTGAATAGATCTATAAGACAATCAAGACATTTGAGCAATATGAATAAAAAGAGCCGGCGTTTAAAAAACGCCGACTCTCTATAGGTTCCAGCGAAGTTAGGGGAGGGAATAGATAATCGCTAGAACCATATGAGTCATTTTCATGACACATACTAAAATTTACTTTCGCCTCTTATAAAAGCATATATATTTAAACTTGTCATCTAAAAAATAGATGTATGAATAAAAAAATTTATTTTATGGATTCAGCCAATTAGCGCACACCTCTTCTAGAATAACCACTCATTAAAATATTTTGAATTAAATATTCTTGAAACGCTTTAATCCGTTTCGAGGTTTTAAGGCTGCGATTATAAGAATAATAAATATCAACCCAATGTTCGTTAATCTCAGGCAAAATCTCAACAAGTTTTTCTATTCCAGGGAAGTGAGGATTCATTGATATAATTCCAAGACCTTGTTCTGCGGCCTTTGTCAATGCAAGGCTAGAATTAACTTGTAAGAAAGGCTTTCTTACAAAACCTGGAGCGCATCCCAAATTGAGGTGCCAATCCACATCTCCTAAAAAGCTTTTTCTTAATGTTGAAAATATAATGATTCGATGATTGTCAAGATCCTTAACATTTTTTGGTAAGCCAAAATTTTTGATATATTCATGACTTGCATATAATTTTAAAGGATAAGACATCAAATATTCTTGAATTAAATCGGGTGTGTTTGCTATCAAAGGCCCTATTGCAACATCCGCATCAGCCATTTCAAATTCAATCATCACATCATTATATCCTTCAAGGATAAAATTAAATTTAGGATATTGCTTAAGAAAACCGGGCAAAATTTCCATAAGCCAGAAATTAATTGTTCCTAAACTTGTAATGATTTTCAGTGTTCCCGCTGGCTCCTTATTAAAGTCTTCAATTTCTATTGTCGCTAAATTTTCAAGGTCAAATATTTTTTTGGCAGAATTTAACAATATTTGCCCTGAGTCTGATGGAATAACACCTTTAGCTCCCCCTAGCCTTATAAATAGCTGGGTATTTAACTCTTCCTCTAACATTGAAATTGAGCGACTTACGGCTGATTGAGCAATTCTCAACTTTGCTGCTGCAGCTGAAATACTTCCATGCTTTGCAACTTGATAAAATATCCGAAGCTTCTCTAAATCCATAATAACCTAGGTTTAATTAATTCTTGAGTATCCTTGATATTATAAAATAAAACTCCGGACTTTCATATCTCATCATCAATATTTGATAAGGCAAAATTTAACTTAATTTAACAATTCCTATGATATGCCATGGATGTATATTTGAAGTCTTTTCAATAAGTTTCCTCATGCAAGTTCACCTTATTTTTAAATTATTTACAAATTAGACTTTATTAGAACAGCTTTAAGCATCAAATTAAATTCTTTAAATAGCAATTTCTCTTTTTACTTCCAAAAATACTTTTAAGTTGAGTAAAATTAATAACTAAAATTTAATAAATGCTTACAAGATATCCACTATTCCCTAGCACAATGCAAGCCATATTTTTACTTAAAACTTGTAAAAGAGGAAAATTTAACTTTTTTTGACAAAAAAATTCATAAAACGAACAAGTTTAGTTAAATTTTATATACATGAGCGTATGATTTAGGTTACTTTTCCTTCTTGAATAATCGTTAAGGTCTATCCCCCATGAAGTTCTTTTCTGTTTCTCTTATTTTTACCTTAAGCATTATAACTTTAGCGACACCAAGACCTAGCTTCTCACATTCAAAAGATTATTATCTGGGGTATGCGCGCTCAATAATTGATGATGCTATTCCTGAGGAAGACGTTAAGCTCGAAATTTCTCACCAAGTAATTTATCTTACAATTAATGGTGATCCTTTAGATATTCATGTCGAGCAAAGATTAAAAGAGCGCCTTTTAAGAACAGAGTATTTTAAGAGTATTAATATTCAATATAACAATAAAGTATCTAGCGCAGAGGTTAATCCTCCTTTGCCAACCGTAGAGGAAAAACCTGCTGCAAATGAAGTGATGCCCTCAGGCACTATTTATAATGCACCGATTGCTGACCCTAAATGGCCCCGATTTTCTGTCGGATACCAAAATCATTACAAAAAGAATTATGCCAGAAGCATTTATTCTTTATCCTTTGGAGAAAATTTAGCGCTCTTTCGTCACAAAAATAATAGTGAAATTTATGAATTAGGCATTCAAGCAGGCCTTTTTGGCGCTATGGATATTTCCTCAAATCCGACAAGGCTCATTAATTCAGATTATTTTGTTGGGTTAGGCCTCTCTATTGTTAAAAGTAAAAAATGGCAAAATATGATACAATTCTCGCATCTTAGTTCGCATTTGGGCGATGAACTCATTGTGAGTGATCCTCATCTTACAAAGAAGAGAATCAATCTGAGCTACGAAACGCTTAAATGGCTCACAGCTTACAAGTTTAATAGTTTAAGACCGTATTTTGGCGCGGGCTATATTGTCCATAAAGATCCTTCATCTCTTAAGCCTTTCTCTTTTGAAGGCGGCGTTGACTACCTTTCTGAAGACAAATTCATATTTCGTACTACAAGGGCTGTCGCAGGTGCCCATATACATAGTTGGGAAGAAAATAAATTTAGACCCTCTTTAAATCTTAGAGCTGGGTTGCAGTTAGAAAACCCTGTTTGGCAGGGAAGGTTTTTGCAAGGATTAATCGACTATTCTTACGGCAAATCACGCCATGGCCAGTTTTATAAACAAAAAGAACATTATATTGGCGTCTTAATATCGCTCTCGAGTTGAGGGATATTTTGTCGTGAAGGGTTAGCACCCCGCACTGGCCAGCGTAATAATGGTGAGTGATTTAGCAAACTGAGAGGATGTAAGGTCCTGACTCATCTCTTTAAGAGAGCCTGTTTTCAGGAGAGAGGAAGCTGCTTGGCTACAAATCGCAGACAAGCCGGCATCTGCCATCGCAACCCCCAACGAGGATAAGGTGACGGCCGGTACCGTTGTCGCCGTGCCTGTGGTTGACACAACCGTCACCATCCCAAACATGGACTCCGCCAGAGAGTTCATTAAAGCCGATCCCCACCCACAGGTGGCCAATCCTGCTGCCAATCCCACGACCATGGCAAGGCCGGGGTCAATGGCAGATCCCACCACTTGCTTGTGGACAAGGGTCTTGAGGGTCGCGGCAAACTCATCTTGGCTGATGAGCTTTGTGAGGGATGCTTGAATGTCGAGAACCGCTTGAATGAGGGTGGGCTCCACCCCCTCGAGGTGATCGGCTTCAAAATGAACGGTAACGCTCTTAAAGATATTTGAATACGCAACCTCTTGATGCGTCGTGGTCTTATTACTTTCTCAATACTATAAATAACGCTTTTTAAACTCTTCTATCTTTTCTTCATCAATTGGATAGTCCTTACCAATAATTAAATCAATATCTGGTCGTTTTATTGCAGGAACTTCTAAATCCTTTAATATAGAAACGTATGAGGCTGAACGTGTAAGATGATCTTCTGTCTCAGAATATAATACGTCTATAAGCTTTTGTGCTATTTTCTTCTTAAGCTCTTTATCCTCTATTTTATTAATAACAGCACCTATATTGCTAAGAGCTAAATCTCTTACACCCGGATCTTCATCATGCTCAATCATGTCTAGTCCCTTCTCAGCGTATTCCGGTAAGCAAAGTATGCCTAAGAGATTCCCTATTAAGAGCTCGCGAATATACCAATCTTCATGGTCAAGATGTTGCGCCATTAGAGGCACAAGATTCATCAAAGATGCATCTGTCACTAAATCGATAGCTCTGCTTAATTCATCTTCGTTATCTCCTTTGAGATATTCTCTAAGTTGTGCCATAGAAATCGGCGAGATTGTCCCCGTATCAAAATACTCATCTCTAATTTGCTTAACACTTTTCCATTTCTGAGCCACCTTACTCTCCTTTATTTCCCTCAAGAGTTATCTTTTAAAAACTGTTTTGCATAATCTAATAATTTACTCGACTGAGAAAGCTCTTTCTGTAAGGCTTGGCGCTCAACCTGTGGTAACTCAAGATAACTTAAGCGATTATTTATTCTTTGAATGTGCCTAGTAAGGCCTCTTTGAGCACTTTGAGCCTTCTCTATATGATTATACTTAATACCTCGTTCTATAGCCTTTTCTATCTGTTGTCCTTTCATTTCCTTCTGGGCTGCACGTAAAGTGGTATCAGCTTTACTTTCTCCTCTCCGAGCCAAAAGTTGTTCTTTAAATTTATGATTCTTCCCAACTAATTCTTTTGTCTCTTTTGTAAAAGAAGAGGTATCAATATCTTTAGCAACTTTTTTCAAAGCCTGCTTAGAAGCAACTTTTTCAAGCAACTTCTTCCCGACTTCACTTTTGAGAAGGGTTGCGCCAAGACCTTTGAGGAGGCTTCCTTTTCCACCCCCGATAACTGACCCTACCATCAGCAATCCATTAAAACTCTCCTCAATCGTCTCAGGCGCCAATCCCGTTTTATCCGCAACAGCTTGTATCACTTTTTGTTTATACGCCTCTGCTTCCTCAGGATGGGTAAGTGAATAAAGCTCTAACATCACATCCGCAGCCGCTAAACCAATTAAAACATGCTGAACACAGTTATACTCAACCGCATTATTGGCTGTTAAAGACGCAATGCCTACATCCTGGCCTAAGGCAAATGCTGAGAAAGCTCCCACAACTTTCGCCATATCCGCTCTCAATTGAACAGCTCGACGAAAGTCTGTGATTTCTTTTTGAGATAAAGAACGTCCTTCTTCTTGGGCTTGTGAGATAAGGTTCTCTTCTTGCTCATTCAACTCTTGCGAGAAGAGATCTGAAGCAAGTTTGGCTGTCATCGCCCCAATCGCGCCAGACGCCATTCCTCTTAAAAGATCCCCATCCCCTATACTGACAATAAGACCACTTAAGGCTCCACCGCCTCCATGGGCCAACAGGCGCTCTATCTCATCAATCTTCTGGAAGTCAAACGCATCCCCGATCTTACCGGCAATAAAGCTGCCAACGGTATTCGCCACACAAGACTTCACCCCATCAAGCAACGCCTCTTCTGGCTTCTCGCCTCCTATGAAGACATGCAGAGGG
>MKUU01000028.1 GCA_001898705.1 Caedibacter sp. 38-128
TCCTTCAAAATAATCATTACATTATCAGAACTGACACAGTTGATTAAATACTCCCAACAGATGTGGATGTCAGGATAGTTGTGAATTCTAAAGACTTTTAGTGCTGTATTAATATGCATTTCTGCTTGATTTAAATTCCCTGTTGCTAAATAAAGCTCTCCCAAACTTAATAGTGTCTGAGCAGTCTCTATATGCTCTTTCCCAAATTTTTCTTCATAAATGGACAAAGTATGCTGGAGTAAGACTTTAGCTTTGTCATAAAGTCCTATATCCTTGTATATATTACCCAATATTCCTGATACCCAAGCAACTTTATCATGGGTCGGTTTGAAATGCTTTTTATAAATATTTAGGCTATTTTCAAGAAGCTGCATTGCCTTTTTATATTCTTTTATATCTTTATAGAAATTTCCTAAAAATGCTGACACCCAAGCTATATTAGTGTTGTCTTCTGCAAAATGGCTTCCATAAATAGAAAAGCCCTCTTCTAGATAGTTTCTTGCTTTATTAAAATCTCCCATTTTACGGCAAACATTGCCTAGAAGAATTAACACCCATCCAACATCAATATGGTTAGAAGAGTAATTCTGTTTGTGTATTTCTAAAGCTTTTTCTAGAAGATCTCGAGCTTTTGAATAATTCCCAAGTTTTCGATAAACATTTCCTAAATGAACTAAAGTCCAACCAACATCTATATACTGGTCAGAGTAGTGTTTTTTATAATTTTGAAGTGCTTGCTCTAGAACTTTCTTCGCTTCATGATAATTACCAAGCTCTCTATGAATATTACCTAGATGTACCAATGCCCAAGAAAGCCCAACATGGTGTTCAGGATGTTTTTGATAGACTGCAACGCTTCTTTCAAGCGCTTCTCTAGCTTTATGAGCTTCTCCAAGTTCTCTATAAAGAATTCCTAAATATCCGAGAACTCTCGCATAGCCTACATGGTTCATAGCAGGATGCCGCTCATAAATTGCAAGACTCTCTTCAAGAGTTCTCTGGGCTTGGCTAAAGTTATCAAGATGCTTGTAAACTATAGATAAATACCCAAGAGCTCTAGCTTTTTCAATATCACATTCAGAAAGATATCTGTTATAAATCAAAAGGCTTTGTTCAAGTACTTCTTGTGCTTTTTTATACTCACCAAGCATCCTATAAACAGTTCCAAGATGGGAAAGAACTCGCGCATGACTTAAAGGTTTGTTATAGGGGACAAATTTATTTAATGATGATTCAAGGTAATCTTTAGCTCTTGTATCGTAGCTTAGATAATAATAAATACAACCTAAAATACCTTTTAAAGAGTTCTTAGTCTCTTCTTGTAAAAAATTGACATGGCTTAGTAGCTTCTCAATATGTGGAGCTAACAGCTTTATTTTTGTAAAATCTTCCCTATTGATCGCTTCAGTAGCATAAGTCTCTAAGAAAGAGGCAATTGCTTTAATTGGCTGCTTATTCGTCTGTAAATTGAGGAGATTGTTTAGATATTGTAAGCATAATTCTTGGGTGCTACGATGTATAGAAATAGTTGAAAGGGACCCTTGAATCGTTATAAGAGAGAATTTTTTTAAATTGTATAAAAAGTTATCTATGACAAGATCATTTTTATAAGCATCCAGCAATTCTCTAAGGATACTCTGAGAATCTAATAAACTGATGAGTAAGAGTAATTGCTGAAAATCTTTATGAGAGCTTAATAACTGTTTTAATGATACAGTAAGAATACTGTACCGTGTCCTTTTATAGTTGCTTTCATCTTTTAGTATATTTTCCTGTATTGTTTGAAACTCTTGTTTGTTTTCTTTTAAATGTTCCAAATATTTCTCATAAGAAGTATTCGTTGTTTTTAGATAATAGGCGGCTATAGAGATATCGAGAGGAAAGGGAGGAAGATGGTCTAAAAATGCTTTCACTTGTGGTTCAGGTTGTGACGTTTCTTTCCTTTCCTTTTGAGTAATGTTATTAAAAAGATGGTATTTTTCATTTGTAGTCAGTTCGTTAGTTAGAATTGTCTGGCTAATATAAGTGTTATTTCTTATATTCTCGTCTCTACTCGTAATAATAACTTTACCTTCACCCCAAACTTTTGGATCAAAAGGCAAGTATTTTTGTACCTCAGAAAATTGCTCAACATTATCAAAGATTAACAACCAATTCTTATAGTACTTAAATTGCCTCTCAATAAACACTAAAATTTTATCTTCTTTTTCTTTTGGGTTCTTAATATCTTGTATCTCTTTAAATAGCTTTTTTTCTTCTGAAGTTTTTGCAAGACTATAAGCTAGTGCTTCAATTGAATTAAGCAAGCTATCTTTTGTCTCAGCATCTATTTCCCACAGTACAGAGCTATCCTGAGTGTAGGCATATTGGCGAGCAAGAGTTGTTTTTCCGGCACCTGCAGGTCCCACTAGGGCAATAGTTTGTATCTTTCCTGGTTGTTTCAGCGCTTTATCAATTTGAGAAAATAAGTATGGACGATGGAGAAGTACATTCTCAGCAGGTAAGTATAAATTAGCCCTTAAGGAGCTCTGCGAAAGTGATAAATATTTGTTGGCTGTTTGGTGTTTTATCTTACCTGCAGCTTGTCTAAAATAAAATAAATTACCACACCCTAAAATTATCAATACAGACAAACAAAAAGCCAAGAAATATAATTTCTTAGCGATGAAGATATTCCAAAAGTGCTTAGTATAAGAATTAATTCTTGAGTTTGATGTAGTTTGAAATGTTTGTCGCGAAAAATTATTGAATGAATCCAATTGTTGTGAAGTAGTTTTTCTTTGTAGCTCCTTTACCACCCTTAAATTTTGAGTAACAGGTAACATCTTTTCTATTAAGTTTAAAAAGGCAGCATAGAAATTATGAGGATGACTAAAGTCTACATATTCACGTTCTTTACTTGAATTAGAAATAAATGAAGTTGTTGCCCCATCTAATAAGAGAATAATAACTCTTTTATTGTATAAATGTTTTAAATGAATTAATTCCACGGTTTGTACATCAAAAACTATGGTCTCTTTTGAAGCACAGTAAAGGATAATTTCTCTAGTCTTGTCGGCTTTTTGAATTACGTCTGCTGGGTTAACTATTTCTTGAGCTTCACAATGTGTAGTATTTATGTCTACTAACTTTATAAAGCTCTCGATCTTTTGGACTAAAGAACTCTTATTAAAATAATCTTTATCACAAACAATACGGCAACTAACATTCTCTTTTTCTGCTAGAGATTTAATTGTAGGAATAATCTTTTTGAATTCATTGGCTATTATTAAATCCTCATAATGACACCTTAATAAAGGATATAGGCTAGCTTTCTCTATGTAATCTCTAATTCCATCCTGAGAGTTGCATCCCACCTTTCCCATAATGTTACGCGTATAATTTTCAACTGTTTTTGGTGAGAGTGATAGCAATGAGGAAATCTTCTTTGCAGGCCTGCCACTAATAATAAAAGAGATAATGTCTATTTCTCTCGGGGTAAACCGAATACCGGTTATATTTTCAAGGTGATCAAGCTCAATAATTTGGGGTGAATCTTTAATTCTTATCATTAAAAGTTCTCCCTTCTCTGTATTATTAGAAAAAACAACTAGATAACCTTAAGTACATTTTTATTTGTAGTAAAGAGTAGAGTATTTTTCCCTCTAATATTGCCCCCTGGTAAATTACCAAGCTAGATAAAGCGAGTTTCATCAATATATTCCTAGACCATTACTGCGTTACACCGGACCTATTACATAGATAAACTGGAATAAAACAGTAATAAAAGTGGATAATTTTAAAATAGGAGATTAAATTATGAATAAATATATTAGTTGTATTAAACGTAGCTTATACGTTGTTTTAGTTCTCATACAAGCTTCAGACTTAGCACATGGTAGTTCGCCATTTTCTTTAGAGGAAATCGATATTAAGTCTCATACAAGAAATTATAATAGCTTACCTTCTGTTGATCAGGCAGATAGAGATGCAAAAAATTGTAAAAATTTTGATTCATTTTTATTGCAGGCTGGTAACATCGTAAAGAAGTATGAAGCTGAATCAATGTTTGGCCTTCGCCTTATACATAGGCATTTCAAATTAGGGCAAAATCAAGTTATGGTTGAAACTTATAAAAATTTAGAAGAGACAGGCCCTTCTTTAGTTACTTCTGCCTATCCTATAAAAGAGGCAATCGAGCTAGGTGCTACGCCAGCAAGCTGGATTTTTGGCCCAAACAATATCCAAGTTTTTGAAACTACAACCGATGACGCAGCTAAAGAAGGGATTCAATTAGCAAAAAGAAACCCTTCTTTCTTTGATGAAATGGAGTCTCTAATAAGAAAAAGTGAAGTTCAATCTCTTGTTTCATTATCTATTAACAAAAAGCAGTCTTTGCCAGCTAGTGAGAATCAAATCTATTTAGAAGGTTCTTTTGAGGAATTCAATCTTTTAAGAAACACTAGTATAGTAAGGCTTTGGGATTCCTTTGATAAACTTAATGGAACTATTATTACAAGTTGGGGGTTTGGAGGTCCTAAACAAGTTGCATGCATTTCCAGATGTTATCCTACTATGAATGGACACAAGTATGTAACGAATCATTGTACTATGTTATAATTACGTACCTTGCTAGCTGCCCAAAATTGTAAACACTAATGCGGGCAGCTTTTTTCTTATAGCTTATGACGAATTAAAGAGCTTATTCAAAAAATAAGTTCAACTTAAGCGCACAAAACAAGCTTGAAACTAAAGACTAATATTTTAAGGTACAGAGCGAGCAAAGGACAAAAGAGAATTATCGCTATTAAAAGTTAGAGTTACTTATAAGAGAACACGAATCCACTCCTATAGAAGGCGAGTGCATGCAAGCTAAGGCTACTCTCGAAAAATACATTCAAGAGCTCTATAAATAAGCCCCAACTTTTAAAAGTATTAGGGATAAATATCTAGAATTAACCAAGCAGATTAGAGCTATTCTATTTGAAGAAGGAACAAGCTAATGACAGAGAACATCAGACATAGTTCTAATTATAAGTGGGACTTGCCCTTAATAGCTAACATTAATGGTAGTCTGGAATAATCCACGGTTGGTTTTATCATATTTAAAATATATTCTTCATATATTGTAGAAGTTCATCTTTAAAATTATACGCTTGAATTAATGGATCATTAAAAAACTCGTCTAGCAAATGCGGTCTTTTTTTCATATCTCTGACAAGGTAGTCAAATACTGCGGACGTCTCAGGTAGTTTCTTGAGAATATCAATAAGAGAAAGAGAATTTTCTTCTTTTATTTGCTCATATTCTTTAAAATATACGCCATTAAAGTCAATTTGTAGTTTGCTAAAATAGCTTCTAAGATGAGTCTTCATAAGAGTTGAGAGAGGCTCATTTTGATAAAGCTTATTAAGGGCATTAGATATAAAAGCAAAAGCCTCAATATTCTGGCCTGTAAGAATCTTTATTTTATTCAGAATATAATCTGAAGTGTAACTTTCTCTGACGCTCATAAAGGCTTTATCTTCTGCTATTTTTTCTCTTTCTTCTTCGGTAATTTTAGGTTGTATAGGGTTTTCTTTTAACTCAATATTCATAAGTGTTAGCAAATCATGAAATCTTGTTAAAAATGTAGCATTAGGATCTTTTATTAATCTGATAAGAGTACGCTTCTTAAAGGCAGTATATGCTGCTTTATCAACATGTTCTTCATTAAAGCGTTCATATTCTAAAACACCTGAAGCGCCACGCGGAAAGTAAATAAGGTCTCTATCATAGTTATTTTTAACGAGTAAGAGTTCGCAGAGTTCTATAAATTCCTTTTTTTGTTGGGGATCAGGAGTATATATGCGACCATTAAGAACTTCTATTAGTAATGTCTCTGCTGGTAAACTATTTTGCTCGATTAGCTTTCTAGAGAGTTGAAACACGCGTGGGTGATTCTCCTTATTGACTCCAACATAGGAATCACAAAAATCCTCAAACCGGTTTAATCTATGCTTAGGCTTTAAGCTTGAGTCTAAAGCTAGACGCCAATAACTATATCTACTGTCAACACTTAAGCGAGGGTGGCTAGATTGATAGTGTAATAAACTTACCAGTTTCTTAGCCTTTGAGGAGTACTTTGGATTTCTATAATTTTTCTGTATTAAGCTAATTTGATAGCTTGAAAGCTCTATTGATTGAAAACTGTTTACAAAAGACTCTTCATCAATAATAGGCCATAACGTCTCTAATGTAGGGGGGCGTCTATCAATAAATTTAATATATTCATGACAGCTATGGGAGATAAAGCCTTCCCCAGGAAGGGCAAGTCCAAAACCAGAGTGAACGTAAGCACCTGTTTCAAGGCTAGTTTCTTGAAAGTTAAAAGGTGAACCTTGGGGCCCTCTTGTGAAATTACTAACAGGGTCTTGATCAAAAAATAATCTTAAGTGAGAGGTTTCAGTAAAGGATTGATCAAGATAGCTCCTAAACGAACTATCTAAAAATGCTGGGCATCCAAGGGTCATAAGAGAACAAAACTTTGTAGGATAGACTTCTGAACGATGTTGCTGGCCGTAGAGAAGGTCTATTGCACCACATACAGCAAGAGCACCGCCTAAGCTATGTCCTGCTAAGACTAATTTCTCGTCTGGATCGAAATCTTTTAATAACTTAACTGTACGATAGTCTTTCAAGTCAGTATAAAACTGGCCAATTCCTCTATGAAAAATACCTTTTCCTTTTAGTTCTGGAAAAAGATGCCCACACTCTGCGCGTGCAATTTGGGCATCCGCTAAGAATGTTTGTATATTTTCGCATATGTTCGTGCCTGTATAGGCAATAACGGTTAATGGCCCATTACAAGCTTTAATTCCATAAGGGCTTGATAAGGGATTTGTTGAGAGGAAATCAATATCCCAATGGTTATCTTGGAGCTTTTCCAAATAAAGACTTGTTTTCCCATACGCAACATCGCAAAGTTTAGAGAACTCTCTTATATCTTCATAATCATACTCTGTCAGATTTCTGGCAATTGAACTGCAATAGGCTTGATAGGAGGCCATTAAAATTAGTAATAGTATGGACAACCATTTAAGCTTGATCATCTTAGCTCTCCCCCCAGATAACTTAATAAGTTGTATCAGTTGTTTTGACTTATGAGTCTAATATATTTTAGCAACCAACTTTTAAATACTAATAGCATCTGTTTATTTATTGCTCTATAGAAATTATACAAGAAAGCCATTCTAGTTAACTCACACGTATACTTTAATAAGAATAAGTAAAGTAGAAGATTTTAAATAAGGCTTACTTATATTTAAGATTATATATCTAAGGAGGAATTACAGAGCTATTTTATATCAAAATTATTTCCATACATACACACAACTTTACAGTGAAGCGTAAGTTTTATACAGTTTAATAATATTTATCTAGGGAGAGGGCGCAATGTATTTTCAAAGCTTTTCAATAAGAAATATTCTGCTGTTTTGTTGGGTTGTATTAAGCTTCGCTTTCAAATGTGCTGATGGAAGCCAGAGTCATAATTCGCCTATAACCCCAACGCAATTCAGGTTTGACTTTGTTCCTTTTCAATTTAATGACAATCCTCTAGATCCTTATAAACAGCAAAGATTAATATATACTTTCTCAAGATTAAGAAACGAACAACTACCACTCTTGCCTGCTTTATCATTAAATTATTATGATCCTCAAACGATGACCCGACAGATAATTAAGCTTACCTCTGCACCAAATTACTTTTTAAAACTATTTCCCTCTCCTAATTATGCATCAGTTAATTACATTCTAGATGGTCAAGGATGCCACGAAACATTTACACAGTCCAAACCAAGACGAAGTGCTCCAAGAGAAGACCATCCAATTATGAGGACTCTGCTATATACCTTTAGAGACGTGACAGGAACACTGAGATCCATGGGAAAGAGTCATGGAATAGATGATGCTGACCAAGAAGACAATTCAAATGCTGAACGGAAAAACTACACACCAGCGAATTGGTTTTATAATGAGCGTATTCGCAATCACCATGTTAGGTATATTATTCGTAAAGAAGGAGGTCAGTATAAAGAAATTGCAATTTATTCTCCTTTACCAATTCTTACAGACGATCGAACACCAGTACCTGAAGGATTCTTGTTTCTCGAATATGTAAATGGGTGGTCTAAAGCTTATTACTTTCCAAATTTTATCGACTATTCACGGATCTTTCCCCATAGGAAGCCATATTATAAAGACTTCTTAAATCTTTTTAGAATTAATGAGCAAGAGAGTCCCATTCTGCAGTGGTTGCTGCCAATTATTTATATTCCCGGCATTCAGAAAGATATTTTTACTAACCAAGCTCAGCAAAAATTTGATATAGGGATGAATATTCTTGCACAAGAAGAAGCTTTACTTTCTTCACGATATTTTCAATTTCCTCTAGGTGCTAAGCATGCTTTACGTCGCTTCACAGCATTACACCTTACTGAGGAAGCTGCAACAGCTTCACTGGCTGCAGGAGGAATAGAAATGCCTTTACAAGTGATGGATTTAAGAAGAGATCCAAGAACTTTCCGTTCTATTGGAGGTAGTCTATACGATCTCCCTCAAGCGCAGCTTTGGTTTAAAAGTATAGACAGCCAAATTGAAGCTAATAAGAAGGCAGAACAATTTTTGCATTTTCTCACCTATTTGTCTGAACCCGATTTTGAGTTTGCTGATGAAGAAAAGGAAAAGCATTATTCTAGGAAGACGAGACAACTCTTAGATAATGAGGAAAACAGCGTTGTCGAAATACAAGATGGTTTGTGGGTAAGCGAAAACTCTCTTAATCAAGATCCAGATATCAACCACCTTTTTTCCATAATGCATCATATTGCATACGCATGGGTTAAATATGCTTATGGATATGATGAGCAAGTTGATGCTTGGATTGATAGTTTCTTACAAGAAATAGAAGAAAAAGCACAATTGAGATATACATATGACTGTGCTGGCCTGGAGCCTGATGAGGAACTGGCAATAAATGTACCTTCATTTCATTATGATAGGCAGTCCCAAGCAGAAGATGATGCTTAGGTGAGAAGATGGCGAAGGCTAGTTTGCTGGGGGGGTGTGATCTTGCAACAAAAAATTAGACACTGTGAACCGAGATGAATTAATTTTT
>MKUU01000029.1 GCA_001898705.1 Caedibacter sp. 38-128
GCCGGATGTCGGATTCGAACCAACGACCTACTGATTACAAATCAGTTGAATATAATATCTATCTATATTCATTTATATAAATAAAGCTATATTTTGAGCCATTTATTTAAAATTTTACATCTTTTTAAATTTGCGAAAATTGCTCTCATTTTGCTTCTTTTGCTCCCCATATGCTCCCCTTTTTTCTTCCTTTAAATACTCAATAGTGCTAATCTACCCATCATTAAACTATGAAGAATTAAGCGATGACATTACAATCAATAAATAAATTAAAGTTAACCAAGAGGGCTGTTGAAAACATAGTACCTCACCCTACCAAACGTATATCTTTATGGGATACTGAAATCTCAGGATTCAATCTGCGAATTTATCCCACTGGACGTAAAACCTATTTCTTACAATATCGTAATCTATTTCATAGTACTCATAAAATTAAAATAGGTGTGCATGGTAATATTACGGCAGAAGAAGCGCGAGAAAAAGCAAGACAACTTTCCTTAAAAATTAGCTTAGGTGAAGATCCTGCTGCCGTTAATAAAGAGAAGAAAAAACAAAATACGATAGGGGATCTTGCTAGAGAATATCTTGAATTACATGCTAAGGTGAATAAAAGAGCCAAAAGTATCAAAGAGGATAGTCGTATAATTTCCTCAATCATATTACCAAGATTTGGTAAGTATAAACTTGAGTCTATCACGTCACATGATCTTCAAAAGTTGCATAGAGATTTAAGTAATACTCCTTACCTTGCGAATAGAGCTCGATCTTTACTCAGCAAAATGTTCAGTCTTGCCAAAGAATGGGGATGGCGTGCAGATAACCCAGTACTTGGAATAGAAAAATATCAAGAAGAGAAGAGGGATAGATGGCTTAATGATGAAGAGCTCCAACGCTTGTGGGCTGTTTTAGATAAATACAATCATCACCTAACAACTTATGCCTTTAAATTATTGCTTCTTACAGGTGCTCGAAAGGGAGAGCTTCTACAGTCTAGATGGGAACAGTTTGATCTTGAAAAAGGCATTTGGACAAAGCCATCTCATTTAACGAAGCAAAAAAAGAAGGAACATCTCCCCCTTTCAGAAAATGCCCTTGTTGTTATTAATGAGCTTAAAAAATTTAAAAAGGAAGATACTCCTTACCTTTTTCCTAGCAAAGTAGGTAATCAACCTCTTCAAGAAATTAAAACTTTCTGGAAAAGAGTTATAAAGGAAGCCGGGTTTGAGGATGTGCGTATTCATGACCTTAGACATACGCATGCTTCCCATTTAGTCTCCAGTGGTTTAAGTTTAAGTGTCGTCGGTAAACTTTTGGGGCATACTCAAGCGGCAACAACCCAGCGCTATGCTCATTTAGCAGATGAGCCATTAAGACAAGCAACAAGTTTATTTGGAGACAAGCTTAAGAAGCTCACCTCCAAGGAATCTAACAGCTCACAGTAAGGGAAAAATCTTAGTTTGTTAATTTTCCTCCGAACAATACTAAGATAGTTTTTGAATATTCTATTGTAAAATATAGCCCAGGGTAACTTTTTTAAACTCTCGTATACATAAGTTGCTATGAGTGACAATAATCTAACCTATTACATTTAAATGTAATAAGGGTGCCCGGCATTTTCATTCCAAAATCACTCCAAAGGACACAATAGGATTTAACCTATTAATTTTTAAAGAGATAAATTTTTATATCTCCATGTGTGTTGACATATCTTTTTATAGATTTTAATAGATGTTTCTATACTCATAACGACAGGGCCTGCAAAGAAACATAAAAACAAAAAAACGACAGAGGTTCTTGCCATCATGGAGGGTGGTATGTTTAAGAAATTTCTATGTTGGCTGCTGATTTTTCAGCACATAAATGTCTATGTTTTGCACGCAACGCCTGGGGACATCAAGGTTCTTTTTGAAAGAGAAGATGAGCATCATTTAGCTTCTCAACAGGGCAAGCCCTCTGCCTTGCACTTGAGTATCCTTAAAGAAGGATCGCAAGGGCAAATGGCTCCTTTGTTTCAAGGTACGTTTGAAACAGATCCGAACTCTCCTTTAACATTCAATCTTAAGCAAAGCTTGCCTAAAAGTCTTGAAGGATTCGAGGTGAAATTAGGTCTTGACAACCAAAGCCTTCATCTTTCCTCAACCCTTGAGGGAGAGGCTTTTTCGCTTCATTTAAACCCCGATGGGAAAGTCAATCTTCAAGAGATCAATTGTCTGCGGTATCTAGGGATTCATACATTTGGCGATATTCATACCCAGAGAAAAATTGAAGCAAAAGAGCTTTCTCTTGAAGGGAGAGAGATCAGAACATCCGTTCCTCTTTTTGTTGAAAAATTCCATGTATCTGGAGCTTTAAAAAACACATCTGAAGGCCAACTTTATATTGGAAAAGAGGCCCATATTCGAGACGGAAATTTTGTTAATGAAGGACGCATTTGGGGTAGTGATCAGAGCTTTCTTGATCTTTATGGGAACAATTTTACGAATGAAAACATCACACAGAAGAAGTTTCTCGCTCCGGATCAGTCAAACACTCCCCATAGGTATACGAGTGGGAAAAAAAGATATTCTTTTCAAACGCAAATCATGGGGGCTGGTCGCTTTTCTATTAGGGGGGTTGGGACATTTTTAAATAAATCCCTTATTCTTCCCGAAGAAGGCAAAAAGGATGTTTCCCTTACGATAGAAGCCAAAGAACTCCATAACACGGGTCAAGGACTCATTGCGAGTGAGGATCTCACCTTAAGGTGTCTTGGGAATCTCCTAAATGAAGGAGAGATGCGAGGCATAACAGATCTTACCTTAGATGTGAAAGGTAACCTTGAGAACAGGAGTAAAATTGAAAGTTTAGGTTCTTTAAGAGCGGATGTTCTAGGAAATCTGATGAATCGGCGGGGGGCTACATTCACAGGAGAAAGACTAATCCTGAATGTCGAAGGCTTAAATCTTAATGAGGGAAGACTCTCTGCACGCTTTGCGCTGATCAAAGGAAAGCTAGAGAATTTTGGTGGAATCACGATTGAAGAAGAAGGAGAGATTGATAGTGGTGACGGTGACCTTATCAATAGGGATACGGCCCATATTATGTCCCATGGCGTTTTAAGGCTCTATGGGCAGTCACTTCTCAATGAAAGAGGACCTTCGTCTCGTGCTCTTATTGATGCGCGCCATCTTATGATGAAAGTTGGGCATGTTCATAATGATGGAGAAGTCATAGCCCGTGAATCAGCCAATCTTCATTTTCCCCTTTTTGTGAATGGTCCTTTAGGGATTTGGAATCTTCCCGGGTCAACCCAAACATCTACAGATAACTTTAAAAATCATGAAAGTGTTTATAGCGAAAACCTTCAAATGACAGCTGGGGTTTTTGAAAATTTTGGCAGAATTATTTCTGCTGGAATATTTACGATTATTGTTGAAGAAGCATTTAGAAATGTTAAAGACGCTCTTCTTTCAGCTTTTCAGGGAATTTTTCTCAAAGGTCAAGGTAAGGTTCACAATCAAGGGATTGTGGCAAGTCACGGAAAGGTTGAAATTGAAGCGGCTCAGACATTGAATCAAGGACAAATCCTTTCAGATGAAGGTGTTGGTATTCGAACAGAAGGGGGGAGAAGGTCTGACCCAAATAATATTCCTGATTTTATGAATGAGGGATTGATTTTAAGTCCTGATATCAGTGTGGACGTCCAAAAAGGCCTTAATAAAGGAGACGGTTTAATTGCGAAAAGATCTCTTACGCTTACAGCGCATGACACCTTTATAAATGAAAGCTCTGCCCTTGGAGGCACATCCATAGATCTTTTAGGAGAAGGCATCTTCACGAATGCTCGGACACTTATCAGTCAGGGAATTTTAAGGTCTCAAGTGAGACATTTAGAAAATATAGGACATATTTTAGCCAAAACCGGGATTTTAGAAGGCAGCTCTCTTCATCATACAGGCTCACTGCATTTAGAAGACGCTTCAAGAGTCACATTTAAAGATATCCAAGTTTCTGAAGGGGCTAGCATGACTTCCCAAGGAGGACTGCACTTTCAGTTTTCTAGGCTTGATAATAAGGGGGAAATTGAAACTGGTGAAGTGACAATTTTTGAAGGTCAACATTTGAAGAATGAGGGAGAAATCCAAAGTGCTGTTTTACAGGCAAGAGGCCTTTTAGGACATGAAAGTACGTTTTTAAATCGTGGTGTGTTTCATGGAGTTCAAAACGTTAGGATAACAACTTCTGAAATTGAGAATCAAAATGAGATATCTTCTGATGGATCAGTGACAGTTGATGTTTCCAAATCATTTCTCAATTCTGCGGATGGGGTGGTTGCATCCTCAAAAGACCTTATTATTTCTGGGGATGGAAAAGTTAAAAATTATGGAAGCCTTGAGAGTGATGGACAAGTTTCTCTTGCCATGCTGCAGGTCGATAACAGGGGGGCAATCATTGCAGATGAAAGTGTGATGATCAGGACGGGAGGAGATGGTTCTAAGTCAGAAGGTGATCTCGATTTTATGAATGAGGGAGCCATCTTAAGTCCTGAGATCATCCTCAGATCGCACACAGGATTCAATGGGGGAGAAGGCCTTATTGCGAAAAGATCTCTCACTCTTACGGCCCATAGGACTTTTACAAATCATGGAGATATTTTTGGAGGAAAATCCGTAGATCTTTTAGGAAAAGGCACCTTCACAAATACCAAGATACTTGCCAGCCAGGGAGAATTGAATTCCGAAGTGAGACATTTAGAAAATACAGGAGATATTCAAGCCCAAACGGGGATCTTAAAAGGAGACTCTCTTCATCATGCAGGATCGATGCATTTGCATGAACCATCAGGAATAGCCTTTAAAAATATTGAGACTTCTGAAGAGTCTAGCGTTACTTCACAAGGAGGAATTCGCTTTGGATTTTCTACGTTTGACAACAAAGGACGAATTTTAACGGAAGGTGAGACCTCTTTTACAGGTCAAGGCTTGAGGAATCAAGGAGAGGTTCAAGCTTCTCTTTTGCAAGTTAGAGATGGCACCGGAGCTGAAAATATATTTTCCAATGATGGGGTCTTCCATGGATACCAAGGAGTCACTGTTACAGCATCCCACGTTGAAAATCAGGATGAAATATCTTCGCAAGGTTCTCTTTTTCTTGATATTAGAAAATCTTTTACAAATGCCCTTGGGGCTTTGGTTTCATCTCTAAAGGAGATGGTCGTCTCTGGGAAAGGAGATGTGCAGAATCATGGAGACATGGAAAGCCAAACATCTATTGATATTGCCACATCAACTACACAAAACAAAGGTCGAGTGATTGCAGAAGAGAGCGTCTCCATCCACACGAAAAAAACGACTCTACCCACAGGAGAAAAACAAAAAGACTTTGAAAATGACGGGCTTGTGATGAGCTCACATGTTACGGTTCACTCTGACACAGGGTTAAATGCAGGCTCTGTGAACTACTCTATTGATGCGAACTCGGATGATCTTCAAGGTCTTATCGCAACGGATCGTTTAACTCTTTTGGTAGGAAATAAGTTTACAAATCACGGACAGATGGTGGGAGGAAGTCTTGTTAACCTCGAAGGGGATGGCACTTTTGACAATGAAGGGGATATTCATAAAAGTGATCTGATAGAATCCCGTCTTCAAGGATTTGATAATAAGGGTGTGGCGCGTGCTCATCATTCCGTTTCCTTTGATCAACTGATGCAAGATCTGAAAAACAAAGGGCTGATTCTTTCAGAAGGAAGAGTTTCAATAAACTCGACATCTCGTGTTTTAAATGAAGGGGTCATTGAAGGAAGAGACGGGGAAACATCTCTAAGAGCGGAAGAGCTTGAGAATCGTGGACTCTTGAGTGCCCTTGGGAGTCCTCTTGTTGTCACAGCAACACAAGCAAAAAACCATCATCTTATCTTTGGAAAGAAGGGGGTGGATTTAACAATTGGCAAAATTTTTACAAATGAGAATGGTGAAGATTCTGCATTTGGAAGAGTCGAGAGTCATGGATCCCTGACAGTCCAAGGAAAAGGAAGTGTACACAACAAAGGATCGATTGCGTCCCAAGGAGATGCTGATATCAGGACAGATCTTGACAATGAAGGTATATTGCGAAGTGCGCATGATGTTGTCTTTTCAGCCTCTGATAAAGCTCTCACCAATACGGGTGAAATCCTAGCAGATGAGACTGTCCGCATTGCAACTGAAAGACCGTTGGAGAATACAGGTCTTGTCCAAGGACAAGAAACGTCCCTTGCAGCTTTAGGGACGTTTCACAATGCAGGAGAGATTCTAGCAACAAATGGTCAAGCCCTTTTAACCCTTGGAGAAGGTTTGAATAAAGGACGGGTGATTGGAAGTGAGGGCGTTGATATTACTGTTGTGAAAACTCTCACCAACCAAGGGCACGTTCTTTCTCCAGGATCAACCGTCTTTCATGGAACAGGCTCATTAGAGAATAGTGAGAGTGGTGTTTTAATGGGAGATAAGAGTTTAGACATAAGTAATCTTGCTCTTGAAAATAAAGGTCTTTTTGGATCAGCTCGGGATCTTGCTCTTCACCATCTGCAAGGCCCCTTACAAAATACAGCTTCTATTATCTCTCAAGGTAGTATTCGTATTGCAGAGACAGCTTCAGTTCATAATTCCGGACATATTCAAGGGACTACCCACACAGCCGTGGTTGTTAAAGAGTTAGACAATAAAGGCGAGATTTCATCGCTAGAAGGATCCGTTGATCTCATTGTTCAGAAAGGGGCGAATAGGGAAGGTAGTGTTATCGTTGCAAGGACAAATCTTGCTGTGAATGCGCAAACAGCATTTGTGAATAATGGTGTAATGAGTGGCGAAGCTTCAACCACTCTTAATGGAGAGAGGTTTACAAATCATAACCTCTTACAAAGCAGAGGAGCACTGAAAGTTGATCTTCAGAGCTTAACAAACCATAAGGAGATCCTAGCAAAGGAAGCAGATTTTTCTCTCCATACGCTTGAGAATGCGAGAGATATTTTTATTGGAGATGATTTACGTCTTGATGTTCAGCAAGGGGTCAATGCAGGGGATATTCAAGCTCAAACGTTAACGCTAGATGTAAGGGCTCCTGTCAGCTCTACAGATCAATTTCACAATAAGAAAACCTTGTATGCATCCTCTCATTTAGCTCTTCAAGGAAAAGGAATGGTTTCCAATGAAAGCGATATCCTTTCTGAAGGAACGCTAGAGGTTCACAGTAAAGCCCTTATCAATGGAGAGAAAGGCCAGCTTCAAGCGACGAGAGGGATTAACATTTCAAGTACAACACACGTTGAAAACGCTTTTGGCGCTAAGATTTTAAGTCAATCAACCATTGAAGTCGGGAGAGAGGCGAGTGTTACCAATCAAGGATTGATCTCAGGAAAGTCTCTCGTTTTTCAACAACCCTCCTATACAGTTAGTGGAAGACTCGAAGCTAAAGGAGATATTACGTTTCCTCATATTCAAACACTTCACACCTCAAAAGGAAGTTCTCTTTATACTGAGGAAGGACAAATTGTCCTGCCTCAAGTTCAGGTCGTGGATCATGCAGGCTCACTTTTAAGTCAGAAAAGTATCTCCTTACCAAACCTTCTCAGTTTTAAGAATAATGGATCTTTTCAATCGAATGGAGAAGTTACTCTTGTCTCTTCTGGAGAGTTGGCTAATCACCATCGAATCGTGGGGCGTTCGGGCGTCTCACTCAAGGCACAAAAAGTATCCAATCAAGGAGGTGTTGTCTCTGAGGACACGATTACCATTCAATCACCTCAAATCGATAACTCTCGTCTTATTGTCGGAGCAAAAGGGGTAAAGGTTGTCTCGTCCCAGCCGATTGTCCAAGGCCAAACAGGTCGAATGGAAAGTAGGGGAGGCTACCTTAGGCTTGAATGTCCAGAGTTTAAGGGGGCGGGAGAGTTTGTAGCAAAAAAGGTTGAGATTCACTCCACTGGCAAAAAGCCTTTTTCCTTAGATGGCATTCAGATAAAATCCCTTGAAGATTTAGCACTCACCGTTTCTTATGGATGGGATTTAAAAGGCAAAGCCCAAAGCTTTGGTCATGGGATTCATTTAACAGGGCCTCTTTTGAATCCCTCCCATTTGACGATTGATGGGGATTTTATATGGGATCACGCGGGAGGAGATCTTCAAAACAAATTCAATATGATTGTAGCTGGCCTTTTGTCCTTACGCTTGAAGGGTCAGTGGATCAATTTGGCAGATGTTCAGGCTCGAGGAGGAGCAGCCGTTGTTGCAACCCAGATCCTTAACAAAGGAACGTTTTATTCTTATGCTTCCACAAGCTTTGAATGCCCAAAAGGTTTTGAGAATTATCATCAACTGGAGGTTTGGGGAGATATGAATCTTCTGGCATCCCAGGGTTCAATTGTCAATTATCCTGGATCTCACTTCCATCAAAAGACAATTCCAGGTGGAAAAAACCACGTTGTTTTTAAAGCCCTTCAAGATATTAAGGATATTAGTGGAACGGTTGTGATCGAAGGGGTGCTGGATAGCACATCGAAGGTGTTTTCCAATGAAGTGGCTCCTCCGACTCAACAGAATGGAACAAAAATTATTATATTTAAAGGTCAGAACACGTCCGTTCCTGCTACGCGAGAGGTTCCTGCTCCTCCCGCACGCTTTTATGCAGGCAGTGCCAATGTGAGGGCAGAAAGTCTTCAAAATCTAGGAGGGACTCTCTCTACATCTGACGGGTTTTATTTTGAAGGGAATAAGGTCAAGAATCTATCCCGTACTTATAAGGAAGTTAGCCAAAAGGAACACTCATGGACAGAAAAAAAGAGGAAGAGGTGGTATAAAAAGAAGAAACGGATAACAAAGTATGAATTAATTCCTTCTACAACTGTCATTGATGATCTCACAAGCGTTGCTAAACTTTACTCTCGAGGCGTCCTTAAACTTGTTGTCAATGGAACGGTCTTTGAGAAAACATTTCCTAAACAGAAAGAAGAATCCACTCAACGACGCATCAGAAGAAAAAGGCAAGGAGAAGATCCTTTTAAGGCTTTGGTGGAAAATACAGGCGATATTCGGGCATCTCTTCTGACAATGAATGTTCGGGAGTATTTAATCAACTGTGTCAGTTCTGATAATGTAATGATTATTTTGAAGGAAGGACTGACAGATGGAAGTAG
>MKUU01000030.1 GCA_001898705.1 Caedibacter sp. 38-128
ATCTTCATGGTTGGACTCCTCCTTTTTTTGCTCAGAATATTGTACTCTACTCTGGCGAGTCCATTCCATTACTCCAAAGAGGATTTCAATAGATTTCTTTGAGACTCAATTTGAGCTAAATATGTAGAAATTTTTTTAATTTCAATATGATTTTTTGGATAAAATTTTTCAAAGATTTTTAAACTCTGCTCAAACAATTTTTTAGCCCTATCATGTTGACCTATTTTCATATAGGTCGAGCCTAATTCTGATATAATTGAGCCAATTTTTGTATGCTCTTCCCCAAAATGAAGTTTATGTATTTCTAGACTTTTTTCTAAGTGGGTTATTGCCGCATTATAATTATTTAAAGCTCCTTCCACTTTTCCAAGATATGTTTCTACCCATGCAACCTTGATATGATTTTTATTATAATAATTCGTGTGAATCATTAAGCCCTTAGTAAGCGCCTCTTGTGCCTTTTTATACTTTCCTAATTGATAATAGGTGTTACCTAGGTACACTAAAACCCATCCTACTCTTTCATGATTTTCAGAAAAATGGTTCTTAAAAACATTTAAACTTTGGTCAAGAAGTTTTTCAGCTTTTGCATATAGACATAAGTCTCCATAAGATTTTGCTAAATATACTGCTGTCCAAGCAGTTCTAACATGATCATACCCAAATTTTTTTATATTTATGTTTAATGCTTCTTCGTAAAATTTAGATGCTAGTTTATAATCTCCTAAAGTCCTATACACGTCACCTAAATGAACCAAAGACCAAGTTATTAAAGATTTGTTTTTGCCAGAGCAATTTTTATATATTGAAATGCTTTCTAATAAGACCTTTTTTGCTTTTTCATAATCTTTAAATTCTCTGTAAACATTTCCTAAATGCATTAAGACCCATGCTGCTTCAATACCATTCTCTTGGTGAGAATCCGTGTAGATTCTCAGACTATCTTCTAATAACTTTTTAGCCTTATTATAATTACCAAGTTCTCTATAAGAGACCCCTAAATATGATAAATTTCTGGCACTATATTCTTTAGCGCAAACTAATCTTGATGCGTCTTCATTAAAACTAAGATAGCTAACAACTTTTGTATAATCGTCCAAATGGAAGTATATACGTCCAATTTTGCTTTTTATTAAATCATAGGCACTATCTGATAATAGATTTCTATATATTAAAAATTTCTTACAATGAGGAAGTGTAAGCTTTGCTCGAGAAACATCATCTTTGTCTAAAAGATTATCTATATAGGTACCTAAAATATGTGCTACTTTTTCTATTGAAGGAGGATTTTTATCTGGTTTTAAATTTTTAGTAAGATAAGTAAACATAGTTTCCTGTGTGCTTCTATGGATAGAAAAAGTTGAGATTGATTGAGAAAGCGGAAACGATTCATGAGTAATAAGGGAATGTTTTTTTAAATGATAGATAAAGTTGTCAACTATAGTAGGGTTTTTGTATAATTCTAAAAGTTCTCTAGGA
>MKUU01000031.1 GCA_001898705.1 Caedibacter sp. 38-128
CACATGGAGTGAATTAATGTACAAACCACTTATACCCTATTTTAAAGAAAAAAGGGACCTTTTAAATATCCCAAAATCTCTCAAGAAGCATATAACTCTTCTTGGGCCTTCAGCTTTTCTTTTGTCACACTCTTTGCATGCCGCTGACAATGACATGGTGCTAAAGAATGTTTTTGAAAAGATCGAAAAAACCCTTACAGGCGGTGGGTTCAGACTTGCCACCATTGCAGGGGGGCTTGGCGGTATTGTCATTTCTGGCATTAAAGGAAACTGGCCTGTTGCTGGACTTTTCTTAGGACTTGCTGTGACGGCTCATGCCTTCGTGGATTGGGTTAAAGCCAGCTACACCTTTTTAATTTAAGGGCATGAATCATGCGTGAACGCGGAAAACATTTGCTCCTTCATCATCTCGATTCCCCTGCCAGATGGTTGATATTCACGAAGGATGAAGCCGCAGCCCTTCTCATCCCCATCTTGGTTGGTCTTGGCACTTCCCATCAAGGCTCAGGGCTTTTAGTTGGTCTCACCTTTTGCTGGGCATTGCGGAAACTTCGCAAGATGGCAGGGCAAGGAGCATTGAAACACTTGATGTACTGGTATCTGCCTCATAACAAGGCCAAGCTTCCTTTAACACCGCCTTCTCATATCAGGGAGTGGGTGTCATGAAAGAAAAGCTTCAGCATTTAAGACTCCAGGATCTTTTAAGGCATAGGAATTATCTGACTTTTACGTGTGCAGGACTTTTGGCCTCTAACCTGCTCATGACCTTTGCCCTTTGCACCCAGAGTGAACGCGTTGTGCTTGTGCCACCTCATCTCACAGGGCCTGCGTGGGTCGACAGAAGCCAAGTCTCTCCTCAGTACCTTGAAGAAATGGCCTTGTTCTTTGGAAGCATCCTGTTAAACAAGACACCCCAAAGTGCGCCTTATCTTCATGAACTTTTGCTTCGCTATGCCGACGCAAGCGGCATTGGCAAGCTCAAGCATCAACTCAGAGAAGAAGAAGAGAGATACCAAAAAAGCGGCCTTAGCACTTCATTTTACCCCAAGAAGATAACTGTTGTGGAGAAGAACTTAAAAGTGGATCTCTCTGGCGAGATAGTCGGTTACGTGAGCCAAAAGTGCATTTTTCAGCGAGAGGAGACCTATCGCTTAACCTTTTCTTTTGCTCATGGGCGCTTGCTTATCAAATCCTTTGAGCATTTGACAGAAAAGGAGCAAGGCCATGCGTAAGACTTATCCTTTATTAGCAGCAACACTGCTTTCAGCAGCCTATCCATTATATGCTGCTCAGATCCTCTCTATTAAAGATCATGGCTCCAGCGAGGTATTAGTCTCAAGTGATCTTGCAACAAAAAATTAGACACTGTGAACCGAGATGAATTAATTTTTGTAATAGTTATTTTCCCACTGAT
>MKUU01000032.1 GCA_001898705.1 Caedibacter sp. 38-128
GCCTGCTTTCGGGACCATAAACAAAACAAAAGGAGGAAGAAAAAATGGTTGGAAATAAAAGATTAAAAACGGATGAGCTGCAGGTATATCCACCCCACGGTCATCCTCGATCTTGTCCCGAGGATCCCAGGCTGCCTGAGACTGTACATAGGGGCCAGAAGATTAAGAATTTTAGGAAACAAAGAAAGGAGAAGAAAATGCCATAGGGAACAAGGAACAGAACAGGTGAGGCCATGCTTGATAGCTAACCTCATACGATAAAAACAAAGGAACAAAAGGTTTTAATGAAATCATAAAAACAACAAAAAACGTGCCTAACAGCACACTAAAATTAAAAAAAGAAAACTAAAAAAACAGGGAGAATAAAAAATGAATTTTGAGAAAGAAATACGCGCGCGTCTATCCGCGCCATATCCATCCGCGCCTTATTTAATGGCAGGAGAGGATGGCACAACAGAAAGAGGAATCTTATCCTCGCGAGATCATGAACAACGAGAGGTATTCGAATTAACGGATGCCCATGCGTGGCCAGATTATATCACGTTGCATGCCTCTCTTTCCGCAATTCCAATTGAAGAGCACAATCCTCAAGTTGCTCTGACAGTGGCAGGGAGGACGCTGACGCCGCAATCTTTTTATAGCATGGATGCTTTGCTTGAAGATGTCCAAGCGTTAGGGCAGGCTTCTCACTATCAGGCGATCCAACTGAACTATAAGGGATTTGGCCATTATTCAAAGGGCACAAAAACACATATCTTTCAAGGCGCCAAACTCAATGATTTTAAGGTGGGTCTTGAAACAGACCAAGAAATTTTCCGAAAAGAGTTTTCCTTTCAATCGCAAGGATTGCTTCATCAAAAGGAATTTCCACACGGTGATTTTTGGCTGACTTCAGCTCCGAACGGGGTCACTGGCGAGCGACTCTATCCTTTGCTTGCTTATGGCGGTTATTTCAATGTGGGTGTGGATTTAACGATGATCGAGCCTATTTTTGCTCTGATTAAACAAGGTGAAAATGAGGCAACGGCTTTACAGCTTTTGCGTGCTTCTGAGCTTCGCCAGATGGGCGTGTTGCCACCGCGTACGAGACGAGAGGGGGGTGATGAATGGATCTTTTGTGATCAATTAAGGTTGGATAGCATGATGTCAATGGCAGGGGCTTTAATCACGGGGGCGGCGAAGCTTAAGGTTTATGACGCTGAGGGAATCGACTCTTGTCTTTATGCTTCGGTGGCTTATGAGCAACCAGATCCAAACGTAAATCATATTATGCTGACGTTTAAACTTTTATAGGAGACACCTCATGACAATTATTTATCGTGCTCAGAAAGGGGCTCCCTTAACAATGGAAGAACTGGATGGAAATTTCAAAAATCTTGAGACACGGCTTGAAGTGTTAGAAGAGCATGCGCTCCCTGAGGAGGGAATTTCTAAGATTATCTTAGAAGGAGACGAGCTTGTCATTCAAGGACCTCACGAGACGACGCTCGGGCGGGTGCGACTTCCGATCCCACAATTTCATGGGCGGGGGGAATGGCAAGATCATCAAGACTATAACGTGTATGATCTTGTCCGACATGAATCAGTCTTATATTTATGCTTGAAAGCGCATCAAAGCAGACACTTTAATCAGGAACGTGATGATTGGCAGGTGTTATGGCAACCCCCACAGATCGAGGCATTGTCGCCTAAGTTTCCTTTATTCATCGCCTCAAATCTTCCTACTCCTGAGGAACCCGGGACAACAGGATTATTGATCATGGACGAAAAGGTTTTACCTATCTATGCGGATGGTAAAGCGTGGCGTCGGTTTTCCGATCATCAAACAATCGGAGAGTAAGTCATGAAAATATCGATAAATACTGAAGAAATTGATGTTTTGGCCCGGACTATTTATGGCGAGGCGCGCGGCGAATATGGGCGTCGGGATGGGGGAATGGCAGCCCTTATTGCTGTTGGAAATGTTGTGATGAATCGGCTTAAAGCCAAAACGTGGTATGGATTAACCCTGAAAGAGATTTGTCAAAAGCCCTTTCAATTTTCGTGTTGGAATAGGCAAGATCCCAACCGGGCACTCATCATGTCATCGCAGATTGAGCAAGAACCCATCTTTAAAATCTGTCGTGAAGTGGCTCAGCAAGTGGTAACCTATCAATGGCCTGACTTAACGCAAGGAAGTGACCATTACTATGCGCTCACATTATCAAATCCTCCTGCCTGGAGTCAGCAAGCGCAACCGCGCCTAAAGCTCGGACAGCATGTTTTCTTTAAACTTACGCCATCACTGTCAGCAGGAAGGAGTTAACATGTCATTTCCTTTATCGGCAACCGCCATGCTGTTGGCGGAAATGGCGCCAGCCATTGCCAGGTGGTTTACACAGCCAGACGACTCTCTTTCCTCAACCCAAATGGTGGCTGCCAAAGTGGTTGATTTAGCCAAAAAAGTCGCCGGCACCCAAGACGCCAACGAGGCGGTCAAGAAAATCCAAGAGGATCCGAAGTTGCTCCTCATGTTTCAAAAAATGATTGCGAAGCTGGATCATGATATGGAGCGTGCGTTTTTGCAAGATCGTGGCGGAGCACGTCAGCGTGATTCTGCGTTGGCAGCCGCCGGGCGCTATAATTATCGCGCAGATATTATGGTCTTTGCCGCAGCTTCGGGGTTGATTGCGTGCTTGGTTGCGCTGGGACTTTATCAGGCTGAGTTGCCTGGCGAAGCCGTTGGAATCATCTCAACAATTGCGGGAATTTTTGGTGCATGTCTCAAGGATGCATATGCCTTTGAGTTTGGCTCTTCCCGGGGATCAAAGGCTAAGGATTTTGCGTTTATGGTGGAGAAGATGCGGGGATAAGGAGAGAAGAAAGACAAATAAATAGTATGCTTGGGAAAAAATTTCTCAAGTATAGGTGAGGAAAGTGGAGAATTGTTTAGAATTAACGGATTATTAAGTAGAGTTTTTTCATAATTTCCATTGGTTCCCTAAATATAAATGGAGAGATAAAATGTTATTGTTTTCTTTAAAAAAAGTATTTCTTGTTGTTTTCCTTGTAAGCTTTTCATTAGTAAATACTGCGATTGTAAAATCTAGTCAGGAAAAATCTAGTGAAGAAATACACGTTATGCCTCCTATTGATGAAACGCAGGAGGGATTACGAAACCAAGTTGTGAGCGATTACATTAGGGCAAGGGGAAATCTAAATTCTGGTACTCTAGAACATCTTTTACAATCGATTGCTCATGAAGCTCATTATTTCATTGATACGCATGGAACTGGAGGGTGGAATGGTAATCCTTCTTCTAACGATCCTCGTGTAATAGGAACCGTAAAACATCATTATGCTAAGGATCTCCTTGAAGGCTTGATGAAAAAGCATGGTCAACTCCCTGGTAAAATAAAGATTGAGTGCGATTATGGACATGGTGGAAGCTTTGCTGCTAAGGCAGACGTAGCATTGGAAGATGGTGAAGTGTTATATTTCTATGATTATAAATTTGGTGAGTCAGGGTTCAACAACCAAAGGAGAAGACAAATTAAAGATTCTATAACGAAGAGGCAGAATCCGAAATTTACGGACGTTAGGATCATTGAGATTAGAGGCTAAAAAAAGTTGAAGATGAACCTCAGGAGGAAATAAATACGGACAGAAGGCCAATAAGTTGTCCTTCTGCTTTTGTATATTAAAAAACCGAGAGGTCTGTAACCTTTCATCAGGCATTGAGATAGAATGTATTCTGTAGTTGATGCTTTTTTATTGAGAGGGTTTATGCGTTAAGTCAGGTGTGATCAATAGTTTTATGAAACAATCGTAAACAAGTTTTTTAATAAAATGTACCTAGGCATGAAGAAGAGAAACTTCAAATTCTTTATCATCTGTCAGCAGATAAGTTTCAATAAGAACATATTGGTTGTAATTATGCTTTTTCCTTCAATAAACTACGATAGATGCGCATTTTATTCTTACTTAAAATATTTCATCAGTATAATTAATATTATAGTTTATTTTTTAAAGTAAATATGACGTTAAATTTCAATAATTTTATTGGTATTTCTAATGAATTATTGTCATTCGGTTATAAAAAACTACCTAGGACTCTTGTAATAACCCTATAGCGTGCCTATATGTAAATATGCAGAGGATCAATACGCTTTAATAAGGAGAAAAGAGTGAGAAAATTATTATTGGCCGGTGTGCTTTTAAATTCAATTTCGGTGATGGCCAGTAACAGTCAATTGCCAGATTTTGATGATGTTAAGAAAGGTTTACTCTCGTCATCCTTTACGACTGATCGGTCTTCTGAAGCCGGAGAGGCTTATGGAAGCGCGGCAAGAAGCAATCGATTTTATAATGAAGGTACTAAAGACGATGAAGCCGGTTTGTTAAGAGCCGTTCAGCTGGGTCATGCTTATGCCTCACGCGTTTTGTATCAAGAATATAAAAGCGAACCTTATCGTGGTCTTTTGTTAGCCGCAGTTTCTAAAAAAATAAAGGATGGTTTTGAAGCAGGTATAAAGGAAGATATGGCTCTATTAGGTCATACGTTTCTTGTAAATAATAATTATTCTTTAAACGAAACATTGGAACATGCTCTTAAAGAAAAGGATAAAATTTCCAAGCAAGTGAGTTATTACTCTTATCTTATTGATTCAACTTGGCGCGAATTAGAAGCCCATATTACTGATTTAGATCAATCAGAGACAATTATAAGTTTAGCAAGACAATCTTTGAAAAATCTTGCAGATAAAGAGGAGAGTGAGGCTTTTGTTGCTTCAGGACGGTTTGCTGTGCAAGAAAAAAATCTTGAAGAAGCAAAGAAGTATCTTTTTGCGGAAAAGACATTAGCACTTATTCGAGATGGCTGGGGAAATGCGCGTGAAGACTGGGTTCAAGGTGTCAAAGGGTATATTGCTCTCGTTAATGATCCAGAGCAATTGGAAGCTTACCAAGTTTTAGGAGACGTCTATAAAAATAAATGTCAATATATGGAAGCTTTTGAAGCTTTCTTTGAAGCCTATAAGCTTGTTCCGCAGTCTACAGATAAAACACACCAAAATGCTTTATTTACAGAGTGCGCCAATATTTTTCAGATTTCGCAAAGTGAGATAGGTTCTGAGTGGAATCCCAACGCTCAAGACTATAAGCCTAAGAAAGTGGGGGCTTATCGTTTTCTAGGATATCGGTTTTATGCAGAGCTTAGTGAGCGTGGTGTAGAAGGTTCTAATGATATGGCTTCAGAGTATCTAAAAACAGCGATCACGGAAGGTTATACACCTGCTCTCAGTGAAATCTTAGACAAGGGTGAGACAATTTTTCAATCACCTGTTGAGAATGCCAAGTTTTTGGAAGCTTTGGTGACAACTGAGTGGGAGAAAGCTCAAGAATCTGAGAGAAAGCTCAAAACATGGAATCCTGATAGAGAGTCAGTATATTATCAATTTAAAGATCATCCCGTTGAAGTGATTAAGGCGTTAGAAGCAAAATTGGTAAGCTTTTTTGTTCAAGCACAAGACAATGACTTTGACCTTAAATTAAGTACAAGTAAGAGTTTAATAAGGCGGCTTGGGAGTAACTTTGCCGAAGTGACGTCTGGTAGAATACTGGAAGATTCAGATGATAAGACAGCTTTGTTTTTAAGAGATCATAAGGAAATCCTTAATTTTATGCGGACTGTCGATCTTACTCATGTTCCTAAAAAAGACAGGGATTGGTTTAAAAGAACACAGGCATCTATCGAGAGAATTTTTAAAGATGGAATTCGTTTTGAGAAAAAAAACGGAATCAAAAACAATGTATGATTTTTTGGGTTCTTATGAAACCTATAAGACAATAAAAGGATTTATTTTTGAACCAGAAAAAAAGCTGAATTAATTAATTCCTTTATTATGACTGGGCAGGGCAATGAAATTTTTCATTGCCCTCTTTCATAAGATGATCGTAGGGCATTAAACTCTTATATCTTCTCGTTGGAAATTCAAAAAGGCCTAAACAGCGCCAATTAAAATTTTCACAACAGAGCTCTCTAACTGACGTTATTTGGACGATACCTTTTCAATAAGTTTAATAAATTTTTAATCATCTTATCCTAAATTTGAAAAAATAGTTTTTTCAATGAGAGAGATTCTGAATTATAAATTAAAGAGTGTATTTAAGAGGAATCTTAATAGCGTCGGCTTTCTAACAGCTTTGAAATTAAATACCTTTATCACTAAGCCGATCATCATTTCACAGAAATCCTGCTTAACTGTGCTTGTTACTCTACTCATTCTGGCGCGCCCCGCGTTCTCAAGTATATATACAGGCTCTCAGGTACTTGAAGCCAATACTGCGAATGCAGTCAATGGCGGGGCTAAGTATTTCTACGATACCAGTAAACTCAATGCGAGTGCTTCCAATGCGATCAGCGGCGGGTTTCAGACTTTCAACGATATCAGTAAACTCAATGCGAGTGTTTCCAATGCGATCAGTGGCGGCAATCAGTCTTTCAACGGTGACAGTACACTGAATGCGAGTGCTGCCAATGCAGTCAGCGGCGGGACTCAAAATTTCTGGGTTAATAGTACACTGAATGCAAGTGCTGCCAATGCGATCAACGGCGGGACTCAGGGTTTTTACGCTAACAGTAAATTGAATGCGAGTGCTGCCAATGCGATCAGTGGCGGGACTCAACATTTCTGGAATAACAGTATACTCGATGCCAGTGTTAGCAATGCAGTTAGCGGTGCTACAATTAATTTGTATCAGCAAGCCAAAGTACAAGTACGGGCACAGAACAGTCTAGGAAGTAATACGACGATTAACTTCAACGCCAACTATGGCGGCCAACAAATACTGGAACTATTTGGCGCGAGTACCAGTGTAGGTAAGATCAGTGGCGGTGCATTAGCTGTTATCCGCAACACGGGTAATATCGCCGCTATATTGACAGTTGATAATTCGCTAGCAGATGGAAGTTTTTCTGGGCTCATCGAGGATTATAATGCGCCTCTAAGCTTAAACAAGAGAGGTAGTAATACATTAACTCTTTCAGGAAACAACACTTATACAGGGGGGACAACAATCGATTCTGGCGGAATAGTTATTGGCCATAATAATGCCTTAGGGACAGGACCTGTCACTCTAGCGGATGGAACAAGACTTAAGTGGAGTGAGAATGCGCAGTTAAATAATATTAGCTTTACCTTGAATGCTGGCAATCCAAGTCAAGGGATCATTCTAGAAGTCGATGATACTAAAATTGGAAAAATAGCCCATGCAGTAACGATTGCGGGTAACATGCTGAAAGAAGGATTGGGAAGGCTAGAATTATTAGCTGAAAACTTTATCTCTGGAAGTCTGGAAGCTAAAGAAGGTTCCCTCTCCATTTATTCAATGATTAATAATGGAACTGTTACAAACCGCTCTAATAGCACGCTTAATTTTGGTTCTCTCACCAATAACAAGAATGTCACAAATGAAGGGATATTCACGTCTCCTACACTTACAAATAAAGACAGCTTTATAAATAATGGTCCTCTCAATATTAATACCGTCAATAATAGTGGCAACTTTAGAAATAGCAGTACCTCCTGTACGGTAGGAAACTTCAATAATGGTCTTGCTCCCAATCTTCAAGATAATGTTGAAATTTCAAATACGGGGTATATGGACATTACAAGGCTCGAAAATTATGGAACTTTTACAAATGATAATGTTTTAAAATTTAATGAGTTTTTTAACCGCAATCATTTTACGAATAATGGAACTCTAAACGCCGGCCAACCTATTTTCAATCAGGGGACTTTTACAAATACAAGCCCTCAAATGATAACATCTTCAGGAAGTAGCTATTTCATATCAGGTGGAGGAACCTTTATTGATCAAGGCAGTAACACTGTTTCTTCTGAACATGAATTTCCTTTGGATATTTATTTATCTTACGGGACATCCTACCTTAGCTGGGCGTCCAAATATTATTGAATCAAGTGGTAGCAAACATACTTTAGTGATTAATAAAACAATTTCCGACGTTAACTGGGTTGGCTTTAGCCCTGTAACATTTCAAGGAACAGGTTTAATTGTTTTAGGCGGCAATAATACTTATAGCGTAGATACAACAATTGCTGAGAATACAAGAGTTCAAGCTAAACATTCCTCGGCTTTTGGAACAAGCAACGTCTCAATGAAAAATGGTTCAACGCTGCAATTTGGGACAGATAATTTGATCTTATCAAATGATCTGGTCCTTGATTCAGGATCTTCAGGAGTTCCAGGAAGTATAACAATTGATACTCTGAACCATCCAAGTACTTTATTGAAAACAATTAAAGAGACTGGCGACAATGTCATGAAGCTCATTATAAAGGGTAAAAATATACTAACCTTTAATAATATTGCTTCTCACACTGGAGGAACAGAAGTTCAAACAGAAACCACTCTAAAACTTGGTCTTGCCAATGCCTTAGCGACGGGCCCTGTCAATCTATCGGGAACGGAGGCAACACTTGATATGACAGCGGCTTCTCAAAACATCCCTGGATTAAGTGGAAGCAATCAAAGTCGCGTTATTCTGGGAGATAATACGCTGACATTGAACCAGAACTCAACTTTCAATGGCACATTTAATAGTAATG
>MKUU01000033.1 GCA_001898705.1 Caedibacter sp. 38-128
GCATCTCATGGCTACAAGGAATACTTTTATGAGTCTTAATCTAGAACATTCCTTAAAAACGCCATCCTTATCAAAAAGCCGCCTTCTTATGGAAGAAACGCCTCTTCAATTGCTCCCAACATTAGCGACAAAGGTGGGACTAAATGAAGCTATTATACTGCAGCAAATGCACTATTGGCTTACATCTTGCCATAATAAGAATTTTATTAACAACCGCCATTGGGTCTATAATTCTTATGAGGACTGGCACCAACAGTTCCCTTTCTGGTCAAAAGAAACCATTAAAAGAACCATTTATTCCCTTGAAAAACGGAAGCTTATCATAAGTTGCAAACTGCATGAGCAAAGGCTTGATCATCGCAAATGGTACACCATCAACTATCAAGAATTAAAGGGGGTTAAACCATGTAATAATCGATTGGGTCAAAATGACACGATCGAACAGCAATTTGTAACAATCGATCGTAGCAAAATGACACGATCGAACGTAACAAAACGACAATATCATTATAAGGAACAGAGATTACATACAGAGATTACTCATAAAACCCTCTCTCTAATCTCTCTCCCTAATTCCGCAAGCAACATCTCTCATGAGACACACGAGGAAGAGAGAGAAGAGATTGGATTAAAAATGATTGAGATGTTCTCAAAGCATGTTCTTCAAGGCCAAGAGCTTTTGCCTCATCCTGAGAGAATGAGCCAACTCAAGCAAGTCTTAAACACTCAGCTCAAAGGGAATCTTGAGAACTGGGAGAGGGTCTGTATAAACATCACAAAATCCAAGTTTTTGATGGGAGAAGCCCAATCCTCAGATTTTAAAGCAACATTGGATTGGGTAATCACCAAAGATCATGCGATCAAGATTTTTGAAGGCAATGCTTACGGCATTGGTGATCGGATGAACTTAAACACTTCCGAAAGTGACTCTGAAGAAGCGCAAGAAGCATTTATGCTTGAGTTTGCAACTTCCAACAAACACCCCCTCTGGATTCAAGCAGGACTTATTCTCGCGAAGAAAGTTGAGTTTTTGACCTTCAAGGGTTGGATTTCTGTCCTTGACATTCTTGAGATCCACAAAGACCACGTGACCCTTAGGGCCCCTTCCAAATTTATTCGGGATTATGTGAGCAAAAATCTGATGAATTTCCCCATCCAACAAGCTTTAGAATCAGTGTTAGGGTATGAGCTTAGATTTGTCCTTGTGAATACTGACTCTAATCTGGAAAGCAAGCCTGAAGCGACTCAAGAAGAAACGCAACACGACTCCATCCTTGGGAAGGGGAAGGGTGAAGAGGACTTTAGCCAAGAACCTGCTATTAATGAGCAAAACGCTGCAGTTTTACTTCCAACTCAGCCTCAGATGCAGAATTTAACTGCCCCCACCTTGGATATCAACAAGGGCATATTCCCCCCTCTCAGAAACCCCTTTTTTGGCAGTTCTGAGCCCCTACTAAAGCCACCCAACACTCAAGAATTACAAAATGAATACAACGAACATTAATCACGAAAGGAACAAAATGAAGTTAACACTTGTAAAACCAGATCCCTCTACCAGCCTTGAGCAGGACGCTGCACTCACTGAGGCACAAAAACAATTTCAAATGAGGAACTTAAAGAAAATGATTCGCTTTATGAAAGCCCAGCTTAAACGCTTAGAAAAGGAAGTAACAATAGACTAGAACAGAGACCGCGCAAAGACTTCGACCTCTCACGCGCGGGTCTCTGGTACACCAACACCAACAATGGAGTAGATAGATGTACACAACACTTATACCCTATTTTAAAGAAAAAAGGGACCTCTTAAATATCCCAAAAGTACTCAAGAAGTATTTCAGCCTTCTTGGTGCTGCTCTTTATCATCATAGCCTTCAGGCTGCTGAAAATGACATGGTTCTAAAGGATGTCTTTGCGAAGATTGAAAAAACCCTCACAGGCGGCGGCTTTAGGCTTGCCACTATTGCAGGGGGGATTGGGGGTATTGTCATTTCGGGCGTTAAAGGAAACTGGCCTGTTGCAGGTCTTTTCTTAGGTCTTGCTGTCACAGCGCATGCCTTTGTGGATTGGGTTAAAACCAGTTACACTTTTTTGATTTAAGGAGTATGCAATGCGTGAACGTGGAAAGCACTTGCTCCTTCATCATCTGGATTCTCCTGCCAGATGGTTGATTTTCACCAAGGATGAAGCTGCCGCGCTTCTGATCCCTCTTCTTGTGGGTCTTGGCACGTCCCATCAAGGCTCAGGTCTTTTGGTGGGTCTGACCTTTTGCTGGGCACTGCGGAAACTCCGCAAGATGGCAGGCCAAGGAGCCTTGAAACATCTTATGTATTGGTACTTGCCCCACAATAAAGCGAAGCTCCCTTTAACACCGCCTTCTCATATTAGGGAGTGGGTGTCATGAAAGAAAAGCTTCAGCATTTAAGACTTCATGATCTTTTAAGGCACAGGAATTACCTAACCTTCATAGCATCAGGTCTTCTTGGCTCAAACCTGCTCATGACCTTTGTTTTGTGTACACAGAGTGAAAGAGTAGTGCTTGTGCCACCCCATCTCACAGGGCCAATGTGGGTTGAGCGAAACCAAGTATCCTCTCAGTATCTGGAAGAGATGGCTTTGTTTTTTGGGAGTATTCTCTTAAACAAAACACCTCAAAGTGCCTCTTATCTCCATGAACTCTTGCTTCGTTATGCAGACGCGAGGGGCATTGGCAAGCTTAAGCACCAGCTTCAAGAAGAAGAAGAGAGATATCAAAAAAGTGGCCTCAGCACCTCCTTTTATCCCAAAAAGGTTGTTGTTCGAGAAAAAAACTTACAAGTGGATCTCTCTGGCGAGATGGTCGGTTATGTCAGCCAAAAGTGCATCTTCCAGAGGGAAGAGACCTATCGACTCACCTTTTCTTTTGTTCATGGGCGATTGCTCATCACTTCTTTTGAGCCTCTGACAGGAAAGGAGCAAGACCATGCGTAAATTTCCACTTCTAGCAGCAACTATATTCACTTCTTCAGTGAGTGCTGTTCAAATCCTTCCCATTAAAGATCATGGCTCCAGCGAAATCATGGTTTCAAGCACAGAGCACACGCGAATATCGGTTGAGAATGATCGCATTGCTCAGCTCTTTGGTATTGATGGTCGGCTTTCTTTTGAGTTGGACGAGATGAATGGGCAAGTGTTCATCACCCCAACCCCAGGTACTGAAGATCATTCGCTCCTTATCACGCTCACGACAGAAAAGGGTTTAACCCATGATCTCAGGGTTCAACCCACCAAAAGACCAGCTGAAGCCATTTTACTGAGGCCAAAGACGCAAGGGTTACAGGAGAGAACTTCTCCGCTAGACACCTATCAAGGGTTAATTCTTGAGTTCATAAAGTCTTACGCAACTGGCGTTTTAAAAGAACCTTATAAGGTTGTTGCACTTCAAAAAAGCCCTTCAGAGAAGATTGAACCTGAGCTTACTCTTCAACCTATAAGAGAAACCCACTCTCCTCAGTTTGTCGGGCGAGTTTGCCAACTTAAAAATGTAGGAGACACAACGCTTCTTTTAAGCCCTCATCAGTTTGCAAAATTTAAGCCTCTCGCAATCGCCTTCTCAACAAGAGTGCTTAAACCTTTAGCACAAACTGAAGTGCTTCTTATTTTAGCAAGGAGTGGATCATGAGTGAACATCAAACCCCTCAAGCCCTTAAAAAGAAGCAATTCCTCATTTTAGCAGGTGTTGGAAGTCTTTTGGCCTTAGCTCTTCTTTTTCTCTTCGATGTGGTCACAGGCTCTAAAGAACCTCAAGTGCAGTCAAAGACACAAGAGTCAAAAATTGCAGGCTCTACCTCTCACCTTGATCCCCGTGAGATTTGGGCACAGCGCATGGAAGAAGAATCCAAAAAGCTCAATGACAAGCTTTCATCACTTGAAGGACTTCTTAATCAAACGATGGCAGAAAATGCAAAACACACGACATCCCAAGACGAGAATACATTGCAGCAGATGCAAAAGCAAATCAGTGAGCTTCGCACGCAACTGGAGCAAAAGAATCAAGAATCCATTGAGGAAACAAACCAATCTCATTACACAAACCTTGATGGACAAGCCTCTAAGAAAATAGTCTTAAATCTAAAAAAGAATGTTCGCTATGAAGCCTATCAAAACAGAAAAAAGGTAGAAGACACGATTCCAGCAGGCGCTTATGCCTCTGCCATTCTCTTAGGGGGCGTTGATGCTTCCACTTCTGTAAGTGCTCCCAATGATCCACGGCCCGTGCTGTTGCGTGTCATTGATCCAGGAACCCTCCCTCGGAAGTTCAAGAGTGATCTTAAGAACTGCCATGTGTTGGCCTCTGCTCATGGGGATCTTTCGTCTGAACGTGTTTACATGCGCCTTGAAAAGCTCACCTGCACAGAACCCCTCACAGGCGAGATCTCTGAAACCCAAGTCGCAGGCTACATTGCTGGTGAGGATGGCAGAGCAGGCGTGAGAGGAGTTGTCGTTGATAAAACAACAGATCTTATGCGGAATAGCCTTTTAGGCGGCTTTGCAAGTGGGATTAGTAATTTCTTGCAAGCCAGCAATCAAAGTAGCGTTTTCCCAACCACACCCTTTGGGCAGAAGAATGCTCTCACAGATGATCAGCTTCTTAAATCGGGTGCTTATAGCGGCATTGGCAATGCTTTAGAGAAGTACGCTGATTACTACATTAAGCGTGCTGAGCAACTCCAACCTGTTCTCATGGTTCAAGCAGGACGCAAGGTCAATATGGTCTTCACGGAAGGCACCAAGTTTGGCGACACCACCGTCAAACAAGTCATTGCTGAAGCTAGAGACCAAGCTCTATCCCAATCAAGAGACAAGATCCAAGTCGAAGCCCTGAAAGAAACCAACAGCCAGAACAGTGAGAGTATTCACCGCTGGCTCCCTAAAATCGGAGAGAATCAATGAAACACATACTTCCAATAATAACCTTACTTTTACTTACAGCCTGCACTTCTTACAAGGAAGGGTTTGACTGTGAAGCAGCCCCTGGGGTGGGGTGTAAATCCATCGCAGAAGTTGATCATCTCATTGATCAAGGCAAGATCGGAGCTGAAGAAGAGCGTAATTCTTCTAATTCTGAAGAAACCTCAAAGGAAGTCACCGTCGGGAAGCAGCAAGACTCATTAAATAAGACTAGAGGTGTTCATGTCTGGATCGCCCCTTATTCAGATGATGAAGGGGTTTGGCATGGCTCCCATAGTCTATTTGTGCCCTTTAGAACAAATGAAAAAGGGGAGATATGATGTTACAAAATCTGCCTCAACTCCTGGGTCATAAGATTGCCACCTTCTTTGGAGAACGCACTAACTATGGGGTAAACCCTACATCCCCATCCCTAGATGCGCTCAATGAGGTCCTAAAGACCTACAGCCTTTCAGATTTCATGCCATATGAAAGCTATGATCCTGGCATTGGCCTTTTTAGTAATCATCAATCCATTGGCTTTGTCCTTGAAACACCCCCCTTGGTGGGATGTTCTGAGCAAATGCAAACCATGGTGAGTGGGATCTTTAGAGATCTCTTACCCGAAGAATCTTGCCTTCAGTGCCTCTTGTATGCGGACTCTCATATCGATGGATTTTTAGAGAATTGGCAACAAGCAAGAAAGGGCAAGGGAGAGATCACTGAGTACCTTGCCGAGCAACGCATTAATCACTTAAGGAATCTTATCTTTGAAGGTACAGGCTCGACCTGCTTTCGTCATTATAGATTTATCATGGCTTACTCGAAACGGGGGAGCTTATTAAATCCTCTTTTAAAACAAGAAACGCTTTCTTTAAAAGAGCAGCTCTCTGCCGCGCTGCAAAATCTGGGTTTACCTCTCAAGACGTGGGACGCAAATGATCTTATACAAACGCTCTCAGGGTGGTTTACTTCAGCTCAAGAGACAGCCCAAGACACCCGCAAGTGGAATCAATTTGACTCTCTTTCAAAGCAAATGCTGATTCCTGGCCAGCACTTCTTGATTGAACCCAAACATATAGTGGTCAATCAAGATGAATCTTATGTCCGTACTTATGCGGTTGAAACAGAGCCTGATGAATGGTCACTCCATGCCATGGGCGAGCTGATTGGGGATCAATTTAGGGAATACTTGCGCCTTCCTTGCCCCTTTATGATCCACTATGGGGTGTATGTGCCACCTCAAGACAGCACATCCACAAGGCTTAGGGCACGCGCTGCGTACTCAGAACGGCAAGCCACCCCTTCCCTCATTAAGCTGATTCCAAGGCTTCAAGAAGAAGCGATGGAGTTTGCGTATATGCGAGAAAGGCTCGCTGAAGGAGAGCGGTTGGTCAGAACCAACCTTACGATCATCCTCTTTTGTCCTCAACACTTAATGGAGAGAGCCGATCAAGCACTTCATACGGTTTACAAAACCAAGAAGTGGAAGTTGCGTGCGAACAGGGTTATTCATCTGCAATCCCTTTTAGGATGCTTGCCGATGAATTGGGGTGAAGGCATTCATGAGGACTTGAGCTATCATGGAAGGACAAAAACCACTCTTTCAACAGAATCCGCGAATCTCGTGCCTCTTCAAGGCGAGTGGTGCGGCACTCGTTCTCCTGGCGTGTTGCTCTCCGGAAGACGAGGACAGATTTTTCATTGGTCTCCTTTTGATAACACGAGTGGTAATTATAATGTCTGTGTCGTGGGCAGGTCAGGCAGTGGCAAGTCTTTCTTTATGCAAGAAATGCTGACCTCGATCTTAGGGCTTGGGGGGCGTGTCTTTGTTCTCGATGTCGGAAGATCCTTTGAAAAGACCTGTCATTTATTAGGCGGGCAATTTATTGAATTTACAACAGACACGCCCCTCTGCATTAACCCCTTTTCAACCATCCCCACCCAAAGTGCTGAGGAAACCTCCGATGCTTTAGCGATGTTGAGGCCGATTGTGGCGGTGATGGTGGCACCTAAAAGGGGCACGACCGATATTGAAAATGCCTTTATTGACAAGGCTGTCTTTGCTGCTTGGGAGAAAAATGGAAATCAGGCGTCCATAGATGATATTGCCGAGTGGCTTCAAGGCGAAAGCGACGTGCGGGCTAAGGACTTGAGCACCATGCTCTTTCCTTATACCTCGCAAGGGGCTTATGGGCGGTTCTTTAATGGGGTGTGCAATGTCAACTTTAAGCACAATCTTGTGGTCATTGAATTGGGTGAGCTTAAAGAGCGGAAAGAGCTCCAAAGTGTTGTCTTTAAAACCGTCTTTATGCAAATCCTCAACCAAATGCTGGGGGGCGATCGTAAAACTCCTACCCTCATTAAAATGGACGAAATTTGGGATGTGCTGAAAGGAGAGCAAAAAGAAGAAGCACACTACATTGAAGCAGGGGTGCGGCAATCGCGGAAATTCTTCTGTGCTCTCGTCTTTGGAACCCAATCCGTTCATGACTTTTATGCGTCCCCTGCGGCCCAAGCGGCTTTTGAGAACTCTGATTGGTTGTGTCTTCTTTCCCAAAAGAAAGAATCGATTGCACAATTGAAAAAGAGCGAGCGCCTATTGCTTGATCCAGGGGCTGAAGAGCTATTGAACTCTGTCACCACCCAACAAGGTAAATATGCAGAAATTATGATTGTGGGGCCTCAAGGATCGGCTGTGGGAAGGCTTATTACGGATCCCTTCACGCGAATCCTTTATTCCACCAAGGCTGAAGAATATTCGGCCGTCAAACAATACCAAGCGCAAGGCATGAGCTTGTTGAATGCTGTAAAACAAGTGGCTGGAGTTACGTCATGAGAACAGTCCCTTTTAAAGTGATCACGATGATGGGAACAACGCTTGCAGCTCACCTCATCGCGCTTGGCTTCTTGTACAAGGTGATGCCTCATCCCAAAGAACAAAGAATTGCGATCGTTGATCTCCAATCCCTTCTCTTAAGTGAGCTTAAAGGCAATGCCACTCAAACTGATGCTGAACTTGCCTTGAAGATGAGGAAGCTTCACCACCAGATCCACCATATTACAACCCAACTCTCGCTTGAGACAGGAGCACTCATTGTCTCTAAAGAAGCTCTACTTTCAAAAGGGGAAGACTGGACAGAGATTGTGCGGAAGAAACTGGAGAACTTACCATGAATCCCCAATTTGTCCGTTTTCTTCCCTTAAAATATCTGAATATTGCCAATGGCATTCTGGTCTTCATTCTTGTTCTGGGCCTTGGCAATTGCATTCATGAACGTACAACTCTTGCCGTTAACGGCAGTAAATCATTAGAGGGTAAGTACTTTCTTGTCACTAAAAGCTATGGGATGCCCCTTCAACTTAAAGAAAATGATTATGTGGCCTTTACTCATCCTTGGGTGCCAGGGATTGTTATTAAGCAAGTGAAGGGACTGCCTGGTGATGTTGTTCTTCATATCAATCATCAAGCCTTTGTGAATGAAGAGCTTATTGGTCCTATTTTTATCTTAAGTCGTGACCAAAGAACTTTAACCCCTGGATTCCAGGGCATCATCCCTGAAGGTTCTTACTTTGTAGCAGGTGAGCATGAGCGTAGCTTTGACTCTCGGTATGCAGAGGTGGGTCTTTTAACAAATGAGAACATCTATGGCAAAGCTTATAAATTATTTTAGTCTTCCTTTGATGTTAGCATCTACACTTCCAGCTAAAGATCTAGGATGCCATGGAGAACTCTTTCCTATCAAGGAAGAAAGCCTCCTTAAGGTTATCAAGAGGCGCCTTCTCAACATGCAAGAAATCGGCACCCTTGAGGCTTATCAAAAGCAGCTTGCAGAGCATGCTAAGAAGAAAGCGCTTAATCCCGAGTCGCTTCACCATATCCACCATACTCAACTTCCACGTTCTTTTTACTATGATCCCACCATTACTTTATCTGAAGACCTTAAAGATCATGAAGGAAGGCTCTTTGGTAGACAAGGCGATAAAGCTAATCCTCTAGAGATCATCCCTCTCACCAAGGAATTACTCTTTATTGATGGAGAGGATGAACTTCAAGTTACTTGGGCGCTTTCTCGTACTTTCCCTTCAAAGATCATTCTGGTTAAAGGCCAACCTCTCAAGCTGGAAGAGAGACATCATCGCCCCTTTTATTTTGATCAGTTAGGGTTACTCACGGGGCGCTTAGGCATCAAACAAGTTCCTGCCCGTGTCTTTCAAGAAGGCACACGCCTTAAAATAGAAGAATTAAACATCAACATAACACGGAGTTCTAATCATGAATAAGTCATTCCTTAAAGTTGGTATCGTCTTTCTTGTATGTATTGTCTTGCTTACCTTCCCAATCTTAAAGCGAGCCTCACTTGAGAGGCAAATCTTGCATGATTATGAGGTGCTGCAAAAACTTGAAGCCGTCACTGATGCCAAGGCGCTTGAGCGAATTCATCACCTTGGCCAGAAATATGGTTATGGAGAAGTGTACACCACTTTAACAACAGAACAGATTTTTGGCCCTCAGGCTGAACTTTCTTATAATTCAACCCCTGAAAAAACTAATTCATCCAAAGAAGGACAAGATAGAATATGAAGCAGTGTCAATATCAATTTTATAGCAAGTCTCTTAAGTATCCGCGTTTTTCAGGCTTAAGGTTCCCAAAGTTCTCAAAGCTTGATTGGGTGGTGATTAAGTTCTTCGCAGCATTACTCCTCCTCATGGTGGGCATGTGTCATATCCACCTCCTTGTTCAAGACTTGAGATCAAGCTTTGAATTAAGACATATTGAGGCGCTCAATAAGAAGCTTAAATCCCAAGAAGCGAGCAAAGTTTCCTCTGAGGAGAAAGGCAAGTAGGCTTATGCATAAGCTCGCCCTCTTCTTTTTCTGCTGGACTGCTTTTACTCTTGAGGGGCATGCTGCTTGCCATGGGCGGTTTGTGAATCCTATTACCGATATCTGCTGGTCGTGTATCTTCCCCATTACTCTAGGCGGCATTAACCTTATGAGAAGTGGAGAAGACACCCCCAATCCCAGAGATTTTGTCTGCTATTGCTCAACACCTGTGCCAAGGGTTGGAATTCCAATTTCTTTCTGGGAGCCAGTGAGACTTGTTGATGTCACAAGAACCCCTTATTGCCTGGTGAATATGGGAGGCATCCAGATAGGTAACACGGGCATGACGCACCGGGGTGGCAATGCCACTAAACCAAGTGTTTTAGGCGGTCTTAAGCATAGTTTTTATAATGTGCACTGGTATGTCTATCCTGTGATTTGGTGGCTGGAACTTTTGATTGATTTTGTCTGTCTTGAGAAAGCCTCTTTTGATCTATTGTGGATCACAGAAGTTGATCCTACGTGGAATGATGATGAACTGGGATTTCTCACCAACCCTGAAGCTGTCTTTTTTGGCAATCCTATTGCGCAAGCCGCATGTGCTGCCGATTGTGTGGCAGCATCGGCTGGATTTCCCAAGGATGCGTTCTTCTGGTGTGGG
>MKUU01000034.1 GCA_001898705.1 Caedibacter sp. 38-128
TGTTAAGCAAGCTATAGAGAAAGCTTTGGCTGAGAAATGACAAATCTTCGTCTAATTCTTGGAGACCAATTATCTTCGTCGCTTTCAAGTCTTAAGGACGTAACAAAAGATGACGTTATTTTAATGTGTGAATTGATGGAAGAAGCGACTTACGTCCGTCACCATCCTAAAAAGATTGCTTTTATTTTTTCTGCAATGCGCCATTTTGCGGAAGAATTAAAGGCTAAAGGATATTGGGTGCGCTATATTACGCTTGACGATCCTCATAATACAGGAAGTCTCGAAAAAGAGACCCGCCGTGTTATTCGTGAAAGTAGGGTTAAGCAAGTTATTGTCACTGAGCCAAGCGAGTACAGGCTTCACAAAACTTTTGAATTCTGGAGAATAGATTTAGGCACCCCGATCAATATTCTCCCGGATACGCGCTTTTTGTGCACACAAGAAGAATTCAAAAGATGGGCGGGTCATCGTCGACACCTTAGAATGGAATATTTTTATCGTGATATGCGCAAGAAATATGGGTTTTTAATTGAGCAAGATGGTGAACCGACAGGTGGAAGATGGAATTTTGATAAAGAAAATCGCAAATCTCCACCACGTGGACTCTCATCCCCTAAGCGTATTAGCCATCTTAAAGATCATATCACTAGGGACGTGCTTAGCTTGGTGAAAAAACGCTTTTCACATCATTTTGGCAATCTTGAGCCGTTTCACTATGCGGTTACCCGCCAGCAGGCTTTGATTGAACTTGCTCACTTCATACGAGAACTTCTTCCATATTTTGGTGATTACCAGGACGTAATGGTGGTGGGTGAAGCATACCTCTATCATTCTATGATATCTTCTTATCTAAATGCAGGATTATTGTTGCCTCTTGAAGTATGTCAGATAGCTGAACAAGCTTATCGAGCAGGGAAAGCCCCCTTAAACGCTGTTGAAGGTTTCATTCGTCAAATTCTTGGCTGGCGTGAATACGTGCGAGGGATATACTGGATGCACATGCCTCAATATGGCGAGATGAATCATTTTAATGCAAAAGAGCCTTTTCCAGACTTTTATTGGACGGCAAACACGAAAATGTTCTGCATCGCTGAGGCAGTTAAACATACGCGTGACCATGCTTATTCCCATCACATTCAGCGGCTAATGGTTACAGGGAACTTTGCGCTGCTAACAGGTCTTGACGTTAAGCAAGTACAAGAGTGGTACCTAGCGGTTTATAGTGATGCTTATGAATGGGTAGAAATGCCTAATACGCTCGGTATGGCCCTGTTTGGCGATGGAGGCATCATGGGCAGTAAACCTTATGCTGCTAGTGGTAAATATATTGATAAGATGAGCAATTTTTGCGAACAATGCTCCTACGATCCTGATAAAACGACGACAATTAACGCATGCCCATTTAATTCACTTTATTGGGATTTTATGGCGCGTAACCAAGACAAGCTTAAACAAAATCATAGGTTGTCTTATGTATATTCTTCGTGGAACAGATTCAGCCCGCAAAAACAAAAAGCAATACGTGAACATGCAACTGAAATCATTAAAGATATGAGAGACGGAAAACTTTAAATGCCTAAAGGTATGAAAAAGTCTAATCTCCCTAACAAATTATGTGCTGTTTGCCAACGTTCTTTTAACTGGCGTAAGAAATGGACAAAAGTATGGACCAAAGTCAAATACTGTTCTCAAAAGTGTAGGAAGAGATTAAACCAATAATCATTAACTTACAATTTTAAGTATAATCTATAGAGTATAATGTGTTCATTTGATAAATTTTCAAATTAAGTAACCAAGCAAAACTAATCCATAGAAAATACGGGGACAATAAAAATATAATAGTCCAATTATCTCTCGCAAGGAAAATACATAAAACAGTACTAACCCATAAAATGGAAATATTATAAAAAGCTAAATCAATTCTCTGAAAATAAAAGAAAATTGGAGACCATAAAATATTTAAAACAAAGTGAGTAATGAATACCCACAATAATAAATTATTGTCTTTTCTAGTTCTGTAAATAATCCCAAAAATTATACCTATCGTTATATACAGAAATGACCATGTAGGTCTAAATATCCAATTTGGAGGATTAAAGGTTGGCTTAATTAAATTATTATACCAAGAATAATCGCTTATTTTTACTGTAAGTCCAGAAAAAAGTCCTAAGGTTAAACAAATTATGATTCCATAAATTTCAGGCTTAAACTTTATAACTAATTTTTTTAAGTTTAAGAATAATAACATTTATTATATCTCATCGTATAGAACCATATATTTCTTTTAAGAATTATTAAATTTTAGCTTAAATAATGTATAGAGAGACTATCAATCATAGTTGTGAATTTGATAAAAGAAAGAAGCTTTCTTAAGATGCTTCAGCTTTCGTCCACTGACTCTTTTTCTCCAAATAGCAAAACTACGAGGTTTTAAAGACTTTCGCATAATTACAATAACTTCTTTTTCTAATAATCCTGTACTTTCTTGGATGGCTTCAAATGATATTTCATCCGCCCAAGCCATAGCTATAATCTCATTTATGAAACTTTCATTGTAGCTATATGTCATATCCGTACTTTCTGTTTAATTGTGCTAAGGCCTCCATCTACAGCAATAATTTGTCCAGTAATCCAGCTATTTTTAGGGTCTAACAAAAAAATAATAGCTCTAGCTATTTCTTCAGGAGAACCAATTCTTCCTAATGGATGCATAGCCTCCGATAGTCTAAGAGAGAGATCATTATCAGTAATACTTGATGTTAAAGCAGTTTTTACAAGACCTGGAGCAACAGCATTAAATCTTAAATTCATGGGAGCATAAGTAGCAGCGGCAGATAAAACTAAACCATTTATACCTGCTTTTGCTGCTGCAATAGCCTCATGATTAGGTATTCCTAACAAAGCAGCTGATGACGAAATAAGGACTACTGAGCCTCCCTTAGTCATTGTTTTTCCTGCTGCTCGTACCGTTGCGAATGCTGTCGTAAGAGAAGAATTAATCACATCATGATACTCTTCTTCTTTGGTAAGATGAGCAGGCTTTAATAAGAGAGATCCGCTACAATTAACGACTCCATCAATGGCACCTGCTTTACCAAAAACATTACTTACTTCTTCAAAATTAGAAGCATCTAAAATTGCATCAGGAACGATTTTGTTATCATTTCTTGCAGTGGTAAATACGGTATGTCCTTGAGCACGTAGTTTTTGAACAACGCATTGACCAATAGTGCTACTTGCTGAAATGACTAAATAATGAGCCATATAAGCTCCTTTTTTTCATAATTTTAATTTCAAATCAGCATACTATTAAAATAAAAATATTTCTATTTAATGAAACATCAATTTGATATTTATATATTTACATTTTATTAGAACATCCATTCTACAAAAGTGCATTGATTTCTAATAACTTCTCGCGTTTGAGTGTTAATATTATTGCCTTTAAAATTAATCTTATTAATTTGTGTCTTTGGAAGGACACCTCCTAAATTTTCTAATCCTTTAAGCTCAATCCTGTTATAACTCAAATCCAAAATGCTTAACTTTGAACCTGACAAGGCTTGAACCAAACTGATTAATGTATTGTCATCTATTTTATTAAAGCTAAGATCAAGTATCTTCAATTGTATATTTTGCAGCTCTAAGGATAGTTTTTCTGGATTACGATATCCTATACTATTAAAGCTGAGATAAACATTATGCACACTTGTATTCATTAAACTTTGGATTAAATATTTAAAACCTTTAACTCCTGTAGTATGGTCTCTAAGATAAATTGTAGGTAATTATATATGCGATAAGGTTTTAACCAGACTCTCCATATCTTTAACTTTTATATTGTTATCACTAAGGTCAATTGTTTGAAATTGTATATGAAGAAGATTGACCTGATTTTCTTTTAGCTTAGGGTTTCGTCGTTTATAAAATCCCTTTTTATTCTTCATGGATCTTTTTCTGTTTAAGGTGCATCTATACTTTAATTATAAATATAAAAAATCTTACCAGAAATTTTAACAAAAGTTAACTCGAAGGTGCCGTATTTATTAGTAAAAAATAAAGTTAATGTTTAAGCTTATTTATTACGAACTTCTCAAATGTTCCTAAGGCTTGGCTTTTAGTATCAAGCTTCAATAAGCTAACATGAGTATTATCTAATATGGGCAATCCCTCTTTAATTATGGTTAGCTGAGGCGGAACCATTGTTAGAGGTAATACAGTTATACCAAGGCCCGCTTTTACTGCAGCAATAGTTCCGTTATAGCTTGGACTTGAGAAGACTAAACGCCATTTAATATCAGAGTTTTCTAAAGCTTTAATAGCTCTTGAGCGATAAACGCATGGAAGAGGAGAGAGAACTAACGGAAGAGATTTTGAAATATCTTGTTTTATTAATTTGGGATCTCCAATCCATACTAAATCCTCAGTATATATATCATACCCATTGATAAATTCTTCAGGCCGACTCATTTTAACAAGGACTAAATCAAAGTGTCCCTTTTTAAATCTTTCAAAAAGATTTAGAGTTAAATCACATTCTACATTTAAAAAAATACGTGGATGAATTCTTGAGAATTCAATGAGAACATCTGAAAGATAAACACTTGCAAAATCTTCAGGCATACCAAAACGAATCTCGCCTTCAAGTTCTGGCTCTTTGAAACGGTCAAATACTTCACAATGTAACGTAAAAATTTGTTTAGCGTACCCGTAAAATAGCTCACCTTCTTTGGTCAATAAAAGTAGTTTTCCACGTTTAAAAAGTTGCTTACCCAAAAGATACTCAAGCTTAGTTATTTGCTGACTAACTGCAGATTGTGTACGTCCAACCTGCTCTGCTGCTTTCGTAAAACTTTTACTGTCGCTCACGGCTAAAAAACAATGTAAGGCAACGGTATCAAAGTTCATGTTATTATAAATACATCTTATTATACTAAATAATACAATCTAATTTTCTTATTACATAAAAATTTTAGGGATTGCAACATAAGTAATATTGCGGATCAACTTATATAAAATCGTCGTCTTGTGAACATATTTGATGGTAGTCAAACTTTAAACGGCGCCGTCATGGCTTTTAAAAGCCGATAAGTTGATTGAGAGATAAGAGCACGGAGATCCCATCAAGGCTAAAGATATGAATCTTAACAACAAGCCAAATATATCTTCAATCTAACTTTACAAAGCCAAACCTCATATTCTAGCTCTTGCATGCGCACCGATCCATAGATGACTATAGCTCTTATTAAAGCGATGATAATACCATATCGCTTGATTAAAAATGTATAAAGGAAATTGGTGACGCTTAGAAGCTTTCGTTAAAGTCATCGAACAACTGTACTTTAATTGCAATTGTAAAAAATCTTATCAGATAACTTTACAAAAGTTAAGTTGACGATGCCAAAATCATGACAAAATAGCATTGTCTTTTTGTACTTTGTGGCTAGCAAAATATCTAAATCCTCATAGGGATGCATACTTTGAAAGGAAGGTCTATGAGTTGATGTCAAACTATTTCTTTCATTTTAAAATTTTTACGGAGAGATCAAAGTAGAATGGAATTCCAAAAAGAATGTTAAAAGGAAATGTGATTGCAATAGACATTGGCAAATATATAGATTCTTGTGCTCTCGGAAGCATAATTCTAAGTGCTGCTGGTACAACTATATAAGAACTACTAGCACATAATACAGTAAACAAGAATCCTGTTCCCAAATCCAAATTTATAAGCCAACTCATTCCAAGTCCAATAAAACTCCCAATAATAGGTATATAAATTCCAAACATGCCTAAAGCAAAATTAAATTTTTTTAGCGATTTTGATTGCCTAGCTACATTAAATCCCATGGTTACTAAGAAAACTGATAAAATTATATTAAAAGGATTTATAATAGGATCAGTAAAATGGTGATAACTAAAAATATGAAAAAAATAACCAAGAATAAGAGAACCTATCAACAAAAGAACAATTTTATTGTTAAAAATTGAAGTCTTCAAGAAATCTGAAAATGAGTTTCTTTTATTAAGAAAATTTTCTGTATCTTTATATTCTCCACAAAGATAAATCGCAGAGAATAGAGCTGGGATTTCCATGAGTGTAATTACAGCAACTATATATCCGCAATACATAATTGAGTGTTTAGCCAAAACTGATGTAGCGGCAGCAAAAGTAGATATACTAATGGAGCCATAATGAGCAGCAATGGCTGCACAAGTAACCCTATCAATGCTTGTAGTCTTTAAAAGCAACATATAACCTAAAACTGGGAAAAATAGGCTAAAGCTTATGGCTAGAATAATTAGAGTAACTGTTTTTTCATTAAATACTGTACAAGAGGAAAACGCTAAGCCACCTTTTAATCCTATTGCAATTATAAGATAAAAAGATGACCATTGATTTGTTGTTTTTATCAATTTCTCAAATTTAAAACGAGGAAATAAACAGCCTAAGCTAAAGCTAATAAGGAAACATAAAATAGGAATATTGAATAGGTTTTGTAAAAATGCTCTCACAGTTTTGCTTTCTTTATGGTGATCTAATTATAGAAAAACAAAATTTAAAAGAAAAATTAATAAATGTTATTAATGTTATTAGTTTTTTTAATTCCTTAAATTGATAGCCCTCCTCCGGTTCTGTCGCATATGTGAGAAAGGTATTTAAAGTTTATGGAAATGGTCTGATTTTGGACATGCTAAACCATCAACTGGCATGTTCAACTCAACATTTGTAAATTGACCTTGTCCCGTATAATGAATCCACTTTTTAGTTAGTATAGCAAAGTCTGGAGAGAAGATTTAATTCTCTCCTTTCTTTTTTTGATCCGAATACTCGCTTGGAGGTTCTGATACTGTGTTAAGGACCAAGGATTAATTTTAAGGAGTTGAGTGGTAAAAACAAGAATTCTTTAATTAGAAGGTGGGCAGTTATCGTGAAATAACTCACATGGATATTCTTCCTTTTCCTGCTCACCGTGTTTTATTTTATAAGTTTTCTTTGTTTTAAAGAAGCCCATATTTATATGGATAGGGGTGCTACCAGATCTCTGCCCTGTATATTCATGGTGAGTGGGGTTACCTTCTTGGGTACCTACTTTTTCTCCCCTGGCTATCTAAGCCTGCTATGTTGATACGATGGTTCTGTTGCAACTTTGAGCTAAAGATAGAGTTTGTCTAAGGAAATACAGAACTTTTCAAATTTTAGACATATTTTGGGGTAGATGTTAAAATACTATGATAAAAGCTTATATTTCATATTTATGATTAATTTCTTCCACATATTTTTTTAGTAAAGGCCTTATCTTTGGATCAAATAAAGGAGATATTTTTTCAAGAATATGTTTGGAAGGCACATTATATACTGCTTCAAGATAATCTAATGACTCTTCAAAATTAAGAGAAAGTCTCTCCATATCATATACATCAATATCATTAAAAACTTCTTCTAATTGGGGCCTGACTCTATCCCACTCATTCTCAATTTTATTAATATCCAACATATCAGGTGCCTTATTATTTATTATTCTCTTCTGTAATTAATCATATTAAATTCTACAAAAAAATATCAGATGAATAAAATAAGATTTTTAAACAAGCGTTAGTTTAGCTAAAAACATTTTTAAAAATCTTATATTTTTTTTCTTAACTTTTATATTAAGGCTTGAAATTAAAGATCATATTAATTCAAAATTAAAATGATAAACCTTTACCAATCCAGAATTTGTTAAGAGACTTACTATAAAATGTTATGCGGATACAAAGTTCTTGAGGAAATGTTTTATAAAGAATTTTATGACAATGCCCCAGACATGTTTATTTCTGTGGATCATTTGACACAAAAAATTATTAAAGTTAATCAAGCATGTCTTGATACATTAGGCTATAATCATGATGAACTTTTAAGCCTCAATTCTGTAGCAGAAATTTACCATCCTGACTGTAATGAAGTTAGAAAAGAAATGATGGAAAATTATAAAAAAGTGGGAAACTTAAAAGATATTGAATTAATTTTATTACATAAAAGCGGGACAAAAATTCATGTCTCCTTAAGTATTAAAGCTGTTAAAGATTCTTCTAATAATATTCTTTATAGTTTAGGAATATATAGAGATATATCGAAGTTAGTTAAAAAGAGAGAAAGGATAAAATACCTTAATGATCAATTAAATATGAAAAATGATGAACAAACTATGCTTTTTCATATTTTATCGCATGATATACAGTCCTCTATTAGAATAATTCAACACTCAACTCACTGGCTATTAGAAGAAGA
>MKUU01000035.1 GCA_001898705.1 Caedibacter sp. 38-128
TGACGAAGTTTGAAAGACTTGGTTCTCATGGGTGAGTCTTTAGAAGAAATAAAAAAGGATAAAGAAAATGGTTGGGAAAAAAGACTAAAACGGATGAGCTTGAGGCCCATTCACCACATGATCATCCCCGCGGCCCAGGCTAGGCTGAAGGTGGCAATTCAACAGCTCTTCGCAATCAATTTAATGAACTTGCTAAGAGAGAAAACCCTGAAGCATTAGAGACAGACACTAGCTTTGTCCGTACAGGGGTGGTGTGGGTGCCTTGAATTAAGTGATCACGATATTGAAAGAGAAAAATTTTCGCATGTTTTCAAAAGGTTGGAATATTTTATAAACGTTAATCTGAAGAGTATTCACACACTTAATGAAAATGAATTCTTTACCAATAAAAATTTTTCCTCTCAAGATGTCTTTTTAGCTCTTAAGACTATTAAAAATGACCAAACCTCGATCATAGCAAAAGATTATCAACCTTCTCAGCATCGTAAAAATCTGCGTACTCTTGAAAAAGATCTTTTAACTCTTCATCAGCTTTTTTCCTCTCTTCCGCAAAAAAACGACTTAACGTCGGAACAAGTGGAAAAGGTTCTTTCATACGCATGCACGTTGTTATGGATTATTTATGCATTTAAAAGATAATGTTCTTCCTTAATGCTCTAATCCCGTAAGAAATTTAATTCTTCCGTTGCATCACAAAAGCACATGTTTCAAGCAAAGCCTCACGAATGGGACTTGATGCAAACGAAGAGAGAGCTTTTTTTGCTTTTTGAATATATTGGCTTGCTAAAGAGATTGTTTTTTCAATCGCTTGATGCTTTTGCAAAAGAGCATACGCCTCCTCAAAATCACCTTCTTCTTGAGTAAGGTTGACCATCACTCTTTGCCAAAATTCTTTTTCAGCGCGATCACTTGCTTGATAGCTATAGATGACTGGAAGCGTGATTTTTCCTTCGCCAAAATCATCTCCTACCGCTTTCCCTAACGTTTTTTCATCCGCTGTATAATCCAACATGTCATCCACCAATTGAAAAGCCATGCCTAGATTATGGCCGAATTCTTTCAAGTTTTTCTCATCTTCAACAGATCCTTCTGCAATAATGGCCCCAATACGTGCCGCGGCCGCAAAAAGAGTTGCTGTTTTAGCGTGTATAATCTCGAGGTATTTTTCAGTTGTCATCTCAAGATCGTTAATATGTAAAAGTTGTAATACTTCACCTTGCGCAATTGTTGCCGAAACTTTAGAAAGCACTTTCAACGCAGGAAGAGATTCTTGCTCAACCATGAGTTCAAAAGCACGACTAAATAAAAAGTCACCCACAAGCACAGACGCTTGATTCCCCCACAGTTGGTTGGCGGATGCTTGACCTCGACGTAAAGCGCTATCATCGACAACATCGTCATGTAAGAGCGTCGCTGTATGAATGAATTCAACGCATGCCGCCAGTGAAATTGCCTTTTTCCCTTGATATTTAAAGAGTTGAGCGCATGCAAGTGTCAGCACTGGCCGCAAACGCTTACCACCACTTTTAATCAAGTAACCTGCAATTTCTGGAATTAAGGCGACAGGACTTTGAAGTCTTTCCAAGATAAGATCGTTAACTTGAGCAAGGTCATTCTTCACAAGAGACATTAAGGGCTCTAAACTCACTGATTTTCTAGGTTCTTCTTGTAAAATTTTTAAATCTTCTTGTGCCATTCACGCCCTCTTTTTAATAAGCTAATCTTCTCTCTTTAAAAAATTAACTAATATGATTATGCTACGAACTCAGAACTTTATAATACAACCCTATTTTCTTTACCAGGAATGTCATGAATACGACAATGGATACTTTATTGAATGGTCAAATTCTTTTAGAACAGCCGCAAGAAGGCTATCGTGTTGCCATTGATCCTATTTTTCTAGCGGCTTCAATACCTGCTAACTCCGGTGAAACAGTGTTGGATGTTGGAACTGGCGTCGGAGCGGCTTTATTATGTCTTGCGCATCGTGCTCCTGACATCCGTGTTGTTGGACTAGAATTACAACAAGAATTAGGGCGCCTCGCCACAAAGAATGTGCGTGCAAACCAAATGCAAGACCGCTGTGAAATAATTATTGGAAATCTTTTAAGACTTCCTCCACGCCTTGCCGCAGGTTCATTCCATCATATAATGGCCAACCCACCTTATTTTGAGGAAAAAAGATCGAGTTCTTCAAAAATAGACAACAAACGATTTTCAAATATTGAAAGCGAAGCAACGCTTTCAGATTGGCTTAATTTTGCTTATCTTATGGTTCGTCCCAAAGGGTCCGTGAGTTTTATCTATCCAGCTGATCGCATGGATGCGCTTTTAGCGCTTATGCATCAAAAATTTGGCGAAATTATTGTCTACCCTCTGTGGCCTATGCTTGGGAAAGATGCTAAACGCGTCATCATTCGTGGACGTAAAAATGTCTTGGGGCCAACACGTCTTTCACAAGGACTTGTTCTTCATGAACAAAATGGAAAAATCACTCCCGAAGTCGACAACATTTTAAGGCAGGGGCTTGCTCTTGAACTCTAAAAACCCTCATCTCTTTTGTGCTGCAGGCGTTTTAAAAAGAGATGAGCTTTATTTGATTGCCAAAAGGCCAGAAGGGAAACCTTTTGCGGGATTTTGGGAATTTCCAGGCGGAAAAATAGCCCCCCAAGAAACACCCGAAGAAGCTCTTAAACGAGAACTTCAGGAAGAACTTGGAATCACTATTCATATAACCGCTCTTCAAAAAATTACTGACGTGTCTTACGCTTATCCAGAGTTCAATCTCTTAATGCCAACCTTTTTATGTGAAAACTGGGAAGGAGAGCCTCAAGGGTGTGAAGGACAAATTCTTCAGTGGGTCACGCTTCAAGAACTTGATCATCACGAAATACTGCCAGCCAGCACAGCGATCACTCTCTCTCTTCAAAAACTTTTTTCGGAATAAATGACATATTATTCTCTCGATGTCCAAAACCTCTCTGCTTCTTTCAGTAAGTGGCCTTTATTTTCAAACTTGAGTTTTACAATAAAATCGACTGAATGCCTTAAAATTATTGGGGCCAATGGTTCAGGAAAAACGACGCTTCTGCGCATCATTGCGGGCCTCTCTTTCGCTTCAGCAGGAAAGTTACTTTGGAAATCTCAAACACAAACGTTACTAACACCGCTTGAAGTAACTTTTATTTCCGTCACACCTCCTCTTAAAAATAATCTTAGAGTTTTTGAACAACTCAATCTCTGGCAACTTTTAAAAGGTGATATCTCCACATTGTCTCTTTCAAAATTGACACAAGCTTCAGAGAAAATTTTATCTCATTTTGACCTGCAAGAATTATGGGATACTCCTATCCGCTATCTTTCTGCGGGGCAACGACAATCTCTTAACCTTTGCCAACTTTTTTTAAGGCCAACTCCTTTATGGATTTTAGACGAGCCTTTTGCTCATCTCGACTTAAAACAAGTCAACCGTCTCTCTGAGATAATGGCTTTACACCTTTCTCAAAAAGGATTGATTATTACAGCTTCTCCTTATGACGTGCACCATATTGAAGGACAATTACTTCGTCTAGAACACTTTAAACCTACTCAATCAATAAGAGAAAACGACAGATGGTAAGAAGTTTTTTGATCTTGTTTTATTTTGACCTAAAGGGCTACGAAAGCGATGAAAATCTTTGGAATCCTTTAGCTTTTTTATTAACATGTTTTAGTCTTCTGCTTGTCAGTCTTGAACCTGAGCTGCTTGTAACACCCATTGGGTTTAGCTTATTTTGGATTATTTTTCTCTTTATTGTTAATTTAACCTTTGCCCGCTTTTTGCGAGATGATTATGAAGATGGAACAATCGATTTATTACGCATGTCTCCTTTTGCCTTTGAATGGGTGCTGATAACGAAATTTCTAGGTCGTTGGGCGCGTCTTATGGGACCTTTCCTTGTATTCTTACTTACTACAGGAATTATCTTTGGAGCCTCCCTCGAAAAATACACGCATGTTCTTGTCTGTTTTCTGATGAGTTCGCTTTTTTTATGTGCAATAACAGCATTTATCTCGATCATTTCTTTAGGAGGAAAAACGTCTTCTTATTTAGGGCCTCTGTTAAGTCTTCCTTTGAATATCCCTCTTTTAATTATCAATGGTCTTGAGATAAGTTTTACAGCAAAACTTTCGTATCTTGGAGGATTTTTAGCGCTTATTTTCCCCCTCTTCTTATTAGCTAAGCATTGTATATTTGTGATTAAGATTCCTCAAGGTGCCGAGCCTCATCAACCAATAAAATAGGAATTCCATCCCGAATAGGGTAAGCTAGTCCTGCTTTATCACTAATTAATTCATGAGCTTCCGCATCATAACGTAAAGCTGTTTTTGTTTGAGGACATACCAAGATCTCAAGCAGTTTTCGGTCAATAGGAATATGTGTTTTACTCATTTTTCATTCTTTTAATGTTTAAACCATGAAGCTTGTGAATTCCTTAAAAAAGCAATTTCTAGTAAAGCTGTCATCATCTGTGTTCGTTCAGTCAAAGTAGGCGATTCTAAAAGAGCTTGCTTTTCTTGTGGATCAAAAGGACATAACAATGTTAAAGAACTAATTAAACGCTCGTTAGATGCCAGTTTAATTTCATCCCAATTTGCGGTTAAATCAGAGGATAAAAAGTAAGCTTTCACCAAATCCAAAAGTTTTTCACGCTCAATTTCATTTTCTCTTTCTTCATAGACATCAAAAGAAAAAGTTTCATAAGAGACTGAGTGAATAAGATATGGCTTTGATGTTTCTTGGGAAGCCAACAAATTAAATCGACACACTCCTGATAAGATCACAAAGTAATCACCATCATCTCCTTCGGAAAAAGTTGTAATTTTCCCTAAACATCCTGAGCGGAAAAGTTTCTCTCCTTCTGCGCGACTATCTGTCTGAACAACGCCAACATAGCGCTCAGACTTCAACGCGTCTTCAATAAGAAGTTTATATTTGTCTTCTGTAAGATGAATAGGTAAATGCCCCCGAGGAAGCAATATCATTCCTGGTAAATTTAAAATAGCAATCTCTGTGGGAAAGTGGGAAAGATTAAATTGCATGATACTCTCTCAAGAAAATAATAATGATGATAATCGCTTACGAGCCTGGTTTGTCAAGGGATCTGAATTTCCCAATGCTTCAAAAATCCTTAAAACCTGCTTTTTGGCCGCTTCGTCTGCCCAATGAGGAGCCATTTCCAAGCTCTGAAAAGATAGCTCAAGAGCTTGTTCAACTTTGCCTGCTGCAAAAAATTGCAAGGCAAGATCAAGTCGAACTTGCTGATCTGTGGGATCTTTGTCAAGTTTTACATTTAAAACATTAAGAGCCTCTAAGGTATTTCCTTTCTCAAAAAGCGCTAGCGTTGCTTTTAAGGCTCGTACCATTTCTGAGGTATCTTCTGCAGGTAGCATTTCAGCATAAACTCTTGCTTTATCATGAGTTGCGGTCGCTAAATAACTTCTGGCGATACCTACCAAGGCTCGGACATTTTTGGGTTCTTTTTCAAGAACACGAGCATAGCAACTAATGGCTGAAAGAAAATCATCCTGCTGCCTTGCTTGATCCGCCATATCAAGGAGCTCTTCAAAAGGAGAAAGCTGATCTCCTAAGAGTTTTGTGATGAAACTCTTAATCTGCGTGAGACCTATACCACCAGAAAATCCATCTACAGGCTGTCCACCTTGGAAGGCAAGCACAGTTGGTAATGACTGAATATGGCACTGCTGAGCAAGCTCTGGATAAAGTTCTGTATCAATCTTCACAAGCTGCACTTTGCCATTCATTTCAAGAACAGCTTTTTCAAGCAAGGGCATCAGTTGCAGGCAAGGACCACACCATTCTGCCCAAAAATCAACAAGGACAAGAATCTTTTTAGACTTCTCGATGACTTCTTCCATAAAAGTAGTTGGGGTTCCATCGATAATAAGATTTTGCGCTTGTTTCATTGATGAAGAATTAATGATGAATGTCATGTATAATTTTATCCTCTTTCATTAAAATCACTTTGCGATTAGTTAAAAAAGTGATCCTTGAGAATCTGGCCCAAAAATTGAACCTTTCTCTGCTTCATGTTGTATTTTTGCAATTTTATCACCATCTTGAAACGTTAAAGTGACAACCTGTTGCGGGCGCAATTCAGCGGCTTTTTTAAATACCTCTCCTTTTGCAGAGCGAACTAAGCAGAAGCCACGCTCTAATGTTCGATGAAAAGAATAACTTTGAAGTAGCTGAGACATATTTTGAAAAGAAAGTAGACGTTGTTCAATATATTGCTTAGCACTCAAATTAAGCCTATTTGTAAGATTGTTAAGGTTTGTCTCAGACTGAGTCAATAACATACGAGGATGTTTTAATTGAACGACTAAAGTCTGTAAGCGCTGTTCAATTTGCGTGAAAAAGATTGTTTTCGTATTTGAAAGGCGTTCACTCCAATCATCAAAATACTGAGTTGATCCTTCAATATATCTCAAAAGACTCCGATTTAAACGTTCGGATAATTTTAGGATGATGTCTAATAATTCACGCCGTACAGGAACCGCCCGCTCTGCAGCTGCTGTGGGTGTAGGGGTACGCCAATCAGCGGCAAAGTCAATTAAGGTGGTATCCGTCTCATGTCCAACAGCCGAGATAATAGGAATGTGACTTTCCGCAACAGCACGAACAACAATTTCTTCATTGAAAGCCCAAAGATCTTCAAGGCTACCGCCACCTCGAGCCACAATCAATAGCTCAGGCCTAGGGATTTCACCTTCTAAAGGTAAACGATTAAATCCTTCAATGGCTGTCGCAATTTGTATTGCAGCCCCTTCTCCTTGGACTAAAACAGGCCACACAATAACATGTCGGGGGAAACGATCTTGAAGACGGTGAAGAATATCTCTAATAACAGCGCCAGTTAATGAAGTAACAACACCAATCACTTGAGGAATAAGCGGTAAAGGTTTCTTTCGTTCTTCAGCAAACAGACCTTCAGCAGCAAGCTTACGACGACGCTCTTCCAGAACTTTTAAAAGAGCCCCTTCTCCCGCTACTTCAATAGCTTCAACAACGATTTGATATTTTGATCGAGCAGGATAACTTGTAATACGACCCGTACAAATAACTTCCATTCCATCGACGGGTTTAAAAGACAAGCGCCCATAAACCCCTTTCCAGCACACCCCATCCAAAACAGATTGTTCGTCTTTTAAAGCAAAATAAAAATGCCCCGAGGTATGAAGTTTGGCACCCGAAATTTCGCCTCTAACGCGGACAAAACTAAATGTTTGTTCAAGCGTATTTTTAATAGAATAAGCAACGGCACTTACACTAAGAGGCTCAGGTAATAAAGTTTCATGGGGCTCAGGAATAAAACTCATTAAATTATTCTTTCTGAGATGGCTTTGTCTCTAAACCCTTATTTTTGAGCTTTGGTTTGCTTTCATCCAAACATACACGGGAAGACTAGAAAATAAAAAGAGACTGCCTAAAAAGACAACTTCGGTACCAGCCCCAGTAATTGTCCACATAGCATAAATTATCCCAATTATAGGAACAAGCATTGCTTTTGAAAATTTTATTTGTTCTGTGTTTTTGTTTTCTTGCAACAAAAGCAATAATTCAGCAGCGCTTGAGTATAAATAAGGTAACAAAATAGCAAACGTTGTTAAATTTACAATGAATTTGAATTGTTCAACAAGCCCAACTTCATAATTCATGGCAAGAAGAAGCGTAATAAGAAGACTTGAGAAGATCAGCCCAAAAACAGGAATACCTTTTCGAGAAACTTTTGCAAAAGAAGCAGGAAATAAACCATCGCGCGCCGCAGCCATTGGAATTTGCCCTTGAATCAGAATCCAGCCATTCAAAGTCCCAAAACACGAAAAAGCTGCTGCAGCTGCAATTATCGGTCCAGCCCAAGATCCAAATAAGGCTTCACTCACTTGAGAAAAGGGAGAACATGCTCCTGCAAGCTTGCTAGAAGGTACAACACCAAACACAACAAAGTTGCTTAAAATATAGATAAAAGCAGCAATAAGTGTTCCCCAAACTGTCGCTCTTGGAATCGTTTTTCTTGGATTTTGAACTTGTTCAGCTGGAATTGTTGCTGATTCGAGCCCCATAAAACTAAACAAGGTTAAGGCTGCAGCTTGTTGAATCGTAAAGAACATGTTTTTAGAGTCAGACAGAAGTGGCGAAAAATTAGCCCTATCAATCTTAAAAAATCCAAAAATAATAATTGCTATTAAGGGGAAAAGTTTAAGCGTTGTCGTTAGCACTTGTATATTTCCAACTTGTCGCAGGCTAAGCGCATTGATACCTGTTAATATCCATAAGGTTCCTATAGACAATAAAAAGCTATAAGTCGGTGTCGTCATAAGTGCTGGCCAAAAATAACTTAAGAAATTAACGAAAGCCACAGCAACAGCTGCATTACTCACCCAATTCGCAATCCAATAAGTCCAAGCCATTTGAAACCCCACAAAATCACCAAATACAAGGCGACTATAAATATAAGGGCCTCCACTCTGAGGAAAACGACGACTCAGGTTAGCAAACGTTAAAGCAAGAAAAATCGCGCCTATTGACGTAATAAGCCATCCAAAGAGGCTCATTGACCCATAAGATGCAAGCACAGAAGGTAACAAGAAAATACTTGTTCCAACCATATTGCCAACAACAAGAGCTGTAGAGCGAAAAATACCGAAAGCAGGCGTTTGAGTCAATGTCACGTGTTTTGATCCTATGCGAACTTAAGCCGCTTTCTTAAAATGGTTTTGCATTGTGTCTAAAGAAGATTCTTTTACCACTAAAACTGAAATAATTAAAATACAAACTACAGCACAAATAAGCTGTACTAATGCAACTGGCAAGATGGTATCATTAAAAAAATTACTGACAATAGACACCGTCGCAACAGGAACTAAAGATTCAAAACCTCCCATCATCGCAGATGCTGCTCCTTTAAGATTCGGAAAAATATCGAGAGCGCGTGTCGCCGTATTCGCAAACACAAGCCCCATACCAATACAATAAATTCCCATTAAGGCCGTTATGTAAAGAGGATGAGCCGCCGCCGTAAATGCGTATAATAAAAATAATATACTGCCAATTGTGCAAACAATGAGACCATAGATTAATACAAGATTTACCCCAATTTTTGTCACACAAAAGCGATTTAAATTTGATCCAATAATAAAGGCAAAAACAAGAGCAATTTGATAATAACCAAAATGAATTAATTCAACTTTTAAAACATCCATAAAAACATAAGGAATAGCAGAAATATACCCCCACCACCCCGCATACAGTAAAGCAGAAATCATTGCATATCCTGAAAAAAATGGATTTCTAATAATTGTACAATAGTTCAAAAAGAGCGTTTTCAGAGAAAGTTTCATCCGTTTTTCTGGCAATAACGTTTCTTTAAGTGCAATTGCCATAATGAACGTTACAATAAGAGCAAGCGTCGCAACAACAAAAAAGGTTGCTCGCCAACCTGACGTTGCAACCACTTGGGTACCAATGATAGGCGCAATTCCTGGGGCAAATGCAATCACCATATACATTGTCGAGAGAATACGTGAACACTTCTCTTCTTGATAAAGGTCTTTTACCATGGCAATTCCCACAATCCAAGAAACGCTTCCTCCTAATCCCTGAATAAAACGAGAACCAATAAGGAATTCTATCGTCGACGCCATCCCTCCTAAGAATGCTCCAAAAGCAAAAACTGTCATTCCCAAAATGAGCGTAAACCTGCGTCCCAATCGGTCGGAAAGAGGACCATAAATTGTTCCTGAGATAAAAAGAGCCAATAAATGACCACTCAGCGTTAAGGCAACAATATCTTCCTCTGCATGAAAATAATGAGAAAGAAGTGGCAAACTGGGAATATACATATCCACAGCCATCTCAGTCGTGGCAATTGCCAACACCAAGATCGCAGGCACTAACCAATCAAATCTCTTATCCATTTATTTCCTTTTAATAACGCTTGGTACTTGCAAAATATTTGACATGATGCACCTAAAATAAAGAGACAAATCATAAAATTCTCCTCAAAAATCGCCTGTCTTTTGCCATGTCTCTATCTTCTCCAGGTCTGGAGGAAAAATGCTGATAAGGAATTATAGCAGATCACACAATTTTTTTCTAAATAGTTTTATTTCTCTTAACTTATCGACCCTTTAGCTTCTGTATTTTCAAGATATTTTCTTAAATCTCTCGCGAGATGGCTTTGCGTCTTCCACTTGCAGGTAAGATTAATGAATGATAGAACTTTGCTATGAAAAAACAATTTATTGATATTGAAAGACGGGGCTTAATGCTCGTTCTCTCGTCACCTTCAGGGGCGGGAAAAACTTCCTTAGCTTGTAAACTATTAGAAACCGATCCCCAATTAATGCTTTCAATCTCAGTTACAACCCGAAAACAAAGACCTGGCGAAATTCATGGTCGTGATTATTTTTTTGTGACACCTCATGAGTTTGCAAAACTGCGCGATGATGGGGCTCTGCTTGAGCACGCACGTGTTTTTAACAATGATTACGGGACGCCACGAGCTCCTGTTGAAAAGGCATTGTCTGAGGGAAAAGACGTCATTTTTGATATTGATTGGCAAGGTACCCAAGCGCTTAGCCAAACAGCTCGCGGCGATATGGTGACAATCTTCATTTTACCCCCTTCCTGTGAAATTCTTGAGCAACGCTTAAAAAACCGTGCTCAAGATTCAGAAGAAGTCGTTCAGGATCGAATGGCCAAAGCCGTTGATGAAATGAGTCACTGGGCTGAATACGATTATGTGATTGTGAATGAAGATTTTGAACAAAGCGTTGCGGCCACTCAAGCTATTTTGGTTGCTGAACGACTTAAACGCCAGCGTCAAATTGGGCTTTCTACCTTTGTAAACAATTTACGTCATGTCTACTGATTAAAAAATCAGGACTTTTTTATGAGTATATTTTGAGGATTTTCTACCATTGATTGAGAAACCCTGGTGGCTTTCCTTAATAATATAACTCCTAACAATGCCGACAATAAAGAACCTAGAACAACACCAAGTTCCATTTGATTAACAAAAATCTTGTCTTCAAATGATAAGGTTCCAATAAATAAGCTAAAGGTAAAACCTATACCGCAAAGAATAGTAGTCCCATAATATACTCTCCAATTTATATCACAAGGAAGCTTGCATAAGCCTAATTTAATTGCAATGAAAGAGAAACTCATAATACCAAGTTGCTTGCCAATAAATAATCCCATCACAATGCCGATTGTAACCGATGAATAAAAATCGGCTATCGACAATTCCTTAAAAGCAATCTCACAATTCAAGAAAGCAAAAATAGGTAAAATTATTAAAGCAACAATGGGATGCAGTGCATGCTCTAACCTTTTCAGTGGCGAAGAGGTTTTCTGATCCATTTCTTTGACCCGAAGTGGAATAAAGACCCCAAGCAGGACGCCTGCCAGGGTTCCATGAATGCCTGTTTCTACCAAGGATAACCAAAGCCCAATCCCCAAGATTAAGTAAACACTAAGCTTGCTGATCTTTAGTAAATTAATAACAGCTAAAAGAAGAAGGATGATAGCAGCAATAAGAAGCGGAATATAATTTATAGAAGCCGTGTAAAATAAAGCCAAAATCATCACAGCAATGATGTCATCAATAATGGAAAGAGCGACAACGAATAGACGTAGTGCAAGCGGTATCCTTGTTGAAAAGAATGATAAGATCCCAAGAACAAAAGCTGTATCCGTGGCAATAGGAATCGCCCATCCCTTTGCCTGGGGAAAGGTATCATAATTTAATGCATAATAAACAATAGCCGGAACAATAGCCCCACCTAACGCCGCTATAATCGGTAGATTAAGATTTTCTCGTGAGGTAAATTCTCCTTCCAAAAAATGGTATTTAGCCTCAAGTGTAATTGTCAGAAAAAAGATCGCCATTAATCCATCATTTGTCCATTTTATGAGTGGCTTATGAAGACCAAATTCCCCGATCGTAATGCTGATTGGTAAGTTTATTAGGTTAAGATAAAGATCGTATAGGCTACTGTTGCTGATACATAAGGCAAGCACCATACCACTAAAAAGTAAGATGCCTGAGAGTGATTCAATATTAATATATTGCTGAATTCTATTTTTCATTAACTTATTTCCATTCTTCTCTCTAAAGCGATTTTAAAAATCAGCTTTCCCTCAAAAATTTATACCGGAAACTCTATTAAGGAAATGTAAATCTCTTAGAAAAATCGCTTGTTTAATTTTTATTAAAAGAGAGAAGAAAATTGAATCTTTATTGATGACTCAATTTTAACTGTTCTTGAGAGATACCTTTATCTGCCGCAAATGCTTGTAATCTTTCTATCGCTTCTGTAAGATTTTGAGGTTCTTTATCATAAGAGTTCCAAAAACTGTATTTTAACTTTCCTGTCGGAATTTTTGTAAAAAATGCTTGGATCATTTTACAAGATTCATCTTCATATAAGAAACCATAGCAGTTGAACTGCTTAAACGTTGACGGTAAATAATTAAATACGTCAAGAATCTTTGATATGTCATCTGAACTATTAATTGTTACTGTTAGATTTTCTAAAGATGTTAATAAAGGAAAAATTTTGTATATGTCAGGGTTTTTTAAAATATTATGTAAGTTTAAATGTCTTAAATTCTTTAATTGTGAAAATGTACTTATAAAATCTTCATAATCTGTTGGCTCTTCAAGAACATTCAAACCTCGTATATAGGAAGCAGCAAGTTTAATCCACTCTTTTTTATTATTTTTATAAGCCCATATCGCTGCGTCTATATGCCCAAATTCCTCAGTACTGATACCTGTAGTCATTAAAGAAGGATGACGAGAAATGATATTATTCATTTGTTCATCAGTAAGGACTGGTTGGTCTCCTGTAGAAAGAGAAATTAAGAGCATAAACAATTGTTTTTTCGGATAATAATCCTCTAAATTTACAATTAACATCATTAAAGAGCTTGCAAAATTTTCTAAAGATGTTAACTGGTTCCTAAAAATAAGCTCAATAAGGCCTAATTTAGTTTTAAGGGGCTTTACATCCATTCCATAACAAAGGGATGAACGCTCTGAAAGTGATAAACGAGAGAATTTTTCTCTCAAAAAAACTAAACTTAAAAATTGGGGAGATATTTCTTTTAAAATAGGCGTAGATAAGAAGTTCTCTGTTGAAACAGTTTTCCGCCAATCGTTCCCTTCATCTTCACATACCTCAATGTCTGAGTGCATCTTAGTAATATGCCATGTAAAACTCTTTTTACCATTAATGGTGAAAATAATATCACCAAAATAATCTTTCAAATCTTCAGCTTTTAGAGGTTTATCATCAAGCTCTGCTTTAAAAATAAATCCTTCTTGCGAACAATATTGATTTAATTCTTCTATTGCATCTTCAATTGCCTCTACTCCATCTTCAAACTTAATAAAAGAAACCTTTTCCAGAGAATCTGAAAGTAATAAAGTAAGACAATTCAGTATATTAATGACCCCCGACTTCAATTCATAATTTCGTTTCTCTCGCTTAGCCGTCTCTGGCTTGCAATAAATAAGCCCCTCTCTCGCAGATAACATGGTTGCCCAGTTATCACGAACTTCTGGTGAAAAGTGTGTGGCAGGATCTGAATGGTGCTCAAAAATTTTGTAAGCTAAAGAAGTTGAAGGGAATACCGTTATATCTTGTTGATAGCCCTGTTCACCTTTTCGTCGAGAGATAACACGCAAAAGGTCAACACACGATGTTTCAACACAATTCGCAAAGGGTTTTCCCTTATATTTTGCGACTCCGTAAGGTATAAATGGCGGCAAAACAGCATCAAAAAGTTTATATCCCCACGAGAGAAGAGCAAGCTTCTCAGGATTTAAAAGTATTTCTTTACCTTCCTGCGACTGTTCTAACACCTTAGTTTTCCAAGATTCATAATGAGTCAGAGGAAAACGCGATTTAACACGTGGCATTAACTCCTCTGTAGGAGCCTCTAGTAATCCTGAAAACCAATCAATAACATCTGCTTCATTTTTTGCCTTCATCCAAAAATAAGTTATAAGCGCCCTTTGAACAATGGAAGGGGGATAAGAATAATTCTCTTGATCATTATTTTGTTGGGAAAGCGCTTGAATTAAGGTTTCAACAAGAACAACTTTTTTAAAGCGGTTTTTATTTTCCTCTAATAACAAATAATCTTTATAGGTTTCTTTAAATTGGCTTAATTCGCTTTCTTGCGCTGGAGTTAATTTGTTATGATTGTATGTTTTTAATTTATTATAAGTATCCCAATAATGAATATATGTTTCTAATTCACCGTCTTTTAGGAGTCCCCTTTCAAAAAGATCAATATCTACACTTTTAAGTGCTTTTGTATATTTATCTCGATCATCCTGTGTAAAATCTTGTCCTTCTAAATCTTCGTCTGAAACTCCGCTAAGAAGTCTAACAATATATAAGGCTAAATTTTTCTTAAAGTCATATGCCAGAAAGGTATCATAATATTTCATGCACTCCTTTAAGTTTAAAACAGAGATGTCAAATTGTGATGCTTTATCTTCTGCAGTCTTTAAAGGAAATAGATGATAAAGTGAGTTTCTAAGAGTTTCCTCTCTTTTAGCTACCTCAGGAATCATGCAATCTTCTTCAATGTGACGTAACATTATCCCTAAAGTTTTAAATGAGACTAAAGTAATGGGATCTGAAATCGTTTGATTAGGTTGAATCTCGATACCACCAGGAGAAGGAAAAAGGATCTGTAGAATAGCAGAGATGGGATTTTGAGGAAAAAAATCCAAACCATCATCATCAAAATCAAAAGAAATGGTCTGGAAATGAACAGGAAATTCAGGTTTCCATTTGCCATAATTACCAACAAATCGTCCATTTTGTATTCTTCCCCCATCACTAAATCTTAATGAAGGAGAATAATAAAGAGCAGATGAATACCCTTTTGTTGAAAGCTTTTCTTGCACAAAAGTATCCAAACCATCAAAAAAATATAAATTCGTTGCCTTCAAGGAAGTTGATAATATGGCAAAGAAACTAAGACTTAAAATGAAGCGTTGGATCATGTTGAAAATTTAAACCAGGAAGTTAAAAAAGATTGGAACGAAAGTTAATAGTCACAACAATTTTTTGAAACCTACTTGCCAATATCATGTTTTTAATTGCTTTGTTGAGGTGTATTTATCCCTAGAATCATTTGATAAAATTCAGGATATTTTTCGTCCAACTTTAAGCTTTGAGTATATTCTTTTAGCGATTCACCTTCTTCAGGGAAAAATTTTTGATGATCATAATCTTTATGTTGAAGAAACAGTAAAGCAGCTTGTTTAAGTCTCTCTTCCTGGTCTCCGGCTTGCTCCAAAGTTGAAAGCATCTCTAAAATAAAATAGAGTGGCCTGCCTAATGAACTCCCTTCCGCATAAATATCGGCATTTTGTTCTAATAGAAAACGCATAATTGGTAAATTAACATCTTTGCTAAGGCAGCTTATTTGTAGGGGATATAATCTGTCCATATTGGTCAGATCATTTACAAGGATTGGTAAAGCTTTTGTATAATAGGTTACTAATTCAATACTATTTAGATTAACAGCATGATGAAGAATGCTATAACCTTTCGAAGTTCTAACATCTTCTTTGAAAGCATGTTTGATAAGAGCTTCAAATCGCGCCCTATCCTGACACTCATTCATTAATATTTTAAAAGTATAAAGATCATCCGGGATGAAAAACTCTGGAGATTGTGAATAGAGCTCTTCTAAATCAATTTGCTTTGCAATTCTTTGAAGAGCTGCAAAAACTTTCTTTTCTGCATCGTCGCTATCCATCTCATCATAGTGTTGCTCCAAAAAAGTCATGAGATTCAATCGATCTCGGAGTGTTTTTGGAGGTTGAAACCAAGGTTTTTCCTGTTGAGAAGTAAGATAAAAAGCTTGAGGAGTAAGCTCTTTTACTGCCTGTTTCGCTGCTACAAATTCAGCTGCAAATTGAAAAGCCCCTATAGGGTCAAGAGCCCCATAAGGGCCATAAAGATATTTATCTAGATCTTGATCACCTGTTGAATAAAAACAAGCTTTCGTAGCTGTCAGAAAAGTAATCTCCAGCACTTCTTGAACTGTAAGGCTGGGATGCATTCCTTTAAGTCGACAAAGAGTCCCAGTAACACGAGGCGCTGCTAAAGAGGTTCCTGCTTCCTGGAATTCTTGATTTGCAAAGGCACACCCCTTTGCCCAAATGAACTGAACCTCCCCTTCTCCGGGAATAGCAGAGTATAAACTTGGTTTTTGCATCTTATCTAATGCCCCAACAAAGATAATTTTTCTCTTTTGATCTTCTGAAAGGTGTAAACCTTCTAAAAACTTTGAGCTCCGTTGTGCTCTATTCCCACTACCAAAAATAAGTATTCTATTATTCACAAATGCACATTCTATAAAACATTTATAATTGTTAAGATTGTCCACTTGCTCAACTTCAAAGGATGGCCCAAAAGAACAGTTAATAAAAGGCATCAATTCTTTTTGAAAATTCCTATTCCAATTATTTGTATCAAAGGGCTCGGCTTGCTTATTTAAATCGTTTAAAAACACGTGGACACGACATGGAAATGTATATCTATCCAAAATTCTTGAGAAAACCAAAAATGCATGTTTATTATCGGCATCATCTTTACCATTAGCAAATTTTTCAAGCTTATCTTGCGTATCTATTTTCTCTGAATCCACCTGCTCAACTACCAACACTGGTAAGGGTGTTACTATTTTATAAGCCGGATCATTTCTTATAGTCCAATCAACATCGAGATCTTTTAGGAGATCACTGCCCCACACTTTAGAAGAAATATTAGTTAAAAAAATTAAAAGGAAGCATGCAATAAGCCTATTAAGATTTAACTTTTTGTGCATTTAAAGTCCTTTTCAGTAAATAAAGTTCTGAACGCTTGTTTGAGAGTGAATCCAAACTCTTGTTAAGATATTTTTTCAAGAAATAGTAAAATTATACTGTATTGATTTTTTATACAAAAAAGCCCTAATTGTCAACTTTGACACTTAAACGCTAAAGCTTAAACCCTTCACCTAAATAAACGCGCCTTACGTTTTTATCGGCAATGATCTCAGATGGAGTTCCCTGCATTAGCACGTATCCATCATTCATGATATATGCACGGTCAACAATATCAAGCGTTTCACGAACATTATGATCTGTAATAAGTACCCCAATATTACGATCTTTAAGATGTGAAATGAGTTCACGAATGTCATGAACAGCAATTGGATCAATTCCCGCAAGCGGTTCATCCAGCATAATAAAATGAGGATGCGTTGCCAAAGCTCGAGCAATTTCAACACGACGTCGCTCTCCACCTGACAAGGTAATCGCCGCTGAACGTCTTAAGTGCGCAATCATAAACTCTGCAAGTAAGCCTTCTAATATATCTTCACGCTCATCAGAATCTTTCACCGTTATTTCAAGGACGGCTCTTATATTCTCTTCAACGGTTAGCCCTCTAAAAATAGACGCCTCTTGAGGGAGATATCCTATTCCTAAGCGAGCACGCCGGTACATAGGCAACGTACTGATCTCATACCCATCAAAATATATTTGACCTTGATCTGGTTTTACCAAACCTGCAATCATTGAGAAACAAGTCGTTTTTCCAGCTCCATTGGGCCCTAATAGTCCAACCGCTTCTCCTCTTTGCACATGAAGAGAGACGTCCTTTACAACAGGCCGCTTACGATAACTTTTACCAAGCATCGTTGCCTCAAGGCCTACCCCCTTTAAAAGGAGTGAATTAGATTGAGAAGAGGTCATAATATATTATCTTACTGTTTATGAACTTTAGGTAAAATAAGTACCTTAACGCGCTTGGGCGCTGTTTTGAACTTTTCACCTGGCTCTTGTGTTGGAGATTTCATTAACATTTTACTGATCCCTTTGTCGAGATCTACTTCAGCATAAGCCCCATGCATCTGTCCTTCTTGATTCGTGATTTGGACATCATTCTTCAATGTCATCAGATGCTTATCTGGTTGATAATGACCATATTTTGCTTTTGCAATTTCTTTCTGGGTCACAACAACAACATTGTTGAAAGCCTCAACTTCATCAACGTCATATTTTCCTGTCGTATTTTTATTAACATACGCTTTTAAGAGTTCAGCTTCAATTATCCTATCCTGAGAGCTCATGACAGCATTTCCAATTGCTTCAATTTTGTATAACTCATTCTTTGAGTGTTCTGTCGATCTGAAATACGTCACAAGCTTATCACAATTTAGTTTGTACTCTTTATGCGTCACCACAACGTTTCCATAAGCTGTACAGATATTTTTATCACGCTCACAGATAATTCCGTTGTCAGAATTAATTTCTACAGGAACGTTTGCCGTTTCGATCGGTTGGGTTTTGATTTCGGCGCATGCTAAACTAGAGATCAACCACCCACAAAAAATGAAATGCCAAAACGATGTGTTACTTTTCATGAGAAAGATCGAGTCCTTTATTATCTTCAGAGTTCGAAGCATGCAATATAAGAGTACTTCTTCCTGTAAAATGAATTTTGTCTCCCCCATTCTCTATTTTAAACCCCTGAGCAACAATTTCACTCGACGGCCCTTTCCCTACAACTGGCTCAGAACCCGAAACGTTTTTATTGTTTGTATCAACAAGAGCAGAATCCGTTGTAAATTCGTAACCTGAACTTGTTTTTAATTTGACGTTTTCTCGATAATCCAAAAGTTTTGTATTTTGATGAAAAAGCCCTTTATCCCCATTAACTTCAACCTTAGTCCCATTGTGAAGAATATGCTTACTAAAAGGCTGCTCAAGTTTGACCTTTTCTGAAGCAACTTGTTCAGCACTTTGTGCATTAATATTAAAAGGACGCTGATCTTTATCATAGGAATGCATTCGTGGTTGTTGGATCCTATTCTGCAACGAAATGTTCTTAAACCTATTCTCTCCTCGAGATTCTGTGAAGCTTAAAAATTCCTGTATTTGTGGCCAAGCAATCAACGTCATACCCATCAATACAATTGCTGCACATGAAAACTTCCTCAAAAAAATAATTTTTTCTGAGCGTCGTTGATGATGTTGTTGCAACTCTTGACTTAATGGCTTCCTCTTAAGAGATGCATAGACCTTGTTTTTTCCCGAACTCATCGTTTTTCAATTATTCCTTAAGAAATATTAGCTCTTAAAAAGTCATGTATATGAACAATTCCCACGACGTGATCTGTATCTTGTTTACTTTCAACCACAAAAAGTGCTGTAACTTGCTTTTCATTCATAAATGCAAGAGCCTCTTCTGCAAGAGCACCAGCATGAATAGTGTAAGGATGTGGTGTCATCACTTCTTCAACCAAAACCGATAAAAGATTCGCCCCCATATGGCGTCGCAAATCTCCATCCGTAATGATTCCACCCAATGTTCCTGATTTTTCAATAACACCTACACACCCAAATCCATGAGATGTCATTGTTAAAATAGCTTTATGCATCGGGGTTCCAAGACTCACAACAGGAACTTTTTCATTTCTATGCATAATCTGTGAAACTCTTACTAAACGCTGACCTAATTTTCCTCCAGGATGGAAAACACCAAAATCCTCAGGAGAAAACCCTCTAAAATTTAAAAGCGTTGTTGCTAAAGAATCGCCTAAAGCAAGCATCATCGTCGTTGACGTTGTTGGCGCAAGTCCTAAAGGGCAAGCTTCTTCTATTGAAGGTAAGAGCAAAGTTACCGTCGATGTTTCCGCAAGCGTACTCTCTTTTCTTTGCGTAATCGCAATTAAAGGGATAAGACGACGCTGCGCATAAGCTAACAAATTAGAGAGTTCAGTTGTTTCACCAGAAGCGGATAAAACAATTAAAATATCCGTCGGTAAGATCATTCCCAAATCACCATGACTTGCTTCGGCAGGATGAACGAAAAAAGAGGGTGTTCCCGTTGAAGAAAGCGTAGCTGCAATCTTACGAGCAATATGCCCGCTTTTACCCATCCCAGAGACGACGACTCGGCCTTTCGTTTCCAGGATAATTTGGCACGCTTTTAGGAAATTCTCATCTATATTCTCAGAGAGAGCTTGAAGAGCACTGGCTTCTAAATTCAAAACACGTCGAGCTTCTTTTAAAACAAAATGCGGCATAGCATCAGATTCTTGCAATTTTGAGCTTGTATTTGCATTGAAAGCAATAACCGTCATCATAATCCCTTTTTTACTTAAAATTTAGTGATCAAATATATTCAAGTTTTGGTAGCCTAAAAGATCTAATTGAGCGCATGAAGGCAAAAAATCAAAACATGCTTGCGCTAATTGTTCCTTTTCTTCCCGCTTTAACAGCGCATCTAAAATATCTTTAAGTCTATGAAGATAAAGCACATCTGTTGCGGCATATTTTAATTGCTCAGATGTGAACGTTGCTGCGCCCCAATCGGAAGTTTGAGCTTCTTTCGAAATATCAACCGTCAAGAGTTCTTTACAAAGGTCTCTTAACCCATGACGATCTGTAAAGGTACGTGCAATTTTTGACGCAATCTTTGTACAGTAAATAGGCTCAATTTTAATTCCAAATGTATGCGACAATAAAGCCGCATCAAAACGAGCAAAGTGAAAGATCTTCAAAACAGAAGGATTTATCAAAAGTTGAACAAGGTTGGGGGCATGATAAGTTTTTTCATGACTGAACTGAACAACATGACAAACTCCATCGCCTTGCGAAAGTTGTACAGCACATAATCGATCACGATGAGGGTTCAATCCCATGGCTTCTGTGTCAATTGCAACAGAACCTTGAAAATTTACAGAAGAGGGTAAATCTCCAAAATGATGTTGAATATTGAGACTCAGCTGTGTGCTCACAATCAATCCTCCATTAACTCACATGGTGCCCAGGAGAAGACTCGAACTTCCACAAGCTTGCGCCTACTAGAACCTGAATCTAGCGCGTCTACCAATTCCGCCACCTGGGCTCTAATCTTCATGCATAAGTCTTTGCAACCTTCTCTGTCAAGTTTTAGAGATAAAGAAAATCTTTTGCACTATCTCTTTTGCTAGAAAGAAGTTTAAAGAAGAGAGAAAGGGGGGTGGAACTCATCACATCTTCATCTTGTAATTATAGCAAATCTAAGCTCCAAAATCAAGAAAAACTTGCCTATATGCCCCTATTTTCTCTTAAGCGTTTCAACAAGGGACTTTGGTAGTTTTTCAGATGGCTTCCATACCAAAAGGATGCTTTTACATGAAAAGAATTCATCTCATCATTATAAAGTACTTTTTCACAAATTTATAAAAATAGGTCTTATACAAAATAGGCTTGTTGTTGGCTATATAGCTTTTTAAAATAGTTTTATTTTAAAAGAGGATCTTTATGCAAAAACGTAAAATAACCCAAGCTGGCTTCAGTCTTGTTGAACTTGCTATTGCGCTTATGATTATAGGACTTATTGTGGGGGGGGATTCTTAAAGGACAAGAGCTTCTCGAAAGTGCGCGTCTTAAATCTGTGCTAACTCAGGTGAATGAATATCGTGTGGCAGTCAGCACATTTATAGATCGTTATGATGCGCTACCGGGAGATTATGATCAAGCGGCTGAACTTATTCAAGATGGACTTCTTAATGGAAATAATAATGGAATTATAGAAGGCCCTGGATTAATCACTCAAGGAAAAGACCACGAAACAGCCTCTTTTTGGGCACATTTAGCTGCAGCCAACCTGCTGCCAAGCCCTGGGACTTCTTCAGGAACTCAGGCAAAATTTGGCGCGGGTGCCCCAAAAGCCAAAATTGGAGGAGGCTTTACAATTTGTTATCATCCTTTTGAAGACATGCCAGGACATTGGTTTGTGCTTGGCAATGAAAATGGAGACAAAGGAAATGCCCCAGGACTTACCCCCCTTCAAGCGATGAGTCTTGATAAAAAAGCAGATAATGGCCTCCCCACAACAGGAAAGATTAGAGCAAAAGATGGGGCAGGCGTTAAAGCAGGAAGTTGTGTAACCGCTAAAGGCGAATATAATACAAAAAATAATGAAATTGCTTGTGTCATTTATTTCCAGATGTAAACACAATGAGTCTGGTTATTCTTTAATTGAACTTGCTATTGTTTTAGCAATCATTGGCATCATTGGTGGTTTAACCGTTCCTCTCTTAACGCATCAACTTGAAAAATCACGACTTGAAGTGACACGCCGCCATCATCAAGAAATCGTGGACAGCTTAGCTTCTTATGCAGCCTTTCATAGAACACTTCCTTGTCCAGCTGATCCTGCTGCTCAAGGACAAAAAGCAGGTGTTGCTCGCCCTTATTGTGCAAAAGCAACTGAGATAATAGGAATTATTCCTTATCGAACACTTGGATTACCAGAGAGTGTTGCGCGAGATGGCTATAAAAATTTCATCACGTACGCAGCTGAAGCTAAAATTATTTTTAGCCCAGTTGCTGAACATGACTTTAAAATGTTTTGCAGAAAAATCAGTCCACGCTCTCTCAAAGTTATTGATGAAAATGGCTCAAATGTCTTAGGAGCCAGCGAAGACAGTATCTTATTTGTTCTTGTAAGTCACGGCCCTACAGGACATGGTGCATATATTGGTAAAGGTACAACTGAAAAACGCCAAGGAGCGGACGCAGGTCATGGTGAAATTGAGAATGGAAACGGTGATTTAACTTTTATAAGCTCTCCTTATTCAACGAGGGAAGATGCTCTCTTTCGTCACATCGTTACTTGGAAAACGCAAAGAAATTTTGCAGGGATCTGCACAAGCTACCGCCTTCATTCCTCCATTAATTAGGCTCCCTTTTAAAAGTCATTATTCGAAGGGATATTCAGTTGTTTTGCGCTTGCCAGTCTCCCTCTTTTATACATCTTTTATGAGCGATAAAAGTTTGATTGGGTTTTAAAGTAATTACTGGATTTTTTGAATCGATTTCTCTTAACGTTATTTGTTGTTCAGTGACACGAACAATATTATACCCAAGCTTATTAACCTCTTGACCGGTTGTTATTTTTTGGCCATTGAGCCAGAGTGTCCAGGTCTTTTCATCAAGATAAAAAATAGCGGCCAAGTATAAATTTACAGGTGATCGCAATGATTCTGTCGACGGTACAATTTGAACTATTTTTTGAGGAATTTTCTGGCCTTCTTGGTGTGTCCAAAAATACTTTATAACAAATATCGTCCCCAAAATAGCTCCACTAAAAAGGCAAAAAAGACCGTATTTATAAATAAGCCATTTATAAGAAAACATGCCAAAATCAGGAGATTGAAGCATACGAAATCGCGATAAGCGACGTATTCTAATATGAGAGATCACTTCTTTTTTAAAATCTTGAACTTCTACAACCTCTTTTACGCCCTCGGGAATTTCTTGAACCTTTGGTACTTTCACATAAACAATAGGGAGACTCGCTGAAGAAAGATGATGTTGGCGCTTGACATAATGGTTGAAGGAAATGATTTGATTTCTATATTCTTCCATAGAAAAGGGCTGTTTTATTGTCCTTAAGTGGCGAATTTCTCCATTCAAAAACAACATCTGTTTTAAATATTCATTCCCAGGCATTAAGAGTACAAATGGGTTTATTTTTTCTACTTTTTTGAGCTTTTGCCGCAAAAAATCTTGAGCTTCAATTACAAAAAACGTTAAATAAATTCTGATTCCCTTCTCTTTTAACGGCACCATCCATGCCTTAATGGCATCAGATGCTTGAAAGGCAACCCCTAAAAAAGGTCGGTCTTTTTGATGTGCTTTTAGATACATCCCTCCAAACCAACTTTCGGATGGGAATTTTGCTCTTAAATAATTTATAAGCAAAGATTTTCGATCTAAAAAAGAGGCTTTCGGAAGCATGCCAGTTTCTAAAATTTCACGCTCATGATCTATAAGAATTGTTATTGTCGCCGGACAGTTTAAGGAAATTTTTTCTATCAATTGGCTCGGCGCTTTAAGAGAACACCTTTCTTTTAAATGCCCCCATTGATGAATGAAAACTTCTGCACCATCTTCTTGTAAAACCAGATACCATTGCTGTGGCACAAAATAAGAGAACATTATAAATCCAATACCGTTAGCTGTTCGTATAAAGGAATAAATACGGCACACACAATCCAGACCATAATTCCCCCGATCACTAAGAGCCCTGTAGGTTCGAGATAAGCAAGAAATTTCCCTATTTTTTGCTCAACGTTATAACGATAATACTGTGTAATACAATGTAAGGAAGGCCCTAACTCGCCAGTCTGTGTACCAACTTTTAACATCCTTGAAAGATAAGGAGCAAAAAAATTCACATCCTTAAAAGCATCTTGCAACTCGTCACCTTTTCTTATTTTTTCAATTACTTCAACCAATTTTCGTTTCATAAAAAGATTATTTAAAGCAAGCTGCGCGACTTCAAAAGCCTCAAAAAGATTAATATTATTTCGATGAAGAATCCCAAAAATTTGAAAAAATCGAAGAATCATGATGTCTTTGAAAAACTCTCCAATAAAGGGAATTTTAAGGATGGTCCGATGGCAATGTAATTTTATTTTTTGCGATAATCGACTTAAGATAAATAATACCCCACCTATAACACCCAACAATATGCCTATACTTTCTAAAATAAATAAAAATTTGTCCGACACAAAAATAAGAATACGCGTTGACAACGGAAGCTCATGCCCAAAGCCAACAATTAATGTTTGAATTTGAGGAATGACAAAAATTGAGAGAATACTTACCAGCAAAAAAGTCATCCCCAATAATAATAGGGGATAGCGAAGTGATTGAGTCACTTTCATTTTGAATTTTTGTTGTTCATGTAAAAGGATGGCTAGCTGATCAAATGCAGCCACTAATTCTCCGCTTGTTTCAGCTGCCGTAATAGTTCCCAAAAAGGCTTGATTAAAAACTTGAGGAAAATTTCCCATAGCCTCTGAAAGAGAAGCACCATTCTTAACAAGGTAATAAATATCTTCAAAAACACCTTTTAATTGTAGTGAAGGAGACGATTGTTTGATCGAGTCCAGGATATCCAAAAGAGGAATACCTGCTTGACCCATTTCTTTAAAATGAATGCAAATTTCTTCAAGATGATTGTCATTGCGTGAGAAGGAAAGACGCCAATGAATAGATTGTTCACGACAGCGTAACAAATATTCACCCCGCTCCTCAAGACGATGCTGTACCTCCCTTAAGGAGGAGGCTGCCATAACCCCCACTTTTTTTTGGCCTTGGTTCGTGAGAGAGCGATACTTAAAATAAAGCATTTTATCTCAAACCAATCACTCTTTCAATTTCAGCCATATTCACCACGCCTTCCAGAACTGTTGTAAGGCCTGCATGAATCATGGATTGAAATCCTCTGGTTTGAGCATAATCACGCAGTTCAGCAATATTGTCGTCACTTAAAAAGTCATTCATTTGTTCATCAAATACCATCCACTCAGCAACAGCAATACGCCCTTGATAGCCCGTAAATTCGCAATGATGGCATCCCTCTGCTTCATATAGAAGATGACCTTCTCGTTTATATTTTTGGAAAAGAAGCCTTTCTTCTTCACTGGATATTCTCTCAAATTTACAAAAAGAACAAAGTTTTCTTAAAAGTCTTTGCGCTAAGACGCCTCGAAGATGGCCTGCTAGCATTTGTGTAGAAAGCCCTAAATCTTTAAAACGAGAAATGATATCAAAAGCATTATTTGTATGAAGCGTGGTTAAGACGAGATGCCCTGTCATGGCTGCTCTTAAAGCCATTTTTGCTGTCTCTTCATCTCGAACTTCTCCAATGAAAATAATGTCTGGATCTTGACGTAAAATCGAACGAATGCCCTCTATAAATGAAACTCCTCCAGGTTCACGAACTTCAGTTTGACGAATCAAAGGAAGTTCATATTCTACAGGTTCTTCAAGCGTCATAATATTGACGTCTGTTGAAGCAATATACCGTAACATAGAGTAAAGCGTTGTCGTTTTTCCCGATCCTGTTGGCCCCGTCACGACAATAAGACCTTGTGGCGCTTTAATCAGTTGTTTAATAGAATGAATGGCTGTTTTTTTAAATCCTAACTCTTCCAATGGTAACAACGAATGACGCTTATCTAAGATACGGACAACAAAATTCTCGCCATGAACTGTTGGATGGGAAGCGGCTCTAAAATCGACCTCACGATTAGCAACGATAAAACTAAATCGACCATGCTGTGGGAGTCGACTTTCCGTAATATCCATTTCAGACATGATTTTTAAGCGTACAAGAAGCATTGGCCAATACTGTCGATGAAAAGTACATATTTGTCGAAGAACGCCATCTAAACGATATCGACAACGAACAAAAGTCCCTTCTGGTTCAAAATGGATATCAGATGCTCTTCGTTTCACTGCATCAATTAGTAACGTATTGACAAAGCTAATTGCAGCGCCTTCAGTGTGGTGTTTATCTTTTCTTTCTTTTGTCTCGATCTCATACAAAAGGCCCTCAATTGATAAAGCATGACCATATGCTTTATCAATCGCTTGGCCTAAGTCAGTTGAAGTCGCCACGTAAGGGATAATATTTGTAACATGGGGGAAAAAATGCCGAAGCTGGTCGAGTGCCATCAGATCTTCGACATCAACTAAAGCCGCATGTAACGTTTTCTCTTCACAAAACAAAGGTAATACTTGATAACGCTCAGCAATATTCTTAGGAAAATTGACGAGGAGATGAGCATCGATGATCGACTCTCGAAGATTAAAAATGGAGATTCCTTTTGAATCAGCAATGATTTCTCCAAGCACTTGATCACTCAAAAAACCTAAATTAACGAGAATTTCCTCTAAGCGTTTCCCTTGCTTTTTTTGTTCGATTTCTGCGATCTTGATTTGATCAATTGAAATGAGACCACTTTTTAAAAGATATGCCCTCAGATCAAAAAATTTGTCTGCTGCGCAAGGAGTTTTATTTTGTGGAGTTTGACTTGTTTCGTGCAAAGCAATTCTTTGCATAAGATCTCCGTGTATTGGTGCTTCCCTATTTCCTTTCTAAAATAGAATTATTTTTTAACACAACGAATTTCTCTTTAAAGGGCATGAATATGTTCTAAAGCCCAACGGAAATCTCTTTGAAGCTTTTGAAAATCAAGCGTAAGTGCTTTATCACGCGCAATAAGAACATAATCACAATTGGTTTGAGTATAAATTATATTAAGACGTACAATTTCTTTTAAACGGCGTCGGGCTCTATTTCGTTGCACAGCACCACCAATTTTCCGACTTGCCGTAAAACCAAAACGAGCCTGATGAGGCGCTAATTCTTCATCTTGAGGAAGGTATTGCAAGATAAACGCTGAGGTAACCCAGCGCTTTCCAAGGCTAGAAATTTTTTTAAATTCTTGTCTCTTTTTCAGAGAAATAAAAGAGGCCACAGTCTCTATGCAGAGAGTCTTGCACGCCCTTTAGCTCGCCGATTTGCTAAAACTTTACGGCCACCAAGTGTTGCCATACGAGCACGATATCCATGACGACGCTTTCTTACCAAAACGCTTGGCTGATAGGTCCGCTTCATTTGAAATCTCCTTAGGATCTATTTGTTGAAAGCAGTCTATACGTTTTTTAAGCTAAATTGTCAATCCTTGTATGGGGGAATTTTCTTCATGCGCCTTTATAAAAATCATGATAATTTTCTCCCATTGAAAATGAAGAAGGATATCAATGGTGGCAGTTCCTTTAAAGCATGTGTATCTAATTGATGGTTCGGGCTTTATCTTTAGAGCTTTTCATGCATTACCCGTATTGACGCGATCTGATGGAATACCTGTCAATGCAGTTCTTGGCTTTACCAATATGCTGATGAAGCTTTTAACTGAAACCAATGTGGACCATTTAGCGGTTATTTTTGATTCAGCAAGACGAAATTTCCGACACGATATTTATCCCGACTATAAAGCTAACCGTCCACCACCCCCGCCTGAGCTTATCCCACAATTTCCTCTCATCCGAGAGACTTGCGAAGCTTTTAACGTCCCTTCAATTGAGCTACTCGGTTATGAAGCTGATGATCTTATCGCAAGCTATACACAGGCCGTCATTCAGCAAGGAGCTGAGGTGACCATTGTTTCTTCAGATAAAGATCTTATGCAATTGATTGGGCCAAATGTCCGCATGTTTGACCCGATGAAAAATAAATTTATTGGCGAGCCCGAAGTTAAAATTAAATTTGGTGTTAAACCTGAGCAAGTCGTTGATGTACAAGCCTTAGCAGGAGATAGTTCAGATAATATCCCAGGCGTCCCTGGCATAGGCCTTAAAACAGCGATGCAACTTATTCAAGATTTTGGGTCCCTTCAAGAACTACTGAGCCGCCTTCATGAAATCCCTCAAGTAAAACGCCGTGAAACGCTTCAACAAAATACGAAAGAGGCTCTTTTATCGTATCAGCTTGTGACTCTCTCAAAAGAAGTACCTCTTCCTGTACCTTTTGAAGCTTTAGAATTGAAGTCACCAGAGCATACAAAACTACGCCATTTTCTTGAGACACAGAACTTTCGTTCAATCCTCTCACGTCTTGAGCGTCAAGGAACCATTCAATCAAAACCTGCGCTCTCTGATTCGATACCAAAAACCACTTCTATAAGTGCCAACTATCACTTAATAACAACCTTAGAAGATCTACAAAAATGGATTGATGATGCTAAATTTCAAGGTTTTGTTGCTATTGATACGGAGACAACTTCTCTAAAAGCTCTTCAAGCACAGCTGGTGGGAATCTCATTGGCTCTTGCACCAGGAAAAGCTTGCTATATCCCCTTACGCCATAAAATAAAAACGTCAGCAGACTTATTTTCAGGCCCCACAACGCAACCCCAACAAATTCCGCTTGAGGCCGCTCTTAAGGTCCTAAAAGAATTGTTCGAAGATCCTTCTATTCTTAAGATTGGGCATAATATTAAGTATGATGCTCTTATTCTTTCACAAGAAAAGATCGACCTTACCCCCTATGATGATACAATGGTTCTTTCTTACATTTTAGATGGCACACATCATGGACATGGTCTTGATGAACTCTCACAACTGCATTTTGATTATCAGACCATTAAATACAAGGATGTTGTGGGATCAGGTAAAGAGGAAGTTACGTTTGATTTCGTACCGCTAGATAAGGCCTGTGCTTATGCAGCTGAAGATGCGGACATGACCTTTCAACTTTATCAATTATTAAAACCTAGACTTCCTAAAGAACAAGCAGCAAGCATTTATGAGACAATTGATCGTCCTTTAATTCCTATTTTATCTAATATGGAAAAGGTAGGAATTACCGTTAATCTTCAAAAATTGAAAGACTTGAGTCAGAACTTTCAAGAACGACTTCATTCTTTAGAACAAGAAATTTATCAAGAAGTGGGCCATCCTTTTAATCTTGCATCTCCTAAACAATTGGGAGAAGTCCTTTTTGAGGAATTAAAATTAGGCACCGGGAAAAAAGGAAAGAGTGGTTCTTATGGAACAGGAGCCGATGTTCTTGAGGAGTTAGCAGATCAAGGCCATACGTTACCGCAAAAAATCCTTGATTGGCGTCAACTGGCAAAACTTAAAAGTACCTACACCGATGCTTTGGTTGAAGAAATTAATCCTCGTACAGGACGCGTTCACACAACATTTGGAATGACGATGACCTCAACAGGGCGCCTTTCTTCAAGCAATCCTAATCTTCAAAACATTCCTATTCGAACTGAAGAAGGACGTAAAATACGCGAAGCTTTTGTTGCAAAACCAGAGCATTTTCTCATCTCGCTTGATTATTCTCAAATTGAATTAAGGCTCCTCGCGCAAATGGCGAATATTGAATCTTTGAAAACTGCTTTTCGAAAAGGTTATGATATTCATGCCCTAACGGCGTCAGAAGTTTTTGACCTTCCTCTTGAAAATGTTGATCCTGAACATCGACGTCGCGCAAAAGCGATCAATTTTGGAATTATTTATGGAATTAGCGCCTTTGGTTTAGGTCGTCAATTAAAAATCTCTCCAAAAGAAGCAGCTCATTATATTGAAATTTATAATGCTCGCTACCCTGGAATTTTGGCATTTATGGCAGAACAAAAAGAAAAGGCTCGAACCCAAGGGTATGTCGAGACATTATGTGGGCGTAAATGTTTTATCATGGGAATTCATGAGAAAAATCCAGCCCTAAGAAGCTTTGCCGAGCGGCAAGCAATTAATGCACCTCTTCAAGGTACAGCTGCGGATATTATCAAACAAGCCATGATTCAACTTCCTATAAAACTTGCAAAAGCTCAATTGAAGGGTGAAATGCTTCTTCAGGTTCATGATGAACTAATTCTTGAAGTACCTGAGGCTGAAGTTGAAGCAACCCTCCAAATCGGAAAACAAACGATGGAGCAAGTCGTTTATCTCGATATCCCTTTAACTGTTGATACAGGCGTCGGCCGAAGTTGGGCAGAAACAAGCTAATTTAGCTCCTTTCATTTAAACTTGCACAATGTAAGTAGATATCACTCATATTCTCTACTTAGGTATATTTTTCGCATAGATCGACTCCATTCTTAACCATAAGTTTAAAAGGCTACTGTATGTGACAGAGCATTAACTTTTTGTTAGGAGACCAAGGATGTTGTTTAAGTTTAATAAAATGAGAATAAGTTTTGTTGTTGCCTTAACTCTTCTCATTTCCAGTTTCAGTTATGTCAAAGCAACCGATGGAATATGTGAAGTTATTGAGGTAGATAAAGGACAACCTATTTACCAAACTAAATTTAAAGCTTCTGCGGTTCAATCCTTGATTCAGAAACAACAAGAAAATTATAAGTTAACGTTTGCAAAGGCTAAAGGAAAGGTTGGAGAGCTTTTAGCGAGAAATGTTATTGAAAACGGTGAAGTTGAAACATTTGCTGGGTATGTTAGCATAACAACGATGTTTAAGAATCAAGGATGTACGATCCAAGAAACACTTCGTAGCAAGGCAGATCAAGGCATAGACGATATTTATGTCGCCCTTAAATCAGATGGCTGGATAGATCAAAGCTTCCCCCCCATCTTTCACGAAGCGAAGTATGATGGTCGTTGTAGTTTAAAATTAAAAGATACTGTCACTCTTTGTCGTCAGCTTTCCTTCCAATGGCTGGATGGAAATCTCAAAAAAGTTCAAAAAAGATATGCATCAGTAGCAGATATTTGTCTAAATGATCATAACCAATTTACAATTACTTCATGTACAGGATGTAAAACTAAATTCAAAGAAAATATCAATTGGTTGTCTGATATGTTAGCAGATGGAGATTTTTACAGAACAGCCAGTTTATTATGCGCAGATGGCACTTTAAGTATCTATAACGTGCATGGTCTCTAAAAAAGCGTAAAGAAAAATCGACTACCTTCTTTATAGGCGCTAAAAGGCGCCTACTTTTTTATCTCAATTTACTAAGGATGTTCGTCGATTTCACCACTTGGATCTTCGTGAATGAGGACCTCTGTATGAGGGAAAGCTTGTTGCACCTTTAAGATCACTTCGTGAGAAACGTTATGGGCCGCCTTTAAGGTTAAACTTCCATCCATTTCAAGGTGAATCTGAATAAATTTTTGAGTCCCAGAAGAGCGCGTCCTTAAATCATGATAGTTTAAAACTTGAGGATGACTTAAGACAAGTTGAATAATTTTTTGGCGATCTTCTTGAGAGAATTCACGATCAATAAGAATATCAAAAGATTGAGCGGCAACTTTCCATGCCGTGTATAAAATATACCCTGCAATTCCTGCACCTATTAAAGGGTCAAGAAGGGTCATCCCGGGGAAGGTACTCCCCAAAAGGGCAATAATAACACTTATATTAATAAATAAGTCACTTTCATAGTGAATAGAGTCCGCGTGAATTGCGATAGAATTTGTCTTCTTAAAGACATGCTTTTGATACAACACAAGCGCAAGCGTTAGGACGACTGAAAAAACCATCACCCATAAACCAACTTCGGCTTTTTCTAAGGACTCAGGATGAATAAAACGATTGCCGGCCTCATAAAGCAGCCAGCTTGCTGAACCAAAAATAAAAATGGATTGGGCTAACGCTCCAATTGCCTCAATTTTACCATGACCAAAACGATGTTCAGCATCAGGCGGACGATGCGCTTGACGGATCGCGAACATGTTCAAAAGCGAGGCCAATCCATCTAGCAATGAATCAATAAGAGAAGCCTGCAGACTCAAAGCGCCCGTCACGTGCCACGCAAAAAATTTTACAAAGATTAGAATACAAGCAACAGCAACCGATGCATAGCTCGCATACTTTACAGATTTCAAATCGCGTCGAGACACATAATTAACCTTTCGCTTCATCAATGCCTTAACAGTAGGCGATTTAGAGGAGAATTTACAATACGTTCTTTAAATAAAAAAAGGAGCAAAAATTAATTTGCTCCTTAATCCAGTTTTTATGAGAACTTCTCCTTGATTATGATCCTCGAGCTACATCCAATGCAGCAACAGTATAATTATAATTAATCATGTGTGTGCCAATGCCTTCATACATAGAATTTAAAAGAGCCTTATCAATTCCCATTAATGCATAAATATCATCCCTTAAAGCATTAACCGTAGAAGTATAAAATTCGGCTCCTAAAGAGACGGATTCTTGATCTACATCTTGATCTTTTACTAGTACTTTCATACATTTCTCATCGGACATCCCTTGTGCTCTCATGTGGAGCACAAACCATTTGCGACCAAGCTCTTCTGCAGCTTCATTATAGGTTAAAGGATACATCTCTGGTTGTTGCAAAGCTTTCCGAACATAAAAAAGCTTAGAAAGCGTTTGATTAAGACGATGAGCGTTAGAGGTTTGATTTGTAAAAGTTTCATCCAACTCCTGTAACCTATAAAGACAAAGACCATTCTCATTAAAATTTTCATTGGAGAAAATCAGGCGAAAGATATCATAACTGCCTGCAATACTTATCTCTGCAGAGGGTTCTTTTTCATATGAACCTTGAAGCGTATACTTTCCAGTGAACGTTGTAAGAAAGCGTGTTTTTGGCTGTGTTTCTCCTTGCTTTTCTTTTTCTCTATCTTCTGCTGCTTGGATCATCATTTGCACTTCTTCTGGAAGACTCTCGATTGGATAATCATTGATCGTTTGATAGCTCGCTTGTCTAAAGTTAACCCGTCCTTCAAGAGGATTTACAGACTTAGTGACCCACTGAACCATATACGGTGTGTAAGAATAAAGGATTTCTTGATCCTTTTTTTCTAGTTTATAAGCTTTAAAGTTATCTTTTACTTCGCCATGCGAAATAAACTTCTGCAACTGATCTGCCGTAAATTGTGGCGTAAAAAAAGAAGTCTCTTCTTCTTTTTGTTCCTCAGAAGCAAATCCTGGTAAAATATTTAAAGAAATGACCGTCAAGAGCAGGAGTGATTTCTTAAGCATGCTATGTATCCTTGTGTTAGGTTATACTTTCTATATAGGGAAAAAATTTTTGACTTCAAGGGCAATTCTTGCATCTTTGTTATGCAGAATAAGCAATTCTTATTTTTGGATGGGATTGACTTGCCAAAAAGCGTTGTTTTCAGTAGGGTCTTAGAGAAAATTAGGAAAGTACAAAATGCGTTGCTCAGCCTATTGCACGGCAAAGACCTATGATCTGTCTAAAATAAATGATTTTTTGCGTTCCCGTTGTCCCACCACGCTTTATCAAGATGTCATTCATTTTCGCTTTAAAAAAGGGGAAGTCTTTTGCTTTGATTATGGATGTATCATTTTTTGGAATCTCTCTGAAGAAGAAGAACAAGAATCTTTAAAGTATATTCTAAAATATGAAATAGACCCCTTAAAAACACCTGAATTTGATGAGTTTTCATTTAACTACGGAAACAATACACGGATGTCTCAAGATGAGATTACGCTTGAAGATGTCCAAGACTCTCTTCTCAAGCTGGCCATTTCTTATGGTCTTGCTCAATCTGTAAAATTGCTTGTTTATGAACGTCGTATTGAATCAGCAATTGAAGACGCAAGCCTTATTACACAAGCGCTTGCGACAAAAGGAAAAGTTCCTTTGTCTCGTCGAGAAATTGGACGAAAGATTGGCGCCCTCTTTTTTGAGAGAAGCTCGATCAACCTTCAAAGCGCTTTCCTAGACACACCTGAATTTTTCTGGGAAAATTCTGAATATGAAGCTTTTTATCGCCAAGCGGCCAAAGATCTTGATATCAAATCACGAACACAAAGTTTAAACCGTAAACTTGAGATGATTCACGAACTGTTTCAGATCCTCGGTGATGAATTGAATCATCGTCATTCAACACGGCTTGAGTGGATCATTATTATTTTGATCTTATTCGAAGTCTTGCTGGCAATCTCAACAAGTTACGAACATTTAATTTCTTGCTTTACTTAGAAGCCTTTATGTCTTGCGGGAGCTCAGAAGCCCCTTTGTTACTCGGTTTTTGAGGGGACAAAATCTCAAACTCCCCTTGTTCCCCTGTGAAAAGACCTGGTCCTTTCTTCATGTCACTTTGCTCAGGATAAATACCGGGTTTGATACCATTGCATCCACTTAAACAAAGACTTCCTAAAATGAGTATAGAAAAGGAAAGTATCATTAAAACTTGACCCGAACACCTGCCACAAAAGATAGAATCTTGTGGAACCAATCGCCACGACGCTTCAATTGATGCGTACGCGCGGCTGCATACACTTCCGTTGCAACAGAATCAAGGGATTGGACAGCAACCAAACCGTAGCTGTTAAAACGCTCGGTATTAATGACTTTAAAGTCTGCCAGTGTAAAGCTGGTATCATCTGCAATCGCTTTACTCCACGCATAATCGATTGCAAAAGCTGTTTTCCCAATCTCAAAGTAGTTAAATTGATAGCCAACTTTACCATACCAATATTTCCCAGGGTCACGACCTTTGTCTTTAAATTTACGCTGACCCACAGCGCCCATGAAGCTGATTCCGTTCTGAAAAAGCACAGAGGCAGAACCATTATATTGTTCCCAACCTTTACGTGTTGAACCCGAAAAAGGATTCTTGGCAACCGCGACCGCCGCCCCAAATTTTGTCTTTCCAACTTCGCCGGCATATTTTAAGGAGGCGTCAACAATATCACGCGTTGCATGGCTAGCGCCAAACACAAATCCCTTGAAATTTGGCGTATCATAACGGACGCGATCTTGGCGGAATCCTTGCCCATAGTTATCATAAACGGTAGCAATTGTGCGGGCATCTTTTTGCTTAGTGCGCTTATTAAAGAACTTAACACCCCCAGCCTGATCTTGGATTTCTGAACCACTGGTAATCACATCTGTCCCCGAATAATCAACTTCTGAGGTGCTATCGCTGGCCATAGGCCCTTGCCCTAACCATAACTTTCCATATCTTTTATGATCAAAAATAGCCTCAAGACGCCGCTCTCTCAAAAAGACAGATGAACTGGCGTCAGATGCTGTTCCAATATCTCTCGTTAAACTTGGATCTGAGCGAATTTCTACTTCAACAACACCAGAAACGGTGGTCTCATCATTGAGAGCTCCCCTCCCCGTAAAATTCAGGCGCGTTGAGGAAAAAGAGTTGTCTTTATGAGATACTTGAGAGTTTTTGCCGTTATCATCGAAACTCACAAAGCGATTGACTTGGCCTGAAAGCGCAAGTTGGACTTTATTGTTGCCTGAAACCACCTGTAAAGGCACTGGAGGTTTTGGTAAATCGCTTACTTTCGCAATCGGCTTTTGAGGTTCTGAAAGCCCTCCCTGAGATGCCTTTTGATTTTTCTCAAGCGTTTCAATTCGTTGCATCAAGAGCTTTAATTGTTCTTTAAGGGCGGTAAGTTCTTGTTGAGAAGTAGTCGCCTGCGCCATTTGAGTAAAAATAAAAATCCCACCTAAAACGAAGAAAAAAAACCTAAATTGAATCAAAATCGAAGCCCCACCTAATTAATTAAAATTTTAATTAATTATTTTTAGCTCAGATTATTTTAGGTAGCAAGCGCCTTTATAATCCCCACAAGGAAAGACAATGCCTCAATCCTTCAAGGAATTTTTTAACTTTCGCCATGAATTTAGCATTTTCAGGCGTATGGTCCCCTTTTTCCATTGTCTCATCGAGTTCCTTTAACAGCTCTTTTTGGCGCTTATTAAGATGAACTGGTGTTTCTGCAATCACCTGAATGATCATATCCCCACGTCCAGATCGCCTTAAGATGGACATTCCTTTGCTTTTAAGGCGGAATTGCCGTCCACTTTGCGTGCCCTCTGGAATCGTCACACGGACATGATTTCCATCAATTGTTGGCACCTCAAGCGCCCCACCAAGTGCAGCGGTTACGAATGAAATGGGGGCTTTACAATATAAATCAGCACCATCTCGTTCGAATAAACGATGCGGTTCAATGGCCACAAAAACATAGAGGTCACCAGCTGGCCCTCCTCGAAGTCCGGCCTCACCTTCGCCTGCAAGCCGTATGCGGGATCCATCTTCAATACCAGCAGGAATAGCCACAGAAAGGGTACGCTCGCCTGTTTTCCGGCCCGAGCCTCGACATGTTTTACAAGGATCTTTGATAATGTGACCAGCGCCATGGCACGTTGTACAGGTTCGTTCGACGGAGAAAAAACCTTGTTGCATACGAATAGCGCCACGCCCCCGACAAGTTGTACACGTCTCAGGTTTGGTTCCCTTGGCAGTCCCATGACCTTCGCACGTATCACATTTAATCGGCGTGTTAAGCTTAATGGTCACTTGGGCCCCCTTAAAGGCATCTTCAAGAGAGACCTTTAAATTATACCGTAAATCAGACCCACGTTGCGCGGAAGAGGCGCTGCCTTGTTGTCGGCTTCCCCCCCCCATAAATTCACTGAAGACTTCCTCAAAAATGTCGGAAAAACCCCCACCTCCCGTAGAGAAATGGAAATCAAATCCTGGTCCTGCACTCCCACGAGCTCCGCCCCCACCAAATCCACCTGCGGCAGGATCAAAAGCCGCATGCCCATAACGATCGTAAGCGGCTCGCTTTTGATCGTCTTTCAGGATTTCATAAGCTTCATTGATTTCCTTAAATTTTCTTTCAGCCTCTTTATCTGATTGATTTCGATCAGGGTGATATTTCATCGCAAGTTTACGATAGGCTTTTTTAAGGTCGTCTGCAGAAGCACCCTTGGAGATGCCAAGCATTTCATAATAATCGCGCTTTTCTGTCATTGTTTTTCTTCCAGAAATAGGGAAAGAGAGGCCAAAAGATCAGTTCTTCTGGCCTCAAAAGGTTTAGGCTTTTGGCTGTTTATCGTCTTTCACTTCTTCGTAATCTGCATCAACGACATCGCCTTCAGCTTGTTGAGCAGCTTGAGGTTCGCCTGACGCAGCAGAAGCCGCGCTTTCAGCTTGGGTTGCTTTGTAAATAGCCTCGCCAAGTTTCATTGACGCTTCCATCAAAGTTTGTGTTTTCGCCTTGATGGCTTCTTCATCTTCACCTGTTAAGGTCTCTTTTAGATCCTTAATCGCGGTCTCAATAGCCGCTTTTTCATCGGCAGAAATTTTATCACCATATTCTGAAACATTCTTTTCAGTGGCATGCGCAAGGCTTTCTGCATGGTTTTTAGCTTCAATCACGGCCCGTCGCTTTTTATCTTCTGCTTCATGAGATTGAGCATCTTTTACCATTTGCTCAACTTCAGTATCACTCAATCCACCAGAAGCTTGAATACGAATTTGTTGTTCTTTTCCAGTGCCTTTATCCTTTGCCGAAACATTCACGATACCGTTGGCATCAATGTCAAATGTCACTTCAATTTGAGGCATTCCTCGGGGTGCGGGCGGGAGACCAATCAGATCAAACTGACCTAAGAGCTTATTATCTGCCGCCATTTCACGTTCACCTTGGAAAACACGAATGGTCACAGCTGTTTGATTATCGTCGGCCGTTGAAAAGACTTGGCTTTTCTTGGTTGGAATGGTTGTATTTCGTTCAATCAAGCGCGTAAAAATACCCCCAAGCGTCTCAATCCCTAAAGAAAGTGGGGTCACATCAAGAAGAAGAACGTCCTTAACATCCCCTCTTAAAACACCTCCTTGAATTGCCGCACCTATCGCCACCACTTCATCAGGGTTCACCCCACGATGTGGCTCGCGCCCAAAGAAGTTTTTAACTGTCTCAATGATCTTCGGCATACGTGTCATACCACCCACTAAGATGACTTCTTCAATTTGCCCAGCCGTTAAGCCCGCATCTTTGAGGGCCGCCTTACAAGGCTGAATCGTCCGCTCAACAAGATCGTCGACTAAAGACTCAAGTTTTGAACGTGTCATTTTAATGTTGAGGTGCTTTGGACCTGAAGCATCTGCCGTAATGAAAGGCAAATTAATTTCGGTCTGAGTCGCGCTTGAAAGCTCAATCTTTGCTTTTTCAGCAGCCTCTTTAAGACGTTGTAAGGCAAGGCGATCTTGACGTAAATCGATGCCTTGCTCTTTTTTAAATTCATCCGCAAGATAATCGATAATTTTTTGGTCAAAGTCCTCACCGCCTAAGAAAGTGTCACCATTCGTTGATTTAACTTCAAAAACGCCATCACCGATCTCTAAAATCGAGACGTCAAAGGTTCCACCGCCTAAGTCATAAACAGCAACAATACCTGTGCCTTTTTTCTCAAGACCATAAGCAAGAGCAGCTGCTGTTGGTTCGTTGATAATCCTTAAGACTTCAAGACCTGCAATTTTACCTGCATCTTTAGTGGCTTGGCGCTGTGCATCGTTAAAATAGGCGGGAACGGTGATAACCGCTTGAGTGACCTTTTCGCCGAGGTAATTTTCGGCTGTTTCTTTCATTTTTTGCAAAATGAATGCACTCACTTGGCTCGGACTATAATCTTTTCCGTGGGCTTCAACCCACGCATCGCCTGTCTCTGAATTAATAATTTTATACGGAACAAGTGCTTTATCTTTTTGCGTCGTTGGATCGTCATACCGACGCCCAATCAAGCGCTTAATTGCAAACAAGGTGTTTTCTGGATTCGTCACGCCTTGACGTTTTGCGGCTTGCCCGACAAGACGTTCGCCGTCTTTTGTGAAAGCAACCATCGAGGGCGTTGTTCTTGCACCTTCTGCGTTTTCAATAACCTTTGCGCTACTGCCATCCATCACCGCAACGCAAGAATTTGTTGTACCTAAGTCAATACCTATTACTTTACTCATTATAACCTCTTTTGTTAGCAAACCCCTAAGATCTCAATCGAGCACCCTAAGGACTCCCATATAAGGACACCTTGTCCTTACCCTTCTTTTATAAAATATTTACACCACTTTTCGCAAGCATATCTTAACCAACCTCTTTAAATTTAGGTCTTTAAGAAATCTGAGTTGCCTCAAAAGTAATAACCTTGGTCTGGCAACTCAGTGAGCGCTTGCAAAATACTACAAGTCTAAATTATACACGCAACTATACCATGAGAAGATAACCTCCCTTTATTATTGTTATTCCTTAAAACGATTTAATTTTGAGCGCTCAATTGAGTCTTCAGTGGCCATCTTCCGACTCAATTATAGTATACCAAAAAAGACGCTTTTTTGGAAGAAAAAAGTAACACAAATTTCATGTTTTATATCTTTATTATTCAAAAGGTTATGAATATTTAAAATCCCTTAAAACGATGCTTATTTGCCTAAAATTGAGAGGGAGATAAGGTTTCAAATTCTCCCATATTTCAACTTAATTTATCTCTTCTTTTGATGATAATTTTAGATTTTAGAAATAATGTTATCTAAGTTATAAGGAGGAGAAAATGCGCATCACAAATCTTACCCAAAAAAATAAGAATGAAACATCTCTTTATCAAGACCCCTTTAAAATATTCAAATATGATATGGATTCTCTTTTTAATTTCTTTGCGAGAAACACAATTCCCTCATCCTTAAATTTAAGATTTGATATTTGCGATAAAGGGAAAGAAATTGTAATTATAACGGATGTCCCAGGTCTTAAAGAAAAAGACATTTCCATTAATCTTACGAACGATATTCTGACCATTCAAGGAGAAAAAAAGCGAGAAGAAAAACAAGAAAAGGACAATTATTATCTTCTAGAAAGAAATCACGGTTTCTTTTCACGCTCACTTCAACTGCCTTTTCAAGCGAACCCAAAAGATATCGAAGCAAATTTAGATAAAGGTGTGCTCACAATCACCATTAAAAAATTGCAAGAGGACCAAGAAAAAACCCACAAAATTGAAGTTAAAAAATCTTAACAATCATTTTAAGGCTTTCAAGTTTTTTAGTAATAAGCAACATTTCTATATTTAAAAAAGTGTGATTTAAAATCCTCAAACTTTGAAAAAAATAAAACCATAAAGAAAATATTTGACTTTTTAATAAAAAAAGACCTTTACAATGGTAATCATTTCTAACTTTTAAGATTCAATATGAACTTTTCAGATCTCGGCTTAGGCCAAAAAACCCTTGAAGGGGTTCAAGATGCAGGTTACCAAACCCCAACCCCTATCCAACAAAAAGTTATCCCTTATGTCTTAGCTCGTCGAGATCTTTTTGGCTGTGCACAAACCGGCACAGGAAAGACAGCTTCGTATACCCTTCCTTTACTTGATCTCCTTGAGAAAGGCCGCGCCCGCGCCCGTATGCCACGCATCCTTGTGCTTGCCCCAACACGTGAGCTTGCACAACAAATTGCCGAACATTTTGAATCTTATGGGAAACATCACAAAATAAACTTAGCGCTTATCATGGGTGGCGGCTCAATGATTCAACAAGAGCGCGCTCTTAACGGCAATCTTGATATTCTCATTGCGACCCCAGGACGTCTCTTGGACTTTGTTGAGCGTGGAAAGGTGATGCTCATGAGTGTTGAGGTTCTGGTCATCGATGAAGCTGATCGCATGCTTGACATGGGCTTTATTCCTGATATTGAAAAAATTGTTAAAACCCTTCCCGCTCATCGACAAACTTTGATGTTTTCAGCAACTGTGGCACCCGAAGTGCGTAAACTCGCTGACTCTTTTTTGCAAAATCCTGAAGAAATTACTGTTGCTGCACCGGCAACAACCTCAGCAAACATACAACAATTTTTAGTTAAAACCTCTCCTCTCAAAAAACGTCAAACCTTACGGGCGATTATTCAGAAAGAAGACATCAAAACAGCAATTATCTTTTGCAATCGAAAAAAAGACATTGCAACCCTTTACAGTTCTTTAAAACGGCATAATTTTAATGTAGCGAGCCTTCACGGGGACCTCACACAAACACTTCGATCCGAAACTTTAGAGGCTTTTAAAAGAGGCGATATCTCGTTTTTAATTGCAAGCGATGTTGCTGCTCGCGGTATCGATGTTGCAGACCTTCCGTATGTTTTCAACTTTGACGTGCCCACCAATGCCGAAGAATACGTGCACCGAATCGGTCGTACAGGCCGTGCTGGACGGGAAGGGAAAGCATTCACCTTTATGACGCCAGCAGAGCAATCTTACTTAACCTCTATCCAAAAGCTGATTAGCATGGAAATTCCTGGTTATACGCTAGAAGAAACTGACGATCAAAGCACTCATGCCGTTTCCACAGAAACTCGGTCAAGGAATAGAAAAAGAAATCAACAAGACCAAGAGAATAAGGCGCCTTCCAAGGATCAAGCCCCTAAAGTTCCAGCTTTTCAGCCTTCTCCCCCAAAACCTCGCGAGCCTATCATTGGTTTTGGAGACACACCGCCGGCCTTCATGAAAAATTATTTTCCAGATGTGCCTGCCGGGTTTGTAAGAAAAATTTAACTCTTTCTTTACAGTATTGGAACGATATTTAATTCTTGCATCCTTCTTCATGATGCCTCAAAAAGAAGAGAAATAGTTCATTCAGGGAGAACTTTTTAAAATGTCTAAAATCTCTCGCAAACATCTCCTCATTCTTGGAAGTGCTGGTGGTTTATTGGCTCTTATTTTTAGCCTCTTGTGGCTGTTTAAGTGGCGCTATCACGAGAGCACCGATGATGCTTATGTTGAAGCTGATATGGTCACCATTAGCGCAAAAGTCACAGGCTATGTCACGAAGATTCATGTCCAAGATAATCAAGAAGTTAATGCCCAAGCTTCCCTTATTGAAATTGACCCCGTTGATTTTCAAGCAAAATTTGATGAAGTTCAAGCAGGGCATCAGCAAACCGAAAGTGAATTCCTTGTTTTACAGCAAAAAATTTCGGAACAAAAAGCTGTTATTTTGCAAGCAGAGTCTGCCGTGATTAAAGCAAAAACCGAGATTTTACCAACAAAACGAGCTTTTGAAAGATCTCAAACGCTTAAAGCAAAATCTTTTGCCAGCCAAGAAAGATATGATCGAACGCAAGCAGATGCTCAAAAAGCAGAGGCCATACTTCAAGAAGCTCAAGCTAATTTAATATCAGCCCAAAAGAGCCTGGCCGTGCTTGAGGCCAGTACGGCAATTGTCAAGGCCCGTCAAGCACAAAGCCAAGCACAGCTTACGCAAGCAAAACAAAGTTTAAAGGATACAAAGCTAACGGCGCCGTGGGCCGGCTTCATTGGGAATAAAACCGTACAAGAAGGCCAACTTGTTAGGCCCGGACAATTTTTAATGATGATTGTGAGCAACAGACCCTTTATTCGAGCAAACTTTAAAGAAACCCAAATTACACGTATGAAACCTGGCCAAAAAGTGGAGTTGAAAGTTGATGCTTACCCAGGTCAGGTATTTTATGGCCGGATTGAAAGCTTATCTCCCGCGAGCGGTGCTGTTTTCAGTTTACTCCCTCCCGAAAATGCGACCGGAAACTTTACAAAAGTTGTGCAGCGCATTCCTGTAAAAATTCAACTTGAAGACACGCAAATTACGACAGGATTCTTACGTCCAGGTCTTTCAGCAATTGTAAAAGTATTTACAAAGGAAGATTAATAAACAACACTTCTCTCTTCAGCTGAAATCAACAACTAGAAATATAGGGAACCTATTTATTAATATATTTCTTTATCGAGCTGAAGAATATTTCCTTTTAATCTCCCGAACATGCCTTCGCCTTTTACAAGCGTTGCGCCTAGAAGGTCTGTCTTTGTCATAGTGTGCATAATTTGTCCTAAACTTGTCTCATTACATATTATGTCTACAGATTGTGGATAAATAATATACTCAAATACACTTAATGGTATTTCCGATTTAGGTAAAAATGTAGAGAAGTTCCTTGGTGTATTAATCATCACTACACTTCCATATTGGTTAACAGCGTCTTGTGTAGGCATTTCAGGATCTGACTTTTTTTCATCTATCTTGAAATATTTACCTGATTTGCTTGAAGTAGAAGCAAATAAATAATTTTTATAAGGCACAAGATTAGTTATCCTTTGGCCAAGCACATTATATTCTTCAGTTTCTATTTTTCCATGATAAGGGTGAAGAATATCTTCAGATAATTTTGGGAATTCAATTCCTCTACCTTTAGAACTCCAAGTCTTAGAATTTACGCCAAAAGACCAAATTTCGGACCACGGCCATATCCCTGCATAAATCTGCCCCCCTGAAAGTGCTATTGATTGCAGTTCTCTACCGTAATTCTTTACGCCAGGCGCCTCTTCTTGGAAGAGCTTAAGACCTTCCATAGGATTATACTGATACATATTCCCGCTGGGGTAATGCCCAAGCAGAACAGAGTCATAATAATTTACTAGAGAATAAAATTGAAAACTTACTTTTTGTGTATTTAGATGGATAGGCTCAATCTTCAAAGTTGAAAACTCGAAGGAGTAAAGATCTCCTCTATTGGTTGCAACTAATACTTTTTCCCCCAGTTCTCCATAACAAAGAGGCTGATTATTTGTATGATCCAAAGTAAATTTTATTTTTTCGTGAGGGGCGCTCCATGAACATCCCAAGAGTTTTATCTTCTGTTCTTGAGGGTCATAAAAAGTTGCTAATGCACCTTTAGTATTGCTGTAACTACTACATAATTGTAATCCTTTTTGTTCTTTTGAAAGCATCCTAGCTATTGAAAATTCTTCTCTCATTGTGATAGTTCGGGAGAGTTTTGGTTCTGATTGGTCCACTTTTGGGCTATGAACAAATTCGCTTGCTGCTTCGTCAAAAAAAGCTCTAAACTGAGAAGAAAATAAGGGCATAACTTCCAAGCCAAGAGATCGATGATAATGTAGTGTCGTACCGTAGCTCTCTTGAAAAGGATTTGGTAACAATTTAAGAAAAGTATCTCGAGGTCCGAATTCCTCTGTAACAAATGTATTAAATGTTCCTTTATTCTTCACAAGCGTATTACAAGAGTTTCCGAACCCGCTTCCCATGATAACTTTTTTATCGGCGCCAACCATTTCAAATAGTGAGCCAAATTCTTCCTGTAACTGCGCATATATAGTTATCTTACCAAGAGGGGTTTCTTTCTCCTCACAGGCATATAATTCTGAAATATTTATAAAATTAATCAGAAAAATAATAAGGGCACCAAATTTTATTTTTTTAAAAAAAAACAAGCTATTGTTGAATAACATTTTTAATTCTCGCCAAATTGATAAATAATTCGCCAAATTTTAAATGATACTGTTGGAAGCTGCAATAACAATTTTTACATCATTAAAAATTTAAAGAGGAATTGTCCTTATATGTTCTTTTCAATAATGATTTAAGTTATTAAAGGATGTATTAACATTTCTGAGAGGGAATTTTTTTTATGAGCCAAAATCACCCCAACAAGGTTTCCTCCCGGGAATGGTCTGGTTTTATTGCCATGGCATTTGGAATGTTTATGGCCATTCTTGATATTCAAATTGTCTCAAGTTCCTTAAGTGAAATTCAAGCTGGAATCTCAGCAAGTGCTGATGAAATCAGTTGGGTTCAAACATCTTATTTGATTGCTGAAGTCATTATGATTCCGCTTTCTGGTTATCTTTCACGCATTTTTTCAACGCGTGTAATTTTCTGCCTTTCATGTCTTGGCTTTACCCTTATGAGTTTATTGTGTTCTTTTGCGTGGAATATTGAATCCATGATCTTTTTTCGCGCCTTACAAGGATTTGTTGGTGGTGCAATGATCCCAACCGTTTTTGCTGCTGGCTTTATAATGTTTCCACCTCGATTACGCCCAACTGTTGGTGTTATCGTTGGGCTTGTTGCAACATTAGCACCGACTCTTGGCCCCACGCTTGGAGGCTATTTAACCCAGATCTTTTCATGGCAGTGGCTTTTTTTAATTAATATTGTGCCTGGAATTATTGTGACGGCCCTTGTCTGGCTTCTTGTTAATATTGATAAGCCTAATTTCAGTCTCTTGAAACGATTTGATATTCTAGGCGCTTTATCGATGGCCACCTTTCTTGGCAGCCTTGAATATATTCTTGAGGAAGGACCCCGCGAAGGATGGTTTGATGATACAATGATCTTGTTTTTTACAGGCGTCATGATTCTTGCAGGCTTAAGTTTCTTCTGGCGTGTTTTGACCTATCAAGAACCTATTGTTGATTTGAAAGCTTTTACGGATCGAAACTTTAGCATTGGATGCTTTTATAGCTTTACCATTGGTATTGGTCTTTATGGAACAGTTTATCTTATTCCTTTATTCCTCGCGCGTATCCGGGGCTATAATAGCCTTCAGATCGGGGAACTCATGATGGTCGCTGGTCTCTTTCAATTTGTTGCGGCCCCTATCGGGGGACAACTCCTCAAGCGAATAGATATGCGCTATATCCTTGCTTTTGGCATTGTACTTTTCTTCTTGTCTATCCATCTTTCGTCTGCCTTAACAAATCAAGCGAGCTTTGATGAATATTTTTGGCCGCAAGCTTTACGGGGTATCGCAATTATTTTTTGTTTCCTCCCCATCAATAACCTTGCCCTGGGAACATTACCCCCTGAACGCCTTAAAAATGCCAGTGGTCTTTATAATCTAATGCGTAATCTTGGAGGGGCTATTGGACTTGCTCTTATCAATACCATTCTCATTAGACGTCTTGATCTACACAAAGCACGTATTTTAGACAATTTGAAAACCGGCAAGATCCAACTTGAAAATTTTTTATACGGTCTTGAAACCAAATTTGCGGATCTTAATATCCAAGACGGAAATCGCGCAGCTTTAAAAAATCTTTCTAATCTTGTAGAACGTGAAGCCGGCGTTCAAGCTTTTAATGATTGTTATATTATTATGGGATGGCTTTTTGGCGCCTCTTTTCTTCTCATATTTTTACTGCGTAAACCTGACCAAACTTTTCAAGATAAAGTGGGACATTAATTTGCACTAAACAATCCCTACTTATCATGAATAGAACGACGCCCAAGTAATCTTAATGTTAAATT
>MKUU01000036.1 GCA_001898705.1 Caedibacter sp. 38-128
GTTTAAGATGGGAGAAAGATAAGATGCGTTAGATAAGATAAGAAAAAGAAGTAAAGTAACAAGATAGTAAGAACTAAGGGTTTTAAGGGGCTTGGATTTAAAGATTTAAGCGAATGAGTTTCTGCGCCTAAAAACAAGAGAAGAAAAGAAAAACAATGGGAGACAATAAAGATGACATAACCGACCTCAATCGTTCATGACCAATGGACACGACCTGAACTGAGCCTGCAATCATTTTAGGGTTCAGAAGAAGAGACGCTCTCTCCCTTGGTACCCGGGAAGTGAGACATAAAAATGGAACTTTGACAGCGTGAATAATTTAAAAGAGGGCCTTTTGAGGCAACAATAACGACCATTCATTTCAAAAGAAGAAAAGAGCGTATAAGACGACAACAATAAAAAAGAAGCTCTTAAAATGAACAAATAATAAAAATTAAAATTTATTGTCCTTAGGAAAGCCAAAAGGAGGAAGTTTTCCCGTTTGTGCTCGACTGCCAAGCCAAGGACGTAAGTCGGTAACAGTTCGGTTTTGGCTTCCATAAGCCCAGCTTAAACCTTGGGCGAACGTAAACACTTTTAAGTCTGAAAGGGTTGCTTCTTTATATTTTTGTAAAATGACGCCTTTGCCACGTGAGAGTTGTGGAATTTCAGTTGTCGGAAAAATTAATAATTTGCGATTTGTTCCAATAATTGCAACATGGTCGCCTATGAGAGGAACGCATTTTTGAGCTTTAACCCCCTCATTTAAGATAAGAATTTGTTTGCCCATCTTTGTTTGAGCAAGCGCTTCTTGAGTTTCGACGATAAACCCTTTGCCATCTGACGTTGTGACCAAGAACTTTTGGTCAAGAGTGTTAGGCTTAATAATGAATATTGAAAGTATTTCATCTTCATTGCCGAGATCAATCAAAAGACGTAATGCTTCTCCATGTCCTCGACCGCTTGGGAGTTTATCAACGCCTAGAGTATAAAAACGGCCATTTGACGCAAAAATTAAGAGTTTGTCAGTTGATTCACCTTCAAGAATAAAACGTTCTTCGTCTCCTTCTTTATATTTTATATCCTCATGAGCAAGCTGGTGTCCTTTGAGGGTGCGAATCCAATCTTTGTTTGAGCAAACAATGGTAACAGGTTCCTTTTCCAAAAAGGCTTCAATTGGTACTTCTGTGATTTGAGGGGCTGTTTCAAAAGTTGTACGACGTTTCCCAAAAGGATGTGTAGCGCCAAATGCCTTTTCAATTTCTTTAATTTCTTTCGCAATCGCGTGCCATTGATGTTTTTCTGTCGAAAGTAACTCTTGAAGATCTATTTTTTCTTTTTCAAGGGATTCGAGTTCTTTGATAATTTCAAGTTCTTCAAGTTTTCTTAAAGTGCGCAAGCGCATATTTAAAATAGCTTCAGCTTGAATATCTGAAAGGCCCCACCGCTTTTGCATCTCGAGTTTAGGGTCATCTTCTTCTCGAATGATGCGGATGACTTCGTCTAAATTTAAATAAGCAATTTGATACCCTTTAAGGACTTCAAGACGATGATCTATCTGATTAAGTCGATACTTAGATCTCCGTTGTAAAACTTGTTGGCGGTGCTTGAGAAAAGCTTGTAAAACTTCTTTCAAGTTCATCACTTTAGGGATGCGTCCTTCTGCTAGGACGTTCATGTTCATATTAAAGCGAATTTCAAGATCTGTTTGTCGATAAAGAGCTTCCATAAGGATCAAAGGGTCAACAGCCCGACTTTTAGGAATAAGGATAAGTCTTATATCCTCAGCTGATTCATCTCTCACATCACCGAGAAGAGGAATTTTCTTCTCAATAATTAGTTCTGCAATTTTTTCAATCAGGCGCGCTTTTTGCACTTGATAAGGAATCTCAGTGACAACAATTTGATACAAGCCACCTTTAAGAGGCTCAATCTCATAACGTGAGCGCAATCGAAAACTGCCACGTCCTGTTTCATATGCTTTTAAAATGTTTTCACTAGGCTCGACAAGTAACCCCCCCGTAGGAAAATCAGGCCCAGGCATGACTTCAAGAAGGTTAGAAACAGGTGTTGTTGGGTCTTTGAGGAGTAGTTGAAGGGCAGTACAAATTTCCCCAACATTATGGGGGGGAATATTTGTTGCCATACCTACAGCAATTCCTGTTGCCCCATTTGCTAAAAGATTTGGAAACTTTGCAGGAAGAACAAGGGGTTCTTCAGTTTCATTATTGTAAGTTTTTTGAAAATCAACAGCTTCTTCATAAATGCCTTCAAGCATATAGGCGGATGCCAACGTGAGGCGAGCTTCTGTGTAGCGCATTGCTGCCGCATTATCACCATCAAGACTTCCAAAATTTCCTTGCCCATCAACCATAAGGTAGCGAAGAGAGAAATCTTGGGCCATACGAACCATTGATTCGTAGATAGGATCATTGCCATGCGGGTGATATTTCATCATAACATAACCCACCGCACTTGCTGATTTACGATAGGGTTTATCTTGCGTATTACCAGATTCACCCATGGCATACAAAATGCGTCTTTGAACAGGTTTTAAGCCATCTCGAACATCAGGAAGTGAGCGGGCAGTAATCGTGGAAAGAGCATAACTTAAATAACGTTCAGAAAGAGCTTCATTAAGAAGCGTATCTTTAACCCGACCAATAGAATCTGTCATTCGGGCCTCAATATATAAGATTGGCGTGCTAGCCGATTTTTAAAACGTTCACGAGCGGCAGGTAAACTTAACCCATGAAGACCAAATAAATAACGGTTTAAAAAATATTCGTTTAATTCAAGCACTGCCAAAAGCTCCTTACTTGAAAGAGAAATCTCATGCCTCTTAGATTCTGTCAAGCAAGGAGGAAGTTTTAAAAGACGATCTTGATAGGGAGAGCCAGCAATTTTGGAAACAGCCCGTCCTGTTCGCGGTGATATAAAGATGAGATCTTGTTTACTTCCTGTGGCGGCGCATGTTGAAAAATCGAGTGAAATACCTGCATATTTAAGCAAAAGAAGTTCAAGATCAATTAAAAACCACGCCCAATTTTCTTGTGCTAAGTTGTAGAGAAATTTCTGTAAATTATGAAAAATTTCTTCCTGATGTTCACGTTCAGGAAGAATAGCATCAATAAGAGAACAAGCTGTATTAAGGGCTTCAAGCCGTAGGGGATTTTGGAAAATCATTGCAAAAGTGCTATGGATATTTTCAAGGCGCCATGTGCCTAGATGTTCGGGTAGGCGAGCTTGCCAAGTGACTTCACAAAAGTTACCAAGGTGAAAAACTTGTTCTGCCTTTTTACTCAGCCGTGTGACTCCCAAGTGGCGACCATGAGCCTTGGTTAGCAGAGTGACAATAATTTTATCCTCACCAAGCCGCTTAAGCGCAATAATAATGCCTTGATCCTTCCACTGCAAACTAGAATCCTTTGCACCTTATGAGTAAAGATTTGAATTAAGTAGGCTGCTAGCCTTGATCAAGATTAGCATTCTAAACTTAAATTTTAAGCTACTTTAGGCAAATTAGAAAGGTTTTTTGTTTTCTTTATAAAATTCACAATATAATCACCCAATAAACGAACCTTTTTAGAGTCTTTCAAGTGTTCAGGATAGACATAATAAGCATCAATGGTAGGCCCCTTAACTTCAGGCAAAACTTCAACTAATTTACCGCTTCTTAGAAGTAAGTTTTCTTGAGCAAGAGTAACAATTCCTAAGCCTTGTTCTGCAGCATGGTAGGGGCTACAGACAATTAAATAAGGATCTCGGGCTTTGCTGTCTTTGATCCCTAAAGCTAAATGCCATTTGAGGTCTGATAGGGTGTGGCCATACGTACCATGTGTAATCATATGATGAGAATCTAAATCCTCAATGATTTTGGGTGTTCCATGAGTTGCTAGGTATTCTGGGCTTGCAAACAATTTTAAGTGGAATTGCATAAGATGGCGTTGAATCCAAGTGGGGCGGTCTGGCATGAACGGAACAATTGCCGCATCAACCTCGTTAAGAGTAAATTCATTAAGGCGTTCAATAGGGATCATATGAAGACGAATTTTGGGGTATTGCTTTAAAAATTCTGCAATGTATTGGATAAGAATAGTTGCTGTCCAACCACCAGGAATAGCAATCCTTAATACACCTTGCGGTTCGACGCCTACTTCATTTAATAACGAGCGAGCAGCATCAAGTTCAGCAAAAATTTTATGAGCAGATTCAAAAAGAACTTCGCCTTGATCTGTTAAGCTAAGCCCTCGGCCTTGTCGATAAAATAGGGGTGCTTTAAGGCGATGTTCAAGATCACTAATATGCCGACTTACAGCTGAAGGGCTTAAATTTAAATCACAATTCGTGAAACTTTTAGCTTTTGCTGCATAGTAAAAAATACGTAACTTATCAAGATCCATAGCTTTTCCTTATCATATTAAGTTATAGAACTAAATTACATGTAGGAAGCAATTCTATTATTACAATAGTAAAAATTAGAAATTATTGATCTTTTTTATGTATATTTTTATATGCCTTGCATAACAAACGTAAAATTGACTGTGAGGGTATGCAAAAATTGCAACCCTAAAAAAATCAATCAGCAGCGATTACGTCAATATTTGTTAGGAAGGTAAGTTTTGTCGATTTTTACTTGATCGCTTTTAAAAAATTTTCTTCAGCAAAACGCCAATTAACAAGATGATTCAAGAAAATGTCCAAGTAATCCGGGCGACGATTTTGATAATCTAGATAATAAGCATGCTCCCAAACATCACAGGTTAAAAGAGCAACCTGCCCATGGATCATAGGAAGATCTGCATTCCCTGTTTTTGTGATTTTTAACTTTTCATTCTCAAGCACAAGCCACGCCCAACCAGAACCAAATTGGGTTACTCCTGCTTGTTTAAAAGCATTTTTAAATTCTGAAAAATTGCCAAAATCTTCATTTATTTTCAGTGCTAAAGCTCCTTGTGGTTCTCCACCACCGTTTGGTGTCATGGAATTCCATAAGAAAGTATGATTCCAAACTTGAGCCGCATTATTGAAGATGCTGCTTCTCGATGAAACTTGAGCTGTCTGTATAATGATCTCTTCTAACGTGGCATTTGCAAGGTCAGTCGCATCAGTAAGAAGGTTGTTAAGATTGGTGACATAAGCTTGATGATGTTTGCCATAATGAAAATCAAGGGTGCGCTCTGAGAGATATGGCTCCAAAGCATCATGTCCATAAGGAAGGGGAGGAAGAGTAAATGCCATATTGTTTACCTTTCGATTGGTTTATTTTAGATAAGTAAATCTTATTTTCCGGTTTTAGGATCTTCTTTACGACCTGCTCGTCCAAAATTGCCAAATATTTGATGAAGGAGTGGTCGTTCATGACCTACAGAAGGGGTGACATCAGTGCTAGGATTAATCTCTTCTTCAGGTGTTGTTTTTATTAAAACTTCTTTCACTTTATCAGACATATTAAACCGAATTAAAATAAGCTTTTGTTCAAGTGGCTGAGGGGCAAAGAAAGAAAGGCTTTCTGTTACTTTATAATAATAGATCCATGTATTTTCGTCAAAAAGTGTCGTACTTGAAGGACTACCGAGCATGCGTAATACATCTTCTTTCGTGTATTGATCAGCTTTTATTTTCGCAACCTCAGTCAGATCTGGTAGTTTTCCCCGATGATCAATACGTGAGCTACAGCCAACAAGCATAAGAAAAGAGCTTACAAGAAAACAAAAGCTTAAATTCCAAGTCATAAAGTTCTCAATAATTAAATGTTTGAATATCTGTTGACTTTGCACGTCAATTCATAAAAGTCAATACAGCTTAGGACATAAAACTTGCCTTTCACAATAAAAATTCATATAAATTTAAGAAAATTATAGGAGTTTCCTACTAAGATGATTCTAACTTGTCCTTCTTGTCAGAAACGTTATATGATTGAATCACGCGAGATTGGCTCAAAAGGGAGACTTGTTCGTTGTGTGGCTTGCCGCCATACCTGGCAGCAAAAATTAGATGAAGATATGTCAGCTTTGGCAGATTTAACGGCAGACTTCTTTTCTGAAAAAGAAAACATAGCGGTATCCAAACGGCATCCTGCAATTTGGATTCTTATGACAGCTGGAATAATCCTTCTTTTGGGATCATTTTTAATGGCTCGAAATACCATTGTCTCTCATTGGCCAAGTACTGAGAAATTTTTTTCAAGAATTGGTTTTTCAGTCTCAAACCATACTGAAGGCTTGCAAATAGAAAATATTGCACCTGTTCAGCTTACACAAGGAATGGATTCGATGATTGTTCTAAAAGGTGATCTTGTGAATACTTCTTCTTTAATACGCACTATTCCTACTTTACACATTATTGTAAAAGGCGATTGTAAAGGGGCTCCTTTAACATCCCAGCTAAAAATGCAATTAAAGCAAACATTAGCAAAAATGGTTAAAGGTTCTGGAACGAATGATGGGCTCTGCACTTTAGAGGAGTGGGATTATAATCTTTCTGAGTCACGTTTATTTCCTTCCGAGCGTTTAAGTTTTGAAACAACACCTCATGCTATGGTAGAAGGTGCAAAAGACATTACAGTTGAGTTTTAGGAGGTTTTTATGTCTTTAACAACTTCATCAGTCGTCACCACAATTTCTTGGGAGGCATTTTTTCAGGCTGAATTAAAAGAGCATTTAATAGTCGCTGAAGAAACTCAAAAGAGTATGCAAAACCAATTTATATCCCTCGTTGAAATGGCAATTAACACGTTGCAAAAAGGGGGAAAAATAATCTTTTTTGGAAACGGTGGAAGCGCGGCCGATTCTCAGCATTTGGCGACAGAATTAACTGTACGATATCGTAAGAATCGTGCAGCCCTTGCGGCACTCGCACTAACGACAGATACTTCGGCGTTGACAGCAATTGGAAATGACTTTGGTTTTGATCATCTTTTTGAAAGACAGATAGAAGCCCTTGCCAAGCCAGATGATCTTATTATTGGGATTACAACATCTGGTAAAAGCCCCAATGTTATTTTAGCCTTTAAAAAGGCGCAGGCATTGGGACTTAAGACGGTTGCTTTTACCGGCGGAACAGGTGGAGAATTGCCAGGAATAGTCGATTTAATGCTTTGTGTTCCGTCATTTACAACGAGTCGTATTCAAGAAATGCATATCACTTTGGGGCAAATGTTGTGTGGGGCCTTGGAAGATTTCTTTGCTAACTCTTAAGGTTCATGATGGTCTCTTCTTCAAACTTTGATCATTATTTAGATAATTTGGCCCACACACGTCTATTGTGTTTGGGTGACATAATGCTTGATTGTTTTATTTATGGTCGAGTGGAACGTATTTCTCCTGAAGCACCTGTTCCTGTATTCCACATGAATCATAAAACGATGTCTGTGGGAGGCGCAGGAAACGTCGTACGAAATCTATCTGCCCTTGGCGTTGAAACTTCTTTTTGTGGTATGATTGGTCGAGATAATGAAGGAGAGGAATTAAAGAAATTAATCGATGAGCTCCCTAAAACGACGGGGTGCTTGATTCAAGATCTTCATCGACCCACAACGCATAAAATACGCTATCTAGCCCATAATCAACAAGTACTGAGAGCCGATAATGAGGCAACTTTTCCTCTTTCTGTTGAACTTCAAGACCAAGTCATCCAGTATTTTCAAACACAGCTATCTTTGGTTAATGGCGTCATCTTTTCAGATTATGGCAAAGGAATGTTGCCTCCGACGCTTTTGAAAGAGCTAATTTCTTTAGCAAATCAAGCAGGAAAGCCTGTTATTGTGGATCCTAAAGGCTCAGATTACAGCATCTATCGTGGCGCAACAGTTCTGACACCTAACTTGAAAGAACTTGCTCAAGCAACCCGTATGCCGGTTTCTAAAGATGATCAAATTGTTGAGGCGGCCTTAAACCTCATCAATAAATACGACATTAATGCTGTGCTTGTGACGCGCAGTGAACAAGGCATGAGCTTAATTCGTGCAAACCAAGAACCCTTCCATATTCCAACGCACGCTATTGAAGTCTTTGATGTTTCGGGAGCAGGTGACACAGTTATTGCGGCATTTTCTGCAGCTTTATTGGGAGGTGCTTCTTTTGAAGAAGCGGCTTACCTTGCAAATGTGGCGGCTGGCCTTGTTGTTGCAAAGGTTGGAACGGCAACTGTTAGTTCAGAAGAGATACGAAACCTTATGAAAAAGAAAGACATCTCTTTTATAAAAAATAAAAATTTAAATCTTTCCGAGGCAAACGATATTGTCATTCAATGGAAACGACAGGGAATGAAGGTTGGGTTTACAAATGGATGTTTCGATCTTCTTCATCCTGGGCATATAGCTCTTTTGCGAGAGGCAAAATCAAAGTGTGATAAGTTAATTGTAGGTTTGAATAGTAATGCCTCAATTCAGCGTTTAAAAGGGCCACAACGCCCCATACAATCTCAAGAGGCAAGAGCAATGGTGTTAGCTTCTTTAGAAATGGTCGATATGGTTGTCATTTTTGAAGAAGATACGCCGATAAACCTTATTCATACATTACGTCCCGATGTTCTTGTAAAAGGTGCCGACTATACGGTTGATAAAGTTGTTGGAGCCCATGAGGTCCAAAGCTGGGGAGGTGAAGTTATATTAGTCGAACTAATCCCTGAGCAGAGCACAACAAGAACCGTCCATAAAATAAAAGAAGCTCAAAAAGTCTGAGCTAAGTCGCGTAATTTTTAAACTTATCTAAAGGAATAACCATGAAAAAAGAAACAATTATTTATACTATGCTTAGTGGATTGATGATATCCGGTGCATCAATTGCTTCGGATACTGAGTTTACGGAAACAGAGAAAAAGCATATTACGCAACCATCACCAATCGAGATTACTTCAGAAGTTCTAACAGCAACCCAAGACACTGAAATTACACAACTAAAGGCAAGCTTAGCGAGTAAGAATGAAGTTATAATTGCACTGGATTCAGAGCTTGAAACAACTAGAGAAAAATATGTAAAAATAAGTAAAGAATTAGCTGCAAGAACTCTAAGAATAGAAAAATTAGAGCTAGAAGTTGAAAGTAAGGACTTGGAATTAGTATTGCTTAAAGAGAAATTAGCTTTACAGGAAAAGCATATTTTTGGTGAGGCAAATTCAAATGCTCCTAATCATGAGCAGGAAGATGAGCAGGAGGACCCCGCGGGTGCTTTATAAGGCTTGAGCTTAATAAACATTAATAGCTAACAAGGAACAGGTTCAAATTATGAGCCTGTTTCGTCTTTTTACGCTCAATAAAGTTATGCAGACAGCCAAGCGCTTCGATTACTTCAGTGTTCCTTATCTTCAGTCGTTAGCATATCTGAAAATTGATGGTTCACATCACGATGCTTACATTCATCGTTACGGATGACAATAATAAGATCCTTGAGGCGCGCCGTTTCTGAAAGTTTCCAATAATCTCGAGCAATTTGAGGGATTTCGCAATTGGCCATTCTTCCTTCTTCGACTTCTTTTAAATATTGTGTATAACTCACTACCGCTTCTTCTTCCAGATAACCCACAAGACGATGCGCAGTTTTTGCAGAACAAATATAAAGTATCAAATAGAGGGTATAAAAAATACCTTGTACGGCTATAATAAGTAATCTCTCAAGCGTACTCGGTTGAGCAATATGAATGAATGTCATGAGGTGCATTCTTTCATTTTCTGCTTCATCTAAAAGCTCTTTGATCCACCCATGATCATCTTCAATTTTTCTTAAAGACCTTAAATGACGTAACATACCAGCAATCATGCCAGGGATGGCGGCAACTGTCTCTAAGACAACCGCGCGATGGCCATATCTTTTTCTGAAGAAAGCGTCGGCAAATAAACGCATAAATCTTACAATGCGAAGGGCAATATGGTCTTGAATGGTTTTTGGTTTGTGGTGGACTTTTAAAGGGTATAATTCAGTCATCAACATTTCTCATCATTTTAGAAATAATTGTGAAGCACATAAGGCCTAACACGTTATGATTACAAAGCCAAGGTTTAAATAAGGTTAAAATCTAGCTTAAAATATTGCGTAGCTTTAATGCGTTATAAGGCGCATGTCCGAGTCGAGTATTATTGAAATAAAGCCAAATGTTTTCTGGTTGTGAAGTTTTTATTTTTTTGCCCCACTCTTCTAGAGCTTCTTTCTTATAATAGGCCTCATAGGTTGGATTTCCATGAAAACGTACATATAAGTCATGTTGATCAGGAATAATAATCTCTGGGACATTCATGCCACTGACACTGCAAATCGTAATGTTGGCTAATTTACATGCTTTAAAAACCTCGAGCTTCCACCAGCTGGGATGGCGAAATTCTAAAACATTTTTATAAATAGGGTTCAACTGGAAAAGGATGTTCTCTAGATTTCTCTCTGTAAAGATAAAGCTTGGGGGCAGTTGAAATAAAAAGCAACCCATCTTTTCTTGTAAGAGGTCACATAAGGCATAAGTTTGCTTGATCCATTCTTGAGCTTCATTAAATTTTAATTTATGGGTAATCATCTGATGGGCTTTAAGTGTATACTTAAATTCTAAAGGCGCTGCGTGATACCATTTTAAAGCTGTTTTGGTAGAAGGATATTGGTAGAAAGTACTATTAACTTCTACGGTATTAAAGTGATTTACATAAAAATTTAAGTGATCTTGAGACTTTAATCCTAAAGGATAAAATTTTCCTATCCACTCTCGATAAGCCCATCCAGAACAACCGATATAAATATGATTCGTCATAGAGGCGAATGAAAATATTTCTTAACTCTCATATATAACTCTGTTCTTGATCTTCCCAGATATTTAAATTAGTAAAGGATGCATCTTGAGGATCAGAATCCTTTAACTCTGAATAGCCTAGGTTATTTTCTCTTATTTCATTTGCATAGGGGTAAGTGTACCCAAGAGGCTTTGTAATAAAATATAGTGCCAAAAAAGATAATGCTGTAAGTAACACTCTGTTCATTTAAAAGTTCCTTTGTTTTATTTTAATATAAAAGGAATGGCTCAGAAGTGAGAATTTGAGAGATTAAAAAAATTTAAACTTTTTAACGAAGGTTACCAATAAAAAACATCCAAATTTATGGCAGATGTAAAATATAAAAATTGTTGTCAGATGGTTGAAGCGTAATTTTATATCGTTAAGTTAACCCTGTATTGTATTAAATATACTTAAAAAATGAATAGTATGTTTTGAAATAGTAATCCATATTAATTTAGAAGAAAGAAAGAAAATATAAATTTTATAACAAATATTTAATTGTTATAGTCATATTTGACAAGGTTTTTCTTATTCAGTAAATGAAATATGCAATTTTTTGGTGAAAATTAAATTTTTGAAAAAAAAGTTGACAACTCTCGTCGATAGTATATTTACATAGGCATACAAGCTAAAATTTAAGACAATTTGTGTACATAAGGAAAATTATAATGAAGAATTTTGCGCAAAATCCCTCTTTTTTAAAAACCCTTAGTGTTTGCATATTTTTTTCTGGTTTTGGCATAAACAATATTAAGTGCGTGGCGAGTGATTTAGCGGAAGACTCCCACGAAGAAGTGGATGAAGGTATTAATAGCCCTTCAGCGCGTGTGGCACCCCCATCTCCAGATGTTTTTAAAGACACCCTTATCCCGGAACCTTTAGGTTTAACTCCATTTGTTATTCCAGACCTCCAGGGGCAAGCTTTTTGGGATGAGTTAATAAGTTTAAAAGAGGACGATGCTGCTCGCGACAGGAGACTGGAAGCTGGGCAAACATCATTTATTGCAGTGACTGATTTAGTGAGTATGTTTGAAGACTATGATTATGAGGGATTAGATTTTAAGACTGCTTTATTAGCGCCGAATTTTAGGCTTGCACTCACTTTAAATAAACGCGAATTTGAAATAAAACAATATGAGGAAGCACTAGCAAATCTAGTACTATTTACAGCTGCACAACATTGGCGTCCTTTGCAAGACAGTTTTTTTAGTCTTAACCAAGCTATCGTGTTATTTCGTGAACGTATTCTTGTTCTTGCTGAAAGAGAAAAGAAACTTATCTCTACCCTTCAACTTTTTAAGAAAAAAGGGATGAAGTGGCAGAATAAATATGATCGGTTAAAGACTGTAAAAAATAAAGATTTGAAAGCTGCCAATGAAACATTAACAAAGGAAAATACAACACTTAAAGCGCGGGTGGCTCAGCTTGAAAAAGAGGCGACTGAAAGAGATGCATTGCCTTTAGTTAACCATGTGGTTGTGCCTGCTAAAGAAAGTTTTTCTTTATGGAGGTGGATTAAAAGCTTATTTCATAAAGCACCCAAAGAGCCAGATGAAACAACAAAACTTATAAATTCAGATGCAAACAATGAAGTTTAAAAAAGGAGTAAATATGATGAAAAAACAAACTATTATTTATACTGTTCTATGTGGATTGATGTCGAGCGCATCATTTGCTTCGAGTCATAATATTGATGATCTCATGGATGAGTCAAAAGATCACTTGAGAACACCAAAAACAAAGGTGGCTGTTTCCCGAATAACAAGTTCGGATTTTACGCCTGACTCTAAGAAAATGCTTAGGCAGAAGGCAGTTAAGATGAGAGAGGAAGAAAAAGCAGAAGAAGAAGCACAAAGGAAGATTCAAGAAGAAAAAGATCGTTTAGTAAAAGAAGCTCAGGAAAAAGAACAGGCTGAAGCTGAAGCCCATGCACAAGAGATGCTTTCTTTACAAACAAAACTAAAAGCATTAAGCGTTGCAAATGAAGGTGAATTAGAAAAACTTCGTCAAGAAAATAAGCAATTGCAGAAAGCCAAAGCTGATCTAGAAAAATCCAAACAAGATTTGGAAGAAGAGCAGACAAGGATCCAAAAAGAGATTGAGGTCAAACAAACGGAGCTTACACAAGCGGAATCCGATCTTAAAGCAGCGAAAACATCAGCAACTCAAGACGCTGAAAAAATTACACTGCTAGAGACAAGCTTAGCGAGTAAGAAGAAGCTTATAACTGTACTGGATTCGGACCTTGAAACAACTAAAACAAAATATGCGAAAATAAGTAAAGATTTCCAGGAGACATCTCTAAGAGCGGCTAAACTAGAGTTAGATGTTGAATCTAAGGCAAAAGAGTTAATACGGACTCAAGAGCAATTAACTTCAATGAAAGACCATGTTTTTGGTGTTGCAAATTCAAATGCTTCTTCAAGTGCACCTGCACCTGTCAAGAAAAAGAATATAATGCCTGTTGTGGCTAAGAAATAGAGGTTGAGCTTAATCAATATTAATGCTAACAGAGAGCAGGTTCAATTCTATCAAAAGAATTGAACCTGTTTCACTGTTTTGTGCTAAGTTAAAATGCATTGGGACAATGACGTTGAGAAAAATATTATATTGTTGGTTCTCTCTCTTATTCAATTTATGTCTTGCTCATGCGGCCACATGGGATAATCTTCAATCCTTCAAATGGCCTACGTGTGTTATACCTCAGAATGACTGGCGCGTGGGAATTGGCATTGGTGTTGAATATCTTAATCTTGAAGCAAAAGTAAAAGATGATTTTTCACCCTTTGGTGCCGTTCAGTTTGGCGATCGAGATCAAACTCAAAAACAATTTCAAGTTGCTCCATCGCTTGAAATAGGGAAGACAAGTTGCAACGATTATTATACCGGCATTGTTGCAAGTTGGCATTATTCCAGAGCAAAAAAAGAATCAAGAGCCCCGTTAAAAAACACGACTTATTTTACGCATCAATTTAAAATGTCTCATTATTTTAATATTTTGGCTAAGCTGGGATATAAAGTAACGCCAAAGGCAATGGTTTATCTTCTTGCGGGTCCTTCTATTGCTAAATGGTCGCACACGACAAATCAAATTAAAGTGCAGAAGTTAGTGAGTACTTTTAAGACATCTCAAACGAGTATCGGGTTGGGATTGGGGGTAGGAGTCGAACAAGTTATTTGTAATGGTTTAGCCTTGAGCATAAATTACACACATCATTTTTATAAAAAAGTGAAAAAACGGACGTATATGGAATTTGTAGATAATCTAGGGGACGGCCCCTTCGTGCGTTCAGGTGTAATCTCTAAAAAAATAACGCCTTCTTCTGATGCAGTTGCCCTCCGTTTAACCTACTTTTTTTAAAATGCCTTAGAGTGGCTCTAATATAAGCCGCTCAAATTTAAGTCCTTCATTTTGAGAGACTATGGTAGGCTATTCTTAAAAACGCATTTTTGAGATTAAGGATGCTCCCACTTAAACCCTTTTATTTTATTCGTCATGGTGAGACAGAATGGAATAGGCAAGGCATCATTATGGGACAAACGGATATCCCTTTGAATGCGACCGGGATCAAACAAGCTCACAAAGCAAAAGATATCTTAGGCCAAGAGAACTTCTCAATAATTTATACAAGCCCTCTGCAGCGCGCTTATCAAACCGCCCAAATATTAATTGATGATTTAGAGAAAGATATTGTTTCAGAAGACTTATTAAAAGAACGCTATTGGGGAGAGTTAGAAGGAGTACCGCGTGCACATGTTAAAGAACTAATGGCTCAAGATAGGCTTTCAGATGCCGAAACTTTTGTAAATTTTGAGGCTCGTGTTTTAAAGGCATTGTGTCAAATCTTGAATACGTCTCATGTCACACCCTTAATTGTTGCGCACAGTGGCGTTTTTATAGCGCTTACCAAGATGATGGGGTATTCGTCTCTCAGAACATCAAACTGCATTCCTTTTTTATTTAAGCCACCTGAGCATAAAACTCATCCATGGGTTATTTGTAATTTGAGTGGTGAGGAAACTCTATAATGAGAGAATCTTGTTGCCTTTTAAAATCAATGTTAAAGTCTAAGAGAAAAAGTAAAAGAGAGGGAATATGCTGTCTTTCAAAAACCTTCAGCAACTATATGCTTTGTTCATATGTCTCATCAGTATGATTGTCCTTTTAATTTCTTCAGGGAATTTCTTAGATGAGCTTACGCGTCTTACTTTACCCACGTATCGGAATGCAGTGCAGCTCATTGATTTCCATTCGAATGAAGCCTATTTAAAACGTCTTTCCTTGAATAAAACTGAATTTTCAGAAGCAAAGCTTTTACCTGCTGAAAAACTGAAAGAAAAACGGCTTGAAGCTCGTCAGTACTTTTTAGATGTAGAACGTTATAGAGCGATTGAAAATCTCATAAAAACAATTCAATGGGCCTTTGTTGCTTTGGTGTTTTTTCTTATTCATTGGCGATTGTACAAGAAATCTAATTCTATTTAATGCAAACGGACCAAAAGTCAGAACGTGGTGAGAGTGTTTTGAACATTGAAAATATTGTTCGTAAAATTGACCCAATAGATGACATAGAGAGACAACATATTAATGAAACACTTTCTTGGATTCAAAGTGGGGTACCCATTTTTCGACTTCAAAAACCCGATATCCCGAATAAGCATCTCGTGTCTTATTTTGTGCCTTTTGATGAAAAAGAAAATAAGATTTTATTAACAGCCCATAAAAAATCGGGCCTTTGGTTGCCACCAGGGGGGCACGTTGAACTTAACGAAGATCCTCGAGAAACTGTCCGAAGGGAATGCTTAGAAGAATTAGGCTGTCCCGCAGAATTTTGGCGTACAGAACCTTTATTCTTAACATCAACGTTAACTGTAGGTCCTACTGCAGGGCACACAGATGTAAGCTTTTGGTATGTCATACAGGGACAACAAGAAGATGCTTATCAATTCAATACAGATGAATTTGAAGTTATTCGATGGTTTGGTTTTAATGAGATCCCTTATGAAATTTCAGACCCTCACATGAGGCGTTTTCTTAAAAAATTAAGTATGAAATCATAAAACGAGCTTTAGTGTTTATCCTCACAAATATAATAAGGCACATTAATAATAATGCGCGCTTGGTTGCGTAAGCGCTCGTTCCAAGAAAGGATACGAACAATTGCTTCTGCTGTACGGTTATGAAGTAAATTATGCCACCAACGTGCAGGAATAAATTCAGGCAGAATGAGAACAGATGAAGAGCCATTTGCCGCATCTAACTGGTGTACATAATCAATAATGGGACGAATAATTGAACGGTAAGGAGAGGCAAGGACGATAATATCAAGGCCCCATTCGAGAGCCTCTAATTGGGATTTCGTTTGAGTCGTATCATTATGCTGAATATCCACAATAATGACTTTAACGTCTGTCGTCATTTGTCGTGCAAACCTTAAGGCTTCAAGCGTTCCTTTGTGAACTCGCGAAACAGGAACAATCACAGTCGAAGCTTTAGAATGACTAAATTTTTTGATAATAGTTTTTTCTATTGTGATGTCGACTTTAAGCTGTTTCTCAATTTCATTATAATGATTTTTCACGCTGTAACATAAACTCACAATCATCGGTACGACGATGACAATCAAGAAAGCACCTTCAGAAAATTTGGCTTCAAAAGTTACCAGCAGCGCTATTCCTGTTAAGGCGGCTCCAAATGTATTCAACATCATTTTACAACCCATTGAAGACCAAAAAGATTGAGAGGTTTCCTTAAGACGTTGCCTCCAATATTTGACCATTCCCATTTGACTTAATGTAAAAGCGCTAAAAACACCAATGGCGTAAAGAGGGATTAAAGCATGAAGATCACCCCTAAAGAGGAATATTAAAATGCTGGCTAAAATAGCAAGCCATAGAACCCCTTTAGAAAAGACAAGGCGGTCACCAATAGCTGACAATTGACGTGGTAACCAGCCATCTTTTGCTAAAATAGCACTTAATTTAGGGAAACCAGCGAATACTGTATTGGCTGCGAGAAATAAAATGGTTGCTGTTAAAATTTGAATCGCACGATAAAGTAAACCATCTCCCCACAGGCTGCGAGTTAACTGACTTAATAAACTTTCTGTAAGCATAGGTTTAAGGCCCAGATTTTGAGAAATAATGGTAATGGATAGAAATGTGCCACCAAGAATGATCCCAAGCGCTAATAGAATTTGACGTGCAATTATGGAACTCGGTTTTGTAAGCATACTACCTGCATTTGCAATAGCTTCAATTCCTGTCATAGCTGTGCATCCACCAGCAAAAGCTCGTAAGACAATAGCAAAAGTTGCAATATCTAAGAACACATCAAAAGATGGAAAAGCTTGTTTTGTGAAAGATATGCCTGTCTTAAATAAGCCATCAATGCACAAGCAGATGATGAGGATGATAAAAGCACTTACGGGTAAAGCAACGGCATAGGCTGATTCACGAATCCCTCTTAAATTAATCCATGTTAAGAGCCAAAGACCAGAAAAGCATAGAGATAGTTTAAAGTTAAGTAGGTATGGAAAAGCAGAGCAGATTGCTCGAATACTGGCAGTCATAGAAACGGCAACGGTTAAAACATAATCAATCAGCAATGAGGAAGCCGCAACCAGCGCAAAAGGGATTCCCAAGTTGTTGCGGGCGACAATATATGCCCCTCCACCTTCTGGATAGGCTTGAACTGTTTGTCGATAAGATGCGATGAGAGCAGCCAGAACAATCACTATGGCAAAGGCAATAGGGATGGACAAAGTTAAAAGGTGACTTCCAGCTAGAGAAAGTGCAATTAAAATTTCTTCGGTTGCATAAGCGATGGAGGAAATTGCATCGACAGCCAAGAGAGGAAGGCCAAGAAAAAAACCTAAGCGTTCCCGATGTTGAACTGAACTTTTGAGAGGATGCCCAAGCAACACTGCGCGAAGACGCGCAATAGGATGTTTATCAGGTAAAACACGTTGAAAGAGAAAAGAGAAAGTTTTCATCAGACTAACAATGCTATTGATCTTATCAACTTTAAATCAAATGCGTTAATGATGCAACAATAACGCTATGTATGAAACATAAGAAAGCAATCATCTTGACTTGAAGGAAGATCTCAAACAATTATTCTTAATTAGAAGTATAGCTAAATTTACTTTTTAAAGAGGTGTTTTATGGTTTCCGTTAGTATAAATGATGGTAAATCTCTGGTTTCTGGAGATGAGAATGGAAGCTCTTTTGAAGGCTCGTCTCTTGCAAGCCTTGTTCCCAAAAATAAGGTAGATCTTAACGAGCACTTAATCAAAAATCCTACAGCAACTTTTTTTCTTAGGGCTGCCAGTGATGCATTGAAAGAGGCTGGCGTTTTTAAGGGAGATTTACTGGTTGTTGATCGTAGTTCTGAACCAACTTCTGGCGATATTGTTATTGCGGAGCTGGATGGTGAACTTTCTGTTAGACTTTATAAAAAGAAAGAACACAAAATTCTTCTTTCCACAGATTATTCTCATATAGAGTTTCTTCACACCGATAATTCTAATGAAATTCCTATATGGGGAATCGTGACAACGGTTATTCGCTCTTTGTGAAGAAATTCTAGGGGATGCTCTAGTTAGAGAGGCTTTAATCTAAGAAGTTCTTATCCAGAATAAATTTAATGTAGCAAAAACCTTGGCGGGTTTGAATTATTTTAAATTTATAGTTAATTATAGTGATGTTTAACTTTTCTAGATCTTGAACATAAATAAAAACATACTTAGGATTAATACTTTATATTTTTATAAAAGTAATACACCAAAACAGGGTTTAATTCGATTATGCAAAATTTAAAAAAGAATTTATTTCAAAAGATTGACCCTAAAGATTTAGAAAAAATAAATGGGGTAAAATTTACTTTTAGAGAAATTGATATTTTAGCTTTTATGCTTCATGGAAAATCAACGAAGAAAATAGCTTCTTTGCTTTCGATTTCTCCACGAACTGTTGAAAATCATGTGCGGAATATTATGGTGAAAATCGAGTGTAATTCGCGCGAAGCCATCATAGATTTTATAGAAAAATTTAAAGACGTTTCTTTGTTGAAAAAATATTATTCACACTTAAGAATTGAATCCGCATTTAAAGAATCCTTGAGAGAAATTTCTCACTTAATGGAGAGAAAAACTTTAAGCTGTAAAATTGAGACTATTGGGAATGAGCCTTGGAATCACTCCTTGGAAAGTTATCTAAAACTTGCAGGCGTTAGAATTTTAAAGGGAAAGATATATGAGGAAAAATTTAAAACTTCTGGGGCTCTTGAGGTTGAAGAGTCTTCAATAGATTATGTTCTTTGTCCTCTTACATCTTTAGAGGAAGCTAAAATTTACCTTCTAAAAGAAAAATTTGGGATTTATTTTCAACAAGCTGCGCAATCGTTGCCCCTTTTAATTTTTTTGATTCAAAATAAAGAACAAAATAAACATTCATCCCAGCTCATATCAAAAGATAACAAGAATATAATAACATTAGACTTTCAAGAGAATGATTACCTGTCATTTTTCGAGCTTTTGAAAAAAATGTTAGCGCCCATTAGCTTAGAAAAAATAGTTTTAAAATTTATCAAGAAAAGTGAAGAGTTAATGCTTACTTTGGAGGACAATTCTCTACCAAATACTTTAGCAGTATCTTCTTCAAATTTTAAACAAGCTTCTAAAAATATCGATGTCAACAAACCTAAAAAGTGGGGGTCTTATTTAATAAGAGGACTCTCTTTTGGTCTTATTGGGAGTTTGATTTTGTTGTTAAGCTTCTATCAACCTACAAGCATATTTGAGAGAATTAAACTCTCGTCAAAGAATAGCATAAGATCTGATCTTCCTATTCCCGCTGAAACTATTCTTTTATCTCGCCCTCAAATCCTAACCAAAATTCAGGAAAAATTAACCAAGAAACAAGGCATTCAAGTCATTGCATTAGTGGGGATCGGGGGGGCTGGAAAAACAACAATTGCTCGTCAATATGCACGTCTTCAAAAAACAAATGTTATCTGGGAAATAAATGCAGATACGAAAGAAAGCTTAATCAATTCATTTGAAAACCTTGTATATGCTCTTTGTAAAACAAAAGAAGAAAAAAAGATATTAAGAGATCTCCAAGAAATAAAAAATCCGCATGAAAAAGAAGAGAAAATAATTCTTCTTTTGAAAGACAAATTAAAAGCTGTTTCGGAATGGTTATTAATTTACGACAACGTGGAAAAGTTTACTGATATTCAAAAATATTTTCCTTATGACCCGATAAGTTGGGGAACAGGTAAAGTCATTATTACCAGTAGAGACAATAATATTGAAAATAACAGTTATATTGGCCATGCGATCCAAATCAAAGAGTTAAGTATCAGAGAAAAATTAATTCTTTTTAATAAAATTATGCGAATTGGAAATGTTCATCATTCTGAAATTCAATCTAAAAAGTTTTTGAATAATATACCCCCTTTCCCTTTAGATGTGTCTACGGCAGCTTACTATTTGAAAGCAACGAACGTTTCTTTAGAAGGATATCTAAATCATTTAATTCATTATAATAAGGATTTTGAAGAAACGCAGGAACATATCCTTAAGGAAGCTTCAGATTATACAAAAACCCGCTATAGTATCATTACTTTATCTTTAAAGAAGATTATCGATACACAAAAAGAATTTGCAGAATTATTATTATTAATTAGCTTATTAGATTCTCAAAATATCCCTAAAGCGTTATTAGATGCGTGCGGAAATAGTTCTCTTATTGATAGCCTTTTCTATCATTTAAATAAGTATTCATTGATCGTTAATGAATCTTATAGGAATTCAATTCCTGTGTTTTCCATGCATCGAAGTACGCAAGAAATAAGTCTCTCTTATCTCAAAAAAACTTTAGCCTTAGAAAAAAATAACCCTTTATTGGATAAGGTTGCTCATATATTTGAAAATTATGTGACAGAAATTATAGATAAAGAAGACTTTTTTCAAATGAAGCTTCTATTGTCTCAAGGTGAGGCGTACTTAAGACATAATAACCTTCTCAGAAATAATATTAAAGACAGCCTTAAAAGTTCTCTTGGATGTATATATTATTATTTAAGTGATTACATAAAGGCAAAACAGCTTCTTGAAGAAAGCCTTCTAAATCTAAAGAATGACTATCACAATAACCACCACAAAATAGCGCGTGCTTTAATGTACTTAGGAAATGTGTATAGAACCCTTGGGGATTGTGAAAAAGCAAAAAATTTACTCGAAGAAAGTCTTTCAATTTATGCGCAATATCCCGGTAATTACATGGGAAATGGACGCGCTTTAGGATATTTAGGAATTATTTATAGAGGCTTAGGTGATTATACAAAAGCAAGAAGCTTACTTGAAAAAAGCCTTGAAATTTATCAAGTACATTCGCAAAATAGTATTGGACATGCGTGGGTTTTATCGCATTTAGGCAATACACATCTCATATTAGGAAACTATGAACAAGCACGTGCTCTGCTTGAACAGAGCCTTGCAACTTATAAAAAACACTCTGAAGATTATGTTGGCGTTGCTTGGGTTCTTGGCTATTTAGGCGATGCCTATAGAGCCTTAGGTGATTATAAAAAGGCTAAAAGTTTACTTGATCAAAGTCTCGTTATTCTCCGTAAGTATTTTCCAGAAAACCATGTCTATATTGCGTCTTCTTTATCCTATTTAGGCGATTTACATACCGAAATGGGAGACTATGGAACCGCACGCACCATACTTGAAAAAAGTTTAGAAATATTTGAAAAGAATTATGGTAAAAATCATATACAAGCAGCACGGGTTTTAAGAAGTTTAGGCCGTGTTTATCTTTTAGAGGGAAAAATGCAAGAAGCTGAGGATTCTCTTCAAAGATCCTTAACTATATTTCATCAACATAAATATAGCGAAAGTTATATCTCTTTAGAAAACCTCGCAGAATTATATTTGAAAAAAGATTCCCAACCCCCTCAAGTTATTCAATGCTTAGAACAAGCTTTACAGATTGTTCAAACTCATTTTCCAAAAGATTCTCCTCATGCCATTAGAATTCAAAATAAATTAGTAGATCTTCAAGTGTCTAAGAATATTTATAATGTATTGAGTCATTAAATAGAACGAAGATCTCCTTGTTTCCATTGTTGAATCGCTTAACACTATAAAGTATTTTTTCATTTTTGTACCGAATTTCCTTGAATTTTGTATCGCGATATGGTAGCCTGGTAATAGATGGTCAGAAATGATTTTCTTTTCTTATGAAAAGCTAAATACTCTTCATAATTCTTTCCAAAGATCTTTCACAACCATCTCAATAAAAATAATAATAAAGGGATAAAAAACCTAAATTATTAAAAAAGTTAAGCCTTTTAACGCTCTTTTTGAGCGAATGCCTTCTCTTTGCTTTTTTTCAGAGGTCGATTCCTCTGAAAAAGAAAAGAAAGAGAGTCCTGATCAAGTGCTTATCCTTGGGCATCGCGAGGCCATGGGGAGGGGTGGAAAGAGTAAGGATGAATGGGGGAGAGGTATGGAAGATAAAGGGAGGCATTTTGTGAATGGAAAGAAACAAACTGTCCTGTTCTTTCATCTTCTTACCTTCCTCAAGGAAAGGCTTCCCAATTCCTTTCTGTGTGAAGACACACAAAAAGGGAGAGGGACAAACAAGAAATAGAAAAACAAACCATAAACAGGGAAATATAAAAATGATGAAAACATATAAACAAAGAACAAATAGCGAGAAATGTGGTTACGCGTGTGACAGGCGTGAACCAGTCCTGGGGCAACGTAGGGTGGTAAAAGTTGACGAGAGCCAAAAGGAAAAAACAACAGCTTCAGGATATTGGCAAGAAGAAAGCAAGATCTTTAAGTGGCAACAGAGATTCAACCGCTGGTGGGATCTGATCTTCGGCAATGAGAAGAGGCAACGAAAGGTGATTGGAGAGATCTTTCGGTCGCTTGAGATCCTAGGCACAGGGCCTAGGATGACGAAATTAGAGGGGATTGGAACTCATTGGTGAGGTCTCAGCAGAAATGAAAATGAACAAAGAAAGGATAAAAAATGTGCGGAGGCAAAAGGTTAAAAACGTATGAACGTCAGAACACCACTCACACGGTCATCCCCGGTCCCTCCTACAATGTCATCCCCGGTCTTGTACTGGGGATCTCAGGAAACCTGATGATGTGAATAGGCGCCAGAAGGTCCTTAACGTGTGTGTGAGGCACGGGCCAGAGGAGTGAGCGGAGAGTGATTATAGGTGTGAGTGCATGGTTTGGAGCTTCTCATGTAAAAAGTGAGTTAGGAGTGGGTCGTGTTCGGATTTTATCAAAAGGCCTTAAAGACGGCAGTGAACAAAAAGAGGCGGCAGATAAAGTATACATGCCATTACAACGTTCTGCTGCAGAAACGATAGCATACGCACTTACATACTGATTTTCTTGGTGGGCGCTATAGGGTTCGAACCTATGACCCGCTGATTAAGAGTCAGCTGCTCTACCAACTGAGCTAAGCGCCCGCACCAAAGAACATTATCGTCTTAGCAAAGCATTATAGAACTGTCGATAATTTTTTTTAAATGAGACCTTCAATTCGTCCCACTCTTATATCGCGGTGAATAGAAATTGACATTAAAAGTCCCAAAGCCATCATAAAAGTTAGCATAGAGGTGCCGCCATAAGAGACCAAGGGAAGAGGAACGCCCACAACAGGGACAAGCCCCATAACCATGGCTATATTAATAAAGACATAAAGGAATAAGAGCGTTGCCAAACCAATTCCCAAGTATCGTCCGTATGCACTGCGACTTTTAAGGCTTACATAAAAAGCATACGCAATTAAAATAATATATAAGAAAATCAAAATAGTGCCGCCAAAGACACCAAATTCTTCACAAAACATTGCGAAAATAAAATCAGTTTGTTTTTCGGGAAGAAAATCAAGGTGAGCTTGGCTTCCAGCCTGAAAACCTTTTCCCCAAAACCCCCCTGAACCCAGAGCAATATTGGATTGTAAGATATGATAACCAGCTCCTAAAGGATCTCGTCCAGGGTTTAAAAAAGTGAGAATACGTTCTTGTTGGTATTGATGAAGGTGTTTCCATAAAAATGGCATTGCTGTTAAGGCCATGCCGCCAAAAAGCATTATTTTCCAGATGCGAATTCCTGCCGCAAAAATAATGCTAAAACCTGCAAGGATAAGAAGTGTCGCTGTTCCTAAATCAGGTTGCTTCATCATAAGAATGGCCGGCAACGAAATAAAGAGAAAAGGCAAGATGAGCATCTTTGTTTGGCCAGTATTTTCTAGGGGACTATTATGAAAATACCGAGCAAGTGCCATCAGAAGAGCCACTTTCATAAGTTCAGAAGGTTGAAAATGGAAAACATAGAGATCGATCCATCGTTGGCCTCCCTTGCCGATGTAGCCGATAATTTCTACGATGAACAGCATCCCAAGAGAAATGAGATAAAGAACATATGATTGAGAAAGCCAGAAACGCAAATCAATGAGCGCAAAAGCAATTAAAATTATAAGCCCCGCCCCAAACCGAACCATCTGTCGATCGGTCCAAGGGCTAAGATTACCTTCGGCGGCAGAATAAAGGACAAAAAAACCAATTGTCGCAATAAGAATTGGAACAATAAGAATGCTCCAATTTATTTGAGTTAATTTATGAAGTATTTTATAGTGCAACATTGAATTTTAAGATAAGTCTGCGGGTTTTTTTCTTGCTTTAAGACCCTTCCAATACTTTAAATGGGGAATTGATAAAAAGATAAGAATAACAATTGTACTTAAAATGCCAATGATGAACATATCGAATGCGATGGTCATTCCTATCGCTGCTGTACACCAAAGAGTTGCCGCGGTGGTCAATCCTCTAATAAATCCCTGATCACGAAAAATAAGTCCTATCCCCATAAAGCTAACGCCGGAGACGATTTGAGCTGCAATGCGCCCTGGATCTCCGGAACCAACATAAAAAGAGGCTAAACTGAAGATACAAGACCCCAAGGCGATGAATCCAAAAGTTCTAATACCTGCCTCATGGCCTTTATATTCTCGTTCAAATCCTATGAGAGCTCCTAAAAAGAAAGCAATAATAATCTTAACACATAAATGAAGCTCTAATTGCCAATCTATCTCCATTTATTTCTCCTTTATAAAATAGAACTTATTCTTCTGAGGGGTACGGTTGTGGATAATTATAGGTACTTCCTGTAGGTGCTTCTGGAGGCCCCTTTCTTCCGCAACCGGTAGTGAGAAGAGAAAAGCTAAAAGATATAAGAGTTAAAAAAAGACCTAAAGATATCTTTTTCATTGTGTTATGCTCCTTAAGGCGGTAATCAGAAAATAAACTTAACTGAGCTTATCACGGCTTCCTTTGGAGGAAAATCATGAAAACTTTAAAAACTCTTTATTTTTTATTCTCATCTTTAATTATCAGTCAAGCGGCCTTTGCAAATCTAAGCCGATATGAGATCGTTTCCCCGCAAGAGTTGCCTGCTTTTAGTTTTGGTAATCATGAGGGATATCCAACAGATTTAGCGCAATTTAAAGGTAAGATAGTCCTCTTGAATATTTGGTCTTTAGGATGTGGTCCCTGCATTTCTGAAATGCCATCTTTGGACCGTTTGGCTGGAATGTTTCCTGACAAGGATTTTGCTGTTGTTGCAGTGAATATTGATCCCTTGAAATCTGAAGCCGTGAAGTCATTTTATGACAAAAGTAAGTTTCAATACTTAAACATCTATGTTGATCCGTATGGAAAAACAAAAGAAGCTTTGCATTGGAGAGCATTGCCAACCACCATTATCTTGAACCGCGAAGGGAAAATGATTGGGCGCATGATTGGGGCCACAAGCTGGGATAGTACAGAAGCTGTTGAATTAATAGAATCATTAATTGAAGGGAAAAAACCTAAAATTGCTGTTTCTTTATTTCAGCAATTTGGTGATTTTTTAGGGAGTCTTTTTAATAAAAAGGCTGAAGAGCACTGAGATATAGATGGCTCTTAATATTGAAACTTTTAATAATCTGGTCGGTGGGCATAGTTTTTTTAAGGCTATAGGGCATCCGCTTGCTGCTGAAAAAACAGCTAATTTTCTCAAAAAACTTGGTGAATTCCATACGCTCTCTTTTTATGACCCCCTTGGATTTTTAGCGCCTTTTTCAGAAATTTATCCATTAAACAATCTTAATACTCAAGATATCTATGTTCAGCGTTATGAAGATTTAGGACGCAAGATTATGGGAATATCGCCTAAATTAATCTCGTCTCTTCCTAAAGATATTCCGGCTCTTTGTATCATGGCATTTGATGCTGAGAAATATCTTGGTCAGATAAAACACTTAGTAAGTCCTGATACCCAAATTTTTCTATTAGATTTAATAAAATTACCAGAAGAGCTTTTAACAAATTCTCGCAATTATTTAGATCCTCTCAATTTTGCAACAAACTTTGCTTTTTTTAGGCAAGAGAACCAGGTTTCAACAAAACTCACGACAGTAAATTATTGGTCATCTTATAGTGGTAAAGCTGCGCATTTGTGGCTTAAATTGATTGATCATCAAGGAAAAACGCTCGCAACATGGACGCAGGATTTAGGAGCTGCTGAAAGTTCTGTTGTTCTTGATAGTCGTGAAATTCAAAAAAGATTTAGCCTTCCTGATTTTTGCGGTCAATTATTCTTGCATGTCATTGGTGCTGCAGGCCATGATATTATTAAATATGCGCTTGATATTGAAAATCCTGACGACGTTCTTTCCTGTACCCATGATGCAAATGCTTGGCCAGCAGATTTTTATGCGGGGCTCCCAGCGCCTCGTGTGGATGAGAAAGTTCTTTTATGGGTGCAAAATAGCCACCCTTGTCCTATTCCTCCTCATATGATTGGACTTAATCAGATGGGAGATTCAAAAATTCAAAGGTATCCTCATGAGATTCCACCTTTTGGTAGCGTTGCTTTAGATGTTGCCTCCTTGCTTCCTGACCTTCAGTGGCCTCAACAAATTGAAATTCAAGCGGGAAAGTACTTTGTGCGGCCGCGTTATGAAATTATTAAAGGCAATCGAAAGTGGATTGCCCATGCAAATGTTGAACGAACAGATCTTACATCTGATCCAGAGCTGCCAAAATTAAAAGAACATTTTGGGAAGGGATTTATGTTACCTGCCCCACTTTTGCCTCTTAGCAAATGGCGGACATATGTTCTTCCAACACCGATGTCGACGTGTCAGACTTATTTACCCCTTAAATTAGAGGTCTATAATCCATCAGGAGAGTTAATTTTTGAAAATTCATTAGGTCGTTTAAGACGCATGGATTCTCAATCTTTTGATATCCTAGATCTTTTAAAAGACGAGGGGATAGAATTTAAAGAAGAGTTTGGGCACGTAAATCTTCTTTATGATTTTGAGCAAGGCGAAGAAGCAGATGGGTGGTTACATGCTTTGTTTCGCTATGAGAATAAAGATCTTACTCATACGGCAGAAACGAGCTTTGGGGCCCATATGTTTAATACGGTTGCAACGTATAAAAATCAGCCCCAATCTTATCGAGGTCGCCCCCCTGGCCTTACGACGAAACTTTTTTTGCGTCTCGGCGTTCAATGCCATGATACACATTGCCATTTAATTTACCCTGCCTCTTTGCCTTGGCATGAAAAATCCTCAACTGAGCTTCAGCTTTATAATGCACAAGGAAAGAAAATCGCAAAGCATGCCATTCAAATACCCTGTAATGGTTCGCTTTATTGGCGTTATTCTGAGATTTTTTCAGAACAAGAACGTCAAAATGCTGGAGAAAATGCTTATATCATCATTCGTGATCTAACCTGTCGACTTTTTGGTTATCACGGTCTTTATGATGATAAGGGACGTTTTAGCTTAGATCATATGTTTGGTTTTTAAAGAGAAGAGTAATGGCCGATTATCATACAAAAATGCTTATTATTGGATCAGGACCAGCTGGTTATACAGCGGCTATTTATGCAGCACGCGGCAATTTGAGCCCGTTATTGGTTACAGGAATGCAGCCTGGAGGTCAGCTAACAATTACAACGGATGTTGAGAATTATCCTGGATTTGCTGACGTGATTCAAGGACCTTGGTTGATGGAACAGATGCGAGCCCAAGCTGAACATGTCGGGACGAAGATCTTGTTTGATACAATTTATGATATTGATACCTCGCAACGTCCGTTCGTTTGTTTAGGTGAGAGTGGTGATCGTTATATCGCGGAAACGATCGTTATTTCCACAGGAGCACAAGCAAAATGGCTTGGTTTACCAAGTGAAGAAAAGTTTCGGGGATATGGCGTTTCGGGATGTGCAACGTGTGATGCATTTTTCTTCAAAAACCAAGAAGTTGTGGTTATAGGCGGTGGCAATACAGCTGTTGAAGATGCTTTGTTTTTAACACAACATGCAAGCCAGATCACCCTGGTGCATCGACGCGATAGCTTACGCGCTGAAAAAATCCTTCAAGATCGTCTTTTAAATAATCCTAAGGTTCGCGTTATTTGGAATCATACAGTTGAAGAAATTTTAGGTGAAGAAAATCCGAAAAGAGTAACTGGAATTTGTATTAAAGACATCCATAATGGGACGACACAAGTGTTAAAGGCCCAGGGCGTGTTCATTGCGATTGGTCATAAGCCAGCTACTGAAATTTTTGAAAATAAGGTTGAATTAGATGAGCACGGCTACATTAAATGCCGTCCAAACTCAACTTGGACAAGCATTCCGGGAATTTTTGCGGCAGGAGATGTTCAAGATAGTGTTTATCGTCAAGCGGTAACTGCAGCTGGGCAAGGATGTATGGCGGCTCTTGATGCCCAACGTTTTCTAACAGAACAATAAAAATAGTAAGCGAGATCTAGGAATGTTATCGAAAACTTACTCTCCTCAAGATATAGAAGAAAAGCATTATAAAGCTTGGGAGTCTGCTAAAGCATTTCAAAGTGGACAGAAAAAAGAATCACCCCCCTATGCTTTAATGATGCCACCCCCAAATGTGACGGGTAGCTTACATATGGGACATGCATTAACCTATACTTTGCAAGATATCCTTGTGCGTTATCATCGTATGCGCGGGTTCGATGTGTTGTATCAGCCTGGGATGGATCATGCAGGGATTGCCACTCAAACTGTTGTTGAGCGTCTTCTTGCAGAAGAAGGGCTCGAACGACGACAATTAGGCCGAGAAAAATTTCTTGAGCGTGCTTGGCAATGGAAAGAAAAATCAGGGGGAATGATTCTCAATCAACAACGTAAGCTTGGAATTTCTCCTGACTGGGAAAGAAGTCGGTTTACTTTTGATGAAGGTTTAAATTATACAGTCCGCAAAGTTTTCGTTGATTTATATAAAGAAAAATTAATTTATCGTGCTAAGCGATTAGTCAATTGGGATCCTAAACTTTTAACGGCTGTTTCGGATTTAGAAGTCAAGAATACGGAGGTCAAAGGACAGATTTGGCATATCCGTTACCCTTTGAAAGGGGAAGAAAATAAGTTTATTGTTGTTGCGACGACACGCCCTGAGACGCTTTTTGGCGATACTGCAGTCGCTGTACATCCTGAAGATGAACGTTATCACCACTTGAACGGAAAGAAGGTTATATTACCTTTAGTAGGACGCGAAATCCCTATTATTGCGGATGATTACTGTGATCCGGAAAAAGGAACGGGTGCCGTTAAAATAACGCCTGCACATGATTTTAATGATTTTGCCGTAGGTCAAAGACATCAGCTTGATATTATTAACATTTTAGATATCGAAGCGCAGCTTAATGAAAATGTACCCCTTGAATTTCAAGGTCTTGAGCGATTTGCCGCGCGTAAAAAAGTGATTGAAGTATTGGACGCGCAAGGACTATTAGAAAAAGTTGAGGATGTACCCCAAAGCATTCCTTATGGGGAAAGGTCTGGGGTAATCCTTGAGCCTAGGTTGACAGATCAATGGTTTGCAGATGCGGCTGTTTTAGCAAAGCCCGCTTTAGAAGCAGTTCGATCAGGACGCACAAAAATTGTTCCTGAGCAATGGGCAGCTACTTATTATAACTGGCTTGAAAATATTCAGCCATGGTGCATTTCTCGTCAATTATGGTGGGGTCATCGCATTCCTGCTTGGTATGGTCCAGATGGCCAAGTTTTTGTCGCGATAGATGAGCAAGATGCTATTCAGCAAGCATATACTCATTATGGTAAAGATGTTGAATTATGCCAGGATGAAGACGTTTTAGATACATGGTTTTCTTCGGCCCTTTGGCCTTTTTCAACGTTAGGATGGCCTGAGAAGACTCCTGAACTTCAACGTTATTATCCGACCACAACTTTAGTTACAGGCCTTGATATCATTTTTTTCTGGGTTGCGAGAATGATGATGATGGGGCTTAAATTTATGGGCGAAGTTCCTTTCCATACCATTTATCTTCATGCGCTTGTGCGAGATGCAGAAGGAAAAAAGATGTCGAAATCTAAGGGAAATATCGTTGATCCTTTAGATTTGATGGAACAATATGGAACTGATGCTCTACGGTTTACAATGGCCGCACTTGCGGCACCAGGACGCGATGTAAAATTTTCAACGGCAACGATTGAAGGCTATCGTAATTTTGCTACAAAACTATGGAATGCCGCTCGTTTCTGTGAAATGAATGACTGTCGCTATGATCCAACATTTAATTTTCAAAACGCTAAAAGCACGATCAATCAATGGATTATTAAAGAAGTCCATCTATTAACAAAACAGCTCAATGAAGCTTTAGAAGCTTATCGTTTTCATGAAGCGGCAAGTCTTCTTTATAAAACAATTTGGGGAAAATTTTGCGATTGGTATCTGGAGTTTGCGAAACCTTTATTAGCTTCAGATGATTTAGCTCTCAAGGATGAGACGCAAAAAGTATCAGCTTGGGTTTTAGTCCAATTTTGTCACCTTTTGCATCCGTTTATGCCGTTCATTAGTGAAGAACTATGGCAACAGCTTTCTGAAGGGAAACAGGGCCTTCTTATGACGCAGCCTTGGCCACAATTTACGGAAGAGGAAATTGAGGCACAAAAGGAAATTTCTTGGGTTATTGAGTTAATAGAATCGCTTCGTGGAACGAGAGCGACTTTAAACGTTTCAGCCTCAGAAAAGCTTCACCTATGGGCACCTGAAGTGTCGGCTTTAACAGCTGAGCGTCTTAAAACACATAAACGACTTATCGAAAGATTAGCTCGTCTTGAAGCGATTCATATTGAGCCTCTCGCCATAACATCTGGAACCCTTCAGCTCGTGGTCGGAGATGACATTCTGTATCTTCCACTCGGGGATATTATTGACGTTGAGGCGGAAAAAAAGCGTTTAACGTCTAGTTTAACAGAAAATGAAAAAGAGTTGATCGCGCTTCAAACAAAATTAAATAATCCTGAATTTGTGCAAAAAGCTCCTGAAGAGATTATCGAAAAAAATCAAGCTCGACACACTGAATTACAGGCCACACAACAAAAAATTAATAAAGCTCTACAGCAATTAAGCGCATTTTAAAGAGAGATCATCGACAACACCACTCGTAAAAGGGTAGGGGTTTTACTCAATGATAGACTTTTATAAGAAAGGTGTATATTACTTAATAGATTAATGTAGGAGTCTCAAGGTGTTCAAGTCCTTTTTAGTTCAAAAGTTAAAGCTAAAGAAAAGGCCTTGTGCGCAAGTTCTCACAACTCAAATTTGGCGATGGTGGTGGGTAAAATCCTTTTTACTTTCGTTAAGTTTAATTTTTACAGTTGGAGAGCATCGATGTTACAAATTTTTAAATATCTAATTTTAGGTTTATTTTTCACTCAAGCATTTGCTAAATCACCGCAAATTGCTATTACCCAAATTGTTGCACACCCGTCTTTAGATCAGATTCGTCAAGGTATTTTAGATGAATTGATCGAGCAAGGACTCATACAGAGTGATTTAAGCGATATCGTTTATCAAAATGCCCAAGGAAATATAATAATTGCAGCTCAGATAGCTCAAAGATTTGCTGCTTTAAGTCCAAAGGTAATTGTTGCGATCGCAACCCCTTCTGCCCAAACAATGCTGAAAGCTGTAAAAGATACCTCAGTTCCAATTGTTTTTGGTGCTGTTACAGATCCTATAGATGCAGGCCTTGTTGCTCGCTTACAAGATCACAAAGGACGCATAACAGGGACGATTGATTTACCTTTGCCGAAGGCCCAACTAGCGCTCGTCAAAAAAATTCTTCCAAATTTACGTAAGATTGGCCTTATTTATAATCCGTCTGAAAAGAATTCTCAAAAACAAGTTAAAGCGATTAAAGAGGTGGCGACAAATTTTGACATAGAAGTCGAAGAAGTATCAGCCTTTAAAACAGCGGATGTTGCTCAAGCAACGTCTTATCTTACAGATAAAGTAGAGGCTATTTTACTTCCAAATGATAATACGGCAATTTCAGCATTAGAGACGATCATCAAGATTGCAACAAAAGGAGGTATTCCTGTTTTTGCAAGTGATCCTGAATCCGTGAAAAGTGGGGCAGTTGCCGCTGTTGCGAATGATCAATATCAAGTTGGGCGAGAGACAGGCGTGATCGTTGCTCATATTCTTAAGGGGAAAAATGTGAAGGAAATAGATGTTCAAGTCGTTAAGGCAAGTAAGCCCTATTTTAATGAAAAAACCTTAAAGGATTTTGGCCTGAATACTCCTGAATCTAATAAAGAAAAAGATTAACATTCAAGCTTATATTGAGATTATCACAAAATAATCCCAAATAACTTTAAAAAATTCTGCTCGAATTCGCGTTTAAAAGGAATATAAGTTTCTTTCAATTGTCGATTATCATTATCGCCTCGAGGAATTTTGAACGAAACCTCTTGTGTATGTATAAGTTTTTTCATAACTCACTCCCTCCTTTTATTGAATAATGAAAAATTTACCATAAGGCGCAATAATTTTTATGTATTTTATATAAAATTGCATAAATACTTGACTTTAGGCTCTTAAATAATTTTTTGAATACTCATGTAAAGCCAAAAATTATTACCTTATATATTAACTTATTAATTTAAATATTATTTGACTTAGAAATATCTTCAAGGTGAATTTTCAAAAATTTTTCTCCTCTATTGGATTAATTTTGTTCAATTTGGCAATTTTTATTGATTTTTTGGCTTATTATTGCTTAAACAAATAGAAATTCTTTAAACTTGAATGCTTGGTAAGTTAGTTAACACTTGAAAAGTATAAAGAATTCCTTAATTGTAGAAACTCTTTTTTAAAAAGGCGTCAAAAAAATTAATAAAGAATGGACTTCAAAACAATGAAACAGCCTAACTCCTCTCTCCGTGGTTTTTTTATGTGGTTCTGCGCAGCTATTTTTTATGGATTTCAATTCATCTTGCGAGTCTCACCTAGTGTGATGGCACAAGACCTTATGTCTTCTTTGGCAATTGATGCTTGTACTTTAGGAACAATTGCCTCATTCTTTTATTGGGGCTATACGATAATGCAGATTCCTGCAGGTCTCTTGCTTGATGTTATTGGTCCTAAAAAACCTTTAATTTTGGCGTGCACGCTATGTTTTTTGGGTGCTCTTTTATTCGCAGGAGGGCAACATATCAGTTTACTATCTCTAGGGCGCTTTTTAATAGGTGTGGGCTCTGCTTTTGGTTTCTTAACCTGTATTCGAATAGCATCAACATGGTTTTCAGCTGATAAACTTGCTATTTTTGTGGGGTTTACTCTTGCGATTGGAACGGCAGGGGGAACAAGCGGTGGCTTACCTTTAGCTCTGCTTATTCAAGCGACAGACTGGCAGACAACAATCTATATTTTAGCAGGTATAAGCCTTGTTTTAGCTATTATAATATGGCTTATGATCGCTGATAAAGCTCCATCCGTTGAAAGTTTGAAGGAAAATGCTGGAACCAAGCCCACACTTTCTTTAGGGCATATCACGAACTCAATTCTTGAAATTGTACGAAATCCTCAAACATGGTTTTTTGGAGCTTATGGATTTCTTATGTATATCCCTCTTTCTGGATTTGCTGATCTTTGGGGTGTCCCTTATTTGATGCAAGCATTTAATGTTGATCGTGCCGTGGCAGCCGGTGCTCTTTCAACCTTTTATGTAGGCGTTGGGATAGGAGGCCCCTTATGGTCATGGATTTTAACTTTTCTTAAAAGTTATCGACGCGCAATGATCGTTAGCGCTATTGTCACGTTTTTATTCTTAACAATAGTGATTTACACGCCTCACCTCCCTTTTAGTGCCGTGTACAGCTTATTTTTTATCGCAGGTGCTGCGTCCTCAGGTCAATTTCTTGCTTTTGCAAGCGTTACGGATCTTAATTCTCGAGATCGTGCGGCGACAGCTTCAGGCGTGCACAATATGTTGTGTATGTTTAGTGGTATCTTAATGCAACCTGTCATCGGTGCGGTTTTAGATCTTGTTTGGAGCGGAGAGAGAATTGCAGGAAGTCCTTATTATAGTCTTACCGATTATCACTTGGCGCTTGCAATTGTTCCGTTAAGTCTTATTTTGGCGGGTTTATGCGTTCTTTTTATTCGAGAAACATATCCAGCCCCTTCTGTAAAGAATGAGCTTCTTACTCAAGAAGGATAAGACGAAGGTTTATTTCTCTTCTACGCAGGTTTTACGGCGTATTGAGGCAATAGTTGCAATCAAGAAGATAAGTAAAATAATTCCTAAAGATATCAAAATCGGAATCTTATAAGCTTGGTGGAGGAGCATTTTACATCCAACAAAAATAAGGATGACCGATAAAGCATGTTTTAAGTAATAAAAACGTGGCAATAAATTTGCGATAAGAAAAAATAAAGAGCGCAATCCAAGAATTGCAAATATATTCGATGTATAAACAATAAATGGATCTCGAGTGATAGCAAGAATTGCAGGAATAGAATCAACTGCAAAAATGAGATCACTTATTTCAATACTGATGAGAACAAGAAAGAGAGGCGTGGCAACCAATTTACCCTGCCTTCTAATGAGAAACCGATTACCCACATAATCTTCAGTAATAGGAATAAAGCGCTTAATAAGGTTTACGAATTTATTCTGACTTACAACATTAAGATGCTCTTGTTGTTTTGACATTTGAAAGCCAGAGTAAATAAGAATGGCACCAAAGACGTAAAAAATCCAAGAGAATCGCTCGAGAAGCTCAAGGCCCGTAAAGATGAGAACAAGCCTCATGAGAATTGCCCCTAAGACGCCCCAAAACAACACGCGATGATAAAGATGAGGGGATAAAGAAAAGTATTTGAAAATTAAGACAAAAACAAAGATGTTATCTAAACTAAGGGATTTTTCAATAAGGTACCCTGTGAAGAATTCTAAGCCAGCTTGAGATCCTTTTAAGACAAAGATTCCTAAATTAAATAGAAGAGCTAAGCCAATCCAAACACAGCTCCAGATCGTTGCTTCCCGAGGTGAAATAATATGATCTTCACGATTAAGGACACTGAGATCGATGATCAACAAAATTGTAATAAGACCCAAAAAACCAAACCAAGGAAGAAGAGAAATTACCATAAACACTCACTTCATTATTGTCGTTATTAAGCTGGATATTAAGTATTGAACATCAAGAACCTTGATAATTCCTTAAAATTTTCAAGATAGTTTCAGCAGCAAATTTACTGGGTTGTTTGTTTTTATTTGTTAAAAGGGCTCTTATCGTTGAAAGCTCTTGTCTTAGCTTTTGATTGTTTTCTTTTTGCAAAATTTCATAAAGATGGGTGGAGATTAAATTGGGGCGACAATTTTCTTGAAGAAATTCTCCAATAACAGGTTTATTGAGAAGTATATTTACCATACAAGCATAAGGGATACGAATAAGTCTTTTTAAGATGAATGCCGTCAAAGAATTGACTTTATAAGCAATCAGAAAGGGTGTTTGGGTTAAACCAAGCTCTAAAGCAACCGTACCCGAAGCTGCAATCGCGGCATCACTTGCGACCATGGCGTGATACTTTTCTTGTTCATCTGTAATAAGTGAGAACTTCAAGTTAGCTTTTTCCATTTCTTGTCGAATATAGGTTTCAAAATGAGGAAATGTTGGAATAATCAAGCGAACGTTCTTTATTTTTTGATTGAGCTGTTGAAGAGCTTCAATAAAAACAGGAAGAAGAGAATATATTTCGCGAGTTCGGCTTCCCGGTAATAAACAGATAAGTTTTTCATTTTTTGTTAAAGAGAGCTTTTTTTTGAAGATCTTAGGCTGAATTTCCTCAAATTTTTCTTCCGTAAGAGGATGGCCTACAAATGTTGTGGGTAGCCCAACTTTCTCAAAGTAAGGGGGCTCAAATGGGAAAAGAACTAAAAGATGATCTACAAAATGGGAGATCTGTTGGGCACGTTTTGGACGCCAAGCCCAGACGGAAGGTGCTGTATAGTGAACAACAGGGAAGCCATATTTTTTTAGACGCTTTGCTAAGCGAAAACTAAATCCTTTAGCATCAATCGTAACGACGATATCTGGTTTTTTTAAGAGGATATCCTGTTGGGTTTCATTTAAGCGTCTTAAGATGCGAGGAATATGGGGTAAAACTTCCATAATTCCCATGATAGAGAGTTCTTGAAGAGGGAAAAGGGAGTGGAGGCCTTGCTCAGCCATAAGGTGTCCACCAATCCCTGAAATTATGCAGTTTGGTACTTTTTCTTTTAAGGCTTTTATCAAGCGGCTTCCAATGACGTCGCCAGACGCTTCACCGGCAACAAGATAAATATGAGGTGCTTTCATCCTCTTCTATCAACTCCAACAAGGAAGAGCTGGTGCTCATCGGCAAATTGAATCATTTCTTCTTTATTCAGCATAATAACACCAAAGGCTTCTACAGCAAGCCCTCTGAAGCCTCCTTCGTGAAGTCTCTTGAGAGTCTCAAGTCCAACAGTTGGTCTATCAACGCGCACTTCTTGTTGTGGCTTCGTAACTTTAACCAGAACACCGCCTGCGCCCGCGCGTTTAAGAGGGGCGCATCTTTTAAGGAGAGCTTCGGTCCCTTCAATGGCTTCAACACCGAGGACAAGGCCTTGTTGAATCATCACAGCTTGGCCGACATCACAACTTCCGAGCATAGTGGCAACCTTAAGACCCAAAGCGATATCTTGTTGATCTTGGGAATCAGGTTGGTGTTTTCCCATCTCCCCATGAGGGGCCAAAAGCGAGTCTCCAATAATATTCTCAGCACTTACCACAGTAAAACCTTCGCTTTCAATCAGGTGAACGACGGCACGTAACAAAGAGTCATCACCTAAAATCTTGTGAAGATGTTTTGCAAGCCACGTTGCTGTAAAAGCATCTGGTTTTAACTCACTCCATGAGGGACGTTTGATAGGGCCTACCATGACAATTTCTTGGACGCCCTGTTGCTTTAAGTAATCAAGAGCTTTCTTTGTTTGTCCTAATCTACACCATATATGCGGTAGATTCCCAACTAAGTGGGGATCAGTTTGATTTTCAAAAGCAACGATATGAAATGGGCGATTTTGTTGTACGCAAACCTCAATAATTCTCTGGGGCAATTGTCCTGCGCCTGCGATGATGCCTAATTTAGAGTGATTAGTTGGTGACATTGGCTTTAGGAACACAAAGGGGACGTTTAGCTTCTGAAGAGAGGATAAACTCGATGATTTCTTGTACAGTTTTTTCGTCTTTGTATTTTTGAGCGGCATTTTCAGCACGATCTTTGAGGGGAAGGCTGCCTTCAAAAATATCTTTATAAGCAATTCTTAAACACTCAACAGTTTCGCGGGTGAAATTACGGCGTTTTAATCCAACCATATTGATCCCATAAAGATTCGCCCGATCGCCCTTGACAGAACCATAAGGAATAACATCATTTTCAACAGCACTCATTCCTCCAATGATAGCATGTTGTCCAATGCGAACGAATTGATGAATTGCAGAAAGGCCACCGATAATAGCATAGTCGGCAACCTGAACATGGCCAGCAAGCGTTGCACAATTTGCCATAATAATGTGGTTCCCGAGTGTACAGTCATGGGCCACATGAGAACTCGCCATAAAAAAGCAATGATTACCAATTGTCGTGACGAGTCCTCCCCCTTCTGTTCCTCCTTGCATTGTCACATATTCCCGAATCACATTATGCTTTCCAATTTTAAGAAGGGAAGGCTCACCTTTATGCTTTAAGTCTTGCGGAAGATGACCGATAGAAGCAAAAGGATAGATCGTTGTTTTTGCGCCTATTGTTGTGTGCCCAGCAATAACAACATGAGAAATAAGATGGACTTCATCTTCAAGGATGACATCTCCAGAAAGGACACAATAAGGCCCAATTTTTACACCTTTACCCAACTTAACAGTGGGTTCAACCACGGCTGTCGGGTGAATTTGTGTCTCGGAGAATTTTACGTTTAAGGTTTCTACCATTAACGTTCCCCTATCATCGCGGTACAAATAGCTTCAGCATGAATTTTCCCATCGACTAAAGCCTCTCCTTTAAATTTCCAAATATTACGACGATTTTGAATTTTTTGTACACAAAGTTGAAGTTGTTGGCCAGGAAGGACGGGTAGACGGAAGCGGGCTTCATCAATGGCCAAAAAATAAACGAGGCGTTCTTCGGCGGAATCCAATCCTTGAGCAACCACGATTCCCGCGGTCTGTGCCAAAGCCTCAACAATCAGAACGCCTGGCATTACGGGGTGTCCTGGGAAATGGCCTTGAAAGAAAGGTTCATTAACAGTGACATTTTTAATTCCAACGCCACTTTCAAAGGGAATAACATTTTCAGCTCTGTCAACCAGAAGCATAGGATAGCGATGAGGAATCAATTTTAAGATTTGCTGATGATCAAGGTTATAAGCCTGAACCTTTGCGGTTGTTTCAGTCATTACTTTTCTTTCTTTTTTGATAGTCTTTCGTTATTTTTGAAAGCATTACAGCTTGTCGTAAAAAATCTTGAACGGGGACTGCGGGGCTGCCACCAACTGTCTCTCCGTCTTTGATATCTTTCATAACGCCGCTTTGAGCCCCAATTTTTACACCATTGCCAATCTTCAAATGACCAACGATGCCTGCTTGCCCAGCTGCAATGACATGATTTCCGAGTGTGGTACTTCCTGCAATGCCGACTTGCGCTACAAGGATACACCCCTTACCAATAACTACGTTATGCGCAATCATGACAAGATTATCAAGCCTTGATCCTCGTCCGATAATTGTATCTCTTAATGACCCTCGATCGATCGTTGTATTGGCGCCAACCTCGACGTGATCTTCAATAATTACGCGACCTAATTGTGGAACTGGGATATGGCCTAGTTCATCCATCACAAATCCAAATCCAGCTTGCCCAATGCGAGCGCCAGGAAAGATAGTGACATGGTTTCCAATAAGCGTATGAGAAATCGTCACGCCTGCGCCAATCTTGCATCCTTCGCCAATGATAACACCAGCCCCAATGACCGTATTTGCGCCAATCTGTGTGTTGTCACCAATTTTTGCGCGTTCTTTAATAACAGCACCATATTCTATCATGACATTTTCACCAAGCTCAACCGAAGGGTGGATTGGCTGGGTCATGGGCGTGAAGTTACCTTCTGGTTCAGGATAAAAAGCAGAGGCCACAAGAGCATAAGAACGTTGCGGTTTTGGCGTAACCAATAAAGCCATTGAAGAAGGCGCTTGCATGACCATATCGGGTGTAATAAAACACGCGCCTGCATTGCTCTTCGTAAAAATATCTTTATATTTTAGGTTATGAAGCATCGCTAAATCTGAAGGAGTTGCGTCTTCTAAGGAAGAAAGCCCTGTGATAAGGTTATCTTCATGCAGTTGCTTTCCTCTAGGAAGGATGAGCTCTGCTTCAGAAATGGCAGAAATTCTTTTGAGACTTAAAGGTCCATGAGAATGATAAAAGCGAGAATCAATCATCTTTTGTATAAGTTTTACTTAAATTAAGAAACATAGAAAGCTGTACGCCTTCTATGTTTCTTTAATATGCTCGTTAAGCTGAAGGCACCTTGAAATCAACTTTCGGAAGTTTTTCATCAAGTTGTTTAAGGATTGCATCGGTAATTTCATGATGGTCAGCTCTAAAGATCACAACAGAGCGTGGAATAACCAGTGTGTACTTGTTCTTTTCTGAAGCTTCAACAACGAGCTTAAGAATAACTTTTTGAATATCTTCACGAGCGTCACTGAAAGCTTTTTCAAGCTGCTCACGACGTTTACCAACTTTTTCATGAACTTGAGCGACTTGCTGCTCGAATTCTTCACGTTTTTTATTAAACTCATCGGGGGAGAGTTTTTTTTGTTCTTCAATTAATTTTTTTTCAAGATCACGTAATTTTGTTTCATGTTTAGAAACTTCTTCTTGAAACTTCGTGCGTTGTTTTTCTAATTCAGTAATAAGTTGTTTTGCTGATTTTGATGCCTGCATCAGTTTGTCTACATCCACAACAGCAACTTTTAAGGGATCCTCTGCTGCTTTAAGAGGAGAAGCTAAAAGCCCAACACTCATACAGCCAGCCAATAATAATTTTGAAGTTAATAATTTCATCTTTTTTTCCTTTCTACCAACGTGTTGAAAAACCAAACAAGACAACTTGTTTCTCGTCTAGTTTATTTTTTGCAATTGTTTTTGCAATATCAATGCGTAATGGTCCCATAGGCGATTGCCAGCGTAAGCCCATTCCAACAGAAGCCCGAGGTTTCTTATGATCGAGAACTTCAGGTCCTTTTTCTTTTGATTGCCAGACACTTCCTACATCTGAAAAGGTCGCGCCTTTGACACCAAATTCATTCGGTAAGCCAATTGGGAATGTAAGTTCAAGAGAACCAGAATAAAATTGATGTCCTCCTAAGGCATCCTTTGTTGTTTTATCACGTGGCGAAACACCGCCTGGTGAGAATCCTCGCAGAGTATCTCCCCCTAAAATATAGCGATCTGCAATACGCGTTTTCTTCCCGAGCCCCACCATAATGCCATATCGAGCGCTCGCTTCTAAAACCCAATCATCTGAGAATGAATAAAAATGGCTTCCACTTATTTGATTTTTTAGGTATTTGATTGTTCCCCCAAGCCCGGCAAATTCATTGTTGAGGCTAAGGCAATAACCAGTTGTGGGGTCTATTTTACTGTCCCTTCGATCATAGGTGAGGGTATGTCCTATATCTGAAAGGATAGAATTGCGAGCTTGCGCGCGCAAGAATCTAGATGCATGTTCTTTCACACGGGTCACTTTGTCTGATTGAATTGTGTAAGTCCAAAGTTGGCTTAAATTTTCAGCCAACATATAGCCCATAAGCAACGATAGACCGTGAATTTGTTGATCATAAGAAGCATCAAGATAACGCGTCCGAGTGACACGATAAACATCAAATCCGGCCATCAGTTCTCGACCTAAGAAGTAAGGCTCAGTAAGGCCAAAGCTATATTCTTGGCGATGTTTTGCATAGGTGACACCAGCTCGAAGGTCTTGACCTTTTCCTCTAAAATTGTGCTCAGCAAAACGGATATCTGCTAAAGGACCATCTGCCGTTGAAAAACCACCTCCAAAACTAAGTTCTCCGGTGCGGTCTTCTTCAATTTCTATTTTAATATCGGCTTTATCGGGATTATCTGAGGGTTGTTTAGTTAAAGAAACTTTCTTAAAAAAGCCTAAATCCTTAATCCGCTTTTCGGAATGTTTCATTTTGTTTGAGTTAAAAGCATCGCCTTCATCGACTTCAAGTTCTCGACGAATTACCTCATCGTCTGTGCGATCATTTCCAATAATATCAATTTTGTTAATGTAAACTTTAGGGCCTTCTTGAATAACAAAGGTAATATCGAGAAGGTGCTTTTCAGTATCTTTTTGGATTTGTGGCTGAATATCGACGAAAGCGTATCCGAGGCTGCCAAGCTCATCAACCAAGAGATTAATAGTTCCCTCAACATCTTTATTGCTGTACCAATCGCCGGATGTAAACGGTATTTTTTTCTCGAGAGTTTTAATATCAAGAGCTTTGAAATCAGAGCTAATTTTTACCTGACCAACTTGATAACGTTCTCCCTCTTCAAGGGTAAAAGTAATAAAGAATTCTTCACGATCAGATGTGAGCTCAGCAACGGCAGACTTAATTTGAAAATCCGCATAACCATGTTCGAGATAAAACTTACGAAGAAGTTCCTTATCATAAGCAAGGCGGTCACTATCAAAAGTATCATCTGCAGTAAAGAAACGATACCAACGAGTTTCTTTTGTCTGAATGGTACTTTCCAGTTTGCTTTCGCTAAATTTTTTATTCCCAATAAAGAAAATTTTGCGCACAACGGTTGCGTGCCCTTCTTTGACTTCAAACACGACATCAACTCGGTTTTGTTCCCGCTTAATAATTTGAGGGGTAACAACAGCCGCAAAATGCCCTTTTAATCGGTACAAATCTTGAATGCGTTGGGTATCATTTCGAAGTCGTGTCAATGTATAGACCTGACGAGGACGAAGTTGCAATTCACCTTTCAGGATCTCATCAGACAACTTATCATTTCCTTCAATAACGACCTGATTGACGATAGGATTTTCTTTGATATGGATAATTAAAGCTTGTCCTTTGATTTCAAGACGGGCGTCAGAAAAAAGTCCTGAAGCGAATAAGTTTTTAAGAGCTTGATCTATTTCTTCTTGGTTGTAAGCTTTTCCGGGGACTAACTCAATTTGAGCTAAAATTGTTTCTTTCTCAATACGTTGATTCCCTTGAATCTGAATATCTTGAATGAGAGTAGAGGCTTGTAGAGCTTTCCCTCCACACGTCATTAAAAAAGCCAAAGCAAAAAAGAAACGACTAAAGTTACTCACAATCACAAAACCTCTCATCAAACTTTTACTTGTTTATCCGAAAATATTTTTTAAAAATTCCAACGCTTTTAACCGCGAAAGATCATTCCATGTTGAGAACACAATAAGGAAAATTACAAAAGTGAAGCCAATACGATAGGCGATTTCTTGCGCTTTTTCGCTAACAGCTTTGCCTCGAATAGCTTCAATAAAATAAAAAAGGAGATGGCCTCCATCAAACATTGGGATAGGAAGAAGATTTAAAAAGCCTAAATTAAGCGATAAAAAGATACAGAACCATAAAACTTCGGTAAACTCTTTTTGCATGATTTCACCTGTCATCGTGGCAATACCAATGGGGCCACTTAAGCCTTCTGTCGATTTTTTACCGATGAGAATTTGACCGATCGAAATAAAAGCTTGGGAAGTAAATTTTAAGCAATCCCAAAGAGCATAAAAGGGAGCAGAATAAATAGGATGCTTTATATCTATCATGCCCTGCGTAACACCAAGGCGCCCGACAGTCTGAGGTCCTTCTTTGGCTTCTTGAGGAATAATCTTAAGTGTCAGAGGTTGATTTTCACGACTGATGACAAAAGTTAATTCTTTCCCAGGATTTTCCCGAACAAGCATATACATGTCGTTAAAAGAAGCAATGGGACGCTCATTGATTTGTTGAACAATATCTTCGCTTTTAAGGCCTGCAAGAGCAGCAGCGCTTTCTGGCATGACTTGGCCAATTGTTGCGGTTTCTGAAGGAATTCGTTGTCCAACGAAAACATATAATCCTGTCATCAGAATGAAAGCAAAGAGATAATTTGCAATGGGGCCGGCGGCAGAAATGCTAATTCTTTGCCAAACGTTTTTATGAAAAAGAGACTGTTGTTTTTCGGCTTCGGTCATCTGAGAAATGCGGCTTTGATCTGGTTGGCTTGCCGCATTAAGATCTGAAAACATCCGTACGTACCCACCTAAAGGTAAGACACTAATTTTCCAACGCGTCCCTTTGCGGTCATTCCACCCACAAATTTCAGGACCAAATCCAATTGAAAAAACTTCGACTTTCACACCATTCCGACGCGCTGCCCAAAAATGTCCGAGCTCATGGACAAAGACAAGAAGCGATAAAATAATCAAAAATGGAATGACTGTGTGAACCATCAAGTGAAGCACGTGCATACAAAATACCTTATCATAAATTATGGCGAGTTTAGAAAGGCTCACGCAAGAAGGCAAGAGAGATATTAAAAAAAATAATTTTTTTAAGTCTTAGAGAGTAACAAAAAATTAAAGAAATTCATTTTTAATAAGCATTATGACGCAAAATTAAAAGGAATTTTAATAAATGTTAAAGGGAAAAGTTGCCGTTATTACGGGATCTACAAGTGGGATTGGTCTGAGTATTGCAACAAAGTTTGCTGAAGCTGGGGCGTCTATCATGCTCAATGGATTTGGAGATCCAGATGTCATTTCGAAGCTTTGTGCGACTTTAGAGAAAACCCACAATGTGCAGGTTAAATATTTAGGAGTTGATTTGGCACAAGCCGCAGGGCCTCAAACCCTTATTTCAGAAACATATCAAGCTTTTGGTCGGGTCGATATTCTCGTCAATAACGCCGGAATTCAGCACGTCTCCCCAATTGAAAGTTTTCCTGCGGACAAGTGGGAAACCATTTTAGCGCTGAATCTTTCGGCGGCATTTTACGGAATTCAAGCGGCTCTCCCTTTAATGAAAGGACAAAAATGGGGGCGCATCATTAACATTGCCTCAGCGCATGGACTTGTGGCCTCTGCTTTTAAATCAGCATATGTGGCGGCAAAGCATGGCTTGTTGGGCCTGACTAAAACCGTTGCGCTTGAGACAGCAAAAGAGAACATTACCTGCAATGCCATCTGTCCAGGATGGGTCTTGACGCCTCTGGTTGAGCGGCAGATTCAAGAACGCGCTCAACAGCAAGGAATTTCATACGATCAAGCAAGCCGTGATCTCTTAAGTGAAAAGCAGCCTTCACAACGATTTGTATCGCCTGAAGAAATTGGTGATCTTGCCGTGTTTTTGTGTGAGCCTGGGGGCACTTCGATGACAGGCACGACGCTCAGTGTTGATGGAGGCTGGACAGCTCAATAAAAACCCCCTCCAATAGGGGGTCTTCTGCGATTTAGGAGCTACGAAAAAACCTGATCATCCTCATGTGCCAAGAATCTCCTTCCAAAAAGAGGATTAAGCGATCGTTGGGTGAGAGACTTTATAAGATATTTTCTTTATTAATTTTCTCAATCAACATTATTTTCCCAATCAACGCCCGAAATATTGGCTCTGTAGGGATGAAGTTCTCGGGGTAATGTTGACTTTTTCAAGTCCATAAAATCCAACGTGACACTTTTTAAGTGATTTAAATTGAATAAAGAGATGAGGGGGGTTAGAGCAGCATCTTCAAACTGATTGCCGGATATATGCAGCTTAGTCAAACTTGAGAGTTGAGAAAAGGTGGTAGGCAGTGTTGTTAAGCTGCAGCAATTAGCCTGCAAGAAGCTTAATTGTGTTAATAAAGTAATGACACTAGGAAGAGAGCCATTTGCAAACTGATTACTGGATACATTTAGCTCCGTCAAACTTGAGAGTTGAGAGAAGGAGTTAGGCAATGTTGTTAAATCACATCCCGACATTATTAATCTCCTTAATGGGATTAATGAGGTGATTTCATCAAGGAAGGTGCTATTTGTAAACTGATTACTGGATACATCTAAGTCAGTAAGGTTTATGAGTTGAGAAAATGTTTGAGGCAGTGTTGTTAAGAAGCTGCTGCTTAAATTTAAGACTCTTAATTGTCGTGCTGAAGAGATTTCATTGTCGAGAGCGTCATTTCCAAACCAATTTCTGTTAGCTTCTAGGCGCGTCAAATGGGGGAGTTGAGAGAACGTATTGGGTGGTAATATGTTTAAGCAACAGTTCTCTACATGCAAGGTTTCTAATCGTGTTAAGGAAGGAATGATATCGGGAAGAGTCTCATGTGTAAAAGTATTATCGCTTGCATTTAGTTCAATAAGATTTGTGAGTTGAGACAGAACGTGAGGTAATGTTGGTAAGTCGCATCCGCTTATATCCAAGATCTGTAATTGCTGTAATGACCTAATTTCATTAGGTAGAAAGAAATCTACAAACTTATTCCTTGCGACCCTTAATTCTGTAAGGAAAGGGAATTGAACAGCTAAGCTTTTGAAAAAATTGCCAGTAAAGCGTTTAACTATCGTTCTTGTGCCCATTAAGTTATGATTATTTGTATCGAAGATCCGCACATTTTGGGTTAGGCGTGTTTGCATTGTCTTATCGCCTGTCGTCCATAAACGGGTGAGAGAAGGACCTGAGACATAAGAAAGAATGGGCGCCATCACATCATCGGGAAGTGTTTTAAGAGAATACTTGATAACTGATGGTGAAGCTTATTCTTCTTCGATCCCCCAAACAGAAGTCAAGGGATAGGCGTTAATCAAAGCTGCCATCAATAAAGAATGTATTTTCATCACAATAATTTCTCCATAAGAAATAATTTATTAATTTATGAGACAAAGGAGATATAGGGGTTATTTTCTTATTGTCAATAATAGGTATAAGAATACGGTAGTTTTTTAAGAAATTTTTCCTATTCCTCTTTAAAACATCAAGGTTAATTGAAGATAAAATAAGCTTTATTTGATAACTATAACAGGAATTTTGTTGAAGTTTTTTCTGAAATTTGTTA
>MKUU01000037.1 GCA_001898705.1 Caedibacter sp. 38-128
GAAGAGCCTAGTGCGGGAAATCTGCATGCTAGGTTCTGTGGGGGTGGGAGCTACAAAAGTAGCTCCTTCTACCCGAGGAAGTTTGAACATATTGAAAGGAACAAAAAACACAAAATGGCATTAGCGCATAGTCGCTTAAAAATGATCTCACGTTCTAAACGCAATACAGTGCGTGCGCTTGCTTATCGTACAGGCTGCAAAATTTATGAACATCGAACTGGCCAACTCATGACCACGCGTAAGAAAATGCATGAAGTACAGCATGTAGAATTATTGCTTCCAAAGGATACGCCAGAGTGGGCTTTAAATCTAAGAGATCTTATATCCGTTGACCGCCAAAAGGGAGTTCAAAAGCTCTCTGATATTGTTGAGGCACGCGAGAAGAGAAAAGACGCCCAAGTTTATAGAGAATATGAATTTGCTCTTCCTCGTGAATTTACAGACGAACAATGTATAAAATTAGCGAATGAATTTATTCAAGATCAAATATGTGGGCAAGGCATGGCTGTTCTTGCGAACTTTCATTTTGATATTGATGAAGACACAGGGGAGAGAAAGCCCCACTGCCATGCTTTAATGCTCACCAGAAGGTTCACCGAAAAAGGATTATCATTAAAAAAAGAAGTTGAGTGGAATCGAAGAAGCTTAGGGGCTGAACTCAGAGAACAGCTTGTTGCTTACACGAACTTTCATCTTAAGATGTATGGTTTTGATGAAAGGCTGGATCATCGTTCTTATGCTGAAAGAGGGATTGAACTTGAACCTCAGCCTAAGCGGGGAACGAACGTTAAAGAAGCTGAGATTCGAGAAGGAAATAACCTGAAGGATCTCTTCTCAGCAGCGACCACAGAAAAAGCTATTGCCTTCCGAGAAACCAAGCTTAGAAATGTATGCCGTATTATCAGAAATCCTGACATTGTTCTTAGTGATATTGTAAGCAAGCACCATGCCACTTTCATGTGGGGGGATGTTGAGAAAGCTCTCAATCGTCATATTGATGATAAAGACATTTATAAGCAAGTTGAGCAGAAGATCAAGTCCTCAAAAGAGCTGGTATTACTAAGGTATGAGTCTATTAAAAACAAAGATGGCTCCCTCGAAGATCACTCCATCTATACGACCAGAAGAATGCTTGAAGCCGAAATGAGTCTCGTACAATTGGCTGAAAGTCTCAGCAAAGCAAAAAGCCATGAAGTTAATAATAATACTATCAATACTGTGATCACTAAGTTTAACCAAAAACTCTCAAAGCATGGTGGTCTTTCGCCTGATCAAAAGAAAGCCCTTTATCATATAACATCCTCTAATCGGCTTTCCTGTATTGTAGGTTATGCAGGTGCTGGAAAGACTACAGCTTTAGAAGCGGCAAAAGAAATTTGGGAAGCAGAAGGGTATAAAGTCTATGGACTTGCGCCCACAGGACGGGCCGCACAAAATCTAACACAATCAGGTATTCTCTCACAAACACTTCACAAGTTCTTAAAATCTCATGAAGAAGGACGATGCCAGTATAAAGCTAAGTCTATTCTTTTTCTTGATGAGGCAGGAATGGTGGACACAGAGAGGTTTAATGAATTCTTGCAAGCCGTTGATGATTTAAAAGTCAAAGCAGTTATTGTGGGGGATGGGGCACAATTACAACCTGTTGAGGCAGGTCCTGCCTTTAGACTTGTCACGCAAAAGGTAGGTACTTCTCACTTAGAAAAGATCATACGGCAACAAGTAAAGTGGCAACAAAGATCAACTAAACTTTTTGGTACCCTTAAGTCAAGAGAGGCGCTTCAAGCCTATCATTCAAAAGGATATGTTCAGTTTATTAAAGAAAAAGAGATTCCACTTGCTAAGTTGAAAGAGCTCAGGAATCACTTTAAAATTATTGAAACCTATAATCTCTCCCGTCGAATGGTTGGGAACATTTACCACTTCATGATTGAGGATATTAAAAGCCAGAATCCTGAAGAGAGTAAACCTTATATGCTAATTGATTCTCATGAAGATTATGCTATTTACCGAGAATGGCGAGATATTAAAAAGACATGTGCTCATCATATGAAACAGAACCTTGATGAGTGCCGTCCTTTGATGAAAGAGCTAAGTGTTGATCCCTACCATTTTGCCGAGCAATTTGTTAACAAGGAGGTGAGCCCCAAGGAGCAAAAGTTGGAAGCTGCTACTTTAGTTCGTCTTTGGGAACTACCGCAATTAAATCTTCACACGAGAAAGCATATTTGTGAGCTAAGAGAAGAGACCAAGAAAGCTCTTATCAAAAAGTGGTATTTATCCTTTAAAGAAGATCCTCAAAAATTCCACCTTATTATGACTTACAGCAAAGCAGACACAGCTAAGCTTAATGAAGAAGCACGTACCTTGATGAAGCAAGATGGAACTATATCTAAAGAGGAGTATCTTCATACCATTCATAAAGAAGACGAAGATGATTTTGGAGACAAGATTGTTACCAAAGAAGAGAAACCTTTTGCAAAAGGCGATCGTATTCTGTTCTTGGGGAATGATAATGGTCTTGGGGTGAGCAATGGGACATTAGGCACCATCTTAGAAATTGACCGTCATAAGATCAAAGCCAAGCTTGATCATACGGGTGACATAGTCTCCTTTGCCTCTAAGCTTTATCCTTTCTTTGATCAAGGCTGGGCAGCTAACATTCATAAATCACAAGGGGTGACGGTTGATCGAGCATTCCTTTTAGCCTCCTATGAGACCTATCGTAATCTTGCGTATGTGGGGATGACACGGCACAGAGAGTGGGTGAGAGTCTTTGGCTCTAAACTTGATTTCTGGCGAGAGGAAATCTTTTTTAAGCGGCTATCATCCTCACAAGAAAAGCTCTCAAGCTTGGATTATATGAAAGGTTATGATAATATAAGTCTTCCAAAGAAAAATTCTAAACTTGAGGAAATCCTTAATCGCCTTGGTAACGAGCTTCAGGCGATCCGCTTTGTGTCTAAACAAGTGTGGCAGAGTATCGCAGAGCGATTTTTAGATAAAGTTCCTGAGCAACAAGAGATCCGTATCACTCAAGAAAGCATTAGCGAGCATATAAGGGCGAAAGAGTTACTAGAAAATGATGCACGTATTAGGATTGGTGAGAAGAATATTCGGCAAGAGCCAGAGGCAGTTAAAAACCTCTTTGATCGACCAGCATTCAAATCCTTTAAAGATGAAACTCTTGGCTCTGGGATTCGCCAACCAGCAGAGAAAAAGCAACTTAAAAAATTCTTCTCTTCTCATAAAGATTTTCAACAGGCTCAAAATTTAAAAACCAATGAATCTAGCTCTCAATGGCATCAAGAATTTGAGAAAAATAATCCAGCACTTACTACAAAATTAAGAGCTGAGATAAAAGCTGAACTTGAAATATATTCTTTAAAGATACAAAGCAATCGAGAGCTTGAACCGGACCAAACACCCATTGAGAAAATTAAATCTCTTATATATGAGCAAAAATTTGCTCGTACTCCTGCTGAGAAAGAACAAGCAGAAGCAGGTCTAAAGAAATATGCCCAAGAGCTTTATAAGCAAGATCCAACCTTTAAGTGTATCAGAGGTAAAGATAAGGAGCTAACGGAGCAAATTAGGGCCATTTTGTTTGAGGAGGATAGGAGCAAACAAATTGTTAAAGGTTACGAAAGGTAAACAAAAAAACTTCAGCATTTACTCATTAATTTGCTGACTTAATAGCAGGTAGCTTATGTACGTATTTGGTAGAGGGGGTCTAGAGAAAATGCTCTAGACCCTTGTGTATTTTGCCTTATTATTTTTCGAGGAGATATTGCATCAAGTAGTCTGCAATACGAGCAACAATTCTTTCTTTACCGTTTGTTGCACCTTCTGATCGATTGTTACTGAGATCAAAAGCAACTTCTACGCTTTTTTTCACCTTTTTTCCTTACATAATCAGTTGCAAAGTGAATAGCACAAAAAGGTATTTTTGTGTTTTGTTGTAGATTGTAATCTTCAATAGCTGCTGCCATCCGAGATATTTCATTATCAATCGACTGAGCTCCTACTTGGGTAGCTACCCTCCTTTGTTCGAAGTCTTCTTCTAGAACGGTTGGTATTGAAACGTGCCATTCAGAATTGAGTTGAGGGAATTTCTCAACAAACTTATTGGGAACATTTACAATGAACCGAATCACTGAATGAAACTTCATCGTTAAATATTTTGTGGGAGCATATATCTTTTGATAAAGATCTTCAGGTTTTGTCATACTCCCAAGTTTTGCAGAGTAAATTATTTCTTGGGCTCCAAGTTCACATAATTTTTTTACGATTTTTCCACTCATACAGCCCCAATAGCTATACTTAACACCTAAAAAATTTACTACTTTACCATTAGAAAGTTGATATCTTGTAGATTCATAGTAATCACTTTTTTCTTTGCTTAGTAATTTTGCTTTATGCTTATTAAGGAGAAACTGCTCAATTTTCTCAACACTCCCAAGAATTACAATATCGTGAGAATGAACAAATTTATTATCTAAGTTAGTCCAATCAGCTAATTTGTCCTCTAGGTCTGGATATCTATGGATCTCAAATAAATCTTCTGCATTTTTTGTTAGTTTAGAAAGATAATGCCTTACCATACTTGCATAATGGTAAATGTAGTCCTCTCCAGGCGTTACTGCAATAATAAGAGTATTAGGTTTATTTTTCTTGTAACCAATAAAAAATTGAGGGCGAATATAATTGAACCTCTTCTCTTTCTTATTATGTTGGAAAGAAATCTGTTCTATGACATCAAATCCTAACTTTCCCGCATTTTCAGAAAATAATAAAGGATAGATACCATGAATTTCGATTTTCCATTCATGTATCAAAGCTTTTTGAAATAAATGAAGAGGGAGTTTTTGCTCAGCATATTTATCCAAACTAAAACACATTGTATGATCAAGCATTCGAAAAGCAGGGAAATAATCCACTGAAGGTAGAATCACTTTCTTTTCAAGAAATTTATCGATGTTGATAAGAGGTTTATTTGTCTGGGCGCTAGAGAAACTTATTATCGGCGCTTCTTGTAACTCTGGCGAATGTGTTGCTTGAGCATAAGGTATGAAAGCAGAAGTCCATGAAAGCATACTTCCCACAATTATTGGTTTTATATTTTGTAAGAGCATTTTTCTTTTTGGCTTTTGAAAAGAGTCCTTAGATTTTATTAAGTGTTGATATTTAAAATTACGCATAATATAATTTCCTTGTTAACAATAAATTTAGAAAGGTTACAGCCTTTCTGATGTTTTAAGAGGAGGCCACCATGGTCTTCTCTTTTTTTGTTTTTTGCTCATGAACTTTTCACAGAACACTCGCAGTAACAGTTTGAATTTACGTTTAAAAATTTTTTCTCGAAATCAGGAATTTGCCGTAAGGGGACCCCTTAAGGGATAGATAAAATTATTAAAAAGCTTGCTTAGGTAATGGTCATATAGCAGATTAAATTAAAATTATGATGTAGAAGTTTAAAGAGTTAGTTTTGATAGTATATGACAAATAAAAACACTTAAATTTCCTCAATTCCCAACGGCGTTTTATTCTAAAGATTTATTAGAAATTAAAGGAGTAAGCTTTACCCCTCGTCATATAGATATTATTTCATGTCTCGTTAATGGTGAAAAGCATAAGAGAATTGGTACACTGCTATCCATTGAAGATGGAACGGTTGAAACTCATAAAAGTAAGATTAGAGACAAGATAGGAAAGGTATCTCATGAAGATATAATCCCATTCATCCAAAAGTCAGGAAAGATTGAGCTTATCCGCCACCATTATGCAAGATTATTATACAAATTTGAATTTGAACAAGAGTTGAAGAAGCTTCATAGGATATCTGAGAAAAAACCTTATAATTACTTGATTAAGCTAGAAAAAATTAGTAAAGAGCTGGAAACAAACAAAATTTCCTTTCTGAATTTCTTTGCAGATCATCTTAAAATTGCAGGCATAAAAATACTTAATGAAGATGAATATAAAGCACAAAAAAAGTTAGAGCCTAGAGCACTATATATTCTAACAGAAGACACCCTAAATCAATTTCGGCAAAACATTACAGCATTACAAAAATGTTCTAATGTTTCACAGCCAGCTCAATATCCGATCGATAATGTTATCTTGCTTGTTCAAGATGCGAAGATCACGAATGAGATCCTAAAAGAAATCGCCGACATTAATTATACAGATTTTAGAGATCCTAAAAATTATTTTAGCTCATTAGTAGAAGTTTTAAGAAGAATTTATCGTGACGCAAACCTAGAAGCACTTGTTACACTGGCTAACAAAGATAATGACTACAATTTTACATTCTATGAACAAAAATTATACCTTACTTTATTGGATAGAATAAAATTTCCAACACAAATAGTTACAAGTAATTTCTCAAAAAAAATTAGCAGAAAAAAAATGTATCTCTTAATGGGGGGTTGCATCTCTCTAGGTTTTTATGGGCTCTTTACTGTGATATATAACAATAAATTAGAAAACTTTCCCATTTCTCATAACATAATTAACTCTCAATCTATTAAATCTGAACTTACCGTTCCTGCTGATAACAGTTATTTAAACCGTCCTGATTTAATGGTGAAAATAGAAGAAAATTTGAAAGGCCTACAAGATATTCAAGTCGTTGCTTTAGTCGGAGTAGGAGGAGCCGGTAAGACCACGATTGCTCGTCAATATGCGCGAAAACAATCATCAACCATTATATGGGAAATAAATGCGGAAACCAGAGAAACTCTTATCAATTCATTTGAAAATCTTGCTTATACCCTTGCTAAAACAGAACAAGAAAGAAAATTATTAAAATCATTTCAAGAAATAAAGAAATTAAAAGAAAGAGAAGAGAAATTTTTATTCTTCGTTAAGGAAAAATTGAAATCTAACGCTAACTGGTTTTTGATTTACGATAATATTGAGAAATTTTCTGATATTCAAAAGTATTTCCCTTATGATTCGACTAAATGGGGAAAAGGTAGAATTATTATTACAACAAGAGATAGTCATATTAAAAATAATAGTCATATATACAACACAATTCTTGTTGGAGAACTAGACGATAGAGAGAAGGTGGATCTATTTAATAGAATTATTACGAATGGGGAAAGGACTCAATATCTTATCTCTCAACGAGACGAACAAAAGAAGTTTTTAGCTCATATCCCTCCTTTTCCTTTAGATATTACTATTGCTGCGCATTACTTAAAAGCAACGCATATTTCCTATGAAAAATATCTCGAATATATGAAAGAATATGATAATGATTTTACGGCCTTGCAGGAAAGTGTTTTAAAAGAAGTAAGCGAATATACAAAAACGCGTTTTAATATTATTACATTATCACTTAAAAAGGTTATTGAGACGCATAAGGATTTTGCAGATCTCTTACTATTTATCAGTTTGATTGACTCTCAAGATATTCAAAGAAGCTTATTAGATAAATATAATAAAGGTGTTATTACAGATAATCTTATATTTAACTTAAACAAATATTCGCTAATAACCAAGCAATTTTCTTTAAACAAAATTCTAACTTTTTCTATCCATCACAGCACACAAGAAATAAGTCTTGCCTATTTCATAAAAACTTTAAATTTAAAAGAAAATAATCAGTTATTACAAAAAATAGCGAATACCTTAGAGACATACATTGCTGACATCATAGTGGAGTAATGGAATGGACTCGCCAGAGTAGAGTACAATATTCTGAGCAAAAAAAGGAGGAGTCCAACCATGAAG
>MKUU01000038.1 GCA_001898705.1 Caedibacter sp. 38-128
CATACAGTTGGACTTGATGGGGTTTAAAAAATATGCATAATGGAATTCCCTAGAACTATAAAAGAGCCCATAAAATTCAAAAGGATTAGGTAAGACTCAAGAAATGCGTTATTCAAAAACACATTGTGAAGAAAAAGAACACTACGTTGGAGTGTTCTGCAGTGCGGATGATAAAATTTCTGATCGCTATAAGGAAGAAGCATGGGTACTTGGTAAAGCTATTTCTAACGAGGGTTACCATCTTGTGACCGGAGGGAGCTGTACTGGGCTAATGAATGCAGTTATAAATGGGTTTGTTTTTCAGAAGAATCAAGGGAAAATGAAAGGAATCATCCCAAGTGTATTCAAAGAATACAATGTACACCACCCACAAATAGTCAAAAAAAATCTTGTTTGGACTGATAATCTTTATCAGAGATTAGAAATTTTTCAAAATACATGTGATACTTTAATTGTTTTGCCAGGAGGCTTTGGCACTTTACATGAATTAATGGATTTTCTAGTTGCTAGACAGTTTGGAATAACAAATAAAAAAATTATCCTCTTAAATTTGGATTGCTTTTGGGATTATCTCCTTCAACAGTTCAAAGTAATGGTGGTAAAAAATGTCTTGCCACAAAAACATCTAGATCTTTTGACTATAGTCACTAAAGTTTCAGAGTGTATAAAAGAAATTCAAATGAGAGAACAACAAAATTATGGACTTAATTACCGATTTTGGGAAAAATAAAATTTTGGAAAATTATTATTAAGGGTAAAATCTGTGAATAACAAATTTAGCATTTCAAATTTTAATCTGTTGTTTAAAAATGATAACCTCAATGTTTTAAAAGAATTAGAAAAAACACATCAAAACGCCATTAAATGCATTTATATCGATCCTCCTTACAATACTGGATTTGATCGAGAACATTATCGTGATACTCTCTCAAGAAATGACTGGAAGCAAATGATGCAAGAAAGGCTGTTGTTAATGCGCCCTCTCTTGACTGAGGACGGATCTATTTGGATCAGCATCGATGATTCTGAAATCCATAATTTAAAAATAGTGCTTGAAAAGGTGTTTGGAAAGGAAAACTATTTAGCAACTGTTACTTGGCAACATAAAATAAATTGGAAAAATTACACTGGAAAATTCCATCTTGATCATACTTATATTGTCAGTTTTCAAAAATCTAACAAATTTAAATTCTTGAATGATAAAAAACCAAAAACTGTTTGGTTAGAAGGAGAAGTAGGAAACCAAGCTGAAGCAATTCAAGAATCCATCCAAATATTTGGCCATGATAATGTATTTTGCACTCCAAAGCCAGAAAGATTAATTAAAACAATTGTTGAGTTAACGACAAATCCAGGTGATATTGTTCTTGATTGTTTCGCAGGTTCTGGCACAACTGGTGCAGTTGCACAAAAATTACAAAGACGTTGGATTCTTATTGAAATGGGAGAACAATGCGAAACGCACGTGTTGAAAAGGATCAAGCAAATATCATCACAAAGTGATCCCACAAATATAATACACAATGCCGACAATTCTTTCTATTATTTTCATAATTTAAAAGATTACAATTCTTTTACGCAGCACGCTTTTTTGTAAAATAAAGACTTGCAACAAGCTATAGAGTAGTCTCTATTCATACAATTAATGTAATATTGACTCAATGCGAAAAAGATAGAAAGCCATAAATGAATGGGAAGCGTATTTTAAAGTTAGTAATATATGATTTTTTGGTGTACAATAAAAAATAATTACCCTTTTACCAGAAGATTTTAATGGTCCATCAAATCAGGGTCATTGTCGAGTCTCTAGACGACGCAGGCGGTGTAATTGGTAAAGAAATTATTACGACCAAAAACGTCGTTAAGCCTAATCATATCATCGAACTTGGATTTCGTCACTCAGAACAAATTGATTTATTAAGTCAAATAGAACAACAGCTCCTTGATAAACAGTCAGTATATCTTAAAGAAGAGCTATACAAATGCCCGAAATGTGGTAGGAAACTTTATAAGAGTGGGTGCGTCAAGTCGGCTTTTCATTCCGTTTTTACAGATCATAAGGTATCTACGAGCCGCCAAGTATGTAAATTATGTAAGTGGACCAGCACTCCCAGCGTTCGCTCGTTATTTGGCAACGCATCACACCCTAATCTTGTGAAAATACAAGCCGAGTTGGGAGCAAATCACACGTTTCGTGAGTCACAAAAATTGATGAATTTGTTTTCAAATAATTCCAGATCAACCAATAGCCATGATACAATCAATCGTATAACGGAAGCTGTTGGGCAAGATCTATCCGATAATCCTGAAGTTCCATCAAAAAGCATCCCATCAGCCTCTCATATTTATGTGCAAGTGGATGAGGGACATGTCGCATGCACAGATAGAGATAAACGCAGCTTTGAAGTGATGGTGTCTATTGTATTTGACGCTAAAAACAATCAGCATACGACGGAAAAAAAGAAAGATGATGGAGAAGTAAAAGGCGTAAGGCGGCGCCTGAAAAGCAAGCATTGCGCGGCTTCTGCTTTGTTGGATACTCGAGATACTATGAAGCAACAGACACTTCATGCAGCCATTAAGCAGGGGATAACGCCTCAAACCAAAATAACAGCAATCTGTGATGGGGCCAAAAATTGCTGGGACATTGTGGATTCCCTAGAAAAACACTGCGACTCTATAGAGCGTGTTTTAGATTGGCATCACATCGCAATGAAATTTAAAAATACACGCCTTGGGCATGAAGAGATGAATAAACAGTTATCTGGCGCCAAATGGTATTTATGGCATGGGTTGCCTGGCAAGGCAATTGAACGATTGCAATTGATGCGCGACAGCTTTCAGGATAATCCAAAAAAGAAGGAAAAAGTTCAACGCCAGCTTACGTACATTGAAAATAATGCTAATTTTATAGCTAACGATCAGAAGCAACAAGATAATGGTTTAATTTTCACGAGTCAGATGGCAGAGTGTACAGTGAAAAATTTGATTAACAAGCGAGGCAAGGGGCAACAACATATGCATTGGTCAAGGAATGGGCTTCATGCATTATTACAAGTAAGGTCTGCGGTGAATAGCAATGATTGGTCTGCCATTTGCCAACTACACATAGACGTCCTATACAAAAAGACGGCATAATTACACACTTTAAAATACGCGTAGGTTGGTATATGAATTTAAATAATATATGTTGGATGAATTATTCAATTGATATTTCAAAAGGAGCCTCTCAATCCGATTTAGGGGTGGGAGTTGTTATTGTTTCTGAGCATAATGAAATAGTATACTCTGCTTTTACAGGAGAAGAAGGTAATGCATCCTGGTGTTCCGTCCTTCTAAGCAAGGCGCGAAAACTCCAAATATTTAACGCTCAGAGTATTTATATTACAATAAATACATGGTCGGACGCTCGTTCGTTTGATTTAATTGCACTATTAAAGGAAATTCGTATCAATAAAATATACGTTGGGCTTCCAGATCCCTCATTAACATCCTATTTGGATAACGATCCTATTATAACATTCAATCATGTATATCGTTATCCCGACGAATTAAAACGTAAGATACTAGAACAAAATGATCACTTCTTTACAAATAGTAAACAAAGCATCAAGTATAGTCCCTACTACTCTGAAAATAGAATTAGCGACTTGGTTATTGGGAAATTAAAATCGAAAGGATTCATTATTTTTAAGGATGAAATTAATGCACATAAAAATAGATCTGCATTAGCATCCCTGATTTGTGATAAGTACGGAATTAAATATTCAAAGGCCATTAATGCTGTCAATAATGCAATATCCGAAGCGTTTAATAGCAAGTATGAAGGATATAACTATTCAAATGATCTTCGCTCACTCGAGCTTGATTGGAAGGAAAATTTCATGTCTTTATACAGAAACTTATCGACGAGACCGTTGTCTACTATTAATATTTTAAATATTGGTGTTGCCAGCGGACATGAGGCGATATCCTTATTTTCAGATTGCAGGCACATTACCTTTGTTGATATTGCAGAAGATGGTTTAAAAAAAATCAAAAACCAAATTCCTTTATCAAAGGTTATCATTTCCTCTGCTAGCGATTTGTCTTCTATCCCAGATAACAGTCAAGACTTATATGTGTCTTTAAGAACATATAACTCCTCATTTTTTGAAATACGAGAAGCAATATTAGAAGCACTTAGGGTGTTAAATCTTAACGCAATAATTATTATTTCTGTTGCCAACGGTTTTTTATGTCCCGAACAGCCTTGTATTATTCCTGGTTTAATCGTCCCAGGAACAAAATTCGTAGACATCTATCGTGGTATGGATACAGCCAAACTAATACAGGCAGAGTTTATTCAAGCAGGATTTAAGGACATCCAAATTTTCTCTACCAATACAGAAATTTACGTATCAGCTAGAGTTACAGACAAAGGGTCTGCAACCATTGGATTTGGAAAGAGAGTATGAAGATTGTTGAAAATCTATAGAATTATATCGTATATAATCAATCACTTACAAAAATTAGCCAAAATTCTTCTTGGACTTAACCCCTTTTTGAGGACACAGATTTCCAAGGAGCATTAATTGGATTAAGAATGCTTAGGAAAGGAAAGAAGTGTTATGCCAAGCTCACGGAAGCTTAACTGATCAAAAATTGGACTTAACCCGTTTTTGAGGACACAGATTTCCAAGGAGCATTAATTGGATTAAGAATGCTTAAGAAAGGAAAGAAGTGTTATGATGAGAGAAGTACGTCAATATGATCAAGAATTTAAGGAACAAGCGGTACGTCTTTATATGAGCAGGGAGACCTCTTATCCGAAGTTAGGGAAAGAGCTTGGAGTTCCTTCCTCGACTTTAGCGGCTTGGGTCCGAGAATACACAAATTCTTTAGAAAAAGATTCTCAGTCATCTGCCTTAAATGTACATGAATAGATGAAGAAGCTTAAGAAAGAAGTCAGCCATTTAAGGGAAGAACGAGATATCTTAAAAAAAGCTTTAGCCATTTTCTCAAAGGCGAAAGTGTAGAGCTTTATACATTTATGAAATTACACTGTCATGAGTTTAAGGTTGAGAAAATGGCGAATATTTTAGGTGTATCAAGAGGTGGGTATTATAAGTTTATTGAGAGTAGGAAGAGTGTTCATCAAGAAAGAGATTCTTACTTGTTGAAACGGATTACCTCTCTTTTTGAAGAAAGCCGTCAAACTTATGGCAGTCCAAGGATTCATGCAGTTCTTAAGACAGAAGGAGAAAAAGTAGGTCTCAAAAGGGTTGCTCGTTTAATGAGAGAGGCTAAACTTATTGCTAGGAAAAGGCAGCGATTTAAGTTGACAACAAAGGTCGATAAGCGGCTCCCGGTTGCTGAGAATTTATTGCAACGTGATTTTACAGCCCAAAGGCCAAATCAAAAATGGGTCTCTGATATTACGTATATATGGACATCCATGGGATGGTTATATGTTGCGGTGATCCTTGATCTCTTCTCACGGCAAGTTGTGGGTCTAAGTATGAGTCAGAAACAAACAAAAGATCTTGTCATAAGAGCATTACAACAGGCTATTCGGCATAGAGGACATCCTCAGGCTTTAGTTCATCATTCTGATCGAGGGAGCCAATATGCCAGTCATGACTTCCAAAATCTCTTAAAGGCTTATGGAATAACACCCAGCATGAGTGGAACTGGTAATTGTTATGATAATGCAGCCATGGAAAGCTTTTTTGCAACCCTCAAAGGAGAATGTACCTTCTTTGAACATTATAAGAACCGCGACCAGGCAAAAAATAGTATTTTTGATTATTGCTTTATCTTCTATAATCAAGAAAGAATTCATTCGACTTTGGGATATATGTCTCCAAAAGAGTTTGAAACAAGAGCGCTCACATTGGAAGAACGTGTCTACTAAATCGGGTTAAGTCCATTACTCCCTTAGATCAAAGTTGCAACATATATGGCCTGAGCCTATTTGCAAGAGTATTTAAGAAGAAAGATTGAAGCGAGTTGCGGACATATATTCGACCTACTTTTGGAGGCATACTCCTGGCCTAGATGAATATCCGAAAGCTTTTCTTCCTTATCAGAACCAAGGCTTTATTAGCCGTGTTGCAACTCAGGTTTTAGAAAAGCTGTTATCACTTTTTGCCATCTTCTTTATATTTCCTCAGCAAATCTCTAGAATTCATTTTTAACGTTTACATTCTTAATGAGTCGATTGATAATCTACTTGCTTGGTAAGAAGAGCCCAAACAACTCTTGCATTCTTATTCGCTAAAGCCACATAAGCCTTCTGCTTGCCACATCGCTTAATAAGGGCCTCTAACCAAACTGATTTCCGCTTTGCAAAACTAATAAAGGCTCTTGCTCCATGAATAAGAAGTGTCCTGAGGTATCGATCACCTCTTTTGCTAATTCCTAACAGTGTCTGTTTGCCGCCACTTGAGTGTTGCCTTGGGACTAAGCCCAACCAAGCGGCTAAATGTCGTCCATTCTTAAAAGCATGAATATCGCCAATAGCTGAGAGGAGAGCACTTGCACTGAGAGGTCCAATTCCTTCAATCTTCATAAGTCGCTGACAATTAGTGCTTTCTTTACACAGCAGCATAATACGCTTATCTAAGTCTTTTATGCGTTGATCAGCTATGCTGAATTCTTGGTAAAGAGTATTAATGATCTCTCGACTCAAATAAGTAAGCTCATTCCCCTGGTCATCCAATATCTGAGGAAGCCTTAAACGAAGAGAGGTGATCCCTTGAGGAATAACAATACCATACTCCGTTAAAAGGCCTCTTATCTGATTAACAAGAGCTGTTCTTCCCTGGATAAGCCGTTGTCGATAACGATGCAAAGCTTGAATATCTTGTTGCTCAACACTTTTAATAGAAACAAACCTCATGGTAGGTCTGCTCACAGCTTCACAAATTGCTTCTGCGTCTGCAGCATCATTCTTATTGGTCTTAATGTAAGGTTTTACATAGTGAGGATTCATCAACCTTACTTCATGTCCATAAGACGTGAACTTTCTCGCCCAATAGTTTGATCCCCCACAGGCTTCCATTCCTATTAAACAGGGCGGTATGTTTGCAATAAAATTAGAGAGCTGCTCTCGACTAATCCGCTTTTTTAATACCACTTTACCAAAGCAGTTAATCCCATGAAGCTGAAATACTCTCTTAGCAATATCAATCCCTAAGATCTTAACTTCCATGATACGGTCTCCTTATTATGGTTAAGCCCTTTAAGCTTGCCTCATTATCAAGGCTAATTAAAGATGCTCAGGCCATATCATCAGAACCATATAAAGGAAGGAAGAAGAAGCTGACAGAAGAAGTAATAACAGAGCTCAAGAATAAGCTTTCTCAAGGACACAGCAAATCAGCCATAGCCAAGGAACTTAACATCAGTCGAGAGACTCTTTACCAATATTTGAGAAGTAATTAACTCTTACCTCATATTTTTAATATCTACACCCCAACTATGTCCAAAATTTGAAAATCCCTATATTTTTTTAGCTTAATTCTAACCTTATTTCAAAGTTAGGGTACCAGGGAGATTTGGCCGTAAATGCATATATGGACTCCTCGGTTTTTGCAAGGATACCTTAAAGGGTTTTAATAATAAGTTTGCTCA
>MKUU01000039.1 GCA_001898705.1 Caedibacter sp. 38-128
ACATCCCACCAAAGGGGGTGTTTCGAGGACAAAGCCAATGGATTGATGATTGCTAAAAAGACCAACACCAGGATCATAGCTTTCATAGGGCATGAAATCTGAAAGGTTGTAGGTCTTTAGGACCTCATTGAGTGCATCCAAAGAAGGAGAGGTAGGATTCACGCCGTAGTTGGTGCGCTCTCCAAAGAAGGTGGCAATCTTATGGCCTAGGAGTTGAGGAAGGTTTTGTAACATCACATCTCCTCTTTCTCATTTGTTGTAAGGGGCACAAAGAGACTCTGGGAGCCATGCCAAACCTCTTCATCATCTGAATAAGGGGCGATCCAAACATGCATACCTTTCGTTCTTTCTAAGGGTTTATGGTTTCTTTTAAGATCACCTTGCGAGGAGTTCTCTTGATTAGAATTATCGTCAGCTCCAAGCTTGCTTTGATCAATGAGATGATCAACTTCTGTGATGGATTTACATCCGACCCCTGAAACAGCCTCACAATCGAATCCTTCCTTGTAAGAAGTGCAGGCAGTCAGTAAAAGTAAGGATATTATAGGAAATATGTGTTTCATTGATTTTCTCCAATTTTAGGAAGCCAGCGGTGAATACTCTCACTATTCTGGCTGTTGGTTTCTTTAAGGGCTTCAACTTGGATTTTGTCTCTTGATTGGGACAGAGCTTGGTCTCTCGCTTCAGCAATGACTTGTTTGACGGTCGTGTTCCCAAACTTGGTGCCTTCCGTGAAGACCATATTGACCTTACGTCCTGCTTGAACCACCAGAACAGGCTGCAATTGCTCAGCGCGTTTGATGTAGTAATCAGCATACTTCTCTAAAGCATTACCAATGCCGCTATAAGCACCCGATTTAAGAAGTTGATCATCTGTAAGAGCATTCTTCTGACCAAAGGGCGTGGTTGGGAAAACACTACTTTGATTGCTGGCTTGCAAGAAATTACTAATCCCACTTGCAAAACCACCTAAGAGACTATTCCTCATAAGGTCAGTAGTCTTATCAACGACAACGCCTCTCACGCCTGCTCTGCCATCTTCACCAGCAATATAGCCTGCCACTTGGGTTTCTGAGATCTCGCCTGTTAAAGGTTCTGTGCACGTGAGTTTTTCAAGGCGCATGTAAACACGTTCAGATGAAAGATCCCCATGAGCAGAGGCCAACACATGACAGTTTTTCAAATCACTCTTGAACTTCCGTGGGAGGGTTCCTGGATCAATCACCCTTAACAGTACTGGCCGTGGATCATTAGCTGCACTAACAGATGTGGAAGCATCAACACCCCCTAAAAGTATGGCAGACGCATAAGCGCCAGCAGGGATGGTATCTTCAACCTTTTTTCTGTTTTGATGGGCTTCATAGCGAACATTTTTCTTGAGATTTAAGACGATTTTCTTAGAGGCTTGTCCATCAAGGTTTGGATAATGAGATTGGTTTTTTTCCTCAATAGATTCTTGAGTTTTCTGTTCCAGTTGCTGTTGAAGAGTGTTGATCTGTTCTTGCAACTGTTGCAAGGCATTTTCGTCTTGAGGGGTCGTTCGCTTTGCATTTTCAGCAATTGTTTTATTGAGCATGCCTTCAAGCGATAAAAGCTTGTCATTGAATTTTTTAGATTCTTCTTCCATGCGCCCAGCCCAAATCTCTCGGGGATCAAGATGGGAGGTTGTACCTGCAATTTTGGACTCTTGCGTCTTCAAGTGATGTTGTGGTTCTTTAGGCCCCGTCACGACATCAAAGAGAAAAAGGAGGGCCAAGACCAAAAGACTTCCAACACCGCATAATATTAGGAATTGCTTCTTTTTAAGGGCTTGAGGAGTTTGATGTTCACTCATGATCCACTCCTTGCTAAAATAAGGAGCACTTCAGTTTGTTCTAGAGGCTTAAGCACTCTTGTTGAAAAAACGATACCCAAAGGCTTAAATTTTGCGAACTGATGAGGGCTTAAAAGAAGCGTTGTATTCCCCTCATTTTTAAGGTGATAAACCTTTCCGATAAACTGAGGAGAGTGGAACTCTTTGATAAAGTGCAGAGTAAGGTCAGGTGCAATCTTCTCTGGAGAACCTTTTTTAATTGCTACGAACTTATATGGATCTTTAAAGGTTTGAGTGGTATAGGCTCTTATCAACTCAAGAAGTAACCCTTGGTAGGATTCTGAGGGAGAGAATCTCTCATAAAATCCTTGTGTCTTTGTCCTTAATAAGATTGCTTCAGCGGGTTTACGGGTGGGCTTAATTCTTAAATCATGCGTTAAGCCTTTTTCCGTCGTGAGCGTGATAAGAAGTAAGTGACCTTCAGTGCCAGGGGTGGGGGTTATAAACACTTGTCCATTCATTTCATCCAACTCAAATGAAAGCCGTCCATCCATCCCAAACAGTTGAGCAATGCGATCATTTTCAACAGAAATGCGTGTGTGTTCTGTGCTTGAAACAAGAACCTCACTTGTTCCGTGATCTTTAAGAGGAAGGATTTGAACGGCGTTGACTGAAGAAGTGAGTAAAGATATCGCTAGAAGTGAAAATTTACGCATGATCTTGCTCCTTTCCTGTTAGAGGTTTAAAGGAGGTGATGAGCAATCGCCCATGAGCAAAAGAGAAAGTGAAGCGGTAGGTTTCTTCACGCTGGAAGATACACTTTTGGCTAACATAGCCGACCATTTCGCCAGAAAGTTCCACTTGTAGACTTCTTTCTTGGACAGTTACCTTTTTGGGATAAAAGGAAGTACTCAGACCACTTTTTTGATATCTCTCTTCTTCTTCTCGAAGCTGGTGTTTGAGCTTGCCAATGCCTCTTGCGTCTGCATAACGAACCAAGAGTTCATGAAGATAAGAAGCGCTTTGAGGTGTTTTGTTTAAGAGAATGCTCCCAAAAAACAAAGCCATTTCTTCAAGATATTGAGGTGAGACTTTACTTCTTTCAACCCACGTAGGACCTGTGAGATGAGGGGGCACAAGCACAACCCTTTCACTCTGGGTACATAAAGCAAAGGTCATGAGCAGATTTGAGCCAAGAAGCCCCAATCCAATAAAGGTCAGATAATTCCTATGCCTTAAAAGATCTTGAAGTCTTAAATGCTGAAGCTTTTCTTTCATGACACCCACTCCCTGATATGTGAAGGAGGCGTTAAAGGGAGCTTCGCTTTATTATGCGGCAGGTACCAATACATTAGATGCTTTAAAGCCCCTTGGCCTGCCATTTTGCGGAGCTTTCGTAGGGCCCAACAAAAAGCTAACCCCACCAAGAGTCCTGAGCCTTGATGGGAGGTGCCAAGACCTATTAAGGTCGGGATTAAAAGAGCTGCGGCTTCATCTTTAGTGAATATCAACCATCTGGCGGGAGAGTCCAAATGATGAAGGAGCAAGTGCTTTCCACGTTCACGCATCTTACGCTCCTTAAATCACATAAGTATAACTGGCTTTAACCCAGTCCACGAAGGCATGGGCGGTGACAGCAAGACCTAAGAAAAGACCTGCAACAGGCCAGTTACCTTTAACGCCTGAAATGACAATACCGCCAAGACCCCCTGCTATAGTAGCAAGCCTAAATCCGCCCCCTGTGAGGGTTTTTTCAATCTTCGCAAAGACGTCCTTCAGGACCATGTCATTTTCAGCTGCCTGAAGGCTATGATGATAAAGAGCCGCACCAAGAAGGGTGAAATACTTCTTGAGAGGTCTTGTGATATTTAAAAGGTCCCTTTTTTCTTTAAAATAGGGTATAAGTGGTTTGTACATTAATTCACTCCATGTGTTGTTGGTGTACCGGAGACCCGCGCGTGAGAGGTCGAAGTCTTTGCGCGGTCTCCGTCTTAATCTATAGTTCCTTCTTTTTCTAAACGCTTAAGCTGTGCTTTTATAAAGCGAATCATTTTCTTCAAGTTCCTTATTTGAAATTGCTTTTGTGCTTCAGTGAGGAGCATGTCCCTCTCAAGGTTGGGACGGTGATCTGTTTTTACAAGTGTTAACTTCATTTTTTTCCTTTCTTTAAGTGAGTGTTAATAGTGTTCATTATCTGAAACTGGATTATCTGTGAGGATTGTTGGTGGATCAGGAGAGAATTCCTGGGTTTCAGCAACTCTTGTCCCTTTAAAATGAGGGTTTCCAAGAGGTGGAAAATAAGCTTGAGGCACAAGATCATCCGTATAAACCGATTGCAACAAAGGTTCCTTTTGAATTGTCTTATTCTTACTTTCTGAAGTTACGTCAAGTTTAGAGCCAACACTGACGTATACAAATCTAAGTTCACGCCCTAAAGCAGTTTCTAAAGCTTGTTTGATAGGGATGCTAAAGAGGTTTTTGCTCATATAACTTTGAATATAATGGTGTGGTGCTAAAAGTTCGATACAATCTTGATGAATTTGATGGATATCAAGGGCAGAGATAAAGTTCTTGAAAATTGAAAACTCAACCTTTTTGAAGAGGAGTTGACCTGCTTGAAGCCAAAGTGGGTGTTTGTTTGAGTTTTTAAATTCAAGAAGTAAAGCTTCTCTCTCTTCCATAGTAGGCTCTGTTGGTGTGTGAGAAGCATTCCGATCTCCAATGCCATAACTATTTCCTTCAAAAATCTTGATTGCATGGTCTTTCATCATCACCCAATTCAGTGTTGCTTTGAAATCGGATGTTTGAGCTTCTCCCATTAAAAACTTAGAACGGGTAATGTTCTGGCAAACTTTCTCCCAATTCTCTAACTTCCCTTGGAGTTGAGTGTGCAAAACATGCTTGAGACGGTTAATCCTCTCAGGATGAGGAAGAAGCTCTTGTCCTTGAGAAACAATTCTTGAAAACAGTTTGATCATTTTAATCCCTGTCTCATCTCTCTCTTTTTTGGATGTATCCCCTGGAAGATTGTTCGAAGGTTTAGGGAGAGAGATTAGAGAGAGGGTTTTATTAGTAATCTCTGTATTAGTAATCTTTGTATCTATATATGAAGTTTCACCATGCAACTTGCATGTTTCATTGTGAAACATCGATGTTTTATCTTGCAACATGGATGTTTCATGGTGAGAATTGCTGTTTTCTGCGGGTTTTAATGACAATGATGGTATTTCCATCTGGGAAACTGGGGTTTGCTTTTGCAAAATGCATGTTTCACCATGAGAAATCGAAGTCTCATTATGAAACTTGGATGTCTCATGAGTAAAATCCTTATCATTTACAAGAGATGGCTTCATTAAAGATGCCTCGCCCTGTAGTAGGCATGTTGATTCTTGAAGTTTAAGAGCCTCTATTGTTTTATGAGCTGGCTCTTGTTCATGAGCTGACAAATCTGAATGTTCGTTAGATACCTCAGAATGTAATTGACGAGGCTTTCTCTCTTGTTTCCCTGATTTTAAGAGAATGAGATCAATTTTATAATTATCTATAATATAGCCTAAGCTTAATAAGTCAGATTGAAGCTTTGTGAGGTTAACACGGTACTCATAAGTTTGATCAAACGTAGAAGTCTTACGATGGCGCCTTTCAAGCCAACCATGCTCAACAAATGAGTTTAACATCCTAGCAATTGTCGACTTGCTTGTTCCTAACATGCATTCATCATTAAAGGCTTCATAAGACTTATAGAACCACCCATGACGATAAGGAACATTACAATTAGGATTATTCTCGTATTCTTCTGTTAAAAAGAGATCATAATCCTGTGTCCTTTCCATCCAGTAGACACATTGATTGAGAAGAAGAGCCGCTCTGAGGTCTTTTGTAAGACTTATGTACTCTTCGCACACAAGGCAACGTTTAGTACGACGATTGTACCCTTTGAACATATGGCTCTCTTTATAATTTTTATTATTTTTGAAATTGGTAAAATCTTTGAAGATGGTGATCCTATGATTTACAGACTTTTAAATAAGGAATCTGATCAGATTCTTGCTTGAGCTTTTCATCAAGAACTTGAGAAGTACTGTGCCTTACTTTCTGTTTTTCAAACTCTTCAATGTCAGACAGCCTATAGCGTATATTACCACCCATTTTAATGTAGATAGGGCCTCTCCCACTCCATCTCCATTGACTTAATGTTTTAGATTGCATTTTCCATCTATTTGCGAGCTCACATGGTGTTAGGATGGGGCCTTCCATTTTTATTTTTCTCCTATGCTTATAAAAAGTAAATCTAACTTAGAAAAGAGTATAAGATTAAATAATATCTTTTCAAGATAAAAAATTATCTTTATTAAAAAATAATATTTAAAATTTAAGAATAATTAGATTGTAAAATATCTTTTTAGTTGCTTTGTTATCTTTAGATGTCTATATGTTTCTATATTGATATTTAAAAAATGCAATGGGGGTATGTATGTTTGATATAAAGTTGGAGGATAATACACCTTCAGCACGCTTGAAGTATGCCAGAGAATTAACAGGACTTTCTCGAACCTTATTTTGTAAAATCTCCAATCTTAGTTTGAGTTCAGTCTCACATTGGGAAAATGGAGAACAGAAGTATTCAAGGCAAGCAGCAGAGCAACTTACAAAATCATTAAAAGGACGAGGGATACAAGTGAGTGTTGAATGGCTTATGGAAGGAGTAGGTCATGAGCCAAGAGTCTTTAACGAGCAGAAGGATAACCAAAGTACTTTCAATGTTTCGGCTGTTCTTGATGAAGAAGAGTTTATTTGGCAAGAGTCAACGGCTTTTGCAAAGTTTTATAAAGATTGCTTAGTCCATATCATCCCTGATGATAGTTCTTTTCCTCTTTATAAGCCAAGAGACCATATTGGAGGAAAAATCATTCCTCAAGAAGCAATTTCTTTATTTAAGGCAGACCCTTTGATTGTTGAACTTGAAGATGGCAGCATTATGTTGCGGTATTTAGAAGAGACGTCAAAGGTTGGAATCTATCATCTTAGATCTATCAATCAAGCGACAGTTATGACAAAGCCTTTAATCAAAAATGTCAGAATAAAACATGCGGCTCCCGTCATCTGGTTTAGAAGAAGATCCCTCGGGTAGTGCTTAAATTTTATTATAGTGTGTATCGATCTTTGTGAGAGCATCAACTTGACATTCAACAAAGATAAAAGCATTGGCCTTAATCTGTTGCTGTAATTCAGGTCCAAGAGGAGAAGCATGTTTAAAAAAACTTACTGATATTGATCCATGAGAATCTACAAAATTTTTGAGTTGATGTTGCTTAAAGGGTTCAAGAGCTTTTTCTGGAATTAATTCCAATGCTTCAATCTTAGACCATTCAGCTTCAACAATTCCTACTTTATCTCTTGAAACGGAAGGAAACTCCATCAAACTAAGGCAAGCACCATAAGATAAAAGATCTGTTCTTGCCAGTACTCTTAATAGATTTATCATTCCTAAAATAGATGGAATTGGTTTTAGCTTATTTATAGTCTCTGTATTGTACCCTAAATGAAGCAAACCACTCTTAAGCGTGTGAGAGGACCAATACTCAGCTGAAAGATGATGAGATAACTTGTATTGTAACTCTTTACTGTTTGTTTGAGAAATGGCTGCGCTTAAATGACTTGGAAATTCCGATAACAAAAAATACAAAGATAATAATTTGCCGACAAGATTATTTTTAAGCGTTTTTGGATCATTACTAGTTTGTATTTTTGTTAAACTTTTTTCTTTCATTTGAGCCTTATAAGAGCGTGTAATGCTTGTGAGATGCTTATAGAAAGAAATAGCGGGAATAGGAAGGTTTGTTTTTATACATAAAAATCCTAATTCATATAAAGATTGCAAAATAGTGAGAAGTTCTTCTTTTGAATGTGGATATTTTCTTTGGAGTTCTTGTAAACTATAGGTTTCCTCTAAAGAGGGAAATATATTATTTAATAGTTGAGAAACCTCAGGTTGAAACTCAATGGTTCTCCAGTGGCTGTCAAACCCACTAATACCATCTTGGGAGAACTTTAGCTTAATGTTAGGGTTTAATTGAAATTCTATATCCTCATGTTGGCTAATTAGATCCTGAGGGCATACGCTTATAAATTCATTGCTTTCCAGCATTTTTTCATTCCTTGTTTTTAAAGAAGCTTAAAAGACTCCTCTAAAGCATTTGAAAAGGATCAAACTGACTTGCTAAAAGAGTTATCTTAATTCTTAAGTCCTTAATGTTATTTAAAATCTCGATATCAGACTTGTTTATTTGTTGAATACGGTTTTCTTTAATCATTTAGGCTCTCATCACTTATGTTGTATTTACTGTATGGCAATTTATGAAGTAAATATGCAAGTATTGTCAAGAATAAAATTCACTAACTTATTAATTTTAAAAGGAAAAATTTAAGATATAGATTTTTTGTCGCAAATATTGAGATGTATAAATTTTAATAAATATTTTAGCATTTTTTGATGTAAAGTAAAAAATATGAAAATTTCAGATAAATTCAGGTAATGTAATTTTATTTTTATCATACGCGATGAGAGCTTATTAGAAGGTTATTCTGAGACTAATTGCTGGCAATCTCATGCGCTTCCGAATTGCTTCCGTAATAATAAGATTATCGAAAAGAAAAATAAATTATATTTAATATACAAATGTTTATAATTAAAAAATAAAATAAGATATTCTAACTACGGATCAGAAGGTTAGGAGTTCGAATCTTCTCGGGCGCGCCAGTAAATCCAAGGCCTTTTTTAGTTCTCTTCCCAATAAAATTTTCGTTAGAGGAGCATATGGGGAGAAAATTTAATTTTTAAACTGCTATAAGTTATTACGCTTATGCTTCCACTTGGCACCTAGTGGCTTAAGTCTTAGTGTCCCTGATGCAACAGCAGTATTATAGTATGTAAGGATTTACTTAACTTTAGACTATTTTAGCATGCCTTTGATGCTCCCTTCCATAGGTTGGGTATGAGCCAGAGAGTACGGGTGTTAAGGGGGGTACCTTACTTCATCTTGCTCAGGTAGATAAACTGATTGGATAATCCCACCTTTTAACCCCTTTCAAAATTATCTTATTTTTAATTTTTTTAAGAAAAAATTAATACTGCAAATATACAATGGTTGAAAATGCTAAAAGGAGCACAAAATGAAAAAAACAACAGCTTTAACGATGGTGATTTTACTACAAACGTTTTCTTGGACGGCAGACGCTAGCAAATCTTTAACAGAACAATCAGCGGAAGTAATTGCACGTGGCGTATTAAACAATACCATTCCCATTGAGAAATTAAAGACATTAAATGAATACGCGAAAACCGAAGTGGACACCCACCTTAAGAAAATGAGAACATGCCCCGCAATTTCAAAACCGGATCTTTTAACAAATCAAGCTTTTAATATCTCACTTCCTGTTCAGCAAACAAATACAAACTTTGCAAATGGTCATATTACGATCCATGGCTTGAATTATAATATTAAAGCAACTGAATTTCTAGTAAATGGAGCAACCGCTCACAGTGTCGATAATTTTCTTAAGGGAAGATTTTATCCTTTGAATCCTTCCACTCATAATCCAACATTTGAGAATAAACCTATTCCTGGGGCCATCTCTGTAACTCAAGAAAATTGCGTGTATTCTTCTGTTGATCCTGACTATGGTTATTTTTATCTAGTCGTTGAGAAACCAGGAATTCAATAAGGCTAAGGGGGACTCCACTGTATTCACACTGTTACATCACAGGCCACTTTCAAGGGGCATTTAAGGCAAAAATCAGTGAATATAAAGTGAGTCTCTTACAAATTTATAGGTCAGTTTTGGACTAGAATTATATGTTTACAAATGGTTGAAAGAATTGAGAGAAGAGAAAAAAGAAATCTCAAGAGATACCAGGAGACGCGCAGAATTTACTCATTGAATCTTATCTTTATGAAAAAAATTCTAATGAAATTGGATGAGTAGTTTCAAAGGATAAAAGTTCGAATCTTCTCGGGCGCGCCAGTAAAATCTAAAAACATTGCCTATAACTACAAAAAATTAGGGCCTACTTTCTTCTTTTTTGGAAGAGAATAAAAGCAGGACCATTTCAATAAACTATGTCACAAGTCGATTATTTTATTTAGAAAACCACGTTATTTTTCTTTATTTTTCTTTCCTTGGAGAAGAAGGAGGGAATGGTGGTTGATTTATCTTAACCATACATTGTTCAAAGTACATCTGTTGCACTTTTGGACAACCAAGTTCACCTACTCCTGATACTACATTTGACTTGCTACCACGGTTTTGCATGCTACAAGCTAAATCTCTAGATGCTTTTAAGCCTTGACAGTACCCAGTATCTCTTTCTTTGTAGGATCCTTGTTTTTGGCTAGCCCATGTTGAACTCAATGATGAAAAAATGGTTATAACAGATGTTAAAAATAATAATGATGTCTTTTTCATAATACTTCCTTGATTGTATAAAATAATATTTTCATACAATTCAATATTATCAAATAATTGATGAATTTTTTATTAATGTGTTGTGGTTAAATTTATCTAAGATGGTTTGCAATTATTGCATTTTTCATTATTAATCCATCTACATATGTTTTTTCTATTTTTAATTCTGGATTATCAATATCCAGCAAAATCAAAGCACTATAATAAAAAAAGTTCCTCATATGATGTTGCGAATTTTATCCTCCATTGAAGAACCAGTGGAGGATGACAGTGAACCTAAAATTATTCAATACGCCCTACTTCTTTTGCAATATCGATAGGGCTGCCATATTCTTTCTCTTCAAACTGGTCAAGAACATGCATCACATCAGAAGGCGCAGAATTTTCTTTAGCCTTCTTAATTAATTCTTGCTTCTTTGCTGGAAATGAGACGCTTTTTATATGACGTTCTACCGCAGCAGGGCTTGTTTTTTCTGGATTTCCTCTTCCCTCCTTCACTGGATTTTTGACCCCCGACAGAGCGACCATTTTCTCTATCATTAACCATGATATCCTCCTTTATGATGCCATTTAAAAACAATAGACACTTTAATTTTTTATAGAAAAATTAATACTAAGATTTTCTTTGGATGTTGATTGCCAAAAATAAGCTTTTTCATTCTGGAAATAGAACTAAATGTCTCGAAGACCATGATAAGGGGAGTTTTGAGATAGTTTAAGTTTCAAATGAGCCCTTATTTCTACTCTCTTTTAAAATGAGACTAAAAAAACTTGATGAGAAATACAATTTAATTAGTTTATCTTTTTTCAACTTAAATTCACTCTTTCTATTCTCTACTATGAAACTTATTAACTTAACTCAATACCTTCAAGCCAGCATCATGCTTTGCTCAAATTTTTTTAAGGAGATGAAAAATGGGAATTGAAGTCTTGAATAAAGATGCCCAGCATGTTCATGAATGGTTAAATGAGATTATTGATGTGAGCGAATTGAGTAATAAAACACAAGCTTTGGCTTCGCTGCGCGCTGTATTACGCGAACTCCGTGATAACATAAGAATTGAAGATTTAGCTCACTTTTCGGCGCAATTACCTATCTTTATCCGAGGGCTTTTATTTGAAAATTGGAGACCCCTAAAACCCCCTTTAAAAGAAAGACATAAGGAAGAATTTTTAAACTCCATACAAGAAATTTTGGGAGGTATGGGGCATGGGGAAATAGAAGCTCTGCTAGCGGCGAAAGGTGTTTTTAGTGCAATAGAAAAGCAGGTTTCTCAAGAAGAAATTGATAAACTATTGGATATTGTTCCAAAAGGCATCTGGGAAGTTTGGCAACCTTGAAAGTTGTTCGTAAATATTTTATAAAGACGAGCGTAAAGAATCTTCTCTTCAGATAGCATGTTGTGCTTTTATCGGTTCATTGCGAATAAAGTATTATACAAATAGTTTCGGGTAAGAGGGGCAACTTGCAGGTCTTTCACCATTTGAATTTGAAAAACCATATATCCTCTTAAGCGAAAAGTGACTTCACATCCGGCAAGATAAAATTCCCACATGCGACAAAATTGTTCACCAAACATAAGTTTTATTCTTTTATAGTGATATAAAAAGTTTTCCCGCCACTGACGAAGTGTTTCAGCATAGTGATGGTGCAAAAGTTCAATATCTGTTACGATTAATTTAGAGGGTTCAAGCGCAGATAAAGTTTCTGACAAGGCAGGGCAATACCCGCCGGGGAAAAGATACTTTTGTATCCATGGTCCTGTCGTCGAAGGACCTATGGAGCAACCAATTGAATGAAGCACAGCAATCCCATCGTTATTAAGAAGAGCGTAGACCTGATTAAAAAATTGAGGATAGTAATTCACGCCAACGTGCTCAAACATGCCGACAGAAATAATACGGTCATAGGTTTCTCGTTCTTGACGATAATCACGCAGATAAAAACGGACTCGATGTGATAATCCTGCTTTTTCGGCGCGTTCATTTGCAACAGCGAGCTGCTCTTGAGACAAAGTGAGCCCTGTCACATCTACATCGGCCTCTTTTGCGAGATGAAGGGCTAATCCCCCCCAACCACTTCCGATATCAAGGACTTTTTGGCTGGGTTGAAGTTTCAGTTTAGCAGCTAAATGTTCCTTTTTATGCTGTTGGGCAGACTCAAGCGTCTCACCAAGGTGATGAAAATAAGCGCACGAATATTGAAGGTCTGAATCAAGAAAGTATGCGTAAAATTCTTTGTTAAGGTCATAATGATGAGCCACATTCGATTTTGCTTTAGAGATGGAATTATATTGATGAAACGCGCGGAAAAAGTAAGAGAGGGTATTCCTGAGGGTCTGTAAGAAAGAGAAAGAACGTTCCCGCATATTAAGTGCCAAGAGATATAATAAATCGTAAATGCTCCCGTCCTCAACAGTAATTTCCCCACTCATATAGCCTTCTCCAAGCGCGAGTTCAGGATTTAACCAAAGACGTCTTGCGATCTTCTTAGAGTGCAGGCGCATGACAATGGCAGGGGCCGATGTCTTTGAAAAGATAAAGGTTTTTCCAGTAAAATCAATGACAGTTAGTGTTCCAACTTGAATAAAACGGCTAAAAAAGTAATTGAGCATCTTTTTGTTCTCAACTTAAATTTTGCACCAAATTTAGGTCTCAAAAATTCGGTATGGAGCAAGTATATATAATCCCCATCCATCTTAATATTATCTATGAGACTATATACTTAGAGACTATATACTTATGTGGCTCCTTATAAGTTGAAAAGACCCTCAATATGCAACTTTAAATCGATAAACTTTTCCCTAAATTTAAATTATTTTCCACTATCACTTACTTAAGGAGAATTATAATGCCGCGAGGAAGCAAAGCAAAATACTCAGATAAACAGAAACGAGAAGCTCAACATATCGAAGAGGGATATGAGGAAAAAGGGGTTTCTGAAAAAGAAGCCAAGAAAAGAGCCTGGGCAACCGTCAATAAGATGCACGGCGGGGGAGCAAAAGGAGGTTCGGGCAGTAACGAGATTAAAAATAACGCTCCAGCCAAAAAGGGAGGTAAAAAAGGCGGGCGTCAACAAGCAAGCCGTTCGCCAGAAGAACGCTCAGCGTCGGCCAAAAAAGCAGCCAGAACGCGGAAGGCAAGACAGGGTTCTTAATCAAGCGTCTCTCTCTTTTCTTTCTTGGGCTTGTCTTAAGGATCTCAGGCAACAGGGAAGCGCTGAAAACCTCAAAAAAATTCTACTGTGTGCGATGCACAGGTAAAATTTTGTTGTTTTAGGCTTTCTTGGCTTGTTGCCGGGTTTCGTAATAAGCAATGGCAAATGTGCTTGGAACGATGATGGCGGCGCCTAAAAGTGTCATCTCTGTAGGGATTTCGTGGAATAAGATATATCCAAAGAACGTTGCAAAGATGAGCTCAACGTACCGATAAGGGGCAAGCGCAGAAACATCGGTTGCGGCAAAAGCTTTCAGGAGAAAATAAAGGATTAAATTTCCGCCAGCACCAAGACAAAAGAGGTAAAGGAGTTCGGTTAAGGTGGGCGTTTCCCATACCATGGCTGCAGGAATGGCACCCAATAAAGACGTTCCTGCGGCAAAGTAAAATAACATTGTCAGAGGAGATTCTTGATGAACCATTTTCTTATTGAGAATGTCACTTAGCGCAAACAGAATAGCGGCAGCAATCAAGAAGACAGAGCCGTTATCGAGGTGATAGAGAGAGCTTAAGAGAGCTTCTTCACCGGCTGTTCCCTTGATAATGACAAGAATGCCAGCAAAACCTGCCAGCGTTGCAGTTGTTCGTTGCCAACCCACATTTTCTTTAAGCAAAAGAAAGGCCATGGGAAGCACAAAAATGGGAACCGTCAAGGCGATAGTACTGACCACAGCAAGAGGTGCTTTACCGACGCCTGTACACCAAAAGGCAACAGCCCCAAATCCAAGAATGGCACGCAAGAGATGAAAGCCAGGTTGCGCTGTCATAAAAGCTTCTTTCCCGCGGACAATCATGAAAGGAATAAGAGTGAGGAAGGCGAAAAAGAAGCGGAAGAAAGAAATTTGCATGCTGGGAAGTCGTGTTCCCGCCAGGCGCATAAGGATATCGTTGAGGTTACTGATAAGGCAGACCAAAACAATCCAAAAGACACCCTGAAGATATCCCTTGCGGGCAAACCAGTTTGAAGAAAGGTTTGAAGAAGAAAGTGCTTGATCAACTGTGCTCATCGCGGCCTCATGAGTTAAAAATCCTTTTAGCTTATATGCCCAAAAGGAGAACGAATGTCGAGCAGTTTCTTTAATTGAAAGAGAATAAAGGATTAACGGCAAATAGCAGGCACCTCTCTCTTGTCATCCCTGGACTTGTACTGAGGATCTCAGACAGGCAGGTGGTGCTAAGGTGCTAGAAGATCTTGTCTGTGAGAGATACAAGGCAACGAAAGAAGTCGCACCAAAAGATATTCAGAGGCAGTCTTCTTCGTGGGGTGGACTCTCAAAAGCATTTAGAGATGATCGCACCATTGCCATCATCCCTTCTTAGTAAATATCTAAAACAATCAACCTTCTGACGTTGCGGCTCCGAGACGACTGTCGGTACCATTAAGGGGTAGAGTCAAGCGGTACCTTGGAGGATGACAATACCCGTACCGGAGGTGATGCCGCCGAGGAAGTTTTGAGAAAAATTTTGGTAATCACTTTTCGTTCCAACGAGCGCTAAGGAAGTAGCATTTTAAGAAAGGAAAAAAGTTGGGTATACATGACTCCTTTAAAAGGTTGTTTACCTTGCTACGGTAAGATTAAAATTAGATATCAAGAGACAAATTGAATAAATTCTGCTTTATTTTTATGGAAGATAAAATGAGAAAAAATCAACGCAAATTTTTTTTATAAGCTTTTGATTTAGAAAAATAAAATTGTTGATTTTTTGGTTGAATTTTCTTGAATTTTGTAGCGAGTTATGGTAGCCTTATAAGTAGATGGTCAGAGATGAATTTCACTTCCTTGCAGGCCTTTAAAAAAGACCGCAATCCTCTTCAAAAAATTCTCTAAATTCCGTCAAAAAAAATTGAGCCCGAAAAACTCATGAAAAACCCTTTAACGCTCTTTTTGAGTGAATGTCCTCTCTTTGCCTGATGAAAAAGCCGAAAGAGGCACGGGAAGGGAGGGAGTTTGATGGTGGAAGAGAAGAAAGATTGAGAAACTTGATTTGTCATTTCCCTTCATCCCATGGATTCCCGCCTTCGCGGGAATGACAGAGAGATGTGCTGGAATGACGCATAAGGGGACACACAGGAAGCTCTCAACCGTGTGTGACAGGCACGGGCCAGGGAAAGTGATGAATGGAAGGAAAGGCAGAGATAACAAAGATCCTAAAGGGCTCTAATCGTATGTGACAGGCACAGGATAAAGAGAGAGTGAGAGAAGAGTTGATAACAAGCAATAACAATAAAAAATATAAAAGGAGAGGTAAGAAATGAAATTTTATTTTGCATGGTGTGAGGAAAATGAACAATTTACTCCTGCTGTTCATGCGCGGCGGGATGAGCCTCTCTTTAGTCTTGAGATCTCAGGACAAGAGGCGAAATATCCCACGGCGTGTATCCAAATCATTAACCCTAAATGTGGTCTTTTAAACCAAAATCGCCAGCAGTGGGCGTTTATTTCTGGGGATCGAGGCCTGGGCGTAGAACTTATGTTTCGAGGGCGGGTTCTTTCGATCCCTGAACAGATCGATGGTGAAACGCTTAAAATTCTTTTGATTGCTGAGCCCACCAATTCCAACAAGCTTCTGCAAGATCTCAATCAAACGTTAAAAACATCCCCCTTTTGGGATCCTCTTTTTATCCAAGAAGACCGACAGGATGATCCACTTGAAAGTCTTGAAGCGCGCGCAGCACTTTATTGTTGGTCTCGTACCGCAGCAAAAGTGACCTTATCCGATTATTTTTGGGGACAAGAAAAGCTAACGTTGAAAGGCAATTTTTTTAGAGAAAGCTTAAAAATTTCACGAACAGCAACACCGTTGTCTGCTGTGGATGTCACCGTGACGGCAGATTGGATCCAACGATATGAAGGGCGCACGGATATTAGTCGTCTGCTGCACGCTAAATTTCCTGAAGGTCTTATCAATACCTTAACAGGGCAGAATCTTGAAAAAGGATGGTGGCGCCGTGGCGAAAAAATTGGGCGTTCTGGATATTGGATCGCCTATAGCGAACTTCGGGAAATTCAGCCAAAATATACGGGGGCGCTGAACCTTTATCCCTCACGTTCTAAGCCTTTTTGGATATCTCCCTATGATCCTTTAAACGACACCAAAAAGCCACAAATAAAGCGCCTTAAAAGGTCTTGGTACCGCTCAAAATTAGTGTTGGGGTGGCTTTATCGACAACGACGCCGAGAAAATCTTCATTTTAAACTTGGACAGAAAACACAAACAGTTGCTTATGAAGCCCCTCGCATAAGAAAATTGCACCTCTATTTACAGAATCTTATGTTGGCGGAAAAGCTTCATCCTTGGAGACCAGATTGGGTCTATAGTCGTGGCTATCGTGTGGTCGAAAATGCGATGGTTTACCAGTGCGTTCGAGCCCATCATTCGAAGCATTCTTTTTCTGAAGATCAGGCAGATTGGCGTTTATTAGGAAGGAAGCCAGACATTCCTCTTGAAAAGAGACACGGCAGCTTTTTCTTGACTGATCGGGGGCGGCAAGCTTTTGAACATGCCCTTGAGATTGCACGGGCTCATCTCGCGGCAACTGCGCGCGCCATGACCTTAAGAGTTGAGGCACCTTTAGAGGCTTTATGGGAGATTAGTTGTGATCATACGATTGAAATTGAAGATCCTCGTCTTCCTGGAGGTAAAGCGCAAGGTAAAGTTATCAGCTATTGTTTAAAGGTTGAAGGGCAGACAGGGCGCAGGTGGGCCGAGGTCAGCCTTGGAATTTCAGTCGGTGCTCAAAATCAACACTTCCAATCCTTGCCTGAATCCGCTCTTTCCTATGTCGAAGATAACTATATTAAAGCAGGCACATACCAACTTGAATCAAAGGCCTGGCGCGAATCTTCCTCTGGTTTTGTTTATGAAGGATGGGGTGATCAGATTCCCAATCGAGGACATCTTTATCCTGATACTTTAAGAGCTCAGGACATTGTGGAGAATATTGTGGTGCGTCACGGGGCTGAGGAGCAAAACCAAGCCCTGCAAGACGCTCAATACCCCAAGCGTCATCATGTCAAGAGCGTGTTGAAAGAGATTGCAACAGATATTCACATTGTTCTAGCGGATCTTCAAAGTTTTGGGACTTTGACGCATGATCTCCATGTAAAAATACCGATGGCGTGGTCTGCTCCTCACCAAATTGATCTGACGGCAGCATCCCTTGAGAACCACTAAAGCCTTGCGCATTTAAACTGTTAAGGGCTCCACATTCTTGATAATCAAAGACGTGAATTCCATGACGCCGGAAACTTTTGGCATCTGGAAAATAAACCTGCCATAAGGATGATTGAGAGTCAGTTCCTGTCCCCGTTCCTGTAAAAGTCGTGCCGTCTTCACTGATCATGGTGATTGTTTCTACTTTATATCCAACAGGAAGGACTTGAGCTTGCACAAAAATGTTTTTCCAGAACTCAACGCCCCTTTTTTCTAAATAGAGAAAAGGAAGATTTTGGTCTTCAGATTGCACTTTTCCTGCAATAAGATGGTGGCCAATATGGTAGCTGAAGGCTGTCACTGAAACTCTCATTGGGCTTTTGAACAAATTCAATTCTTCTTTCGCTAAAAGAAAATCGAGGATCTCCTCACCATACATAAGGTACCAGAGGCGGGCTGATTTTTCATGGCCTTTTGGCAATTGAGGCTGAGTTTCTGGTTTCTCAAGAAAATGAAATTTTAGGGGCATGAGTTTAATAAACATGCCTTTAGCAGAAATTTTAGGATCTTTATATTGCTCATATCCTAAGAACGTTTGGACGATATTTTTCCAAATAACTTCTTGATTAAACATTTGATACCATTCTTTGCTTACGGTACTGGCTCGCACAATATTGGGAACTGACAGATGTTTTACGCATTCACAGAAGAGTTCTTGAGGAAGATTTGTAAAAAAACTTCTTGTCTGCGGCTGATCAATGAATTCTGAATCGGAAGCAAAAGCGGGTGAAAAGAGGATAAAGGCTAAGATGAGTATAGGACTAAAAAAAGGGCGAATTTTTATTGTTATCATTGAGTTATATTATAATTTTTTATTAAGTAATAAGCTTGTATGTGACGATGAGAATCTTCAAATGTCAAGCGAGATTTCTCAACATCTGTTTGTGAGAACAATTTGTTAAGAGACGATGGCGTTCGTTATCATCCTTCAATATTATTTTAAAAAATCTAGTTAATATGAGCGTAAATTTCTTTAGGAAACGGTCTTTCTTGCTTTTAGAATAAAATGATTTTTGCGTATTTGTCATGATCATTTGAAAAAGCGTCACAAACATGATAGAAGCCCATATTCTGCTCATTATAAGGTTAAAATCATGGGGAAATATTTAAGATTGTTGGGTGTTCTTTTTTTTGTGGTCCAGCCGCAAACCTTGGCGTCAGATATCGTCATCTCTCATGAAGAATTCTCTGAAGAGAACAAGCAGAAAATCTTATCGGATGCACATTCCATAACGATTAAGTATGAAAAGAAAGATAAGAAAACGGTGACAAAGAGTGTCCCGACATATGAAGTTGAGATTAGAGGACCTTCAGGGAAATATAAGGAAAAATTTATTTCATATGATGAGATAATGCCTTTGATCACATCCTGCTCTCAGCTTTCTGAGGGCAAGATAATGACAGGTAAAGCTCACCATGAAGAATTTCTAACCGAAATACTGGGCGCAGAGAGTGGATTTTCAATAACTTCACTGACGTTACGTCCCGAGCATGGAAATCAACATGAAGAAGCTGAAGATGTGACTCCAATGCTGCAAGCATTAAATGCATCGACATCATTAACACATTTAGATCTTAATTCTTTTTATAAGTCTGGCTTCCACAGCTTATATCCTCATAAAAGTTTTCTTTCCGGGTTTAGAAATACGCATCTCAGGAAACTATCTCTCACGATAGAAAGTGAAGAAATTTCTGCCTTAGGTCAGTATTTAAATTCCAACTCAAATTTTACGGAATTAAGCTTATGTCTTTTGCATCTAGACGATAAAGCGTTAACAGCTATAGGGCAATTTCCCCAACATATTGAAGTTTTCACCGTAAATTGTGACAAACATCCTAATTATACGATAACGTTTCAAGGTATGGAGAGTTTCGCTGCTGAATTTCTGGCGAATAATACAGTCCTTCGGGAGCTCTATTTTCTCCCTTCTGTCCCTTGTTGCAAGAAGGAAGAAGTTCCTTTAGATAAAAAACCTTTTTATAATATGTTGATGACATGTACTAATCTTGAAAGGTTAATATGGAAGCTTAATGATTGTAAGGAAATTTTTTCCCCTCTGACTTTAGCTTTAAAACATCTTCCACACCTCAAGTATGTAGAATTTGGTAATTTTAGCTATTTTAGAGAAAAAACAGATATGACCGAGTTTTTAAATGCCTTAAAATGTCATCCTAATTTAATTCAACTCGGTGGCCTGAGTATTGCTCTGCAAGATGCTGAAGAGCTGAGGGGGATATCCTCTATAGCGCAGGCTCTACAGAAGGCGGCAGAGCCATATTTACAGAACAATATAAAGCGAAATGTAACATTAAAAGAACTGGCAAAGGTTCAATCTAACTGATGACCATAGAAATATTTCTTAATTTATTTACAATGGCCCGCGCCTCAAAAGAGGGCGGGGGGTTCTAGAATTATCTTGAGGAAAAGGCTTGCAGTAAAAGACGTTTATGACGATGAAAATCCTCAAATATCAAGCGAGATTCCTCAATACTTATTTATAAGAACAATTTGTTTAGAACAATACACTGAGCATTTAGGATCTCAGGTTTTATATTAGGTGCGTTCGGGGTTGAAAGCGTTTATAGGGATTCCCTCCGCTAAAAAGGCTTCAAAGTTAGGAAGATAAGCCCACCACGCACAAGGATCACCATTGCCTCCTATAATGGTTCCTGATGAATCAATACAAGTTGCTTCTTTTAAATAGTGACCTTGGGTACGCGTAAGCCCCAATTGCTCTTGTAAAAGGTAACTTTTAAATTGATTGTCTGGCATGCGTATCCAGACTACAGCGCTTCGGATACCAGAGTTATCATCACTTTGAGGGTAATAGAGCATCTCATATCCAACAATTCTTTCACCTGAAGTGTCAATGGCTTGGGGAAAACTTTGAGAACTGTAGTCATTTGCCATTGGAAGTAAACATGGTTCAAAAGTAGAGGAATCATTTTCTAAGGTAATATTGAGAGACGCAGAGGGTTTTGATTTCCAAAGCACCGCCTGTTGAATCACCTTATTATTTGCATTCATGAAGTCTGCATGGCCTGCAATTAAGGTTCCATCGGCATTAATGATGTGAGCAGCAGCATTTTTTAAATTATTGACAGGAAGCGGCAATGGGACAAAGCGCTTGTTTATCCATAACGCAGGAGAGGTCTGCTGAGATGCATTTTCAAGATACCCTACAATTTTATTTCCTTGCCTATTAAGGCTTGTTGCAATGCTTGAAGTTATTCCTGGAGGCGTTTCAAGGTAAGATAAAACATTATTTTCCCATATAACGGCTTTAGAAAGAGAAAAATAAAGATTCCCGACGATTTTGCTGCCATCGTTGTTAAGAGCTCTAGCAATACTTTCCTGGGCATTTTCATCTGGGAGAGAATTCATTTCATATGAACCCGATGACTTCAAAGTCCAAGAAGCCGCTTTAAAATCAGAGGGAGAAATTTCAGGATTGTATAAGCCGACAAGCACCTTATCATCTGCACTAACGCCAAGGATACAGCTTCCTAAAGCCTCTTCTTGAGTAGGTACAAAGTTAAAAATTCCTTCTTGCCATATGGCGGCTTGCTCGAAAACATGATCATAATCTTCTGAAAAGTCGCTTTCTTCAGAATCAGTTAAATTTGTTTCAATTGTGGCTTGAGAGTTACTTCTTTGTGTATCGTCGGAACTACTTTCTTGTTCATCTTCAAAAGGTGGACGCGTGACCGATCCCCAAACAGACAGATTTAAAGAACTAAGGGTATGGATTTCACTATAAATAGCTTTACTTTGAGTCAAAAGAGGAAAGAAGTGAGGCCTTAATAATTGTTTGAAAAGAGCTTTATAAAATCCCTCTCCATTTTTTTTGGTTTTCTCACTAATAAAAGCATAATGACCTGGAATACGGTGAATATATTCTTTCCACAAGCGATCTTCGTGTAATAAGGACGCAAAAGAACGGCAGGTTGATATAAAAGCAAGGCCATCGCGAATTCTTACATAATGCACAAGCCTGAGAATAGCCTCTTCTTGTTGAGGCACAGTAAAAGTAAGGCAAGTGGTCGCTATTTTTTGCCTTTTGTGTGGGCGAGAAGAGATTTGCTCAGAAGTACTTCCCTGAGAGGAAGAGCGTGGTCTTTTTAAGGAAGAAGAAAACTCTTCGGTAGCATCGCTTCCGAAACATGATAAGGAAGATAGGGCAAAAAAACCGATAAGAATGAAATGATAGCAGATTAATTTTAGCATTTTTATTATTTTTTATTCATTTAGAGAGATCAAAAAATTCAGCTTCGTTAGAGATTCATAATCCATTTAAAAGCATTCTTATAAAAAAGATCAAGGTTAATTTTAACCATATAGCAACTTTTTAAGGATAGTTTAAAAGATATTAACCATGGAGAAAAGAAGATGAATTATAAATCTGTAAGTATTTTATTGGCCGCAGGTATTCTTGGCTGGTCCCATGCTGGTAAAGCTGGGGAATCGCTTGATGAGACGCTTAAGGAGCTTCAAAATTTGCCAAGTGATATTAATGCAATATATCAGTATGGTCATAAAGCCGCAAATTTGTCAGAGCTTGATATTAAAAGTATCAATGTGGTAGTAGACCAAGCGTGTAAAGAAGGTAACCATAAAGTGTGCCTTAATGGTTTGTATGCGTTAGCGACGACGGCATTTTTTAAATCAGATCGTTCCAAAGAGGTCATCTTATTTAACCAAATATTGACCAATCCTCATTTTAAAGCAGAACCTGCTTACGCTAAAATAGAAGAAACGATTAAAAAAACTTTTAGTGAGTATAAAGATATTCTTACAGGGAAGGTACCTCATAAACACCTTAAAGTAACGGAAGAAGCGCGCAAGATTTTAGAAAACTACAAAGGATAATTGTAAAAAGGGAAGTTTCTTTATAAGAAACTTCCTCTCTTTAAAAATCATTTACCTACAAACCTATTTTAATTTTAACGCAAAAATTATCATGTAGTTGAGGGGATTTATTTTCCTCAATTAAGCCTTATTAAATAAGAGGTTTTGTTGAAAATTGTTTCGAATTTTCTTGATTTTTGTATCGAGTTATGGTAGCCTGTTAGTAGATGGTCAGAGATGAATTTCACTTCCTTGCA
>MKUU01000040.1 GCA_001898705.1 Caedibacter sp. 38-128
TACCAGGGAAGAGAGACCTCACCAAAATGGATCTTTGACAGCGTTAATAAAGTAAGAAAAGCTTTTTGAGGCAACGGGCACCCAGGAGATATGCATAGGTGCCAGAAGGCCTCAACCGTGCAAGACAAACGCGGACCAAGAAAGAGAGCAAGTGCGTGAGAGGAATAAAAGGGGCAACGGGCAATGGAGAAGTTTCTGGATTTACCGTCTTTATGGATTCCTGCCTTCTTAGGAAAGGCAAAAGAGGAGAGGATCTAAGAAATGCAGCAAAGGTTCGAATGACGATAAGCAAGCTTACAGTCTTAAATATGAAGACTGATCTGAAGCTTTATTTTAAAAAGACTTAAAAGGTAGAAGATAAGTTAAAGGGACAAATTTTTGACCAGAAAATTTGTAAAAACTCTCAATATTATTCTTTTATAAAATAGGTAGGATAAAAAAATCTTTATTTAAGATGAGATAAAAGTATGCAAAAATTTAACCTAAAAAGCTGAAGGATCTTTCTTAAAATATTGCCTTTTAGTCTTATATATTAAGAGCTATATTTTACTTTTAAGATTAAAAATGATAAAATCTGTTGAAAAATTTCTTGCTGCTAGTTCCCTTATCTTTCTTCTAGGAACATCTTTTCTTGTCGCGTCAGAGCAGCAAGATGTTGATCTTAAAAGAAAATTACAATTCATCCAGACTAATTTTTTAGATAATCTTACAGCCTTTGAGGGAAAAGATTCGCAAAGGTTGCCAAAGATTATGCAACTAGCAACTCTTATCGATGAAAATGCTTTTGCAACTTGTGAAAGCTGGTTAGCCACTCTATATCCGGATTTCTCACTCAATACATATAAAGATCATCCTTTATATTCTATCTTAGAAGCAGCCGTTGCTTATATAGATTTTGAAGCTGATAATGCCGAATATGTCACAAGGGCTAGTATTAAAAATATTATGGCTATTGATGACTATCCGATAAGAGGCTGCATGGAGGAGGTTGGTAATGCCAAAATATTTGTCTTAGGTAGCCTCAATATATTGATGGGTAAGCAAGATTTAGAAACCCACCTTCAAAAAACTTTATTAAGTTTCTTGGGGGTGATGGTTAAAAGAAGAGAAGAATTGTTTTTAGGATTTAATTTCGAAGAGTATTTAAAGATACCAATGAACAAAAGAATAACGCAGAACTTTGATCGAGCAACAGAGTTTCGTTTTGGCATTGTGAGAACCATTCTTGAGTATATGCTGAAAAAAGACCCACGTTCCTTAAGCGAACAGTTATCTGAAAAAACGTTAACACTTTTGCGTCTTACACCAACTTTTCTGAAATTTTTTGATCGCACGAATCCCTTTCATTTTACAAGTGTTGATCCTAATCTGATGATAGAAACTAAGAATTTTCTTTCCTATTTAAAGGCACAAGGTAAAAAATCTTTAGGTATGACGTTTGAAGAGTTTATTGTGGATTTTCGGATTAACCCTCAAATATTTCGTCGCTTAAAAGCGAGCTCTGCTTTTTTACCACCTATACCTGAATTGTTACGCGTAAATAAATTGTATGAGCCGTCTACCCAATCCGTTCAATCAACGGCTAAGGCTCCCACGAAAAATCAGAGAAAGAAGCAGAAACAAAAGGAAAGAGAAAAGCTAAAAAAACAGCAAAAACTAGGGATAGGAAATTCTTCTCAGGTAGAATCTTTTAAAGATTCCAGCCAAGAAGTTGATATAGATAACTCTCTTGTTAATCCCTTGCTATCTGCGGTGGTAGCACCACAACTTATGATAGACAAAGAAGAAAATTTAACAGAAGGGCGGCCAATATTCGAGAATAAGACCCTTCCTGAGGATCAAAGCGCACAAACTTCTAGTTTATCTTCTTATGAAAAAGAAAAAACCGCCTTACAAGCAGCTTCCTCTGCGGTGACTCCAAAGGTTTCTGATAACAATGTAGATCTCTTGATGTGCAGGATTTTTATGGCGAAGATATAAAGCCGTATTGGTATTATGAGAAGGACAAAACTTCTTCTGCAAAAAAGAAGGCATCCTCTTCTTCAAACGCTTCTACAGCTGTGAACATAAAAGAATCAGAGGAAGAGAAGAGAGTTGCAAATCATCATATGAACAAGATTTGGGACTTGTTTGGTTCCAAAACGTTTCAAACGGTAACCTATGACGATATTATTAATGCATGGAAATGGATCAATGGGAAAGATAGTGTTGATAATACCACCGGCAGCTCCCATCATCCGTTGTATGCAATTGTGAATGGAAAAAGAGAGACCTTTGGCATTTTCAGAAGTCATCAAGGAGGTGGTGAATATGGAAAACGATATGTGAAATATTTGAGAGAGTATTTCACAGCAATTGGTCGTGGTGAATCGTGGCTTGAGAGCCAAGGATATAAGAAACATCATCAGAATTTAAAATGATACAGTTAAGAGCATGTATTTGTTAGAAGCTGCCCTTTCATAAAATAGGGCAGCCTTCTTACAAAGATCTTTTTAAATACTTTTTGAAGATTTTCCTTTTCGAAGTTTAGAAAAAAGGGGGAGCAATACTCCCACCACAAAAGAAGCGGCTAAAACTAACTCTTTATGATTTTCATACATTTCTTTTAAATGGAGGTCGTCGGCCTTTTCTTTAAAGGTATCCACCGCCTTACTAATAACAGGCGTTGATTGTTTGCGTCGCATTTTCAGCATTAAAATACTTCCAATTAAAATAAGAAAACCACTGAGAAGCATGCCTGCTTCAAAGTGCCCCAAAAGGGGGACAAGATAATTAAATCCGAAGTAAAGGCCAAAACCTAAACCCCCTAAGATAAAAAGGCTTCCAACAGCGCATAGCCAGGAAAAAGATTTCTCTTTAGCCTTCAGAAAAAGATCCAATACGTTTAAAGCAAGTTTAATCATTTTTAGCGCCTAAAAAGGTTAGCAAGCAGCAGACCCGCACCGAAAGCCAATAAAACAGATGCCAAAGGACGTTCTGCAATGCGATCCTCAAGTTCATCCAATTTATCTTGTCCGTAATGAACAAGCTCTTCCCCTTTTTCTTTTAAGGCTTCAACAGAAATATTTTGCGAAAAGTCTTTTAATTCATCTTTAAGATCATCAAAAATTTCTTGGGCAGCATCTTTAAGATCATCAAAATCACCAGCGGCAGCATTTTTTAATTTGCCATAGGCCTTTTCAGCATCAATAAAAAGCTTTTGTAGGTTTTTAGATTTTTTAGGATTTAAATTATCAGAAGCTGACTCTGAAAGATCATTAATAATATGACGATATTTCTCAAGTTTATCGCCCAAATTTCGTAAAATAATATCATTAGACTGCATAATTTATCCTTCAAGTTACATTTTCAATTAAACGAGAAGGGCAGTTCAAGGAGGCCATGGGGTGGAGTGAAAAATTTTATCCTTAAAACTGCCCTTTGCCACGTTGGGAGGCACTTTTCATTGTATAAAAAGCCTGGAATGATAACAGTTGAAAATAGTTGCCTTTTTCGCGTTTTTGATGTGCTCTAAACTTCTGATAAAGTGAGATTAAGAGGATTATTTTGAGGAGAAAAGTTGCATGTTTATCGTTTTATTAGAATACAAAGTTCCTCTTGACAGTGTCGATAAGTACCTTGAAGCTCATCGGCTTTTTCTTAATAAATGGTATCAAGAAAAGATCTTTATTTTTTCTGGAAGAAAAATACCTAGGACAGGTGGCGTCATCTTGGCTTCAGGTGTGAGAAGGGAAGCTCTAGAGGCAATCTTGGCGCAAGACCCTTTTTTGATCAATAAAATTGCCGAGTATCAAATTATTGAATTTCAACTCACGCGCTCTTGTCAGGAATTTGAGTCACTTCTGGATGTTGAGTAATTGTGGCTAGCTTTTTATCGCTTTTCAGTTATTTTAAAAAGCCCAGTTAATGAAGGAAAATTTTTAGGATATCTAGAGTGTATATGCATTATTTAAAAAAGTTACGGACAAACATTCTTTTTCAACTGTTGATAATTTTTGGTTTGGTTCTTCTTTTTGGTGATTGCTTTCCCCTTCAGTTTAAAAAAGGTGCTTATGCGCTAAGCCTTTCGATTAAAGAGTTGCTTGTCTTCAGCTTGCCTTTAATCATCTTCAGCTATCTGACAGCTTGCCTATTTTCTTTAAAGACCGGTGCTTTAAAGTTCATTATGTTTATTTTGATAGGCGTTGTGCTTTCAAATGCTGTTTCTATTTTATCAGCCTATGGCGTTAAAATGGCTGGTTTACTAAACTTCAGCCTCCAAAAGGCAGCCATTGTTACGCCAACGGTTGTTCTCAAGCCCTTATGGCAGTTTGGTCTTCCTCTCTGGATTAAAAATGATTGGGCTCTGTTTGTGGGATTGGGCGTTGGGGCATTTTTAGCCGTCTTTCCACATCCAAAAATTGAAAATGGACTCAAAAAATTAAAAGGAAAAGTCGATTATTTCTTAAATAAAATCTTCATTCCAATTCTGCCTATTTTCATTTTAGGATTTATTTTAAAACTAAGCCATGAAGGCCAATTACAGCCTATTCTTAAAAATTATGCCCATATGTTTGGCATTATTCTTACAGCTCTTACCCTTTATATTCTCGTCATGTATGGGCTTGCTGTAAGGTTTAAAGCAAGTGCTTGGCGTCAGTGTTTAAGGAATGTTTTCCCGTCTGCTGTGGCTGGTTTCTCAACAATGTCTAGTGCGGCAACGATGCCGGTGACCCTTTATGCTGCTGAAAAAAATACGCATGGGAATAAGATGGTAGAAGCCATTATTCCAGCGACCGTGAACATTCACCTTTTAGGAGATTCAATTGGTGTTCCTATTATGGTCATGGTGGTGATGGCAGCCTTTGGGCATCCTCCCATGGATTTTTCAACTTACCTTCTTTTTACAGGGTATTTCTTGATGACAAAGTTTGCGATTGCTGCGATTCCTGGTGCAACAATTATTCTGATGGTGCCTGTTCTTGAGGCGCATTTCGGCTTTACCGCGGAAATGTCAGCATTGATTACCTCAATCTATATCTTATTCGACCCCGTGATTACAGCTGCAAATGTGACAGGTAATGGTGCGTTTGCGATTCTTTTTACAAATTTACTCAGCAAAAAACCAGCGCGGCCTCAGCAAGCTTTCATCGATTAAAAGAGATCGCTTCCTTAAGTTTTAGGACGCATGGTTGGAAACGCAATGACATCCCGAATACTTGGCGAATTTGTTAACAACATAACAAGTCGATCGATGCCGATTCCAAGGCCACCTGTAGGAGGAAAGCCATATTCCAGTGCCGTGATGAAGTCTTGATCAAAGGGCATTGTTTCTTCATTACCCCGAGCTTTAGCCGCGACTTGGGCCTCAAAACGTCCTTTTTGATCTAAAGGATCCGCAAGCTCAGAAAATCCATTGGCGATTTCCCACGCATTTACATAGGTCTCAAAACGCTCAGTGAGGCGCGGATTTTGCGGATGTGGTTTCGCAAGTGGCGAAATATCGAGAGGGAACTCTGTTACGTGTGTGGGTTGAATTAATGTGTGCTCAACCTTTTCAGCAAACAAGGTCTCAACGACACGTCCCCATGAGTCAGCCTCGCTGGCATTAATGCCGGCTTTTTGAGCCGCAGCTTTAGCTTCTTCAAGAGAGTAAATATTGTTAAAATCAATGCTTGTGGCTTCCTTGACAAGCTCTAACATGGGTTTGCGGGTCCAAGGGGCCTTAAAATCAATTTGAATGTCGTTAAAGTCAAATTGAAGCTTCCCGAAAACTTTTTCAGCAACAGCAGCAACAAGATTTTCTGTGAGTTCCATCATCTTATGGCCATCTGCATAAGCTTCATAGATCTCAATCATCGTAAATTCAGGATTGTGGCGCGTTGACAGACCTTCATTGCGAAAGTTGCGATTAATTTCAAAAACTTTTTCGGAAAGGCCCCCAACAATAAGCCTTTTGAGATAAAGCTCGGGCGCGATCCTCAGGTAAAGATCCATATCAAGCGCGTTGTGATGGGTAATAAATGGTTTTGCAGCCGCACCACCCGCCAAAACGTGCAACATCGGGGTTTCAACTTCAAGAAACTCTTTTTGGCTTAAATACTCTCGAATGGCAGCGACAATTTGCGAGCGATCGCGGAGTGTTTGCCGAGACTCAGGATTTGCAATCAAATCAAGATATCGCTGCCGATAGCGTGTTTCAAGATCTTGAAGACCATGATATTTCTCGGGAGGAGGAAGTAAGCTCTTGCAAAGAAGTGTGATTTCTTCAGCGTTAACAGTAATTTCACCACGTGGCGTGCGGCGTACAATGCCTTCAATGCCGATAAAATCGCCTAAATCAAGGAGCTTAATCAGCTCAAGTTGCTCTTCGTTTAGATGATTTTTATGACAGAAGATTTGGAGTTTTTCATAAGGATCCGAGAGATCAATAAACATACCGCTGTTACGAATTGAGGCAATGCGTCCAGCAACACGAACTTTCTCAGAGGTCTCTTGGCCTGCCTCAAGATAGGCATAAGCTTGCTGAATTTGGCTTAAAGTATGAGTTTTATCGTAACCAGACGGATAAGGATCAATCCCTTTCTGGCGCAAATTTTCAAGTTTTTTTAATCTCACACTGCGGAATTCATTTTCATCTTCAGCGGGAGTCTTCAATGGGGTTGTCATTTTTAGCCTATCATCGTTATTTTATTCAGCATTTTCCACATATAACCACCATGGGTCAAGAATTTGATCAAAAAGAAAACATTTAGCCCTTTTTTATAAGGGCTTCTAAAATTTGAACCGCATTTAAAGCAGCTCCCTTTCGAAGATTATCTGCGGCAATCCAAAGCGAAAGCCCTGAAGCAACGGTTGTATCTTGCCGCAGGCGACTTACGCAAACAACATCTTCACCAGCAATTTCAAGCGGTGTGATATAGCCGCCTTCTTCTTGACGATCAAGAACGAAAATACCTTTTGATTTTTGAAGAGCCGCCCGGGCTTCTTCGACTGTAAGCGGCTTCTCAAACTCGACGTTTACAGAGAGACAATGTCCAATAAAAACAGGTACCCGCACACATGTTGCTGTAATTTTAAGGGGAGCTTCAAAAATTTTTCGTGTCTCAAGCGCAATTTTTTCTTCTTCGGCCGTGAATCCATCCTGATGAAAACGATCAATTTGAGGAATGAGGTTAAAAGCAATTTGCTTTGGAAAGACATCTTCGGGGATGCTTTCATTCACAAGTATCGCTCTTGTTTGGTTGAAAAGCTCATCCATTGCAGCCGATCCCGCACCTGAGACCGATTGATAGGTCGAAAGGACAATTCGCTTAATGCCGGCAAGATCATGTAAAGGCTTAAGGGCCACAGTTAAAGGAATAACGACGCAATTAGGGCTTGCAATGATGCCACGCTTTGGTTTTTCTTGAAGACGATGGCTATTGACCTCAGGGACGAGAAGAGGAACATCTGGCTCTAACCGAAAATGAGAGCTTTTATCCACAATGATGGCGCCCGCTGCAGCAGCCTTTGGAAGATATTGTGCTGCAATTTTAGAGTCCACAGCAGAAATCACAAAATCAACGTCTGTAAAATCAAATTCTTCAAGTGATTTCACAGGAAGAACTTTGTCTTCTCCAAAGGATACTTCTGTTCCTTTTGAACGCTGAGAGGCTAAGGCAATAACTTTTTTAATTGGAAAACGACGTTCGGCCAGAATATTTAAGGCTTCTCGGCCGACATTGCCTGTCGCCCCCATAATTGCGATGCGATAAGTCATTTTAAGTTCCTGAGCTGTGAAATTTCTTCACCTATAATCAAGCTCAAAAGAGAAAGCCAGGATAAAATGATTTTTTGAGGTTTTAAGCCACAACTTCTATAAATTGATTCTCTTTTAGCGGAATCATGGGCACTAGAGGTGTTTGTGTTCTTAAAATTTGAGGTGCTTTATTTTGTCCAGAAGGGCTTAGAATCTCAGAGATTGATTTTTCGCAAAGAACTTCGACCATTTTCTTAAAATAATTGGTTTCCGTGGCGGCATGGGCTTGTTGAACAACCAATTTTAGAACTTTCTCATCGACGGTATCTAAAGGAATTTGACGAGGAAGGCCAAATTGAACATGAAAATAATTTTCTCCTTCCTGCATTTCTGCTGAGAGCACTGCATGGACTGCTGCTTCTGCACCATCCATGAAGTAAGAAGGGATGTTCCCTGGACTTCCGAACCCAAATATTCCGGCCTTATCATTAAATATAATAGGGTCTTCGTGACCTGTTCCAATTGAGATCAATTGGATTTCATCGTTATAGGTTTCATTAAAAGCCCCTTGCTTCATTAAACGGTGAGCAAAAGCTTTCGCAAGAACGGCCGGATCATTGGCAGTAATGCCACCATCAACATAATGATGGATAGTGCCAGAAGTATTTGGATCTCCTAAAAGATTCCTCTCAGAGATGGTTTTTTTGGCAAAATAAGTGGGTGCGGCGGCTGTTGCTTCAGCGGCATCAATGATGTTAAGTTTTCCTGAAGGTAGATCGGTTCGCGTATAATCAATGGGACCTTCTCCTGGCATTTGATTCGTCAGGAGGTGCGCACGCTCATTTTCATCATCATACACGGTTACAGCCACATGAGTTTTAACCTCGCTCATCGTTTTATTCCCTATGTGCTTCTCGATCGTTTCTCTCAAGCCATTTGTTGAATAGGTTGGCCCCCAGATTCCTCCGAGCAACCACTGTCTCCATCCATCTTGTTTAAATATTTGTCGCGTTTCTGTTTGGTAAAGATCTCTTAGTTCTGTTGCGGGAAGGCCCATTCCTAGGCCGATCGCTTGAATGCCGCCAGTTGAAGTTCCTACAATAACATCAAAAAATTCATGAAGTTTTTTGCCTGTAGCTTTATAGATATAGGTCTCGAGAACGCATAAAATTTCTGCAGAACCCACGCCTCTTGCGCCACCTCCTCCCAATGAAAGAACCCGCAAAGGATGCTTTTCTTTCTGTGAAAAGTTCGTAGAAGGTGAGAATTGGAGGGGGATATTTTGTTTGAAATCGTCTTCTGTCGTGTGTGATGGCACAACCATAATATGACGGTGGTCTGTTACCTCATCAATGAAATCTTCATGACCTTGCGCAGCATAAACAATCCCCATGAAGGAAAGGCTTATTAATCTTATGGCAGCATAAATCTTAATTGGGTTTTTCATCTTGTTTTTATTACTTAAAATAAAATTTTTATTTACGTTTAGTTTTTAATATTTACGTGAATAAGATTAATAATGAATTAAAGTGAGTTTTTTTATTGATTTTTGAATAAATATTTCTTTAAGGAAAAAGGTTAAATTAAGGAAAGAACTTAATTTAACCTTTTTATCAGATAGCAATAGAAAGATAATTAGAATCCAACAGCCTCGTTAGCAGGAACATAAGCATAACCAAGTTCCTTAGCAACTGCTTCATAAGTAACATGGCCATGGAAGACATTGAGCCCATGGCAGAGGTGTGGATCTTCAGCTAGAGCCTTTTTATAGCCTTTATTCGCAAGAGCAAGAACAAAAGGAAGCGTTGCATTGTTGAGGGCGAAGGCCGATGTACGAGCAACACCACCTGGCATGTTTGCAACACAATAGTGAACAATGCCATCAACAATATAGGTTGGATTGTCGTGGGTCGTTGGGCGGCTTGTTTCAAAGCATCCGCCTTGGTCGATAGCGACATCAACAAGCACTGAACCTGGACGCATTTTCTTGAGCATGTCGCGTGTGACAAGACGAGGTGCTGCTGCCCCTGGAACTAAAACAGCGCCAATGACAAGATCAGCTTTCATGACATAACGTTCGATCGCATCAAAAGTTGCATAAATTGTATTAAGGCGAGAGCCAAATTCTGCATCCAATTGCTGAAGTCTTGTAAGAGATCGATCGATAACAGTGACGTCTGCTTCAAGGCCAATTGACATTCTTAAAGCATTGGTCCCAACTACGCCACCCCCTAGAACAACAACATGGGCAGGCTCAACTCCTGGAACACCGCCAAGCAGGACACCAGACCCTCCTGGATATTTTTCAAGATTATAAGCACCAACCTGAATTGACATACGCCCTGCAACTTCACTCATCGGACGGAGAAGAGGCAGGCCACCAGTACGATCTGTGACTGTTTCATAGGCAATTGCAACGCATTTTGATTTAATGAGTCCTTCAGCCTGTTCAGGATCTGGCGCAAGGTGGAGATATGTAAAGAGAATTTGATCCTCTTTGAGCATTTTGGTTTCACTCGGTTGAGGTTCTTTGACCTTTACAATCATTTCAGCTTGCTCAAAAATTTCTTGAGCAGAAGATTTTATTTGAGCGCCAGCTTTCTGATAATCTGCATCACTAATGCCAATGCCAGCACCTGCGTTGGTTTCAATAATAACTTCATGCCCATGATAAATAAGCTCACGCACACTACTTGGCACAAGGCCAACACGATATTCATGTGCTTTAATTTCTTTAGGAACGCCAATACGCATTCAATAACTCCTTCTGATAGAATACTAAGATCTTGCAGAAGGATATAGGCTGCTTTTGGAAAAAAAGCAAACCGCTTTTAAGATAAAGTATCTTGTGTGTTAGAATTTTGTTTATTGATGGGGGGAATTCCTAAGATCTTGAGTGTTCTTATTAAATCACCCCCATCTTGAATAAGTTCAGCAAGGAGTTCACTCAAAGACATATGACCCCATGATACAGCTCTTTGAATCAAATAAGGTGTTGGGCTATGTGGTTCTACTTTAGCCAAATAGTCGGCAATTTCTGCAAGCATTTGGTAGGCTTGTTCACGATTTGTAATCGTATGAGAAGTATCTTTTTTCATCATTTTTTTTACCAAGTTAATCGAAGAAGTAATTTTGGACGGTTTTTCTTCTGAAATTTCAATTTCATTTTTTTCAGAAGCAGTTATGCGAGGATGAGATTCCCTCTTTTTGAGAATAAGGGTAGAAAAATCCTCTAATTTCTTAACTTCTTGCCGTAAGAGGTTGAGGATCGAAGGATAACCAGGACATTTCTGTAAAATAAAAGTTTCTAACTCAGTCATGGTTTTAATAGTATTTTGACAACCGTCGACAAGGTCTTCATAAAATTCTGTTGGCGTCTGAGATTGATTTTGTAAAAATTGGGACATTTTTACATGAGGTTCATTTTGGACAACTTTGCTTTTTTGAGACGCTTCATGTCCCATTTTTAGGGTATTATCGTAACGAGCCGCAATTTCATAATCTGTATAATTGTACCCTTTGTTTTTATCTTGTGATGGATGAGTAATCGGCATCAACCTGAGAGGTATAAGCAATTTTTCATTTAACCATTCAAGTGGAGCGAGGCGATATTCGACGTCTTCTCCTTGAACTTGAGGGTGGAGTGTTGGCCAAAAACTTTTACAGAGTCCAAGACAGAGGGTAATGCCTAATTCAAGACCTCTGATACCATAAAGTCTCAACCACGCATCTGTAAGCCAAGCGGCAACTTGCAGATCTTTGGTGTCATTTTGTAAGACAGCACAAGATAATTCTTCAACTTTTCCCCAATCTGCTTTTTTTAATTCTCTCTGCCAAACGCCTAAGGCAAGAGTTTCATCCTCTTCAATACGGGAATTTCGAAGTTGGTCATAATAATGTTCATATTGCAAATATCGACCAGAAGGTTCCTTCCCCTTGATAGGCGTTAAAAGAGAAGGGATTTGCTCTGATGCTTTTTTTAAACCTAAAATCATTTTAAGAAGCCTTTTTCAATGATTGTCCCCGCAAAATGAAAGAATCTAAGAGGGGTGCTTGTACTGGAAAACGCGGAAGCGAAATATACTTTAATTTTGGGGGAGCTTTTTCATGGGATGTATTTTTCTCCCCCTTTTTAGGTTTATCTGCATCATAAAGCGCAATTCTTAAATAAACGCGGCTATCCGTTGTTTTGCGCTCCATAGCTAAAGGATTATTTTCTTGAGAACACCCAAGTCTGCAAGTTGTTGGAATAATAAATTCTAACAAGGAGCTAGGGGGGGTTTTAGCGGTGGAAGGCTCTGATTCATATGAAATATGCTCTTTAATAAGTTTGATGAGGCTCCAACGTCCTGTATAGGCAAAACTTGCTTTGGGGCCAATAACGGTTAAGCTTGGTTGTCGAGGATCTGAAAGAGGAGCTAGATCTCCGTCTATAGCCCAACGTAAATCGACAATGATTGGCATCCCCATAGCCCAAGAAGTTCTTAAATTCTTTTGACGGAAGTCAAGTGTTTGTGCACCCACTTGTATGCTCCAATCAATAATTTTATCTCCTCCCGCTTCACGTTTACGATCTGTGCGGAATGAAACATCGAAATCAATCTTTGAGGGTTCTTGATCTGGTCCCTGATCAAGAGCTGCTAACATTAAAGTGCGAATGCTTTGAATCTCTTTAATAAAGCGAATAGCTTCAGATTCAGGTCCCCCGATTTTTAAATGTTTTTCAAGGGCAGAAATCTCTTGTAAATCAAGAATATCAAAAAGTTCAAAAAAGGTTACGACGTCATTAGGGTCAGCTTCGAAACTTTCTGCGTTTTCTAGCTTACGGCTAAAAGGAAAACGCCCTGCAAGATGGGTGTTAAAGAAAGTTGCTGCTTTATTGTAGTGCTCAAAGGCGCGATGAATCGTAACATTTTTACACCGTTTTTTGAGTTGTTGAGTAATTGTATTACGAATATCGGCAAAATAATCATTGAGTCCTGTGAAATCATCTTGAAAATCAAGCGAAGCACAATTTTCAAGGGTAATTTCATTAATGTCGTATGTTAAGAAATGCTCGAGAGACACTAAAGAGCTTCCAGGTGTTTTCTTTTCATACTCATCAATTGCTTTAATAATGCGTGTCCACCAATCAACAAGTGGAATGTCAAAGGGAATGTCTTCAAGATAGCCAATGCTGAGAAGCGAAAGAATAGGTTCTGCAAGTTCTTTTGCAAGGAAACTGATCCTCACTCTTTGAGCCTTTAAAAAAGCCTTCATATCATTAAGGTCACGGACAGCAAAGGCCTTTAATCCGACCATGGGACTTCCATCCCACCACATAAACATATCTTCACGAGCAGCATATAAATCATCACTTTCAAGCATTTTTTCAATTTTTTGAAGAATATGTTGACTCTCGTTAACAAGGAGTTGCCTCAATTTTGTATTTTGAGTAACCAGGCCTCCTTCATCAAATGCGCTGAAAATCCTAGCGAATATAGGCACAACTTTCGTGATATTTAGGACTTGTACTTGAAGGAGCTCACGCATTCCGAGACCTATGTTGCTTGTGGGTTCATCATTAAGAACTTGGGATTGCGCAACATAGTTTAAAATATATTGTCGCATGCTATTGCGACCAACAAGTTTCATAATGTTTTGAAGGGCTGGAGGCATATTATTGAGACGATGTGCCATAAAATCATCAAAATTTTCGATGATCTTCCCTGCTTTTTGCAGTGTAAGATCGTCCCAAAATAAAAGTTTTCCTGCAGGGACTTTTGTTATCATTTGCTGATCAACAGACTTCATCATAAAAGGTTCATCTAAAAACATCGACATATAATCGATAAAATGAATGAGACCGGGAGAAGGGTCTGAAACAAGCTGTCCATTTCGTAGGGCAAACATAGGGCCTGTTAAGGGGGTTGTGAAACTTGCAAGAGCCAACTTAAATTTAATGAATTCTCTTTCGGCAATTCTATTTAATTCTGAGGCTATATCTTTCCCCAGGAGTGTTGAAGTCGTAATTTGGCTAATAAGAGAACTATATCCTGGTCCTGGATCAAAAATATCTTTATCAGCCCAATCAATGCTGCCACCTGAAATAATATCAGCTGCTGCAATTGCCTCAGCAACGATTTTGCGTAAATCTTCACTATTATAAGTTCTTGTTTGCGCTGTATCTGCGAGATGAGTTAATTTCCTAGAAATACTCGAGAAAATAGGGAAGCTTTCATCTAGATTGAAAGCGTGCTCAATAAAGTTTTTATAAATAATACCAAGTTTTTGACCTGCTCCTACTTTAAAAGGACTTAAATCAATCGGTCGCTCAAGGCTCATTGAAAGTGCAGAACTATAATAATCTGCTGAAGTATAGAATTGGGGTGGAAGATCTTTATTAAAGAGATATTTTATTAGTGCAGCCAAGTCTTGAATATTGTGACTATGCTCAAGATTGTTGAAGTTATGAACTTGTTGTTCAAGTTGTTGGATTTGTTGGACATAATTCTTAATTGCCAGAAAAGGTTGAGACAATAAAGGATTCACAGCACCTTGTTTATAGCCAGTGCTAGGATATTCAAGTTTCTTCAAAGAAACAATATCTTCTGTTTTTTTTATGATCGCAGAATATAACGAAGGCAGAATAATTCGATCATAAGCTGCTGAGAAAGAAAGACGGATATTATGATTTAAATGACTAAACCATGAGGCAGGAATAAATATTGACCCTGCATTTACAGTATCAACGGCAGTAAATTTCTCTAAAATGATATCAGCTTGTTGGTTAAGATAGGCAAGAAACCGTGGATCGTCAGAAACTCCGCCTTTAAGGCTCACACCTTGGATAGATTTATCAATTTGAATGAGAGCAGGCATTGTTGTGCTCAAGCCCGTTTTAAGATTGTCATGAGCAAAAATAAGCCCCATAAACCAAACAATTCCTATAGTAGCGGCAGCAGCTTTGGCATAATTTAGCATCCTATTCGTTGAAACTAAGATTCTCATAATAGGTTGTGCTAAAGTTGATTCAGCAAAAATCTTTTTTTCAAATAAATCTGTCATAAAACAGACCCGCTCTGAGAGGGGATCTTGAAATTCTTTCTCGTTATTAAGGTCAAAATCTGTGTTAAGTTTAGGAAGTAAAGAAGGTGCTATTATGGAATCTATAAAAGTTCTGCCAGTTAAATAAATTCCGCGGAGAAAAAATGATTCGTGGTATGCACTACCTTTAAAGATTTGATCTAAATAAATTTGAAGATTCTCTTTAAGTTGAATAAATTCGAGTGGTAATGAGAACACGCCATCAATAAGATTTGATTGTGTTTTTCGGGCGGTAAAAATAGATGCTCGAAGTCGATCTAAAGTTCTATGAATATAGCGGAATGCTTCATCAACCCAAGCAGTTAAGTAATTAGCATCAGCGCTATAAGGGCAGGACCATCCTAAAATTTCTTGAGAATTAGCCAAAGGAAGCGCCTCAACGAAGTTTTGGAATCCTGGCATAATATCACTTTTTGTGAGTACAACATAAACAGGTACTTTTATCCCCAAAATATTCTGAAGTTCCCAAAGCTTTGTATAAATAACTTTAGCTCGTTCATATATTTCATTATGACTTAATCTTTTTGACGAAGTTAATTCATCACATGGCAAAGTTAAAATAATGCCATCAAGAGGACGTTTAGGACGAAAACGATTTAATAATTGTAAAAGGTATTGCCACTCTTGATTATCAGATGAAAGAGAATTTTCGCGCAATATGAAAGGACCGTTTGGTTCCAAGATCACAGCACCGTCATAAAAACGCCAAATTAATTTAGAGTGTTCTTCAGGAATTTCAAATTCTGGTGTTCCAATTGGAAGCTCAAGGTTTAAATTTTTTAATAGAGTTGTTTTTCCTGATCCTTCGGCGCCGATTAAAAGATACCAGGGTAGCTCGTATTGTGGTTCTCGAGAGCCCAGATAAGTCTTAAGAATTTCTTCAGACTGTCGAAATGAATTGCTCATTTCATCTTTGGGTAGTCGTCCCCAGCCTATATTAGAAAATTTGTCTTTAAAAGTTGATTTTAGGGATAAAAATCGTTCTAAAAGAGACGTACCTTCAACTTGTAAAGGTTTCGGAGCTCGAGTTTTCGTTTTTTGTTTAAGGGCTTTAGCAACTGTTTTTTGAGCAAGAAATACTAAAAATATAACGAGCAAAACACCTAAAGCAAGCGCAATAAAAACGAAATAAGGAAGGTAAGGAAGAAAGCCTTGTAGAATTTCAGTAATCATTTAATTTTCCTACCTTTTTTTACCTGATTCATAAAGAATACGGTTAACGATTTCAAAAGTTTCAGTTGTAACACTGCGCCACACACCATAAGATGCCATTAATAACATGGCGAAAATGCCTGTAATAACAATCATCCATAAACGAACATCTTGAAGAAGTCGGACTTTTCTTGGTTCTGGCGTATATGTGTATGCTTCTGGAAAAAGTCGTTCCCCTTCTTGATAAAGTCTAGGTTCTGAATGGTTAATAAAAACATAAAGCTGTCGAAGATAATGGGCTAATTGTCCTTCATCATTTGTATCTCGATATTTTCCTTGAAACCCAAGGCCCAAAGCCAATAGGTAAATTTGGGCAAGATCATTACGTAAAGGATCGCGAGTAGCTAATAAGTTTTCAAGCCTTGTAAAGAACTGTTCGCCGGCATCGTGAGTATCAAAAAAGAAAGATTCTAAAAGATTATCTTCCCAATATTTACGCCCTTTCCAATCTAAGGATAAGAAAATTTCATCAGCAAGAGAGGCCATAATATATTTGGTCTCAAGGTAGTAACTTACAGCGAATTCACCCCCAAAACGACTAGACTCCATCGTTTGACGTTCAATTAAAAGGCGTAATTCTTCTAAAAAATTTCTCGCCTGATTTGCAATAGTCTCATTTTGGTCTCCTGGGATGTCATCTATGCCATCTCTAATAGGAAGCCATTGATCAGTTTTAATTCTTTCCTTGATTTCAATAATTTTAGTATAAAATTCTTCAAAGTAACGAATCACAAAGGATGTTTCGTAATCACCCTGTCGTCTTAAATTGATAGTTGCGGCCATGACGTCTTCGCTCCTTTTAAAAGTATTAATTTTTCTCTAAATTGTTTTTAGGGACGTAGAGTACAAGTTCAATAGGTCGCTTTTCTTGATTATCCGCGATATTGAAGATCTGTAAGGCTTCATCTGGATTAATAAATCGAGGATTGGTTTCCACCGTAAATAAAAGGACATCTTTAGCAGGGAACAGCTTCAACTCATTATCGCCTTCGATGATTTTACGCGAAGCACCAAGAATACGTTTGTCGCGACTTGGGGCAACATGAGTTTCGGAAGCAATTAAAGCATTCATCAACCAAGCTACCAGATCTTTTTCATTCATGGCAGGAGAGGCTTTGACACCTAAAATTAAAGAATTGCTCATCCAATCTCGTTTTAAAGGCAATGAGAAAAGGCGATCTTTTTGGCTGAAAGGAACAACAAAATAACCTTCTTGGATGCGCGCTAACATTAAATTAATGTACGTAATTAATTCCATATAACTTGTGCGAATGTCATTATGTTGATAGGCCTTGAAGACAGGAGGCATTTGCCCAAGATTAAGAGTTGAAACATGGCTTGCTACTGATGCTAGCTGTAAATACAATTGAAATGGATGGGCTGTGCCTGCGTGTAAGATAGCTTCTAGAGACAATAGCCCTGTTGTAAGAGCACGAATACTTTGTTCAGCTTCTGCTGACATTATATCACCAGTGTTGCTATAAAGTTGATCCCCGAGAAATGCTATTTTTTCGCGCATCGCTTTTGCGAGATCCAAACCAAGAAGTCCAAGAGGTGAGTCTGTCTCGACTTTTAAAAGAGGCGCAATATATTCTGTAACAGCGAATCCATTTGTTGAGTAGTGAATTTCCATAAGAGGTAAAGCTACAAAGCGCGCAGGAGTCTCTTCGCCAATAAACAAACTTAAATTGGGTTGTAGCGTTGGAAAAGCCATTTTTCCTTCCCCCGTATTTTCATCAACGACCTGAGATCCATCCTTGGACATGAAGCGAGCTTCTTCTCTTGAGACATTTAATGTGCCTGGTTTGTATTCTGGTATGACTAAAAATACTTTAAGAGGTTTTGTTTTTAAGGTTTCGACAAAAGGGGTTAAATTAAATTCAAGAAAATCACCTTCGTTTGCATAGGTCGAAACAACAAGGCCGTCAGGCATGATGGCCTCAAGCTCTAAAATACGTAATTTACCAGCAACTAAAATGGCAGGATCAAAGTTGAAATGAGTTATGCCCCAATGATGAGAAACGGCTGTATTAATATGAAAACTTAAAAGCTGATGTAAGCGATGATCATTTTGTTGGAAATGCTGAGGCATTAACAGCATGCCTTCATACCACTGGATCGCATCCCTAACTCGTCCTAATTTTGACATTTTTTCTCCCCCAAATATTCTTTATAAATTTTTCTTTTCAGGCTCTTTTTTTTGCTCTTCTGGATTGACAGGCTTTGAAGCCATACCTGCACGTATTGTTTCAAGTAATAAATCTTCCGCGCTTTTCGTGGGGCCTGTTTTTTCAAAGCGGCATCCTTGTTCCAAAATGCAAAAACCTTCACTTCTAAGTCTAAGATGAATATCTTTAGCACTCCCAACGCGTTCTCGATGATTTCCTGGAGTTAAATAATCTGCAAAAATTATGATCCCCAACGGGCCATCTCCATTCGCCCTGATTTTATAATCAGTGATTGACTGTCCTGGGGTAAGTTCCCATCGATAAATTTCAACCATGTCGGGGTAATCTCTTTTGATCTGATCAGATGAGGCAAAATAATCAGCTGCGTTAATTTTCATGAGAGCTTTTAACAATTCCATTTTGTAGATAATAAGAAGTTCAATCGCAGTAGCAGAATTGCGATTAGCATCATTATCAAGGGAGATAGATACTGTTTGAAGGTTTAATTCTGGATCTCGAGCATCATCATCCTTAGCGCATCCCACGATTAACAAAACAAACAAGAAAGTGAGGAAATTTTTTAATAGTTTAAAATTTTTGATAACACTCATCATTTATTTAATCCACCATATGTTTGTTAGATACATCAGAGGTAATTGGTACAATACGCGTAAGTTGTCCTCCTTGTTCACGTAAAATTTTGGAAGCGTTTAAAGCCTCTTGGAAATTTTTATATTGTCCTGCTTGTACAGCGTAAATAATTCCTTGTGCACTCCATAAGCGATTAAAGTAACTGTCTGTAAAACCTCTTTTTTTAAGGTCTTCAACGTATTCTTGAGCTGTATTTTGATCCGTAAAATCACGTATATGGATTGTATAAAAATTTTGACTTTGAGTAGGAACTGAAGGTTCTTTATGAGCAGTTGTTTCTTCTTTAGAAGATTCTTGTTTAGAATCTGGTAAAGGAGAGGTTGTTTGAGAATTTTTATGTTCATTTCCTATCTTTTCACCTGCTTCCGCAAACGCTTGATTTGTTTTTTGTTTGGCAATTGTTTGGGCAAGGCCTGTTGTGAGGGGAGTAACAATACCACCTAATTTGGATCCTAACGTATTCCTGAGCGTGCTTGTTGCGTTATTAAGAACTTGGGCAACAGAAGATTGTGCTTGAAATTTAGCTTCTGCTAAAGTTTGTTGTTCGGCTTGTTCGATTAGAGAAGGTTCAGTAACTTTACGTCCTGAAGCTCTGGCAAGTTGTTGTTGGCGTACGCTGTAAGAGTTTGTTGGAGAATTTTGCATAAGGGTAGGTTGCGTATTGTTTTCAGGAAGTGGGGCAATTGTTTTCACTGCTGCATGGGAGAGAGAGAAGCCACCATACGGAGGAAAAAGTGTATAACATGTGAGAAACCCGACAACAAAGAAGAGGGCAGCCATGAATGCAAGAGCAATTAATAATACAAGGCTTGGTGCTTTTCCCAATTTTACTTCTCCTTCAGGTGGTGTTTTTAAAGAGGTCTTTTTCTTCATTTCAAGAGAAGCAAGATCGTTTGCCAACACTGTTGCTGCATCTTTAATATCCTCTTGGGGTTCTTGAGTAATAAAGTTTGGAAGAGGTTCGTTTGGACGTTGTTGGGCAACGCGTAAGCTTTCACGACGTCTTACAACTCCATATAACCTCTCCTCTGTTTTAGTCATAAAGCCTCCCCTATTCCCCTTATTAAATTCAATGATATTTTAAGAGGATCAATACTTAATCCACCCTATTTAGATTAAAATTTAGTAAATTTTATGACATTTTTATAACAATTTAAATAAAATTCAGAAATAAGGGTTTAAAATAAAAAGGAAAAATTTTCCTCTAAAAACCATCAATTAATAAAGACAAAAATTAAGTAGAACGTCGAGGCATAGGGATCCGAGAAAGAGACGCTTCTATTTGTTGAGCATCAGGAAGGCTCGGTTGTGCACCTACCGTTAGACAGGCAAGACTGCTGGCAACAGCTGCTCTTCTAAGAGCTTGGTCAATAGGCAATCCTTTGTCAAAGGCTGCCGCAAAAACGCCCACAAATGCATCACCTGCTGCAGTTGTATCAACTGGCTTAATAGGGAGAGCTTGCACAAGCCAAGTTCCCAAGGGATTACAAGCAAACGCTCCCTCGGCGCCAAGAGTCACAATACAAGTAATGCCATATTTGGAAGAGAGTCGGCGTGCAGCAATTGCGGGTGAGATAACATCAAAACCTAAATGTAAGGCTAAAACTGTTGCCTCAATTTGATTCATGACAAGCACATTTAAAGATTGGATTAATTCATCTGAGATAGGTTGCGCTGGTGCTAAATTCAGAATTATGCGTGCTTTTTTTTGTTTTGCGCGTTCGATAAGCTTCCAATTCTCTTCTGGAGGCACCTCCATTTGAAGGAGGACTGTGGTTTTTTCGGTAAGAAGCTCATCAGGAATGGTTGCGGAACTTGCCTCTAAATTGGCACCGCTTGCAATTGTAATCATATTTTCGCCGGTACTATCAACGCATATTGTCGCGCAGCCAGTTGGTCGATCACTTTTTGTTAAAGCAGAAAAATCAACATTCGTTGTCTCAAGAAAATGGCGGGCAATTTGAGCAAAACTATCATTGCCTATACTCCCAAACATTTTAACTTTAGCGCCAGCCTTGGCAGCCGCAACAGCTTGATTTGCGCCTTTTCCTCCCGGAAGAAGTTTGTATTCGTCACATAATACAATGTTACCTGGTCTTGGCAGCGTCTCAACAGGTAGGACCATATCTACATTGAGGGATCCAAATACAATAATCATAGTTTTAATTCGTTATTCGAAAGGCTCGTCTTTCTTCTATTAATTAAAGAAGAGCAAGCAAGAGGTCAACTAAAAACCCTATTCAAGCTTTGCAATTTGAGAAGAAAAGTCTATACTTAATAAAAGGGAGGAAAAAAATCATGCATCAACAAATAAAAAGAAAAAATTATCTATGGGGCGTACTCGGACTCATCTATAGTAGTACTGTTTTAGGCGAAAAAGATCTTGATTTAAAAGAAGAAGGCTTTCAACCTCATGCAGAAGTTTCAACGATAGAAGTGCCTATAGAGCGCGATATTGTGGATGAGAGAGAGTTACAAGTATCAGGGTTTCAAAATGCAGGATCTCAAGATCTTCTTATAAAGTCAGATAATTTAAGAGATCATCTTGTGTCTTCTGGAGGTACACCTTTTCCACAATTTGAAATGTTGAGTATGACAGTTCCAGTCTCGAATCTTGAGGTAAAAAAAGAGGCTTCAGATAGACAAAAAGAATGGCTTGCTAAATTAATTGAGGGATATCTACAACGATTTCCTAAGTGACTTGGAAGTCCATTGTTCCGGTATAATGGTTAACGAACGACTTTTTTAAGAACGTCGTATGCTTTATTAATCAATTTTAATTTTTCTTCAGCTTCAGCACAGCCACTGTTCACATCAGGATGATGTAATTTTACAAGTTGAATATATCTCTGTTTTAAATTTTCGGTTGTCACCGGCCACCCTAGTTCCATCAGCCTGAGGGCCTTCGCTTCTTCTGTATGAGATGCCCAAGAAGGTTCTTGCTGTTGTTGGTTAGAAATTTTACGTTCGCTATCTAGAAGATCAAAAGGATCCTTAATAAAAAAAGAAGTTTTAGGGACCTCACTTCCGAAACGCCATGATGGACGCTGCCATGTTATGTCGGCGCGATAATGGTCTTCTATCTCTTCTGAGCCCATATCACGATAGTAATTCCATTGAGAGTTATAAATTTGCACATGTTTCAGACAGAACCAATAATAAAGTTGAAGTTGTTGAGGGTTTTGAGGGGCTTTATAGAGAGCTTCTTCGAGGCAACCAGATTCATCACAAATTCGTTTTTGTGGTTGTGGTTCTTCAAAAAAGGGATGAAGTTTATAAGTTGTTTTCATGGGTTAAATCTGAAGAGGAATTTTAGACGATGCAGATTTTATCTTAACGAATCTCTGGTATTCGTCCTGTGTGAATGCTTTAATTGAAAGTGCGTGTAATTGATTCTTAAAGTCTTCTTCGAAAAGGCCAAAAATACACCGGTGTCTCTCTATTCGGCTCATCGGTTGAAAAATTTTTGAGACAATTATGATTGTAAAATGCGTTTCTTCATTATGGGGCGTATTCAAATGTTTTTTATGCTTCTCGGTATCATCAATTATTTCGAGATGCTCGGGATCAAATTCCGTTGATAATACGAGTCGTAGTTTATCTTGCAATCGGTTCATAATTTATTCGGTTGTTGGAGGCGTAATTTTCAAAAGAGTAATTTGATTTCGCACTCTTTTTAAAATTCTAAATTGAAACCCGTGGATCAAAAAAGTTTGCCCAACTTTAGGAATAACGCGAGATTCATGGAGAACAAGACCTGCAATGGTTGAGGCTTCTTCGTCAGGAAGTGTCCACTCAAATTTACGATTTAAATCACGAATTGTTATTGTGCCCAAAGTCATAATCGTTCCATCACGACGTGTCCACACGCCCTCAAGAGGAAGATCATGTTCATCACTAATTTCTCCGACAATTTCTTCAATGATGTCTTCTAGCGTGACGACCCCCATAAGAGCACCATATTCATCAACCACGAGGGCAAAATGTTCTTGGCGTAGTCTAAATGCTTGAAGTTGTTCTCTGAGAGTTGTTGATTCGGGAATAAACCAAGGTTTCGTTGCAATAGATAGAATGTTTAATTTCTCAAGAGGGGTTTTCTGAATCGCTTTAAGCAGAGCTTTTGCATGTAAAATACCAACGATGTTATCTTTATTATCTTTCCATAAAGGAATACGGGTATAAGGGCTTGAGATCACCTGGTGGATAATTTCTTTTATAGAAAGATCTGCGTTAATCATCATAGCATTTTTTCGGTGAACCATAATTTCACCGACTTCCACGTCTCCAAGATCGAGAATGCTATGAAGCATTGCACGTTCTTCAGCTGACTCTTCTTCGCCAGGATAACCATGCAAGTCAATAGCCCCACGCAATTCTTCTAAAGAACTCGTTGCGCGAGCATGAGCATCAATTTTAATGCCAATCATTCTTAGAGTACTTCTTGCAATCAAATGCATTAGGAAAGTAATGGGTGTTGTAAGCTTAATAACAATTTGCAGAGCACGGGCTAAATGAATAGCTGTCGTTTCAGCGTGGGCAATCGCAATAATCTTAGGCATAACTTCTGCGTAAATAACAATCAAAGAAGTCATTGCGATTGGAGCATATACAACTCCGGCATCTCCAAAAATAATGACCAAAAGAACAGTTGATATTGAATTGGCGAGGTTGTTGATTAATTGATTGCATAATAAGATTGAGCTGATCAGTTTTTCAACTGATTGTCGTAGAGTTTTAACTAATTGAGCACGCTTGTCACCAAGTTTTGCTAAACGGTGTAGTTTTGCTTTAGAAGCTGCAATGAAAGCTGTTTCTGCAGCCGAAAAAATTGCAGAAATAATTGTGAGTACTAAGATTACGGGAATTGCAACAGCTAAAGAAATCGTCATTTTTTAATGTATGTTTGAGTTGTTAATAGATCTTACCATGAAAGTTTATCCATGAGAAAGGTTGGTTGAAAAGAGGTTTTTTTCAAAGCATCAGAAATTTGTATTTCATTAAGGTCTAGAGAAGAATCCAAAGGGAGCCCCAACTCATCACAAGTATAAGAACTTATCGTAAGCAAAGAATTAAAACCTGAACTGATGGCGCCTTGGATATCAATCGTAAGTGAATCACCAATAACAAGGAGCGACTTTTTATCGACAGGACCAATTTCTTTTAAAAAATGCGTATATATTGATGGATAGGGTTTCCCATGATAATAGACCTCTCCTCCTAATTTTTCATACAACCGCCCTATGGCACCAGGACACAAGTGTTTCTCATCCTCTTCATACGTATATAAATTAGAATTAACACATATCATCTTTAATGAAAATTTTGCGGCTTCTTGTAGTGTAGGGTAATATTCTTCAAGGTCATTATGCCATTCATCTTTTCCCATGACGAGAATAAAATCTGCTTCTTCAAGTTGTCTTACAGAATGAATATCGAGGCCATAAAGGATAGTTTGATCTTCTATGGAACCTATAAAATAACAATAGCTCCCAAGGGCACTATGCCAAGGATCAGGCTTTTGAGAGAGATGTTGGTACATTTCTTCACCTGCGGTAAGAAGATGTTGATAAAAGTGAGGCTTGATGCCTTTTTGAGCTAGTTGTTCTCGCGTAAAATCAAGGCGTTGTGTTATATTTGTTAAAAGGGTGACGCCCTTTTTTCCTTGTTGCAAATAATGCAAGACCTCTAAGGCTTCTGGAAATACCTTTTTTCCTGAATGAAGCACCCCTTCGATTCCGAATATAAAGGTTTGATAACGTGGGGTTAAATCCTTTAGGTGAGAAATAATCTCAAACATACGTTAAGCTATTGCTTCCTTCTCTTTTGCTGTTTTACGGATATCAAAAAACAATAATAAGTTAGCTGAAACGAAAATTGAGGAATAACTACCAAAAACAATACCAACTAAAATTGGAAGGCTAAAAGAAGAAATTTCTGAACCTCCAAAAAGATATAAAGCAAGAAGAGAGATAACAGTGGTTGCGACCGTAATAATCGTACGAGAGAGGGTTTCATTCGTTGATTGATTAATGAGTTGTTCAACCGGCATTTTTTTGTATTTACGTAAATTATCGCGAATGCGATCATAAATAACAACCGAATCGTTAATAGAGTAACCAATTGTTGTTAAAATAGCGATAAAAGCTGTTTCTTTGAATTCATGACCCGTCAATGAATAAAAGCCAAGGACAACAACAACATCGTGAGCAAGCGCGAGAATACCGCAAAGACCAAAATGCCATTCAAAACGCACCCAAATATAAAGAAGCATGCCAATAAGAGCAAATCCTAGGGCCCAGAGACCGTTTTCGACAAGGTCACTACTGACTTTACCACCCACAGTTTCAACGCGGCGATATTCAAGATCATTGCCAAGTTTTTCTTTAATTTTTTGTAAAGCGATGGCTTGAGCTTGCTCTCCACCGGGCTGTTTTTCGATTCTAATCATGATGTCGCGATCTGAACCAAATTCTTGCAACTTAACTTCGCCCAGTTTCAAGGTTTCAAGTTGTGTTCGCATACTTGCAATATCTGCTTTGTCTTTTGTACGAACTTCTAAAAGAAAGCCGCCTTTAAAATCAATTCCATAATTTAGGCCTTTGAAAGCAAGATTCCAGCCACAAATCAAAATGATAGCAAGGGATACGCAATAAATATAACGTCGGATACCAACGAAATTAATATTCGTATCATAAGGGATGAGCTGTAAACCACGCATGAAAGCCTCTTTAATTAAATAGGAAGTTTGGTTGGTTTTGACCAATTAACCCAATAGGTGACAAAAACACGAGTAAGTGTAGTTGCGGTAAACATGGAAATTAAAATACCAATCGCAAGTGTGATACCAAAACCTTTGACAGGTCCAGTTCCAAAAAGGAAAAGTGCTGCTGCGCCTATAAGTGTTGTAAGGTTAGAGTCAAGAATCGTATTCATTGCTTGACGGTAACCAACATCAATAGCAGATAACATTTTCCGACCATGTCTCAGTTCTTCTTTGATGCGTTCATTAATCAGGACGTTTGCATCCACGGCCATCCCCATCGTAAGAGCAATACCAGCAATGCCTGGTAAAGTTAGTGTTGCGCCAATCAGTGAAAGAATAGCAACAGTTAAAATGAGATTGAACAACATGGCAATATTGGCAAAGAACCCAAAAAGCGAATAAGCAACCAGCATAAAGACAGCAACCATAACAACTGAAAGCATAGTTGCATACCTTCCAGAGGCGATTGAATCAGCCCCCAAATCTGGTCCCACGGTACGCTCTTCAAGGACAACAAGAGGGGCAACCAAGGCACCAGCACGCATTAAAAGAGCTAAATCATTTGCTTCCTGGACCGTGAACTTTCCCATAATAACGCCATTTCCACCTGTAATCGGTGTTTGGATGGTTGGCGCGCTTATCACTTTTCCATCAAGGACAATAGCTAATTGCCTATGAATATTTTGGCTTGTTATATCTCCAAATTTTTTGGCGCCTAAATTGTCGAATCGAAATGAAACTTGCGGACGATGGTACTCATCAAAATTTACTCCCGCATCGACAAGACTTTCTCCACCAAGAAGATTTTCTTTACGCACCACATAGAAGATTTTTCTTCCATCTTGCCGTACGTCATCACTTGGTAAAATTTCAGTACTTGGGGGAGCGACGTCTTCTAGATTAGAGGCATAAGGGTGTTCATCATGCAGTAGGCGAAACGTCATTTTTGCTGTTTTTCCAAGCAAATTTTTAACACGCCCAGGATCAGAAAGCCCTGGAATTTGAATCAAAATACGGTCATCTCCTTGACGTTGAATGCTCGGCTCTTTTGTGCCTAGTTCATCAATTCGTCGACGGACGATCTCGATTGATTGATCCACAATACTTCGCTGACGTTCTGCAATTGACGCGTTTGTAAAAGTGATTTTACAAATCTTTCCTTCTAAAATTACCTCAAGTTCTGGATCCATTTTTTTGATAATAGCGTTTATCTTTTCAGCTTGGTTTTGATCACGCAGCTGAAAAGTAATGAAGTCTCCTGTCGAGTCTAAGGAAAGATCGAGATAGCCTATTTTTTCAGCGCGCAACGTTTTCCGAAGACTATCGAGGGTAAAGGAGAGACGTTCTTTTAAGCCAGCTTTGACATCGACTTCAAGCAATAAGTGAGATCCTCCTTGCAGGTCTAGGCCTAGATTAACTCGTTCATGTGGAAACCAGGATGGAACTTTTTTAAGCGTCTCTTCACTCACAAAATTAGGAAAAGCATAAATAAGACCAAACAAGCATAAAATGAAGGATGTAAGAACTTTCCATCGCGCAAAAGTTAACATTTGTGTAGCCTATTTCTTAGCCTTTTTTACAACGGATTCTTGGGCGGTAGCTTTCGGTTTATTATTTTTTAGCGTCGCTACAGTTGGCTTCTTTGCTTTAATCGGGGACTCAGATTTAGTTTCTTCTTTATTGCTTAAAGGTTGTGGCTTTGTGAGAACATGAGCGATCATGGAACGAACAATGCGTACATTAACATTTGCAGCAATCTCAACGATAACTTCATTGTCATTTTCAATTTTAGTGATTGTTCCGATCACACCGCCAGAAGTAACGACTTGATCGCCGCGACGTAAAGCATTTAACATTTCTCGATGTTCTTTAGCCTTTTTTGTCTGAGGGCGTATAACAATAAAGTATAAGGCGGCAAAGAGGACCACGAGAGGGGCAAAACTCATAAAATCTAAGCCTTGAGCGGCTCCCGGAGCTGCTTGAGCATATGCTTCAGGGAAAATAATATTTAATAAGTACATTCAATTCATCCTTAATTAAGTTCAATAACAAAAATACACTTTAGCGATAAATTGGAGAAAGGGCAAATCCGTTATTATTTTATTCTAAATAAAGTTCTGGGTTAACAACTTTCCCATTTTGTTTCATATTGCGCAACTCAAAATGAAGTTGAGGCTCATTGACGCTGCCAGTATTTCCAACAAGAGCAATAGATTGGCCTTTTTGAACTTTCGCACCGCGTTCTACAAGAAGTTTCGCTGCATGCCCATAAGAACTCATCCACCCGCCTGGGTGCTTGAGCAAAATGAGGTTTCCAAATCCTTGCATTTCGTTTCCAGCATACACGACAACTCCGTCTTCAATCGCAATAATTGGCGTGCCTTTTGGCGCAGCAATGTTAATCCCATCGTTTTGTAAAGTACCTTGCCCCGGTCCAAAACTAGAAATGATTTTTCCTTTAACCGGCCATGAGAATTTAGGTGCTTCTGAAGGTGATTTTTTAGTGTTGGATGTATTTACGTCTTTCTGAACAGGCGGGAATTTTTCAATTTGAGGAGAAGGGATTGATTCATCTTGATCAAGATCGGCTTCAGCAACAGACGGCACTTCTTCAGAGGGTATTTGCTTCTTAGAATTTTTGTTTGGGCTTGAGGGCAAAGGCGGAGCTTGCTCTGGCAAATTATTAGTTTCTTGCAACATTGCTTTCTTTTCTTGTTGAAGCGATGCTATGAGCTCTTTTTCGGCGTCAGTTAATTTCCTTTTAGGTTTGGAAGCAGGAAGAATTGCTGGAGCTGTATCCATATCATCGCCGGTGTCTTCTAATGTCGTTTCTGTTGAAAATTTTTCTTCAGACATGAAGGAATCCTTAATAGGAGCATCTTCTGTGAGGCGTAAATGTTGTCCAGGTTTTAATGCGTAAGGTTTTTTTAAATTATTTAAGGCAATGAGTTGATAAGCTGGGACGCCAGTTTTTTGAGCAATCATAACAAGCGTCTCATTTTCACCCACAATAATTGTTTTAGGCTTTAAATTATGCTGGTGGGGGTTTTCAAGGTTCGGCCCCGGAGAAAGAGGAGCAGGTGTAGTTGAAGGTTGTGGCAAGGAATATCCATAACTTACGGGAGCCGGGGGGCCTTTGCGAGATTCACATGCCGTCAAGAGAAGGACAAAAAGAATAAGTAAAGAGAAAGAGTTAATTTTTTTCATGTTATAAAAAAGCAAGTTTTAAGGTTTCAAGAGTTGAAGAATGCGTTAAATCTAAATGAAGAGGTGTGATTGAAATAGCACCATCTTGGACTGCTTCCAGATCTGTATCAGATTCAGTCGGGCTATTATCTCGAATTGTTCCACCAATCCAGAAAAAAGGTCTTCCACGAGGATCCTTCCATTCAAAAATGGAATCATTAATATTGCGAAGACCTTGTTTAACAACGCGAACCCCTTTGATTTTCTCTAGAGAAATATGAGGAAAGTTAATGTTTAATAGAACATCAATTGGCCATGTTTGGGTCAAGAGTCTTTTAATAACTTCAGGTGCAAAGTGTTGAGCAGGCTCGTAAGAAAAATTCGTATGATCCGAAATTTCTTGGCTTAAAGCAATCGCCGGCACACCAAAAAGGGTCGCTTCCATGGCTGCTGCGACTGTCCCGGAATAGGTTACATCCTCTCCAAGATTGCTTCCATGATTAACGCCAGATAACATAAGATCAGGAGGGCGGTCGGTGATTAGTTTATTGAGCGCAATCATCACACAATCAGTGGGCGTTCCATCAATAGAAAAAGTTTTCTCGCCTAGTTGACGAGTTCTTAAGGGACGACCCAAGGTTAATGAATGAGCAGCACCACTTTGTTCGGACTCAGGAGCAACAATCCAAATATCATCACTTAAAGTACGAGCAATTTTCTCTAAAATTTTCAGTCCTGGGGCATGAATACCATCATCGTTTGACAGAAGGATTCTAAGAGGTTGGTCCGTTCGTTTAATCATGCCAATATTCTTTCCTGACCATTCATATAGGGGCGCAAGGCTTCAGGAATGATGACTGAGCCATCTTCTTGTTGATAATTTTCTAAAATAGCAATTAAAGCTCGCCCAACAGCCACACCAGAGCCATTAAGCGTATGAACTAATTCAACAGATTTTTTAGCTGATGCGCTTGCTGTAGGGCGGTAGCGAGCATGCATACGTCTTGCTTGATAGTCTCCGCAGTTAGAGCAACTTGAAATCTCTCGATAACAATTTTCACCAGGGAGCCAAACCTCTAGATCATATGTTTTATGGGGACTTAAACCGGTATCACCCGCACATAGCATCATCACGCGATAGGGCAATTTGAGCCGTTTGAGGACTTCTTCGGCACATTTGGTCATGCGTTCATGTTCTTCTTTTGAATTCTCAGGCAGCGTAATACTGACTAATTCCACTTTATAAAATTGATGCTGACGAATCATCCCACGCGTATCTTTTCCTGCGGCACCCGCTTCTGATCTAAAGCAAGGGGTATAAGCAGCATAACGAAGGGGCAAAGCAGATTCTTCAAGTATTTCTTCACGAATTAAATTTGTTAATGAAACTTCGGAAGTCGGAATAAGCCAAAGACCATCTGTTGTTAAAAATTGTTCCCCCCGCATTTTAGGAAGTTGTGCTGTTCCGAATAAAGCTTCATCTCGTACGAGAAGGGGCGGCGAGACCTCTTGATATCCATGCTCACGGCTGTGGAGATCTAACATAAACTGTCCAAGAGCCCGTTCAAGCCGTGCAAGGTCTCCTTTTAGCACCACAAAACGTGCACCCGACATTTTAGCGGCTGTCTTGAAATCCATTAATCCCAAAGCTTCTCCAACTTCAAAGTGGCGCTTGGGGGTAAAGTTAAAAGAAGAAGGATCGCCCCAGTGACGAATGGCGACATTATCAGAATCGTCTTTGCCATCTGGAACTTCATCGAAAAGGATATTCGGGATCATACCAAGGGTATTGGTGAGGTTAAGTGCGACTTCTTGCTCTTGATGCTCTAATTGAGGAAGGAGCTCTTTAATCTGATTAGCACGCGAGATTTTTTCTGTTGGTTCAAGGCCTTGCTGTTTAGCCTCGCCAATCACACGAGCTAAAGTGTTTCTTTCATTCTGTAGTTCTTGGATTTGTGTTTGATAAGCTCTACGTTCACTGTCAAGTGCAAGCACTTGTGTGGAAAGGGGTTGGGCGCCGCGTCGCTGGAGCGCTTTGTCAAGACTTTCTGGATTCTCACGAATCCACTTAATATCAAGCATGTGATCCTCGTTTTTCAAAGAAATATACACAAAAAATAGATGTTTCGTACAAGAAGTAAAGAGGGAAAGCGAGACCAAGCATCGAAAGAACATCTGGGGGGGTAGCAAAAGCGGCAACAATTAATATTAATAAAAAAGCATATTTTCTTTTATTGGCTAACGCATGAGAGGTAATGACGCCAATTCTACCGAGAAGAATTAAAAGAACAGGAAGTAAAAAACTCGTCCCAAAAGCAAGAATGAGCTGCATGACAATTGAAAGGTACTCACTGACTCGAGCTTCGAGTTGAATAGGAAGAATATTGCTGGCTTTTGTTTCTTCAAAAGCAAGAAAAAATTTCCAAGCGGGAGGAATAATAAGGTAATAGGCAAATGTGGCGCCGATTCCAAAAAATAAGGGCGTTAACATTAAGAAGGGGAGAAGAACTTTTCTTTCAACTGGAAACAAGCCAGGAGAAATGAAAAGCCATACTTGGATCGCTAAAAGAGGGAGCGTGATAAATGTCGCGGTAAAAAGAGCAACTTTCAGATAGGTCATAAAAGCTTCAGCAAGACCCGTATAAATAAGACGACGGCCGGTTTTTCCTTCAAGAACGTTTGCAAGTGGTTTTACAAGAATGGCAAAAATCTCATCAGAAAATTGATAGCTCACAATAAAAGCAAGGAGAAAGCTTCCCAAGACATAGATGAGCCTACGTCGAAGTTCAAGGAGGTGATCAACAAGGGGAGTGGCGACTTTCTCACTCATGTTTTTCTTTTCTAACCGTCTTTTTTTTAGGAGTCTTTGTTTGTGAGTTCGTTTTTAGATGTTTTTTATTGTGAGCTTCAACATATTCATCAAAAACACCATCTTCAACGTAATCATCCAAACCTTGACGTAACTGTTGACTAAGATGGCGGATTTTTTGAAGCCATCGTCCACATTGATAAAGCACACGAGGAAGCTCTTTGGGGCCTATTAAAATAAGCGCTGCGATCAGGATAATGAGTATTTCACTAAAGGCGCCAAATTCAAACATTTAACAATTGCTAGCTTTTCTTTTTAGGTTTTTTAGAAGGCGTTTTGGAAGGCTTTTTAGAGGAAACAATTTTTTTTTGTGCGGGTTCTTCATCATTCAGTCCTTTTTTAAAGGCCTTAAGACCTTTTGCAAAATCGGACATAAGTTGAGGAAGCTTTCCTGCGCCAAAAACGAGAAAAGCAACTAGAATAAGAAGTAAGATATGACTTGTACTTAAACCCATTTAAATTTCCTTCATATTATCCAATGATAAATTCAATTCCCTTAAGCAACTTTTTAATAGGAGCCTCTAGAAGCCAACTAATGGGGCTAAAATGAAAGCCTAACCCCGTTAAGATTAAAGGTAAAATCATAAGCCCACCAATTAATATAGCCATGCTCCACCTCTCAAGTCCAGCAATCTGTTGTCCCAGTTGGCGAGGTAATAGAGCAACAGCAATACGTCCTCCATCAAGAGGCAAGATAGGCAGTAAATTAAAGGCGGCAAGCACAACGTTTGTATAAAGAGAAGTCTTCATGATCTCAATTAAATAAATATTAGGGTCAGTTTCTAAACTTAAATTCTTGAGAACCAAAGCTGAAATAATGGCAAGTACCATGTTTGTTAAAGGACCTGCGGCAGCAACCAAAATCGTATCCCACCGTGGATTTTTAAGACGCTCAAAAGCGACAGGAACGGGTTTCGCATATCCAAACAAGAAAGGCGCTTGACTCAAAAGTAGAATGCCAGGGATGACAATGGTGCCTAAAGGGTCAATGTGTTTAAAGGGGTTAAAGCTTACACGCCCTAGGCGGTAAGCTGTATCATCGCCTCTTAAATAGGCAACAAGACCATGAGCCGCTTCATGAAAAGTGATTGCAATCATGATCGGAAGTCCCAGGATTGAAATCTTAATGAATAATTCGCTAATCACGTTTTTATCTTCATCTTTTTTTGACTCGACACCCTAAAGTAATATTATGTTTTGCGCTAATCTTTGTAAGCTCTTGACAGAGATGTTGGGCTTCTTTTTTCGTTAAAGAGCCAGCAATGAGACGAATTCTTACGCCTGTATCATTGCCTAAATCAACTTTTTTAAATTCCGGTTTAAGATGAAGAAGATAAGGCTTGAGCACTTGCCGTGAACTTAAGCGTTTCCATTCTGACTTTGCTTGTTCTTCCGTTTTAAGAGTTCCGAGTTGTAAGCAGTATCGTTCTTGGGAAGATGTATTTTTCTCTTGAGAAGTTTTTACATTAGAACCTGAGATTGCAACATTTGCTGGTTTAACTTCTTCTAAATCATTTTCCTTAGAAAGACCATTTGATGTTTCTTTTTGGATTTCTGACGTTTGAATTTTGGGCGAATTTTGATTGTCTTTGCTCGCTTTAGCAGCTGGCAGAGATAATTCTGTCTTATCTTCTAAAAATTCACCTATAAACTCTTCAGGTAAGCTTAAAGGGCGCGCAATAGGTTCTTCAGGACCTCCTAATAAATGCTCAACTTTTTGTGAGTCTTGGGTATTAGAAAGTTTTTGATATATTGTTTTATCTTCATGAGTGTCTTTAGGATTCGTAGTGGGTCGTACTTTTGCGGGGCCCTCTAATGGTTTTATAATAGGAATTGTTCCTGCTGGGAGCTGATCTGATCCTGGGTCCGTGATCCGCCAGAAGCCAAATAATGAGACTGCAACGATACAAAGTCCGATCACATAACGTAAAGGCGTATTCAGGAAGAGGGCTTTGAATGATGTACTAGGCTTATTTTGAGAATAACGTTCTTGATCCCACTTGCTTTGCTGCATTAAATAATCTCCTTTGACGGGAAAGAAATTCATCTTGTTTTCATTTTACTTTGCTTCTGCTATTTATAGTAAAAAAAAGGCTGTGTCAAAAATCACCTAGGAAATTTTATGACTGAGATTCTTTCCGATATGCCCTTGCAAACGACTTCTGTGATAGAAGGAGCAGGGTTTTTTATGTCTTCAAGAGCAGAAAATCAAATTTTAGCTCTTAGGAGGGAGGATCAAAAGCAACAACGGCTACGTGTCAACGTAGATAGTGGGGGGTGCGCAGGCTTTCAATATACTTTGCATTTTGAGAATACATATTTAGAGGAAGATATCATTTTCTCATCGCCTGCACAGGTTGAAGTTATTATGGATAAAATGACTTATGAAATCCTTCAAGGTTCAACCATAGATTATGTTGAAGAACTTATCGGGGCAGCTTTTGTCATCAAGAATCCTAATGCAAAGTCAGCTTGTGGTTGTGGTAATTCCTTTTCGGTGATTTAAATGAAGATTGTGACATGGAATGTTAACTCCATTAAGGCGCGACTTTCAATTGTTGTGAATTGGCTTCGCGAAAACACCCCCGACATTGTTTTGCTTCAAGAAATTAAATGCGAGAATTCTGCTTTTCCATCAGAGGTTTTTGAGGATCTTGGTTACAATATCGCGTTGCATGGCCAGAAAACTTACCATGGTGTTGCTATTTTATCCAAATTCCCTATTGAAGATGTTGTACGAGGTCTGCCGGATTTTGAAGATCCGCAATCGCGTTATATTGAGGCTTTAGTAGGCTCTGTGCGTGTTGCATCCATTTATGTTCCTAATGGCCAGGAAGTAGGATCTGATAAATTCTATTATAAGTTAAATTTCTATCAAAAACTCAAAGCTCACATGAAGAAATCCTTAGAAGCAAAAGAGATTGCTGTTTGGGGAGGTGATTATAATGTGGCTCCTTTTCTTGCTGATGGACCGAATGAAGAGGCTTTTAAAGGCGAGAAAATTTTAACAAGCCCAAAAGAACGAGAGGCTTTTCGCGAGCTTTTATGGTTGGGCCTCACGGATGCGATTCGCGTCCAATACCCGGAAGGGACTCCTCAAGGCGAACATCTTTTCAGTTGGTGGGATTACCGAGCTAATTCATGGGCACAAAATAAAGGGTTTCGCATTGATCATCTTTTGCTTTCACCGCAAGCTGCGGATCGTTTTGAATCAGCCGGCATTGAATCCGAAACACGCGCCCTTGAGAAAGCATCTGACCATGCTCCTGTTTGGGTAAAATTGGGCTAATCAATGACTATTCGAGCTCTTAAGGCTGTGATAAAGTTATTCTTATAAGTCTAAACAGGGGGGTGTAATGGCAAAGTTTGGCCAAGATTCGCTAGGTACCAAAAAGAAGATAATCTGTGATAAAACAGCCTATAGTTATTTTAGTCTTCAGGAAGCTCAAAAGCATTTTTCTGGCTTAGAGCGATTACCCTACTCTTTAAAGATTCTTCTTGAAAATCTTCTTCGTTTTGAGAATGGTCATACAATTCGAATAGAGGATATAAAAGCATTTCATGAATGGCTAAAGAACAAGACTTCATCTCAGGAAATTGCTTTCCAACCGGCGCGTGTTCTTATGCAAGATTTCACAGGTGTACCTGCGATTGTCGATCTTGCTGCCATGCGAGAAGCCTTTAGAGATTTTGGAGGAGATCCTCAAAAAATTAATCCGTTAGTCCCTGTTGATCTTGTGATTGATCATTCTGTGATGGTTGATTCTTATGCAAATAAAAGCGCTTTTCAAGAAAATGTAAGCCTTGAATATCAACGAAATAAAGAGAGATACGCTTTTTTGAGATGGGGGCAAGAGGCATTTAATAATTTTCGTGTGGTGCCGCCGGGAACCGGTATTTGTCATCAAGTGAACCTTGAATATCTCGCCCAAGTTGTTTGGCGGGAGGATATTGAAGGCGAATGGTATGCTTATCCTGATACGCTTGTTGGCACAGATAGCCATACAACCATGATCAACGGTCTTTCTGTGTTAGGGTGGGGTGTTGGTGGTATTGAAGCGGAAGCTGCAATGTTGGGACAACCTATTTCCATGCGTATTCCTGATGTCATTGGATTTAAGCTGATTGGAAAATTACCTGAAGGCGCAACAGCAACCGATTTAGTGCTTACAATCACACATATTCTTCGTATGAAGGGGGTTGTCGGAAAGTTTGTTGAATTTTATGGAGAAGGTCTTCAAGGGCTTTCACTTGCAGACCGAGCAACAATTGCAAATATGGCGCCTGAATATGGCGCAACTTGTGGGTTTTTCCCTGTTGATCAAGAAACTTTAAATTATTTAACTTTTACAGGACGTGCTGCTGATAGTGTCCGACTTGTTGAGGCTTACGCAAAAGAACAAGGGCTTTGGCATGATCGCCATCATAAGTCTGTCTATAGCGAAATTGTTGAGCTAGATTTGCAGCGGGTTGAGCCTACATTGGCGGGGCCGAAAAGACCCCAAGATAAGCTGGCTCTCTCGGAGGTCAAAAAATCATTTGTGAGTGCTTTGGAGCATGAGAATAAAGTAAAATCCCAGGCCCCTGTCCACTTAGAAAATGATCATTTTACGCTTGAAGATGGGCATGTCGCTATTGCGGCAATAACGAGTTGCACCAATACGTCGAATCCTTCTGTTATGCTGGGAGCGGCGCTTTTGGCGCGAAAAGCACTTGAGAAAGGATTAAAAGTCAAACCGTGGGTTAAAACATCTTTAGCGCCAGGATCTCAGGTTGTAAGCGATTATTTGGAAAAAGCTGGACTACAAAAAGTTTTTGAAGAACTAGGCTTTTATTTAGTTGGATACGGTTGTACCACTTGCATTGGGAATTCGGGTCCATTGTTACCAGAAATCGCCCAATCAATTGAAGAAAATGACTTAACCGTTGCAAGCGTTTTATCAGGAAATCGCAATTTCGAAGGTCGAATTCATCCTCAAGTCAAATTGAGTTATTTGGCTTCTCCTCTTTTAGTTGTGGCTTATGCTTTAGCGGGGACAGTTGATATTGACCTAGTACGCGATCCTTTGGGAATAGGGACGAATGGCAAGCCTATTTATTTAAAAGATATATGGCCTTCACAAGAGGAGATAAACCAAGCAATCGGTAACTACCTCACGCCCGAGATGTTTCGTAACCGCTATGAAAAGGTATTTGAAGGAGACCAGGTGTGGCGAACATTGGTCGGGAAAACAGGTTTAACGTATGCATGGGAGAAGGACAGTACTTATGTTAAATTGCCGCCTTTCTTCAACGATATTTCAAGTGATTCCCAGCCGTTAAAGGCCATAAAATCGGCTCGTCTTCTGGCAATTTTAGGCGATAGTATTACAACGGATCATATCTCGCCGGCGGGGTCCATTAAAATTGAAAGTCCAGCGGGGCAATATCTGATAAGCCATGGCATAAAACCTGAGGATTTTAATTCTTATGGGGCACGTCGTGGAAATCATGAAGTTATGATGCGAGGAACTTTTGCAAATATCCGCTTAAAAAATGAAATGATTCCGCATGTCACAGGCGGCATGACACAGCATGTCCCTTCAGGCGATATGATGTCTATTTATGATGCCGCGATGCGATATCAAGAAGAAGGGACGCCGCTGATTATTGTTGCCGGTCGTGAATATGGTTCAGGCTCTTCTCGAGATTGGGCCGCAAAAGGGGCAAGATTGCTGGGTGTTAAGGCGATTATTGCAGAAAGTTTTGAGCGGATTCACCGCTCGAATCTCATTGGAATGGGCGTTCTACCGCTTGAATTTATGCAAGACATGACACGAAAAACACTGAGGCTCACCGGTTCAGAAATTTTTGATATTCAAGGGTTTGAGCAAGGGTTAACACCTGGGATGATTGTCGAGGGTATTATTCATCGTGATAATGGGAACATTGAGCACATTCAACTAAAGTGCCGGATTGACACATTGGATGAAAGAGACTACTTTAAAAATGGCGGCATTTTGCACTATGTCTTACGCAATTTACGCTAAAACTAAAATTATTAAATTGGAGTATTAATTGAAAAAATATTTTTATCTGTTTCTTTTTTTATGTGGGATCAATGGGCTTCCTGTCTTTGGCACAAGTTTCACAGAAACTGATCAGCAGCCAGAACAGAAGTTTCAAGTGAAGATCAAGAATCAAGTGCGTGAAGCTGATTTTAATACAATGGTCAACCAAAAAAGACTTTTGATAGAAGAAGGCCAATCAACTAAAACTCAGAAGTTGCCGTATATTCTTGTAAACCCAGATGATTCAAGATTTAGTTATATTACGAATATTGAGCTCATGGTAACACTCTTATTTAAAAATGGGCGTAGTTCTACTAAAACTCTACCTCTGCAAAGAGATAAAGAAACCCTGATTGCTGAATTTTTATTTGAAGATAAAGAGCAATTGGATAGAATCAGTGCTCAAGTTCAAGGCATTGCTTTCATAGAATTAGATCTAAGAAAAGATAAATCTCAATTTATTGGAGATTATCGTCATATTACTCTTGGAGGTGCATGGCATCCGGTCCAACCCGGGACAAGAGGATGGTTATATCAAGATCATCTTTTATGCGCACATTTTTACCAAGGACAGTTAGAGAAACAGCCTTATAAACTTGAATTTGGGAATAAATTTTAGAGATTAAGCTTATAAACTATAACTATCCATCATGCATTAAAGTGGTGGATAGTTAACCTCATTTAAAAAATTCTTACAAAATAACCTTATATTTACCTTTTTATTTTAATCTAGAAATAGAAAGAAAAATAAAGAGATGAATTTATAAGGTGGGTCCATGCTTTACTTCCAAATTTTAGCTGTTGCAATCGGACTTTTTATTCTCTCTGATCCCTTTAAAGCAGAAGATATTGAAGAGCCACATGATCCCTCCCATATAACAACGGCTCTTTCCGAAGAGACTCGTATTGACCAGCCGCATGTAACCCATCCCTCCTCTTCTTCCCCTCTTGAAGAAAAAGACAGTAAATCTGCGAAAAGTACAGCGAAGGACGATTTGAAAGATGCTACAGCCAAGGCGGCTATGGAAGAATTTAAGCCTGAAGTCCTCTTAGAAGCGGTTAAGAAAACACATGCAGCGCGACTTGAGGAAACACAACAGCGGAAGGATGCGCGTCAAGCTGCAGGTCTCAAGGCCTCCTTCTTTGATAATCTTACAGATGTCTTGATTCCTTCTGTTAAACATGGATTCTCGTTTATATTTTCAGAAGTCTTACCGAGAGCGTTCAATGTTGTCGTGAAAACGGCCCCTATTTGGATGCCGATGGTTCTGGCCTTACTTTAAGCAGAAGGGCGGGAGAAGGGATTAAATTTTTTCTCTTCATAGCTGAGGAAAATGGAGCTGACGACAATAATCGTCGCTCCAATCCACAAGGATTGTGATGTTGGAATCTCTGCGAAGGCAATAAATCCAATAAGGGCACTAAACAACAGTCTTGCAAATCCAAAAGGTGTTAAGAAGACGACTTCGGCAAGCTGATAGGCTTTTGCTGTCGAATAATGGGCTGCCATTGAAAAGAGCCCCAGAAGCCCAAGCCAAAGAAACTGCTGAAACGTCGGCCATGTCCACTCAAACAGCGCGGGAACTAAAGCGCATGGCGACATGAAAAATAACAGTGTTAAAGTCATCACTTTTGGATTTTCACCATAAGCACCAAGCTTGCGACTGGCGAGCTTAGAAATAGCGATGGCAATCGCTGAGAAAAGGGGCAAGAAAACATACCATTGATAGGTGGCTTCTGAGCCCCATAGGGCTTGATCTGGCCTCAAAATGATAAAAGCGCCAACAAAGCCGACACCGACCCCTATTAAGCGAATAATACCAAGACGCTCATTCAAGTATAATCTAGCCCCAATGACGGAAAAAATAGGCCCTGTGAAGCCTAGGGCGACCGCTTCAGCAATGGTCATGTGGGCTAAAGACATGTACCAGAGCACAACGCCTAATACAGCTGCAGCAATTCGAATCGTTTGCAGACGAGGATATTTCGTTTTTAAGCTTTTCAGGCCATCTTTAAGCGTCCACGGGAGAATAATGAAGCATCCGAAAAGATTCTGCCAGAAGGTGATGACAGCAGAGGGAAGTGGTGAGATTTCTTGGCCAGTTCCGCCTGAAATATACCGTACGATGCCATTGATGGCGGCAAAAAAGAGGCAGGCGAGAAGCTTCCAAATCACCCCTTGCCAATGCGCTGCAAGCCCGGAGGTCTGAAGTGGAATTTTATAGGCCTGTTTGATCTCTGAAGTTTCTTCACCGGAAGGATGACGATGGAGCTGCGCCATAGGATGAATCGCTTTCGTTCATTATTTTCAATGAGAATGATGTAGCACGATCTTGCTCATTTGCCAAGAAAACCTCTTGTAAGCATTTAATCTTCTGTGATAATAATTTATAATAAAATTCTTTTATTCAAATGGTTATAATAAAGTTTAAGGGATAATATTAATGAAAATTATTTTTGCTCTTTTTATCGTATTTAACTTAACTTCTGCTTATGCCAGTAGCACAACTTTAGAGTGGGAGCCCTTAAAAGAGGGCGGAAAGATTCATATTGTTGCACCAAGTTCTGGTCCTGCAGGAACAGAAGCATACTTAAATGCATCAATAACCTTTCTCAAAGAAAATGGTTTTGTTGCGGAGGTCCGCAACGGTTTGATTGTTCCGCAAACCTTGGGCTACGCAAATACGCTTGCTTATCGACAAAAGCATTTAAAGGACGTTTTATTTGATGAAAATGTAGATATCGTCTGGGCTTTACGAGGGGGGCGTGGCGCTTCAGAAGTTATCATGCCTCTAGAGGACCTGCCAGCACCATTAAAGCTAAAGCTTATACTGGGATTTAGTGATACAACAGCTGTTCACCTCTTAGCCGCTAAATGGGGATGGCCTTCTCTTCATTGTCCTGTTTTAGCTTATCATGAAAAGGGCGCACACACAGTCAATAAAAACACTTCTCTTCAGCCAGTTTTTGATATCCTGTTGGGAAAAACTCAGGAAGTTAACTATACTCTTAAGCCCCTTAATAGTATCGCTCAAAAATACCAAGGGACGATAAGTTCTCAAATTCGAGGCGGAAATGCTTCGGTTATCCAAAGAAGCATCGGAACACCAACACACCTAAAGACAAGCAGAAGAATTTTATTTCTTGAAGATATAGGGGAGCCAGCCACTAAATTCTTAGAAATAATGACTCATTTCCAGCGAGCACGACTTTTGAAAAAAGTTGACGCAATTATTTTGGGAGATTTTGAAAGTGGGTTAACGGGGGATCAGCCTTCTGCATTAAGGGTTGCAAAAGATGAATTTCTCGAGGACATGACAAAACTTAATATTCCTGTTTTGGGATCAGCTGAGTTTGGTCATGGTAATTTAAACTATCCTTTGCCCTTTGGGACTCCTGCCGAATTGGATTTTCGGGGGATAAATGAGGACAAATTGCGAGTTAGCGCAACGGTAGATTTTCAGGGGGAAAATGAGGTCAAATTGCGGGTGAGTGCAACGGGTCTCCCTTTAAAGGAAACTAAATAAGGTTAGCTTACTTTGTTAAGCCAACGCACAATCTGAAGGCGATACGTGTTAAACCATTCCTCGGCTATGTAAGATCCAAGATCCGTATCAACGGCATTAAAATGAGGCCCTTTCTTCAAGAGCCAGTTCATGAAATGCCCCAAAAAAGTGGTTGATTTTAATGCGCCAATTTTTCGCTGTTTAATCTCATAAAAGTTCTAGCTTCTTTATCGTTCAACCATTTTTTATGCTTAATGAGGTAGTCTGCTTGGAACTGGGCAAGTTCTTCATCCCATGGCAGAGTCTTAAAGCCTTTATATTCATATCCCTGGAAACTTATATTTCTCTTTTCACACTCATTTTTAACCGATAAAAGGTAATCGTAATCATCATCAATCATGATAATATTTTGTGGCTTCAACTTCAGAGTATCAATAAATAGACCAACGATTGGTCCCTTTGGTTTTAAATCTGTAGCTAATAAGCCCTTGAGAAATACAGGATTGCGTCCTGAATAAGCTATTTTGAACAAAATGTCATTGAAGGAACCTTCAAATCCAAGAGATTTGAGGTGATTATAACGCCATTCTTCAAGACTATTATAAATACCATAAGGTCCTGTATTCATCCCCGTACAAGCAATTACAAATACCCCACTATTTTTAAGCCTATTTATATGATGGATCACACTTGGTTCAAGCAACGGCCTTTGTGCTTCTTGAAGCATGATACTTGCAATATGATTATCAGACTTCAGAATAGGATAAGTTTGGATTAATTTTTGTCTAAAAGCTTTTCCTTGTGGGGTATGTTCATTAACCAAGAAAGTATCCACTGGTTGGATAAGAGTTTCATCAACATCAAATATGACTAAACTTCCAGGTTTTATAGAGTTAAAATCTATTGCATTAAAAGATTGAATGGGTTCAATTTGTTGGTAATAATTCGAATTACAAGCGCAAACTAATAAATTTAGAAATAAAATCAGTATATTCTTTTTACCAAGTAACATTCTTTTCACTTCAGTATTCTAATTATATGTATGTATATATTAATTTTTAAAAATGGAAAGCTGCTTTATCTTGCTATAATCATTTCTTTAGAAACATCATTTTTTGAATTTAAGCATCGTTTAAGAACACTCACACTTAAGTAAAAGAGAGGTGTACTCAAGAGCGTGAAGAAAAGCTTGTAAGCATAACTATTCACAATAAGGGCGCTCATATGTTCAGCGGGCAAGATTTTGAAAACGACGAGAAAGCTGATGACAATCGAGGTATCAACAAGCAAAGAAAGGGCCGTACTTCCATTGCTGCGGATCCACAGAAAGCGGTCTTTGGTTAGGCGTCGGAGCCATGAATAAATGACGATGTCGAGTCGTTGCGCCACGTAACAGGCAAGAATAGAGCCGCCAAAGGCAACCCCAAACAGGCCAAAAACACTATGGAAAGTGGCATGATCGATCTTAGACCAAGAGGTTGTCGTTAAGTGGTCAATAAAAATGATGATTAAGGCAACCAGAATGTTCATGATCATGCCCACTTTCACGCAAAAATTGGCTCTTTCTTTGCCGTAAAACTCTGTGATGAGGTCGGTGAGTAAGAAGGTTAAGGGGTAAAGAACAGCGCCTGCCGAAAGCTCAAAGGTATGAAAAGGCAACAACGGAAGAGCGACAAACTTTTGGTAAATAAGGTTCCCCACAACAATTAGGACAGAAAAAAAAGCACAAAGGCTTGTATAAATTTTATCTGAGAGGGGCATTTGGGGCTTTAACTTCAGTAAAAATGTGTCGTTTGTTTATCTAAGCTGGAGAGAAAATAAAAAGCAAGCTTCATAAACTGAGTCTTGTTTTAGCCATGAGGATTGTTTTTTGGAAAACCTAACCATTTTGTAAGATTGAGCTTCAAATTCATCTTTCATTTGTGTTCTTTTTTTGAAATATATAACAGGAATTTTGTTGAAGTTTTTTCTGAAATTTGTTACTATTAATGTATA
>MKUU01000041.1 GCA_001898705.1 Caedibacter sp. 38-128
GGATGTATATTTTGAAGGAAGGCTCAAATTGAAGCTGAGCAATTAAACGCTGACACAGTTAGTCGAACATTCCCATTGTTGTGACAGAACGGAGTAAATGCATTTTATATCTCGATACTTCCTCGTGTATAGCATGTATATAGCATAGCCTCTTTACTTATATAAACCCTTGGCTTCTTGTAGAAAAAAAAAACTTTACTCACTCTATTAATTGTTTGAAAAAACTTTACTTTCTTTTTTTCCTTTGCCCACCCATACCTAAAAATTCTTTATCTCTTCAGCATCTCCTGCATCCCCGCTTCTCGCCTCGGCGAAGCCTGGATCGTAGGGATGACAAGAAAGAGTATTCTTCCTCTCTCGGATCTTTTCCATGCCTTTCCTCTTTTCCAAAGAAAAAGCCAGAAAAAGTGTTCTCTGGTTGTCACTCACTTCATGACTTTCCTAGCTTCCGCCTATCACACACGTTTTCACTACACTTCTCCTCCTCCTGGCCCGTACCTGTTATGCGCATAATCATATTTCTCACTATCTCTTTTTCTCTTCTTTTCTTTGACATTGTTGCCTCCTTCTGTTGTTTTTATCGTTATCTGTTGTTATCGCCCTCATTGCCTTCCTTCCATTTTCGAGACCGTGCCTGCCACATACGGTTGAGGGATTTTGGTATCTTGCCTCAGTATGTCATTCCCACGGGGGCGGGAATTCATCCCATTCCTTTCTGCAAGCGTGCCTCTCACGTACGCTTGGGACTTTCTGGCCCCTTTCAGCTTCCTCTGGCTGCCTGAGATCCTCGGTACAAGACCGAGGATGACCGTGTGGTGGTTGTACTTGCAGCTCATCAGTTTTAATTCTTTTATTTCCAAAAATTTTTCCTCCTTTTTTCTTGTTCTCTTTTCTATTCAGACCTCACAGATGATCTTCAAAACTTGCATCCTTCGTCATCCTAGGCCCTGTGCCTAGGATCTCAAGCAGCCGAAAGACTTCTCCTGTCACCTAAAAAAGTTCTTCATATAAATCTTTCCAATCCCCATTTTTTTCTTGGATAAGGTTTACTTTCCATTCTCTTGAGTAACACTTAAGACTTTTCTCACGTTGAATCGCTTCTCTAGGTGTTTCGAAAAGTTCATAAAAGACAAGTGTGGTTACTTTGTATCTTTTTGTAAAACCATCAACGATACCTTCTTTATGCTCCCAAACACGCCTTACTAAGTTATTAGTTACGCCAACATAGAGAACTCCATGAGGCTTATTTGTCATGATGTAAACGTAATGAGTCATCTCGATTACCTTTTCTTATTTTTCTTCTCGCACCTTTTAGCAGCCTCTTGTCGCCATTCGTTGCCCGTCTGCCTTCCCTGGATCCCGACCTTTCGCCGCGGCAAAGTCTTTGGTGTAGCCTGGTCCTCGGAGATGACAAGAAAAAGGATCCTACCTCCCTCATCAAAGATCAGATCCCACCATCGATTGAAGATCTGGTGCCACTCACGCCTTCGCTTGTCGCCTTGAGAAGCTTTGAAACAGCATGCTTCTCGCTTCAAATCCTCTTTGAGTAACCTTTTCATTATCGTTGACTTCCCGAGGCCTGTTTGTGACCCGTGATTCTTCGTAAAGTTTGTTTTTTGTTCATCTATGTTCATCATTTTATATCTCCCTGTTTATATTTTTTTTGTTTCTATTATTTGCCCCTTTCCCTTCCTATGTAGTTTGCCCACAGGAAAGAATCGGGAAGCCTTTTTCTCTTACGTTAAGAAGTTAAGATAAGGACAGAACCAATCATTTCTTTCATCTCATGATGAGGCCTGCCTTTATCCTTCCCTCGACCACTCAGGGTTTTATGATTCCCGAGATAAGCGTTTGATCAGGACGCTTTTGGTATTCTTTTCCCTGAAGAAACGCCCCTGGAAAAAGACAAAGCAAAAGCATTCACTCAAAAAGAGTGTTAAAAGGCTTATACTCTTTAATAATTTAGGTTGTTATCCCTGCCTTATTATTCTTTTTATTGAGACGATTGAGACAGACTTTATGAAAGAATTATGAAACTTTTTTAAGGTTTCATAAGAGAAGAAAATCATCTCTGACCATCTATTATCAGGCTATCATATACAGATACAAAAATCAAGAAAATTCGACACAAGAACAAAAGAAATAAAGATGTAATATCAATAAGTTATAAAATAATTTTGCGATTATTTTTCAGTCTTTTTATCCCGCATGCAACAAGGTAAGTTTTTTCATTTTAGACCAACAAAATTGCGACCTCTTCGTCAACACAGTTTTTGCTCGTAACTTTCTCACTTAAGCGACATTGCTGTCCTTTATCAAAGCCCGCAACTCATATAAAAGTTCCAAACCTTGACGCGGTGTTATTTCATCCAACGATAAAGACTTCAATTTATTTTCAAGCGGCGACTGATAAGAAAGAGGAACCCCTGAAGGAATGGTAAATAAAGGGAGTTCAGAGATCTTTACCTTCCCTTGTTTTGCCTTTTTATTCTCAAGGTCATTTAAAAGGATTTCTGCGCGCTTTAAAACAGCAGAAGGCATCCCAGCGAGTTTTGCCACATGAAGCCCATAAGAACGGTCTGCAGCGCCTTCAATGATCTCGTGTAAGAAGATAACGTCGCCCTGCCACTCTTTGACGCGCATCGTGTAGCATTTTAAATTCTTGAGCTTCTCTTCAAGTTCCGTGAGTTCATGATAATGTGTGGCGAAAAGAGCCCGGCTTTGATTCACATCATGCAGATGCTCTAACGTTGCCCAAGCAATTGAGAGCCCATCATAGGTTGAAGTCCCACGCCCCACTTCATCAAGGATCACAAGGGAATGCTTCGTTGCTTGATTCAAAATAGCAGCAGTCTCGACCATTTCAACCATGAAAGTTGAATGTCCACGCGCCAAATCATCGGACGCGCCGACGCGAGAGAAAAGGCGATCAACAATTCCAATGTGCGCTTTCGCAGCTGGCACAAAAGAGCCTATTTGCGCCAAGAGAACCATTAGCGCATTTTGCCTTAAAAACGTGCTCTTTCCTGCCATGTTTGGCCCTGTCAGCAACCATATATTTTCTTGCTCGGCCATCACACAATTATTCGTCACAAACTTGCTTGCATTGGCTTGTTTAAGCGAAGCTTCCACTACAGGATGCCGTCCCTCAATAATTTCAAAAGCGGTTGAATCATCGATCTCGGGACAACAATAATTTTCAGTCTCGGCAAGATGTGCTAAGGACGCTGACACATCTAAATTCGCAATTGCTTGGGCGGCTTCCTGAATTTCGTGAGCTCTACCAAGCACTTCCATCACGAGATCATCAAATAACTTTAACTCAAGCGCCAACACCTGTTCAGAGGCTGAATTGAGTTTTTGCTCAAACTCCGTCAGCTCAACCGTGGTAAAGCGCATCGCATTTGCCATTGTTTGTCGATGAATGAAGGTGGGACCAATTTTTGCGGCTTGGGCTGCTGTTACTTCAATATGATAGCCAATAATATTATTATGCTTAACTTTTAAGGAAGGAATGCCAAGCTCTTGCGCGTATTTTGTCTGCAAATTAATAATTAATTTTCGACCTTCTTCTTTTAAAAGGCGCGCTTCATCCAGCCCTTCATGATATCCTTTTTGAATAAACCCCCCATCCCTGGCAAAATAAGGAAGATCATCTGCAAGAGCTCTTGCCAACCGATCGATTAGAAGGGAGTGCTCACCCAAAGAACGTTGAATTTTTACTAAACCTTGAGGTAGCTCTTGAAAGGATTTTAAGCGAGTTTGAAGAAGGGAAGCAATCTTCACCCCTTCCCGTAACGCAGCCAAATCTCTTGGCCCGCCACGCCCAAGACTCAAGCGCGATAAAGAACGTTCAAAATCAGGGGTGGCTTTTAAAATTTCCCTGATATCTGTTCTTAATACATTGTTTTCTTTAAAGAGTTTAACTATTTCAAGCCTCATTTTAAGGCGCGTAATATTGGTTAAAGGATGGGAGAGATGCAAAGCCAAGAGCCTGCCCCCTTGTGCCGTCAATGTTTTGTCGATCACACTGAGAAGGCTTCCTTTATACGCCCCTTGTTGGGTCATGGTCAGCTCAAGATTACGTCTTGTTGCTGCATCGATTTCCATAAATTCTGTTGCTTTAAGGCGCCGTAAAGGACATAGCTTTGGCATGCCTCCTTTTTGCGTCAAAGACACATATTCTAATAAAGCCCCAGCCGCGGTTATTTCATGCGGCAGGAATGCCCCAAATCCTTCTAGCGTTTTGATGCCATAAATTTCCTCAAGTCGTTTTTGGGCATTCCGGTGATCGAAACGGCTTTCTGCTTGGGGGTAAAGAATATTTTTCCATATCGAAAAAATTTCAAAGAGTTCTTCTTTTTGACATAACTTTTCTGAAACGATAAGTTCTGAAGGAGAGATCCTTGCGAGCACTTCCGGTAACTTCTCACGGGCACAACTCTCAACAAAAAAAGAACCCGTTGAAATATCCATAAAGCTTAAGGCAAATTTATGCCCTTTTTGCAGGGGGTCTTCGATAAGAACACAAAGAAAATTATGACGGCGCGCCTCTAATAAATTATCTTCTGTGAGCGTGCCAGGCGTGACAAGGCGTATGACATCGCGCGCAACAACAGCTTTAGGGCCTCTTTTTTTAGCCTCTTCAGGGTTTTCCACTTGCTCACAAATCGCAACTCGAAATCCCTGCCTGACAAGCCTCGCAAGATATCCCTCAACAGCATGAGCCGGCACCCCACACATGGGGATATCTTCACCCTCATTCTTACCACGCTTTGTCAGCGCAATGTCGAGGGCTTGAGCGGCTTTAATGGCATCCTCAAAAAAAAGCTCATAGAAATCCCCCATCCGATAAAACAAAAGGTCATCTGGGTGATCGGCTTTAATTCGATGATATTGCGCCATCATTGGCGTCATTGATGTATCCCCTTATCAGTCACTACATATCTCTAACCTATTAAATATATCTTTGCAAACTTATGACCCTTTGAGGATAGAAATAATGGTATTTAAAATTTTTTAAATCGTCTATTCTCTCAGAATGATGAAGAATTCTTTAGACGTTAGTACACTTATTGTTGGGGCTGGCCCCGTTGGCGCAATGCTTGCATTAGCACTTGCTCAAGCCGGGGTTAAAAGTGCGATTGTTGACACCTGTGATCCGGCTCAAGTTGTTGAAACAACTTTTGATGGGCGCACACTTGCAATTTCTCATGGTTCTCACCTTATTTTTAAAGCGCTAGGACTCTGGGAAGAAATTTCAGCTTTTGTTGAACCCATTAAAAAGATTCATATCTCTCAAGCCAATCACTTAGGATATGTTCATTATGATGAAAAGGATTCAAATGGTTTTGCAATGGGATATATCATTGAGAATCGCCATTTGCGTCGAATCCTTTTTAAGGCGATTTTCAATCATCCTCTTATTCAGTGCTGCATCCCTGATGAGGTCAAAAGCTTAAACCGACAACCGTTCTTCATTGAGGCCACACTTGAACAACAAGAAAAGATAAAAGTACCTCTGGTTGTTGCTGCAGATGGAAGGAATTCTATCACGCGACAACAAGCTGGCCTTAAAGCGCACGCTTGGTCATATCATCAACTCGCTCTTGTTGGCATGCTTAAGACTGAATTTCCGCATGAAAATATTGCTTTTGAACATTTCCTTCCCTCAGGCCCGCTTGCATTGCTCCCAATGCAGAATAACCTTTGTTCATTTGTATGGAGTGTTGACAGACAATATGGCGAGCACCTTTTAGCTCTGTCAGAACAAGAATTTTCTGCTCAACTGCAAGCAACTTTTGGTGATTACCTTGGAAAATTTGAATTGGTTAGCCAAAGATGGTCTTATCCTTTAGGAGGCGTCTTAGTTCCGCAATTAATTGCGGAAAGGCTTGCTCTCATAGGGGATGCTGCCCACGTGATTCATCCCGTGGCTGGACAAGGCTTAAATCTCGGGTTTCGAGATGCTGTGACGCTGGCAGAAGTCCTTGTGGATGCCGCCCGCGTTGGCATGGATATAGGAAGCGCTCAAATCTTAGAGAGATACCAAAGATGGCGCCGATTTGATGTCCTCACATTAACAGGCGTCACCGATCTTTTAATTCGGTCCTTCTCAAATGATTCTAAACTCCTCGGAAATCTACGGATGATAGGATTACGCCTTACTAATCGATTGCCTGTCTTAAAACAGGTCATGACGCAGCATGCGATGGGGCTTTTAGGTGAAAAACCTCGTCTTTTGCAAGGGTTACCCCTTTAACGCTGAGGATTAATTTCCTGAGACATCATAATTTGCACAATAGCGTTTCTTGCTAAAACATCGGCACGCTCATTCTCAGGATGCCCTGCATGTCCCTTAACCCAATGCCATTCAATGTCATATTGAGCGGCTAATGCATCAAGCTTTTGCCAAAGATCCATGTTTTTAACATCATCACGCCCAGCTGTCTTCCAGCCATTGCTTTTCCATTTAGAAAGCCAAAGTTTCATTCCATTTTGAAGATATTGACTATCCGTGTAAAGTTTAACAAAAGTTGGTTTTTTAAGCGCTTCAAGTCCTTTAATGGCTGCAATCAACTCCATACGATTATTGGTGGTATTGAGGTCTCCGCCGGCGAATTCTTTTTCTTCGCCACTTTCCGACCGCAAAATAACACCCCATCCTCCGGGGCCGGGATTCCCACTACACGCACCATCTGTAAAAATTTCAACGGTGTTCTTCTGAACGGATGTTTGTTCCATATTTACCATCTTGTGTTAAAAGTTATGCTTCAGTAAGCTATGCACGTCCCTAAAATGGAGTATAAATTATGACAGTTCCCCATATGATGCAAACTCATCCCCATATAAGGTTGAAAAAGGTAAAGCCTTCTTTCGGTGTACTTGGGGTTCAGGGACAAATCAACCCTTTTATCATAACACTTATCACCAATTTTGAGTAGAGATGATCATGCACTATTTTTGGCCAATTTTATTAATAACCCTGCTTCCGTTAGGTGGCTGTCAAAACTCTCAGCCAACAGACTATCGTTCTTGCTTTTCTCCCCCAACAAATATTATCCATGAACTTTCGCGTCAGAGTTTTTTTGATCCCACATTAACGCATGAAGTTGCCCGCCTTGAAATTGAATCCCTCAAAGAACTGGCTGAAAAAGATGAAAAGGAAGCGCTGCTTAGCTTTCAAATAGTCTTTGGGGCGTTAAGAAGCACAACAGAAACCAAAAAACTTAATGGAAACTATTTTATTACGATCACTGATCGAGAAGGAAATCCCTTGCTTAAGCAAACTTTCCCTCTAGAAATCACCTTTGAAGGCAAGAAAAAATATCAGCGAAAAATAAAAGAAGTGACGATGCCCGTTCCACTCGCCATCATTAACCAATGTGAGAAGTATCAAGTCCTGATTGGGTTTGACTTAAAAGGCCATGACCTTGAGCATAACTTGCGTCGATTAGAGCGAAAGCCTTCTTAAGCTGCAGCCGTTTCTTTATGAGGCACGCCCTGAGTCGTTGAATGCTCAAAATGCCATACTTCACCAGGATGCACTAAAGTCCGTGCAGTATGGGCAGCCTGGGCAGCCTCAGCAAAGCCCGTTAAAATAAGTTTTAACTTATGGGGATAAGTTGCGATATCGCCGATTGCAAGAATACCTGGCTGATTGGTTGCACACGTCCCTGGTTCAACTTGGATATGGTGTTTCTCAAGGGTCAGCCCCCAATCATTAATCGGACCTAGATTCATGGAAAGTCCGAAAAAAGGCAAGAGATAGTCTGTTTCAAGTCTTCGACTTTCACCGTCGAGAGTCTTCACAATGACCGTTTCAAGCTGACCATTATGTCCTTCCAGTCCCTCAAGCTGATAGGGCACAACAAGTTCTATCTTTCCTTGAGCGACAAGGCGATGCAGTTGCTCTTCAGACTCTGGTGCTGCTCGAAATTTTGGGCGCCTGTGCACGACCATGACTTTTTTTGCAATCTCGGAAAGGGATAGAGCCCAATCTACAGCAGAATCCCCCCCACCTGCGATGACAACACGCTGATTGGTAAACTGTTCACGCTTCTTAATATAGTAAAGAACACTCTTGCCTTCATAAGCTTCAATCCCCGCTAAAGGAGGGCGATTAGGGCCAAAAGCGCCACATCCTGCAGCAATAATAACCACTTTTGTATTAATTTGCGTGCCGGCAGAGGTTTGCACGAACCACCGATTATCCTCAAGAGGTTGAAGGACTTCTACCTGCTGATTAAGATGGTAAACAGGATTAAAAGGCTGTGCTTGCTTCTCTAAATTCTTAATAAGCTCATTTGCCTCAACACGCGGAAATCCTGGAATATCATAAATTGGCTTCTCAGGATAAAGTGCGGCACATTGTCCCCCGACCATTTCAAGAGCATCTACCACATGACATTTAAGACGCATCATCCCACATTCAAAAATGGTAAATAAACCAACAGGGCCGGCCCCAATAATGACAACATCTGTTTTTATCGCTGTATTCATTAAATTAGACTCTTTATTTAACGTTTTGCTTTTTGAGAAGATTCAAGAAATGGCAGAAAGAGCAAGGCAATCCCAGCAACACATGCACTCAACCAAAATGCAGCAGAAGGACTTTTATGGGTAAAAATCCATCCTGTGAGGGTGTTTGAAAGGAAAATCGTTACTCCAACGATCAAGTAGTAAATTCCAAAACCTGTGCCTCGAATTTCAGTAAAAGTTGTATCCGCAACTTTTGTTAAAAGCAAACTTTGCGTCATCCCCATCTGCAATCCCCAGAGGCTTGCACCAATCAAGACAAAGGTTGGCTCATGAGCCATCGCGAAGAATGCATTTGAAATCATTGTAATGATAAACCCAACCCCAATTAAAATACGTCGATCAAAACGATCTGAAAGACGCCCCATCGGATAAGCTGATGCAAATGCAAAAAGATTTTGCAAAACCATGAGAATAGGAACCTGACTCGGAGAAAGACCTTGGTTTGTCCCTTGCAAAATCATATAAGCGCCACTGTAGTTTGAAAACATAAAAATCCCGGCAACAAAGACAACGCGCCAATACTGCTTATTAAGATGCCGCGTATGCCTAAGATGAGCCCAGAAAGAAATTTTTGCATGATGACGCTCAGCAATCGGAGAGTCTTGCACAAAAAAGATGAGCGCCAAAACAGCTAAAATGGGAGGAACTGCAGCCACCCAAAAGATGATCTGATAGTTCTCATTCGTGTGATGCATTAAAAACATAACAATGCCGGCGCCTGCAAAAGAACCAACCATAGATAATGTTTGGCGCAAGCCAAAACAAGCACCTTTCAAGCTTTTAGGCGCCAAATCTCCAACCAAAGCTTCTCTTGGTGTTGCCTGCAACCCATTGCTAACTCGATCAATAATGCGAGCCCCTGCAATCCACCCGAGCGAAGTTGCAATCGCAAAAATTGGACGAGACAAAGCAGAAAGGGCATAAGCAAAAATAAGAATAGGTTTACGACGATAGAGATAATCACTCAAAACACCAGAAAAAATCCTTGTAAACAAAGAAGTTGCTTCAACGACCCCCTCTAAAATTCCCAAATTAAAAGTTGAAACTCCCAAAATTGTTGTCAGATAGATAGGGGAAAGGCTAAAGATAATCACTGAAGATAAATTAACTAATAAAGTGACTAACCCTATACTCCAAATACTTTTAGGAAGAGCAAAAACAGAATATTTTTCAACAGATTGTTCCATTAAATCCACGTATTAAATAAGATAATTAAGAGTTGTGATGAGCATTTTTAAATTCAAGAAACCAAGCTAAAATATGTTCGTTCAGGATATTACCAAAGCACTTTCCACTCGGCTAGGAAAAAATATACTCGAAAGAAGGTTTTTTCTAAGCTACTTTGCATCTAATTGAAATTTAATAAGAGGAAAAGCTTTATGTCTCTACCCAATCTCAGTCAAGCCGCTCTAAAAAATAAAAAAATTATTTTACGTGCAGACCTTAATGTTCCAATGAAAGACGGTGAAATCCTAGATGATTCTAGAATCATGAGCCTTTTGCCAACAATTGACTATCTCTGCATGGAAGGAGCAAGCATTATTTTAATCTCTCATTTTGGCCGCCCCCAAGGAAAAACGGTCCCGGAGATGTCCCTTAAGCAGCTTTTACCTGCCTTAGAAAAATGTTGGAAAAAACCTATTTTCTTTGCCGAAGATTGTATTGGCTCTCAAGCCGAAAAAGTGACTCAAAATCTCAAGAGTGGTGAGATTGCCTTATTAGAAAATCTTCGTTTTCACCCTGAAGAAGAAGAAAACGATCTTCATTTTGCCCAAGCTCTTGCAAAGCTAGGCGATATTTATGTAAACGACGGATTTGCTGTATCACATCGCGCTCATGCGTCCGTTCACGCCATTACACAATATTTACCTTCCTTTCCAGGCCTTCTCATGTCAAAGGAAATCAATGCCCTCTCTCAAGCATTACAGGCCCCCCAAAGACCTCTTGCAGCTATTGTTGCGGGCTCTAAAATATCAACAAAGTTAGATCTTCTAAAAAATCTTTTAAATAAAGTTGATGTCCTTATGTTGAGCGGCGGAATTGCAAACACATTTTTAAAAGCACGCAATATTGAAATTGGAGCATCCCTTTATGAACCTTCAATGCTTGAAACGACGCAAGAGATTGAAAAATTAGCGGGCGAAAAGCAAGTTGAAATTGTCCTTCCTATTGATGCGACAGGCCCTCTTAATGCTGAGGATTTTATAACAATCAATCTGGCTCACGCCCCAAAAGAATTTAAGATACTTGATATTGGCCCTGAGACTGTTTCTCTTTTTAGCTCTAAGCTCACTCAAGTTCGTACTCTGGTCTGGAATGGCCCTCTTGGCGTGTTTGAAATGCCCCCTTTTGATCAAGGAACAACAGCGATTGCTCAAAAAGTAGCTGAATTAAGTCGTCATCAAAAACTCTTCAGCATTGCAGGCGGAGGTGAAACGCTCGCAGCTCTTGCTAATGCGAAGTCTAGTCATGATTTTAGCTATTTATCAACAGCTGGAGGCGCTTTTCTTGAATGGCTTGAAGGAAAAGATCTTCCTGGGATCATGGCGTTGATAAAAAGCGACCCACAGGCTGGTTAATAACACAATTGCGATGGCTTGATGCGATGTTGCTAAAAATACGGGCACATGCAGTAAAAGTGTTGAAATTCCTAAGCCTGCTTGAAGTATAGCAAGCGCAAAGACAACCCTATAAAAACCCTGCCTTTGAAGGGCAAGAAAGCCCAAAAATAAGAGGGTTATAATAGCTAAAAGTCGATGGACAAATTGGATACTGACAGGATTATGGATGAGATCCTTCCACCAAGGTGCTTCAAAAAATAACTCTTCAGGAATCCAAGATTTTCCCATCAATGGGAAAGTATTATAAATAAGCCCTGCCTTATGGCCAGCAACGAGCCCTCCAAATAAAATGGTCAGGGAAATAAGACTTACAGCTGTGATCACACTATAATCCCAGGTTTTTATATGAGCATACCACAATCGCAATCCTAAATTGAGTGCCCAACTGTAGGTGATAATGGCTAACATCAGATGCATAGAAAGACGATACGGACTTACGTAAGGATCATGAACGAGGCCACTTTTAACCATATACCACCCAACCACCCCTTGAATGGCTCCTAAGCTCCACAAAGCCAAGAGAGCCCCTAAATAAGGACGTAAAACTCTCTTTTTTAGGACATAGAAAATCAGAAAAAGAAAATAAAGACCAATAAAACGTCCCCATAACCTATGAATGTATTCAAGCCAGAAAATTTGCTTAAACTCTATTAAAGACATCCCAAAATTCACTTTTTGATATTCGGGCGAGGCTTGATACTGAGAAAAAAGTGTTGTCCAATCTTGCTGAGTGAGGGGAGGGAATATACCTTGAAATGGTTGCCATTCAACTATTGAAAGGCCTGATCCCGTTAAACGTGTAACGCCCCCCAAGACAATCATAATGAAAATAAGGGCGCTTCCAACAAACAAGAAAAGAGCAAAAGAACGGTGTGCATCAAATGGCTTCATCAAATAAGATACCATGAAAAAATATCTTATTCCTTGGATTAACCCCTCTGATATCATAACGCCGAAAACTAAGCTGCTTGCAAAATCTCTTCAACTCGCGCAATGGCTTGATTTTCATCAATTGCTTCAATAGCTGCAATTTCGGACGCTAAACGTTGAAGGGCTGCTTGATAAATTTGACGTTCGCTATAAGATTGATCTGGCTGATCTCCACTCCGGTAAAGCTCACGAATAACCTCTGCAATTGAGGTTAATTCACCAGAGGAAATTTTCATTTCATACTCTTGAGCGCGACGTGACCAGATTGCTTTCTTAGATTTTATTTTTTTCTTTAGGGTCCCTAGAGCATTCTCAACTTCATTTTCCGTACTTAAAGCACGCAACCCAGCATCTTGCGCTTTTTTCATTGGCAAACGTAAAGTCATCCGATTTTTTGAAAAAGAAATCACAAAAACTTGAAGTTCATGACCTGCAACTTCTTGTGTTTCAATTGACATTACTTTTCCAACACCATGTGCTGGATATACGACAAGATCCCCACTCGAGAAAGCACGGTTTTGAATCATTTTAAATCCTCAAGATTGTTTAGGTAATGCGCCCATAATATATCCAAAAGAACCCACTTTGTCAAACAAAGAATGAGAAAAATAACTTATATGATAAAAAGCATTAAATCTTATTAAATACCTGACCCTAAAAAGATAATAATTTTCCTTAAACAATACAAATAACAATATAAGTAATATTAACTATCTTTCAGTATTTTTTAAATTTATTTATTCTTTAACATGCCAGATTTTAATAATTGTATATTTATTTTCATCATATCGACATAAGTAGCTGCGGGTTGATTTTTTTCAGAGAGCGCATCAGAATATAACATTCCACCAATAGCAACCCCTGCTTCTTCTGCAATATGCCGAATCAAGCGCTCATTGGTAATGTTCTCAATAAAAACCACCCCTACCCGGTGTTCTTTTATTTCTTTAATCAGATCAACGACTTCCTGAACAGAGGGCTCACTTTCTGTACTCAGCCCTTGAGGTGCTAAAAATTTTATCTGGTAGGCCTCACTTAAATAGCCAAATGCGTCATGCGCTGTGATAACGGTCCTCTGATGACGAGGAATACTCTCGAGCTCTTTATAAATCCATGTTTCCAAATCTTTTAGCTGTTTACGGTAACGAGCCGCATTTTTTTGAATAAGTTCAGTCGATTGCGGGATTAACCCTAAAAGAGCCTTCTCAATATTATCAACATAGATCATTGCATTCTTAACATCGTGCCACGCATGAGGATCTGGTGAAAACTCATTCCCTTGCACAAATGTACGAGATTTAATATTTTGCGACGCAATAACGATCTTGGCTTTTGTCTTCGTCGATTCCACGAGACGAGGTATCCACGCTTCGAACCCGAGCCCATTTATTAGGATTAAATCAGCTTCTGAGATAAGTTGAGCGCTCTCAGGTGTCGGTTCAAAAATATGAGCATCACTATTAGGACCCACCAAAGACGTAACAGTAACAGCTTCTCCGCCTACATTTTCAACGAGATCTTTAAGTATACTAAAACTCACAACAATCTTCGGCGTTGGCTGAGCACACCCCAAAGAGCTATGAATTAATAACGTTAAAAATATGATCCCCCATTTTCTCATGTGCGCCGACACCTTAAGCTGCCATAGGGACCTAAAATAACTGTCCCGAGATATAAAATACCGGCGGTCAAAATAATTGCGGGACCAGAAGGCCATCCATAGTGATAAGAAAATACCAATCCTAAAAAACCAGACAAAATAGCAAAAAGAATTGCAACAAGATAAAGAGACCATATTTCTCGCGCCCAAAAACGTGCTGTAATGGCGGGAAGCATCATCATCCCTAATGCCATTAAAGTTCCTAAGGCTTGAAAAGCTGAAACCATGTTTAAAACCACAAGCCCCATAAAAATGAGATGATACAGGCTGCCACGCCCCCCTATGGACATCATAAAAACGGGATCAAAGCACTCAAGCACCAAAGGACGAAAGATTAAAGCCATAACGAACAAACTTAAAGTTGTAATACTCGCTATCAAGAGAAGAGAAGCTTTATCAACAGCTAAAATTGACCCAAAAAGGATATGCATGAGATCAATATTTTTTCCTTTAGTTGAGACAAGAATAGCTCCTAAGGCGAGGGCAATTAAATAAAATCCAACAAAACTAGCATCTTCTTTAAGAACAGTTTTCCGAGAGATAAAACTCGCTAAAAGAGCAACAATAAGCCCTGAAAACATTCCACCAATACCCATAGCAGGAAGAGAAAGCCCCATAAATAAATATCCCAGCGCAACGCCAGGCAAAACAGAATGAGAAAGAGCATCGCCCATCAAGCTCATTCGCCTTAAGACAAGTAAGACACCTACCGGGGCGCATCCCATTGAAAGAGCAATACATGCGACCAAGGCGCGTCTAAGAAAAGGATAGGTTCCAAAAGGTTCTATAAAAAATTCATACATTTTTAAAAAACTGCATTGTTTTATCATCTTCTAGATTTGCGTCTTCCCACTCACGAGAATTGCGCTTGGCTTGTTGTAAATTCTCAAGCGTAAGAACTTCCTTTGTTGAACCATAGGCTATCACATTTCGCGCCAATAAAAGTGATTGAGGAAAATAGCTTTGCACAAATTCTAAATCATGGGACACAATAATCACAGTTCGTCTCTCAGCTGTCCAACTTTTAACAATCTTGATAAGATCTTCCATCGTATATCTATCAACAGCTGCAAACGGCTCATCGAGGAGAATAATTTTAGCATCTTGTAGCATTGCACGGGCAAAAAGAACTCGTTGGAACTGACCGCCTGAAAGCATATGCAACGACCGATTTGCCATTTCTTTTAACCCAACCTTTTCAAGCGCTTTTTGAATAGTTGTGTCTGTTTTTTGACCTATTTCTTGGAAGAAGCCTCTTGTTTGAGACAACCCAAGCGCAACAACATCATACACCGTTAAAGGAAATGTACGATCGATCTCCGTTTGTTGCGGAAGATAGGCAATATCTTTAGGCTTTAAATGAAAATGCTGAATTTCACCATTTTGGAGGGGAACAAGTCCTAAAATAACTTTCAAGAGCGTGCTTTTTCCTCCCCCATTAGGACCCAATATTGCCGTTAAGGATCCCTCGAAAAAGTCGATAGAAATATTTTCAAGCGCGCAATGATTTTTATAAGAGACAGAAACATTTTTAAAACTTAAAACAGGCTTTAGATTTTCAGTCATAAAGCCCACCATACACCTATCCATAGAAGAACCACCGCAAGAAAGACTATCTTGATTCTTTTCTGAGCACTCCAAAGAAGGGGAGAGAACATAGACCACCTTTTCTAAGTCACTTTTTATTTTTCTACTATGTGAACTCAAAAGCATGTTGTCAATGTCAGTTCACCTATTTTGCGAACTTTCTCCTTGAGATTTAGACAACTTTCATCAAGTATAGTGAAATTAATGGCGGGAGGAAAGGTGCATAACAGTATTGTTCAGTTTGAAAGAGTAAGCTTAAAATATGATCAAGGGCCTTATATTCTTGAGGATGTTTCTTTTAATCTTTCCTCTGGAACTTTTCACTACCTGACAGGGGCAAGTGGCGTCGGAAAATCCTCTCTTCTTAAGCTTATATACAGTGGTTTTAAGGAATATCGAGGAACCATTCGAATCTTTGGCAGTGACCTAAGATATATGAAAAATCAAGCAACGGCTCTTTATCGACAACAAGTTGGCGTCATTTTTCAAGATTTTCTTCTCCTCGACCACTTAACAACCTTGGATAACATTGCTCTTCCCTTGAGACTCAAAGGTGAGAGATGGCTTGATAGCCGAAAAAAAGCTCAACAAATGATGAAATGGATTGGTCTTGGAGGCCTTGAAGAGGCAATGCCTTCAACGCTATCAGGCGGCCAGAAGCAACGCGCTGTTATCGCACGTTCCGTTATGAATAAGCCTAAAATTCTTCTCGCTGATGAACCAACTGGTAACCTCGACGACGAAAATGCGGCTAAACTTCTCTATCTTTTTGAAGAGCTTAATCGAGGTGGCATTACAATCATCATGGCCACACATAATAAAGATCTCACCACAGAATTTCCACATCCAATCATTCGTTTGGCTGAGGGCCAAGTTTCAATCCATCCCCCTTTTGGGCACGAAAGAATTGCTAATAATGCTTAAAATGAAAACCTCGGCTGTTCGCTCTGAAATCCCTTTTAATCAAGTCAAAGGCTCTAAAATGGTGTTTGGCACCTTAGGGTTAATGGTTTTCTTGATCACCCTTTGTTTAAGTAGCTCTATTCTACTTGAACGTACTCTACAAACATGGCGCCACGAAGCAACACAAGGCTTTACAGTGACTCTTCCTCCGGTCACAGACCCACAACAACAATTTCTTCAACAAATAGAACTCTTGAAGCTTCTTAAAAAAATTCCGGGTGTCCTTAATATAGAAATTGTCACACAAGAGAAACGTACATCTATTTTTGATCATTGGGCTTATCCCGCTTCAACACCTCATTCTCCTCTTTCTTTTCAAACTATTGAGGCTACATTAGATAGTCGCGTCAAAATTGACTTTCCTCAAATTTCTTCAACTCTTGAAATATTTTTTCCAACCATCCACCTTGAAGCAGGCCGCAAATCAAAAGAAACCTTTCTAGAGATTGTTCAAACTGCACAAATTTCCATCATGATTCTTGCGGGACTCATTGGGATTGCCGCAATATTTACCATTGCATTTACAACACATGCAGGTCTTATTATTCACGAACGCGTTATTGAAATCCTACGATTAATTGGGGCCGAAGACCGTTTTATTGCAAAGCAATTTCAAAGCTATGCTTTAAAGCTCTCTGTTAAGGGCGGTATTTTAGGCTTTGGTCTTTCGGCTCTCTTCTACTCCTTGTTAACGTCGACGATTGATTTATCTTTGCTTTCAGTAACATCTAAAACTTTCCCTTATGCTGAAATCTGGAGCATTATTGTGTTTTCCCCTATTCTCGTTGCTGTCGTTATTATGATTTCGGCACACACTACAGTTATGTTTGCACTTTCTCAGGAGACCTAAGTGTTAGATTTAGTAATGCTTGATCGAGATGGTGTGATTAATGTAGATCGCCGCACGTCTGTAAGATCTTGGGAAGAATTTACCTTTCTGCCTTCCGTCGAGAAAGCTATCCAAGCTTTAAATCAAAAAAATATTCCTGTTGCTGTGATAACAAATCAGGCAGTTGTGGGACGAAATGAGTTAAGCCTTGCAGATCTTAATCATATTCATCTCCAAATGCAAAAAAGTCTTGCGGAAAAAGGAGCCTATATTGATCATATCTTTTTTTGCACAGATACAACGATTGAACCTCATTATCGTCGCAAACCAGCCCCAGGCATGCTCTTAGAAGCCTTAAAATTCTTTAATGCACGACCTGCTCACTCTTATATGATTGGAGATGCGTTACGAGACCTTGAAGCCGCCTATCATGCCGGTTGCCAGAGGATTCTCGTACGAACGGGCAAAGGCTTTGTGACTGAAAAAGAAGGAATTCCAAATTTTCTAGAACCTGTACCAATTTATGATGACTTGCTAACCGCGGTAAAAGCTCTTTTAGAAAAGCTAGACGATTTCTCTGCCACCACGTATACTAACGAGCATCATTAAAGGATATCACTTTTCATGAAACGTTGGTTTCTCATCCTGACGCTTATAAGCGTTCTCGGCTGGAGTCTCGGTCTGTTATGGTTTGCTAATAGCATTCAAAAGAATGTCCTAGCACCTGAACAGTCAACAGATGCTATCATCGTGTTGACGGGCGGCGCTGAACGGGTGACAACAGGCTTGTCTCTTTTATCTCATGGATTAGCTCAGCGGCTTTTTATTTCTGGTGTCCATGAACATGTGAGAATAAAAGACTTATTATCGCAAATTTCTTTAAATGAACGCGAGAAAATTAATCCTGCAACAATTGATTTAGGGTATGCAGCAGCGAATACCACCCAAAATGCTCAAGAAACAGCCGAGTGGGTTCGAAAAAACCATATTCAAACACTTCGTTTGGTGACTTCTAATTATCACATGCCCCGAAGCTTATTAGAGTTTTCTCAGCGTTTACCAAATGTGAAAATAATCCCTCACCCCATTTCACCCAAAAATTTTCATGATAAAATGTGGTGGCAGTGGCCAGGTACTTTTGATTTAATTATCCGAGAATATCATAAACTTTTAGGCGCTTTGGGCCAATATTGTTTAAGAAAATTTACTTTTAAAGGAATTGAGACTTTGTCATGATGATTTTTATCCAATCCATCATTTTCAACATTTTATTTTATATTTGGACTTTTTTCATTGTGATAAGTGCCTTACCTGCTCTCATCGTAGGTCGGCATTGGACTCACTGTGCTGCTCGATATTGGGGGCATGGTGTAACGTTGTTACTTCGCATCGTCGGCATCCAAGTTGAAATTCGTGGGCGTGAACATCTTCCTCCAGAGCCTGTTATTGTTGCCTCTAAACACCAGTCTGCATGGGAAACAACGATGATTGAAGTCTTAGTTCCCCAGTCTGTCATTATTTTAAAAAAAGAGCTCATTATGATTCCTTTGTTTGGTCGCCTGCTTTTAAACGCAGGAATGATCAGCATTGATCGCTCTAAAGGGCGAAGTGTCATTCCACAAATGGTTGAAGGTGCAAAACGCGCAAGAGAGCAAGGACGCTCAACTTTTATTTTTCCTGAAGGTACACGTACACCCGCAGGTAAACGTGGAACCTATCGTTATGGAACCTATGCTCTGTACCATAATACAGGTATGAAAGTCGTCCCTGCTGCTCATAATGCGGGCTTTTTTTGGCCACGTCGAAAATTTCTAAAAGTACCGGGTAAAATTATTTTTGAATTCCTCCCTCCTATTAAAGCAGGGCTTTCTGAAAAAGACTTTATGAAAAGACTAGAAGATTCGATTGAAAATGCTTCAGAAAACCTCAATCCTTTGAAAAAAGGTAAACAGCCTCAATGACCCACTCTCAAAGCTCAAAACTGCGCCGCTTACTCCCACGAATAAGTATTATTTCCCTTGTCTTGATCTTTGCGGGATATACATATTTATGGTTTAATCAGGCTCATTGGCTTGAAGAAAGAGTCAACCATGAGATTGCTTTGCTTAAGAGCCACCAAGAGACAATTCTCGAACATGAAGGCGTAACAGTTACAGGATTCCCTTGGAAACTTGAAGTTAAAATCCTCAACCCTCGCCTCGCATCAAAACGATGGGGGTCAGGACTTCTTCAAATAGACGGCCTTCTCGAGATTGAATCAACCGTTTTATCTCCTAAAACAATTGTTGTTAATGCCCTCGGAAAAACAAAGCTTATTTACACTCCAGCCCCTCAACTTGCGTCTCTTATGCTTGAATTTGAAGATTTTCAGGGGATCTTTAAAATTCACCATAAAGATTACCTTTTAAAAACACTTAAGTTTTATGACCTGCACTTAAAAATGCTGAAAAATAGAGTTAACATTGAGGAGTTTTCCTTCTCAGCTCTGACGCAAGAGGAAATTATCCGTCCCCCTCTAACAAGGACTTCAATGGCGGCTTCACAAGAACAAATCCTTTCAAATTCTGATAGTTCTCGTTCTTTTGCCTTAAAAATTTATCGCATGAAGATAAATGATCATTGTGCAACAAAACTCCCCTCTCTTCTTGAATCGTTGGAAACGATTGTTCATCTCGAAGAAACTTTTAATCTTTTTGCAGCGAATCCTTTCCAAGAATGGACCAAAAAAGGAGGTTTGCTTGAAATTGAAAAACTTGCTTTTGAGTGGGGCTCTCTCACAGGCGAAGGCAATGGAACCTTGGCTTTTGATCATGAATCACAACCGCTTGCGGCATTTTCAACAAAAATTTCTGGCTTAGAAACATTTCTTGATCAGCTTGCTCAAGAAAAAATAATTCGTAGAAACATCGCTACAATTGCAAAACTCTCTTTAGGATTATTTCAAGATAAATCTACACCCGATCGCGAACCTCCCCGCCATACCATTGCCTTGAGTCTTCAAAAAGGTGATCTTTCAATTGGACCTTTAACAATTGCAAAGCTTCCCTCAATAAAGTGGCCATCACGATAAAAATAGTCAATTTTATCGTACATCCAAAAAAATATTACAAATCAAAAAATTACAATGAATCTATAATTATTTGTACTGTAGACATTCTTGTCGCTAATTCTTCTAAGTCTTTTGGAGAAAATCTATTATAAGTAAGCTTTAGATAAGATAGATTCTTTAAAATTTTTAAAGCCTCAAGAGATGGCCAAGTAAAATTATTGTTTGAGAGATCAAGATACCGGAGTTCTGAAAACTTTCCTATTTTTTCCAACGCAGCATCAGTGAAAAAATTATCTGCAAGAGAAAGGCTACGTATCCAACGTGCATAAGGAATTAATCGATCTAAAGCATCATTACCTAGCTTTCTATCTATAAGATTAACACTTATCGGCCCAAATTTTGTCAGTTGATTTTCAAGACTACTCTTATCATCAGAATGAAAACTTTGAGTGTCCTTTTCAAAATTATCATCATACTGGTAAACGTATGCGGAACGAAAAAATGCTTTATCCTCTTCTGTAGCCGATGTAGCAAAACATAAAGAGTGACTTATGAGATAAGAGAAAACGCCTATAGAAAAATTCTTAAGAATACCCATAAAAACCCCTCCTTTATTAAGCATATACAATAACACTATTTTAAATGGAATTTTTAGACACACAACAATGATTATAGCGTCTCAAATAAGAGAGAAAAGATAAAGAGATCTGCTCACTCTCCAAAAAGAACAGCTTCTAGGCTATCTTTTCAGCGCATAAGATATAGTTTACGCTTAAATTTTTTGATAGCTGCCAAGTCTTATACAAAGGTCTAAAGCGCATTCCTTGCAGATCTTTGATAAGAAAGCCTATCTTGCGCAACTCAGCATCAACTTCAGACGGTTTAAGAAATTTATGCCATTGATGGGTCCCTCGTGGGAGAAGCCTTAGAATATATTCAGCCCCTAAAATAGCTGTTAAATAAGACGGGGGTGTCCGATTCAAAGTACTCAAAAACAAAAGTCCTTTTGGCTGCAAAAGAGAAGCACACGCTTGCAAAAAACTGCTTACATCTGCCACATGCTCTATGACTTCAAGAGCCATAACCGCATGATATTGATGGTTTTGCTGTGAGAGCTCTTCAACAGAACTCTGAAGATACGTGATATCAAGGCTTTGTGCTTCAGCTCGATTACGCGCAATCGTAAGACTTGATTCTGCTAAATCAAGACCTGTGACAGCAGCCCCTAAACGTGCCAACGGCTCCGTTAACAAGCCAGCCCCTGAACCCACGTCTAATAAAGTTAAATTTTCTAATGGTGTAAGATCTGAAACATCTTGATGAAAATGTGCCACGAGATGATCGCGTATGAATTTTATGCGAAGCGGGTTCATTTGGTGCAAAGGTTTCATCGGTCCTTCTGGATTCCACCATTGATCCGCAAGACGCGCAAAGTTTTTTATCTCTTCTTGATCAACAGAAGCTGGATGTGTCATCTCTTGAGGCCTTTCTATTTTACCTTTATTGATGTTTATTATAGCTTTTTGTGATATAATAAGGAACTTTATATAATAAAGAATTTTTGGAACCAATTGCAAATGGCGCTTATTGTTCAAAAATTTGGAGGCACTTCGGTTGCTGGAATCCCGCAAATCCAGAATGCGGCACGTCGTATTGCCTACGAATGTAAACGAGGTCACAAAGTTGTGGCCGTTGTCTCAGCAATGGCAGGTATGACAGATCAACTTCTAAGTTATATTCAAGCAACAACCCCAAATCCCAACCCCCAAGAAATCGACGTTGTCCTGACTTCAGGGGAACAAGTAACCTGCGGATTATTGGCATTAGCTCTGCAAAATTTTAATATCTCAGCTCGATCTTATCTAGCATGGCAAATTCCGCTGGAAACAGATGACACTCACACAAAAGCCCGCGTTAAAGAAATTTCAACGCATGCCATTGAAAAAACATTAAACGCGAATACTGTGCCAATTATTGCAGGATTCCAAGGCATCGGGTCTGAAGGACGGCTAACCACCTTTGGGCGAGGTGGTTCAGATGTGACAGCCGTTGCCTTAGCCGCTGTCCTTAAAGCAGATCGCTGTGACCTTTACAAAGATGTTTCAGGGATTTATACCGCAGATCCAAAAATGGTTGAACATGCCCGTAAGCTTGACCAAATTGGTTACAAATCAATGCTCGAATTAGCCTCCCTAGGCTCAAAAGTTATTCAACATCGAGCTGTTGAACTTGCAATGGTCTATAAAATTCCTGTACGAATCTTCTCCAGTTTCGAAGAAAGTATTGGCACACAAATTATAGATGAGGAACAAATGATTGAACGGCCTTTAATTAGTGGTATTGTTGCCAATACACAAGAAGTAAGAATTTGTTTAGAAATAACACGCGAACCTTCAAAAACAATGGCTCGTATTTTTGATTGCTTTGCCCAAGCGCACATTGGCATTGACATGATTCAGCATGCCAAAATTTCAGAAGATCATACTTTCTCACTTTCCTTTACGGTCAATCAAACAGATCTACAGACATGCTTACGGATTTTGGGCGACGAAGGAATTTCAACATATACCATTGATGAAAAAATGACGAAGGTTTCAGTTGTTGGTGTCGGTTTACGCAGCCATAGCCATTTGACAAGCTTATTATTTCAAACGCTCGCGACGAAAAATATTGAGTTCTTTGGAATTTCAACTTCCGAGATTCGAATCAGTGTCTTAATCGATCAAGACTTCACAGAACTAGCTGTTAGGGCGCTTCACCATGCTTACGGCTTAGAACATTCTCATACTCCGCACTTGTATGCCATTGCTTAACAAATTCGTTCCTTTGACAACACACCTGCTTATTATTTAAAAGTCTTCTTGTTTGTTTATTTTAACATTTGATTATCTATTTTATGGTAGCCTATAAGTAAAGAAATTGTTCACTTAGGAGAAACTCCATGAGAAAATTACCAGTTCTTCAAATTACAAAAGATGCTTATAATTTTATTTTTACAGATGCAAAAAAGATCTTACCAATGTTTGCGCAATATAGCACAAGCATGCTTTTACTTTATATCTTTCTTCATTTAATTAAGGATCACTGGACATATACTGTAGGAGCAGCGCCTAGCGCAAGTACTGCTCTCATTTTATTAGCCTTTGGGCTCTTAACAATCTTTCTTCAAATGCCTATGTATATCAGCATGGTTCGCGCTACGGCCACACAAGAAATGGTCGGAAAAGATTATTTTAATTTACTCTTAGTTTCCCGTACCCGTAAGGCTTTTTTTACTATGCTTGCTGTTAGTGGACTTAGCATTGTTGGCGTGAGCTTAGCAGGAGCACTTATTTTTGTACCTTTGCACTTTTTCTTTGCTTCTTATTTGCAGGATAATCCCATCCTATTAACCGTTGAGCTTTTAGCTATACTAATTGCAACGTTTTATGTATTTTTCCGGCTTTTTCTTGCTATTCCGAGCGTTGCTTTAGATAGTGGAAAACCTATCCGAGATTCTTGGAAAATTTCGAAAGGATGTGTAATAAGAATTTTAGGTATTTTCCTACTGACATGTCTTCCAAGCATCGCATGGGCTTCCATTGTAAATTTTTTATTTAATGTTTCTTTTCAAACGAATCCTCTTGCTTACGGCTTTTTGACTTTGCCTCAACTTTATTTGGGCTTAGTTTTGTATGCTGGATTGGGACTTGTTTATAAACACTTTAGCAAATAAAAAAAGAATTTTTTATTTAGCTCCTAGCCATCAAGGCTAGGAGTTTTCTTCTATCTAATTTTCTGAGGCCTATGTTAAAAATGCATAGTTCTTTTGCATTTTTCCCTCTTTAAATTGTCAAAAAGTCACCTATATTACAAAGAGAGGGTGTTTATTTACGAAGGAACTTATGATGTCTCTCAGGCCTTTAATTCAATTTATTGTGGTGCTTGTTTTTTCGACTCTCAATACAATCTATGCTTGTGATACAAAAGACCTTACCAGTATTCATGAAGAGGCAGGATTAACTTATTTTAAAGTTAGCGGTTATGCCCCTGATACTCTTCCTCTCTCTTTTTTTGAAGAATTAGCAAAGAATGGAAAAGTTACACGAGAAATCACACCAGAAAAGAAGATCACTTATGCCGTTGAGGATCAATCTCTTATGCAGGCAATGATCCCATACAACCTTATGGTAAGTGATAAGTTCATGGGACACAGAGAAAGCCTTGAAATTAAACTTCTCACAGCAAGACCAGAGCCAATCAATAATGATTTAAGCAAGCTCGCTTTAAAATATGCTTATCAAGGAAGATGGGGTTCAGGACAGCAAATATTTACTTTCTACGCTCACCTTAACGAGTCTGAGGACGAAGAATCTGAGGCCGAACAATATTTCAAAGAATGGACAAACACTTTAAACATTTTACAAAATTTTACTATTCATCACCAAGAAAAAGAAGAAAATACTTTCATTGCGACCCTCTCTCTTGGAGAAGACGAAGAAAAGGTTGATTCTTTTTCTCTTCTAAAACAAGTTACAACGGCAGCTCAATTCGTTGCCCCTTATGTGCTTAATGATGTCGCTCAAAGCCTAGCGCCAAAACTTGTACCAGCCGAAGCCCTTGTCGCTCTTAACGCATTTTCTGCTAAATGCGGGTATGACACGCCTCTACACGCATTGCTCTCTCAAGGGAATGCCCAAGAAGATGAGAGTGACCCTCTTGACCAAAAACGAAAAGAAATCACAAAAACTTCTGAAGCCATTGGGTCTGCCCTTGCTTTTATTCCTGGCGCAACAAAAGTGAGGACTGCCATCAATCTTGCCTGTCAGTATGGTGGCTATGATAGTTTAACCCATCTGATCAAGGGGGTTCCCTCAAAACAAAAAGGCAGCACAGTGGAAGAAGATTCTTATCAAAAAAAGATCGAGCTTGCCAAGGGCACGGCCCGACTTGCCATTGTCTTGTTCGTGCCAGGTGGAAAATTCGTGGTTATCGGCAGCCAAATCTATCAATTTGTCGTCGGTAAATCGATCACTCAAACAGTTGTTGAAAAAGTGACAAACTCTCACGCGGACAGAACTTAAGCTTGTAAGGCTTGTTTATCCGTATGCCTTAACGTTCCTTGTCGAGATTTATAAGAACGTTTGAAATAAGAGCTTGCTTGGGGCAATACGTAAGCAGTTCTTAAATCATTACTCTCTTGAGACTCAAATAAATAACGTTCAGCCTTTGTCATAATCTTTGCAGGCGTAAATCCTTCCCGAGGGAATACAACGCCTCCCATAGAAACAGAGACTTCAATCAGGTGATCCTCTTCATAAATTTTAAGCTCTTGGATTGCGTGAGCTATACGCTGATATGCACGGACGAGCCCCCAATGATCGCAATCCTTCAAAATAAGTCCAAATCCACATCCGTTGGATCTTCCTATGAAATCGTCAAAACGGATTGTTCCCCGTAATGCTTCTCCAACTTTTTGGATGACGGTTTGTGTAGCCTGTAATCCAAAATGACATACCACATATTCCAAATGATCAATCGTAAGTGCAATATAAGCACCGCCTTGATGATTAATAATTGCTCGATCAATAAAGCAAGAAAGCGTCTCTAGCATGAGTTCTTTTTCAGGCAAGCCAGTTGAAGTATCGTAACCTGAATGATTTTGGTCAATTTGCCCTAAAAAATCATCTTCTAAAAAGGTGAGTGTACCTTGCAATTTGTAGGGCTGACCATCTCTATCAAAAAATACCTCTCCTTCATCTAAGACAGGACAGGACTTATAGTTAGGTAAAGTCAACATATACGCGCATTGGTACTCATTGGTAATAGATTTTAAATGTGTGAGTGCTTGTACACGCTTATAGAAATTATGCGGAGATAAAAAATTATGATAACTACTTCCAGATTTAAAGGGGGCTTCAGGACTGAGAAGAAGATTAAGTGGACCTCGCCAATCCACGATGTCACGCTCAAGGTCCCATGTATACCCGATTATTCCAGCTGCTTTAATTAAATCAAGAATTTCAAGTGTTTTTAAGCGAACTCCATCCATTTCTCTCTCCCGATTATTATTTTTCTTACTTCTATCTTACAGCCATAAACTTACTGACTTATTAATGATTAAAATAATTTTTTAGGGATGAAGCACTAAAGCCAAATGCCAAAGCAAGAGCGCCCCCTTGAGAAAAGTGTACTAATTAATTCTTCTTTTTAAAAAAGGATAAAATCAAAATTTATCTTAAATTAATCCAAGAGCTTTACGTTGCAGCATGACAAGCGTATCAACCCCAGAGCGTGCCAACTCCATCAAAGCTTCAAAATCATGCTGATCAAAAGGCGTTTTTTCAGCGGTTGCTTGCACCTCAATGATCTGTCCTTTTCCTGTAAGCACAAAATTCGCATCAGCTTCTGCTTGTGAATCTTCATCGTAATCTAAATCAAGCACTGGCTGACCTTGATAAATCCCACAGGAAATTGCAGCAACTTGATCTACTATAGGATTTTGTTTCAGTGTCCCTTCCTTTACTAACTTATCTATTGCTTGATAAAGCGCAACGTATGCACCCGTGATTGAGGCTGTACGTGTTCCACCATCTGCCTGAATTACATCGCAATCTATCTTTATTTGTCTTTCGCCAAGTGCTGTTAAATTAAGTATAGAGCGAAGAGAGCGTCCAATTAAACGTTGAATTTCTTGCGTGCGCCCCGTTTGCTTTCCTCGAGCGGCTTCTCGGTCTGTACGAACTTGAGTTGCACGAGGAAGCATACCATATTCGGCCGTAATCCAACCACTTCCTGTTCCCTTGACAAAAGGTGGCACCTTTTCTTCAATGGTTGCCGTGCAAAGGACATGCGTATGGCCAAAACGTACCAAACATGATCCTTCAGCATATTTTGCATAGTTCGGCTCTAGCCTTATATCTCTCAATTGAGATGTTGTTCTTCCAGAAGGGCGCATTCTTTCTCCCCATGTAAATATTGACTCTACGCTTCTGGGTTACTACATTTCTATATGAAATGGAAAGTAATATTCGTCATGCTTGAGAGATTAAACGTACGGTCTCGAGAAATTTTTCGCCTCCTTGTTGAGTCTTATTGCCAAACAGGAGAGGCAATTGGCTCGCGTACGCTTTCCGAACGCCTTTCTTCTTCGCTTTCACCAGCAACGATCCGAAATGTACTTGCTCAACTTGAATCTTTAGGCCTTTTATATTCTCCTCATCATTCGGCAGGCCGTCTGCCGACGATTGAGGGGCTAAAGCTTTTTGTTGAAGGCCTTCTAGAAGTTGGAACGCTAAATGAGGTAGAACGAGCCAGTCTTGAAAGCCAATGTCAGACAAAAGGTTTAAATCTTGCTCAATTACTTGAAAAAGTAAGTTCTTCTCTTTCTGGGCTTGCACGTTGTGCAAGTTTAGTTATTGCGCCTAAGCAAGATTCAAAATTAAAACATATTGAGTTCGTCCCTTTGAATCCAGGCCGAGCTCTTGTCGTGCTTGTAACTGAAGATGGGGAGGTTGAAAATCGTCTGGTTCAAGTTCCTTTAGGCTTACCTACTTCCGTTTTTATGGAAGCAACCAATTACCTCAATGCCAGACTTTGTGGCACAAGCTTATCAGACGCGAAAACATGTATCCTTGCAGAAATTGAAGCCCACGAAGCCGAACTCAATAGTCTTGCTAAGCAAGTCGTGGAAGCTGGATTAGGCGTGTGGAGTGGCCCTCCTACACTCGGTACACTTATCGTGCGTGGACAAGCCCATCTTTTGGAAGATATTGAAGGATTAGAAGATCTAGAGCGTTTACGTCATCTTTTTTATGAGCTTGAAACACGAGAAAACTTTATTAATCTTCTGGATGCAGCTATAAATGCAGAAGGTATTCAAATTTTTATTGGGTCCAACAATAGCCTTTTTAAAATGGCAGGTTGCTCTATGATTGTTGCGCCTTATCACAACAGGCATCAACAAATTGTTGGAGCAATTGGCGTCATAGGACCTACCCGTTTAAACTATGGCCGTATTATACCAATGGTTGATTATACGGCCCAATTAATTAGCCGCTCACTAAGCTAAAGAGGATGAAAATGAACCAAGAACATAAGAAAACTGACGCACCAGAACTCCCTCAAGAGGAGACTCCTACCACTCCAGGAAACGTTTCCTCTGGACAGAATGAAGAAATCACAGATGAAAATACGCCAGAAATTTCTTCCCAGTCTTCAACAGAGGAAGAGATAAATCTTCTAAAAGATCAACTTTTGCGTGCGTTAGCCGAAAGTGAGAACATTCGTAGAAGAGCCCAGCGTGAAAAAGAAGATGCCTCTCGTTTTGCGATTGCTAACTTTGCGCGAGATCTTTTAACCGTTGCAGATAATTTAACGCGTGCTCTTGAGAATATTCCGGCTGAAAAATTAGAAGCAAATGATGCCCTCAAATCTCTTCTAGAAGGAATCCAAATTACCGAACGTGAACTTAACAATGCCCTTGAGCGTAATGGTATAAAGAAAATATCTCCTTTGGGAGAGCTTTTTGATCATAATTATCATCAAGCTATGCTTGAAGAAGAAACTGACGAACATCAACCTGGACACGTCATGCGTGTTTTACAGACAGGCTATGTGTTGAATGAGAGACTCTTGCGCCCAGCACTTGTTGGAGTTGCCAAAGCAAAATCATCTACCTGAGGTTGACGAACCCTTATGTTCCATTTATAAGCCGGGCCCCTAGGCGGGTGTAGCTCAATGGTAGAGCAGAAGCTTCCCAAGCTTACGACGGGGGTTCGATTCCCCTCACCCGCTCCATTATATAAAGCACTGACTTCTAAATGTGGATCGCATGTCCTTGAACGCTTAAAGCCGCTTCTTTAACCGCTTCACTGGTTGTTGGATGTGCATGACAAATGCGAGCAATATCTTCTGCAGAAGCTTTAAATTCTAGAGCAAGAATAGCCTCTGCAATCATCGTACCTGCTTCAGTATGAAGGATGTGAACACCTAAAATTTCATCTGTTTTTTCATGAGCAAGAATTTTTACAAAGCCTTCGGTGTCATGGTTTGCACGGGCACGGCTGTTGGCTTGAAAAGGAAATTTCCCAACTTTAAAAGGTATTTTAGCCTCTTTAAGTTCTTGTTCTGTTTTACCAACGCTGGCAACTTCAGGAGAGGTATAAATAACCGCTGGAATCGCGTTATAATTAATCTGTGGCTTTTGTCCCGCCATAAATTCAACAGCAGAAATACCTTCCTCTTCAGCTTTATGAGCAAGCATAGAGCCACCAATAACATCACCAATTGCATAAATGCTGGGGATATTTGTCTCAAAATGATTATTGACTGAAATGAAGCCGCGTTCTGTTGTCTTGATGCCTAGACGCTCAAGTCCCAAACCTTGGACAAAGGGTTTTCTGCCGACCGAAACCAACACTATTTCACTTTCTAAAATTTCTTCTTTCGAATCAAGAAGAGAACGCACACTTGTTCGGACATTGTTAGTACTGGATTCTACAGATTTCACTTGAGTTGCAAGCTTGAAATTCATCCCCTGCTTCTCTAAAAACTTCTTTAAAGCCGTTCCAGCTTCTTGATCCATAGAAGGAACAATTCGATCTAAATACTCAACAACTGTAATTTCACACCCTAAACGACGCCATATAGAGCCTATTTCAAGCCCTATATAACCGCCTCCGATGATAATCATTGAGCGCGGCACCCCCTTAAGCGATAAAGCGCCTGTCGAACTTAAAACTCTTTGCTCATCAATAACCACTCCTGGCAATGTTGTTGGGATAGAGCCTGTTGCAATAAGAATTTTATGTGCCCCAAGAAGCATGAGTTCACCTGTTGCTAAAGTGAGCTGCACTTCATGAGTTGAGTGTAACGAGGCCTCACCACTAAAAAATTCAATTTTATTCTTTTTAAAGAGATAAGAAATTCCTTGGACGAGTCCTTGAACAACTTTCTCTTTCTGCTGCATCATAAGAGAGAGATCAGCCCGTAAATGATCAAATACAATGCCCTGCTGATGAAAATTATCTCTTGCCTCTGCAAATTTGTGAGTCGAATGTAATAAAGCTTTAGAAGGAATGCATCCTACATTTAAACAAGTTCCTCCAAGTACATCACGTTTATCAATGCAAGCCACTTTCATTCCTAATTGGGCCGCTCTAATAGCCGCGACATACCCTCCAGGGCCAGCACCAATCACGATAAGATCAAAGTATTGATAACTCACTTTTAAATCCCAATTAAAAGACGTTGCAAATCTTCAATATATTCTTTGACGCGAACTAAAAAAGTAACCGCTTCACGTCCGTCAATAATACGATGATCATAAGTCAGCGCAATATACATCATTGGGCGAATGACAATTTGATCATTGATCACAACAGGCCGCTTTTCAATTTTATGCATCCCTAAAATGCCTGTTTGGGGAGGATTGATAATAGGCGTTGACATGAGAGATCCAAAAACACCGCCATTTGTAATGGTGAAAGTGCCACCAGTAAGTTCATCAAGCGTAAGCTTACCTGTTTGTGCTCGTTGCCCCATATCTGCAATCATTAACTCAATTTCAGAAAAATTCAGAAGGTCTGCATTCCTTACAATAGGAACAACTAAACCATTGGGTGTTGAGACAGCAACACCTATATCATAATGATTTTTATAAACAATTTCATCGCCTTGGATCTCTGCATTTAAAGCAGGTATTTCTTGAAGCGCTGCAATCGTTGCTTTTGCAAAAAATGACATCATTCCCAAACGAATACCATATCGCTTTTCAAATTTATCTCGATATAAGTCTCGCGCCATCATGACTTGAGTCATATCAATTTCATTAAAAGTTGTTAGCATGGCCGCTGTATTCTGGGCTTCTTTTAGTCTTTCTGCAATTCTCAGACGCAGACGGCTCATTTTAACGCGTCTTTCAGGTTCCAGATGTTGAAGTTCACGACGATATATAGTTTGGGATACTTGTGATGAAGCCTGATTCTCTGCTGCTGGCATCGATTGTGAAGTCACTTTTGTTTCACGATCATAAAGATGATTTTGAATATCTTCTTTTGTAAGTCGACCCGCTTTGCCTGTTCCCTGAATATCCGAGACATCTATGCTATTTTCTGCGACCATTTTCCTAACCGCAGGTGAAAACTGATTTGTCTGAGAATCAATCTGTTCAACAGCAGGAGGTTGCTCCAACTCTGTTATCTCCTCCTTAATTGGCCCATCTTTTAACGCTTTTTCAGAAATTTCGGAATCAACAAAACCAATCACTGATCCTACTTTAACCTGCTGTCCTTGCAAAAAGCGAGTTTCACTTAAAACACCAGTTTGAGGAGAATTAATTTCGATTGTAACCTTGTCAGTTTCAAGCTCAACCAACGGCTCGTCTAATTTAATATTCTCACCAACCTGCTTGAGCCATCGACTTACTGTGGCTTCAGTTACTGATTCGCCTAAAGGAGGAACTATTATCTCTTTAATCATAAGACTTTCCCGCTAGTTATTGATTGTTAAAGCTTGCTCGACGAGCCATGCTTGCTCTTGTTCATGTCGCTCATAAAAGCCAGTTGCTGGAGAAGCGCTTTCCGGACGGCCAATATAATGAGGACGTAAATAAGCCCCCTTTATTTCCCTTAATACCTTCTCTATACGTCGGTCAATAAAGGTCCAAGCCCCCATATTTTCAGGTTCCTCTTGGCACCAAATAATCTCAGCTTGCGGATATTGCTTAAGTTCTTGCACCAATTCCTCATGAGGGAAGGGGTATAACTGTTCAACACGTATTAGAGCAATATTTTGTATATTTTTTGCTTTACGAGCCTGGTATAAATCATAGTAAATTTTTCCAGTACACAGAATAACGCGCCTAATGTTCAAATCATCAACAAGTTCATCTTTTTCTGAATAAATCATATTAAAATAAGATTCTTGAGTGAACTCTTCCTGAGAAGAAACTGTCAAAGAGTGCCTCAATAAAGATTTAGGCGTCATGATAATAAGTGGTTTTCGAGTCTTCCATTTTAACTGACGCCTCAAAATATGAAAATAATTGGCCGGCGTTGTGCAATTGGCAACAATCATATTATCTTCGGCGCATAGTTGTAGGTAACGTTCAAGACGAGCAGAAGAATGTTCAGGTCCTTGTCCCTCAAAACCATGAGGAAGTAACATTACAAGTCCAGAAAGACGGAGCCATTTAGCCTCTCCTGAGGAAATGAACTGATCGATAATGACCTGAGCTCCATTCGCAAAATCACCAAATTGCGCTTCCCATAAAACAAGAGAATAAGGATCCGATAGACTATAGCCGAGTTCAAATCCAAGAACTGAGGCTTCTGCCAAAGGGCTATCAACAATTTCTACTTCTTCTTGCACAACACGAATGTTATTCAATGGAATATAAGGAGCACCATTCTCTTGGTCATAAATCACGGCATGACGTTGAGAAAATGTCCCTCGTCCACTATCTTGACCACTCAAACGAACAGGCGTTCCTTCACACAATAAGGATCCTAAGGCAAGCGCTTCAGCAGTTGCCCAATCTAATCCTTGGCCTGTCTCAAACATTGTACTTCTTGCTGAAAAAAAACGTTGTAACCTGGGATGAAGTGAGAAATTTTCTGGGATTTTCAATAAAGCATGCCCTATTTCTTGCATCATTTCTTGAGAAATCCCTGTTCTAATAGCCATAAAGTTGCCTTGGACGTTTAATCCACTCCAAACCCCCTCCAGCCACTCACTTTTTTCACCTTCAAAATTTTGTGCTGCTAGAAATTCTTGCTGCCACTGAGCCTCAAGATCTTTTAAAAGAAGGTTCGTATCGTTTTCTTCAATAATTCCTTCATTAATGAGCTTACTTGCATAAGACAAATGAACTGAAGGACGTTTAGCAATTGCTTTATACATAAGCGGTTGCGTAAAGCTAGGTTCATCAATCTCATTATGTCCATGACGGCGATAACAAAACATGTCAATCACGATATCACGTTTAAATTTTTCGCGATATTGAGCTGCAAGCGCAGCCACAAACATCACAGCATCAGGATCATCTCCATTTACATGAAAAATCGGAGCCTGAATCATCTTTGCGATATCTGAACAATAAGGTGAAGACCGTGAAAAAGAAGGTGAAGTCGTAAACCCTATTTGGTTATTAATAACGACATGAATTGTTCCCCCTGTTTTATATCCTCTTAAGTCTGAAAGCATTAATGTTTCAGCGGCAAGACCTTGACCAGAAAAAGCAGCATCCCCATGAACAAGAAGACCTATAACAGCCGATCGAACTGCATCTCCTCGCCGTTTCTGTTTAGCACGCACCTTCCCCACAACAATCGGGTTCACTGCTTCAAGATGGGATGGATTTGATGTAAGAGAAAGGTGAAAAATTTTTCCTTCAAATTCTCGATCAGCCGAAGCCCCTAAGTGATACTTAACATCCCCTGAACCATGAACAAGCTCTTGGGCTTTCCCCTGAAACTTACTAAAAATTGAACGTGCTGGTTTGCCTAAAATATTGACCAGAACATTTAAACGCCCTCGATGAGCAATACCTAAAACAACTTCACGAGTCCCCAAATGTCCAGATTCCCCCAAAATTACTTCTAACAGGGGAATAAGGCTTTCACTTCCTTCTAAACTAAATCGTTTAGCGCCTGGATGCTTTGTGTGTAAAAATTTTTCTAAGGTTGCTGCCGCTGCAAGAGTATACACACAACGTTTTCTGCGCTCTAAAGAGATAGCCCCTCTAAAGTTTTCTATTTGCTCTTGGATCCAGGCTTTTTCTTCAGGCGCTTGGATATGCATAAACTCCACACCTATAGACCCGCAATAAGTCCGATGTAGAATCTTTATTATTTCCCGCAAAGTCGCTTTTTCGCGACCTAAAACACCATCTATAAAAATTTCACGATCAAAATCGTTTGAACTAAAGCCATAAGTTGCAGGATCAAGTTCTGGGTGAGTGTTAGGCGCCTCAAGCTCTAAAGGATCGAGTTTTGCAAATAAATGCCCTCGTACCCTATACGCTCGAATCAGCATTAGAGCTCTAATTGAATCTATCGTCGTTTGCGGAATGATATTAGAAATCGAAGAAATCGTTTGTTCAGGTACGTCTTCAAGCGTTTTAAGAGGGTTGCTTTTTAGAATACTTAAAGAATCCTGAGAATCTAATTCCTTCGAAGAAAAAGGAGATGCTTTTTGAGAGAACTCAGCAAAAACAGATTGCCAACTAATATCAACAGAGGCGGGATCTTTAAGATAGCGTTCAAAAAGCTCTTCGATAAAAATGGCATTTGAACCGGTTAGAAAAGTGGCCAAAGTTTTTGAAGACTCCATTTGTATCTCTTTATCTTATCTCTTGCTTTTTACTTGTTAGACTTCCAATCATACAGCGAAAGTATTGATGATCCGTAAAATTTTAAATAGTTTTGAGTCTAACGTTTTTTTCAAATTTTACAATTCTTTTAAGGAATATGAGTGAGAAGATAAGCCTTTAAAGATTTCTCTTTAAAACTTTACAATCCCGTTAACAACGCTCTCTTTTTATTAGAAGGCATTTGATTTAAAGAAAAAAACTGAAATAGAATGAGAGTCGAAATTTTTATCTTATTTTTGCAGAAATATTCTCTAGGAGAAACTGAAAAAACAGTCAAAAGAAATGGAGGGGGGTGGTCCTTGAACCTTTAGCCTGCCCTGTTCATCTTAAAGCTCTCCCCTAGCTTGATATAGAACTTTCATACGCGGCTTGGTAACCCCCTGTTACCTTTCTGAAACTAGGCTAACAAATCCAAAATAAATTTCAAGCATAAAGCGCTTGATTTTTAAATATTTTTGAAAAATTATTGCGATAAAAAATTAATATCTCATTTTTTGAGACCTTTAATATTTCATCAACCAAATATTAATGTATTATTAATATGGTGATAACCTTTTGTTAACTTTTAAGATTCTGTTACTCAATACCTTGTAATAGAGGTCATAAAAAATTCTTTTTAAACTCAAACAATCTTACCGCTTTCTATTTTCGATAAAATTTAAAGGATAAATTTATCTTTAGGGTCCGAAAATAACCAAAAATTTACCTTTTATACATAAAAAACTAAATTTAGTTTTTACATAAAATTAAAATAAAATATTAATTATTTACTAATGTAATCAATTATTTAAATTAATTAATTAGATAATTAAAATTTAAGATAAATTAAATTATTTGACTAAAAGCTAATATTAATATTATTTTTTAAAAGGTGGGGGAAAATTGTAACAACAATTGAAAGACCTTCGATGAAAAAAACTACCCTCCCAACCCTGCTTTTGGCATTTATTTCATTTTCTTGCAGTTTATATAGTTCATCTATGCATGAAGATATCAAGGAACCCAATTCTCATAAACGCTTGCTGACAGTATACGCAAATGATATGAGCCCAAATGAATTAGATAAAATCCGTGAGCGGCAACTACTAACAGCCGGCCTAGCAAATTTCTTAAATGGTAATACAAAAGCTGCTTTACCTTTATTTAAACAAGCTTTGGAGTCTTATGGTTCACCGCTTGGCTATCTATATGCCGGTGTTTTGGATAATAACGATGATACATTTGAAAGATATTATACTATCGCTACTTTGGCGGTAGAAGGTAACGCACTACAAAAAGATGTTTTTGACGAACATGTGCACTATCTTATCCAAGAAGGTTTTTTATCTAAATCTTAAAAAAATGCCCAAGGATTAGTTGATATATGATAATTCTTGGGCTTCTTTCTTAAAAAAATTTAACTATTTTAGACTCAACTGAATAAAAACATTTGGGTTTTATTCTTTATTACCGTTTAATATCTTAAGAAGCTTAGCACCTATCTCAGCAGGAGAATCAACAACCGTAACACCTGCTTCCCGAAGTCGAGATTTTTTGCTCGCTGCAGTTTCCTCGCCACCAGACACAATCGCACCCGCATGCCCCATACGTTTACCTTCGGGAGCTGTCGCCCCTGCAATAAAGCCTACAATTGGTTTTTTGATTGAAGAATGCTGTATATAATGAGCCGCCTCATCTTCAGCTGATCCTCCAATTTCACCAATCATAATAATGCTATCGGTTTGGGAATCATGAAAAAACATATCAAGACAATCGACAAATGAAAGACCATGGATAGGATCTCCCCCAATTCCAACACATGTTGATTGCCCTAGACCTGCTTGCGTGACTTGCCATACAGCCTCATACGTCAACGTTCCTGAACGCGAGACAATCCCAACTTTACCCGGACGATGAATATGTCCAGGCATAATCCCGATTTTACAAGCTCCAGGGGTAATAATTCCAGGACAATTTGGCCCAATTAAACGTGTTTTAGAGTCAACAAGTGCCCGCTTCACTTTGAGCATATCCAGAACCGGGATCCCCTCCGTAATACACACAACAAGCGGAACTTGCGCATCAATGGCTTCAAAAATGGCATCCGCGGCATAAGCAGGAGGCACATAAATCACACTCGCGTTTGCCCCTGTCTCCTTAACAGCGTTCTCAACAGTATTGAAAACAGGCAAATTAAGATGCGTTGTTCCTCCTTTTCCAGGCGTCACACCACCAACCATTTTTGTGCCATAAGCTAATGCTTGTTCAGAATGAAAAGTTCCTTGCGCCCCTGTGAACCCCTGGCAAATGACACGTGTATTTGAATCAATTAAAATGGCCATCTTAAGCAACCCCTCTCACAGCAGCCACGCTCTTTTGTGCCGCATCTGCCAAGTCTTCTGCCGCAATAATAGAAAGGCCAGATTGTGCTAAAATCTCTTTACCTTGCTCAACATTTGTTCCTTCAAGGCGCACAATTAAAGGCACATGAATTTGCACATCCCGAGCAGCTGCCACAATTCCTTCTGCAATGATATCACACCGCATAATTCCTCCAAAGATGTTCACCAGAATTGCTTTCACATGTGGATCTGACAAAATGAGCTTAAAGGCTATAATGACGCGCTCACGCGGCGCTCCCCCACCAACATCTAAAAAGTTAGCCGGTTCTCCCCCATAAAGTTTAATGACATCCATCGTTGCCATGGCAAGCCCAGCGCCATTGACCATACACCCTATATTTCCTTCAAGTTTTATATAGCTCAATGAATTTTTGGCCGCTTCTGTTTCGGTGGGCTCTTCTTCTGTCAAATCTCGTAATTGTTCAATGTCTGGATGCTTAAATAGGCTATTATCATCAAACATCATTTTTGCATCTAATGCTAAGGGATCGCCGTCGGTTGTAATAATAAGAGGGTTAATTTCAACAAGCGTTGCGTCAAGCTTAACGAAGGCGTTGTAACAAGCCTCCATTAAAGAAATAATTTTAGGGATAGTTTTTCCTTCGATTCCTGCAGAAAATGCCAATCTTCTTCCATTAAAAGGCTGAAACCCAACTAAAGGATCAATAATTTCTGTAAAGATTTTTGTCGGGTCATGCGCAGCAACTTCTTCAATAGAAGTGCCTCCGGCTTCTGAAAAAACCAACATAATTTTTGAAGAAGCTCGATCCAATAAAATGCTAAAATAAAATTCTTTAGCGATCGGTGTGCCCTGTTCAACATAAATACGTCTTACAAGTTGACCTGCTGGTCCTGTTTGGGGTGTTACCAACTGAGAACCTAACAGAGCTTGAGCATACTCTTTCACTTGCTCTTTTGTTTTTGCAAGCTTAACGCCCCCCCCTTTACCTCGCCCACCAGCATGAATTTGCGCTTTCACTGCCCACAGCTGGCCCCCTAATTGATGAGCAGCTTTTTCTGCTTCCTCAGGCGTAGAAGCAACCTGTCCTTGCGGAATTAATACGCCAAAACGACTCAGTAATTCCTTTGCTTGATATTCATGAATTTTCATTTACAGACTCAACTGCTTAATAAGAGCTTGGACGGAAGTAATAGAATGATCAAACATAGCCCTTTCTTCTGAAGTCAACTCAAGCTCAATAACACGTTCGACACCGCCCGCCCCAATAATAGCAGGCACCCCAACGTATAAATCCTTTACGCCATACTGCCCATTAAGCCAAGCTGCACAAGGAATAAGTCGTTTTTGATCCTTTAAATAAGCCTCTGCCATTAGAATCGCAGAAGCGGCTGGCGCATAAAATGCTGACCCTGATTTTAAAAGGTTAACTATTTCCGCCCCACCATTTCTTGTGCGATCAACAATTTTGTCAATATCCGCCTGTGTCGCCCACCCCATCTTAACAAGCTCTGGCAACGGAATACCTGCCACCGATGAAAACCGCACCAAAGGAACCATGGTGTCGCCATGTCCCCCCATGACCAATGCTGAAATATCTTTTACAGAAACACCAAATTGTTGACTGAGAAAATAACGAAAACGAGCCGTATCCAATTCCCCTGCCATTCCGACAACTTGATGGGGAGGAAGTTGGCTTTCATGCTGCATGACCCACACCATTGCATCGAGCGGATTAGTAATAACAATCACAAAAGCTTGCGGACAATATTGTCGAATATTACGACCCACCTCACGGATAACCCGTGTATTTATCTCAAGCAAATCATCTCGACTCATCCCAGGCTTACGAGGAACACCTGCGGTTACAATGACAACATCAGAGCCCTTAAGATCAGCATAATCATTTCCGCCTTTAATATTGGTATCAAACCCCATAATAGGCGACATTTCTGCAAGATCTAAAGCTTTGCCTTCGGGCATACCTTCAAGCACATCAAACAAAAAGATATCACCCAACTCTTTTAACCCTCCTAAAAGAGCTAAAGTTCCTCCAATATTTCCTGACCCAACTAAGGATAGTTTTTTCCGTGTCATTATCTTTCTTCCTATGTGCCTCTTTAAAATTTATATTATCTTTTGGAAAGACGCTCTCTTAAGAACCGTCCTCCCAACTCTATACCTTCCTGATTGATTCCATGTCCAAAAGCAGGACACGTATAAGTCTGTACAGGCACTTGCATAGCAGTTAAACGTTTTTGGGCCTCATCCATTGACGCGTACGGCACCACTTCATCTGCATCTCCATGAATCAAAAAGACAGGAGGTTGACTTTCTTGCCCTGTCGTTTCTCCATAAATCAACGCCCCTGAATATCCTATAACACCAGCACAGGTTAAAGGGCGCGTGAGCGCTGTATAAAGGGCCATCATAGCCCCTTGGGAAAAACCAACAATCATCAAATTTTCATCTGTGAGTCCGCGGCTTTCAAGGCTCTCGTCAATAAATTTATTCAAATGAGGAACGGATGAGTGTATTTGCTCTAAAAGAAACTGTGGATGCCAACTTGTAAGACTAAACCATTGATACCCTAATGTTGTCATTTCACAGGGGAAAGGTGCATGAGGCGCCAAAAATTCAGCATCAGGCACCAACGAAGCCCAATGATGGCCGAGCTCTACCAGATCATCACCATTCGCGCCATATCCATGAAGCAAAAGGACCAACTGTTTTGCTTGGCCATGACGAGGAACCAAAGAAGGTCCCGTTAATACTGCCGTCTCATTCACCATTAAAATTCCTAAAAAATTATTGAGCTCTAGTCTAATCTAGAATTACGCTAACGTCTAGCAACAGCAAGTCGTCTTCCATCATTTTTCTTAATTTTAAGATTGAAGCATCCCATTGTTCAGCTATGGTATCAGCAAGGAGCCCCATCATGCCAGAAAACTTGTCTTCTCATAATAATCGCCAAGGAATTTTATATATGCTTTTGGCGGTGTTCATTTTTTGTTTAGTAAATGCGATTGCAAAAAACATCATTGCTCAATATCCACCCTTAGAAGTTTTATTTTTTCGCTTTCTCGGTGCCTTACTTCCCGCCTGGATTCTTTTACATCGTGACGGCGGACTTACCAACTTCTCTCATCATCCTTATGGGATAAGTCTTCTAGCATCTGCAATTTTAGTCTTAGATCTGTTTTGTCTCTTTATGTCCTTCAAATATTTGCCCCTTGCCGATGCAACGGCATTGTCATTCTCTTCGATTTTTTTTGTTACCGTTCTTGCGGCAATTTTTCTAAAAGAAAGCCTTTCTTTTTCAAGAATAAGCGTCATCATATGTGGCTTTATTGGTGTTGTTATCATCGCAAAGCCAAGTGGGAACATCTCAATTTTAGGCGCAACTTACTCACTCATTTACGCTTTGGCAGATGCAATCGTTTTGCTCTTAATTCGCGTCCTGGCCCGCACTCATAAAAGCAGTGTACTCGTTTTTTCATTCACCTTGTTTGCAACCTTAATAACAGCTGCTTTTCTTCCTTTTGCCTGGAAAACACCGACCCTCATTGACCTCAGTAAATTTGTCTTACTGGGTATTGGTGGCGGGCTCGGACAATTTTTCATTACCCAAGCCTACCGATATGCCCCCGCGGCGATTGTCGCTCCTATGGTCTACTCTGCAACTTTATGGAGTACGTTCTTAGGGTTCATTTTTTGGGCCGAAGTCCCGGGTATCCATTTTTGGATCGGGGGTACTCTTGTGATCATGTCGGGTCTTTTCATCATGTGGCGCGAACATAGATGACACGCCGTGGGCAAGAATTTGGCCAAAAGTTTTTCACTCTGTAACGATGTTTTCAAATTGATAAACTGATTCATAAAGAGATAGACGGTATGAGCGAAAACTTTCCTGCCTATTTTTTTTCTATCCTCACCCACCGCCAATCGATATTCCTCTCCCACACCGTGCCTGCCACACGCGTTGGGGTCCTTCTGTCACCTATCAGCATCCTCTGGTTGCCTGTGAAGGGCCGTTCCTTAAATTCTTAACGCTGTCAAAGATCCATTTTGGTGAGGTCTCTCTTCCCTGGTACCAAGGGAAGTTGAGAACTTGTCCTCTTCAAAATCATGGAAGATCCTGAAAGGGTGGTGTACATTCTTCATGTACAGTGTATTCACTCCCTAAGTCATTTTTCTCTCTTTCTTTCACTTTATTTTTATCCTTGTTTTAAGGCGCAGAAACTCAT
>MKUU01000042.1:0-38251 GCA_001898705.1 Caedibacter sp. 38-128
TAGAACCAATCCACTTCCAATCCCCTCTACCGGATAAAAATTTAATAACTGCCGCAGCTAGCGCAACACCGACACATGTTTGACCGATGAGAATGAGACCATTTCGAAGTTCTTTCAATTTTCCTGTGAAAATTTGAGCAAATGCAAATGCGGGATGGCTTTCTAATAAAAGATACACACTCAAAGAGAGGGCTAATGTTTGCTCTGAAATTGAGTCCTTAGTTTTTTTAATAAGAGATGTGTTCATGGTTTTTAATTTCCTTTGAAGGGGTTAATGGTACTAATTTAAGGTTGATAAGCATGATTACGAATGAGGAGTTCAAATTGCGTAAGATTAGAGAGCAGATGCTCAAGCTCTTGTTGAGCCTCAGCACAACTCCTACTCTCAACTTCCAGCAGCTCCTCAAAGGCTTGGTTGATCATCTTGCTGAGTTTCATAATGTGTTCTTGCGGGTTGACTGTAGCCATTATGTCCGTCCAAACAGGAAATTGGCTACGATATGATTCTGTATTTAAAAGCTGATGTATACCTTCTCGAATCCACAAAGTGGAGAGAATGGTTAAAAGCTTTTGTATGTTGTTTGTAGAAGATGTTCGCCAAACCTTATTGAGTGTTGCCACATATTGCTCTGTCGGACAGGAAAGCAAAAGTGCTTGAGGGGTATCTAAAGATTTGCGATTCTCACACCCTTCTGAGTAAAGGAAAAATCCCACCTTCATAAGATCCTCATACTCGTCATCAGTGCTTTCCAAGGCAAGGCTTATAAGCTTTCTAGCAAGAAGGTCATAAATATATGATTCTTGGCTCACAAAGGCCTCAAACTGCTCAAAAGTGAGTTTTGAATTAAGAAGATCAATCATCCATTCATGATGGACAATGAGGTTATACCTCTCTTGAAACTGCTCTCTTAACCTGTCAACAAAGGAAAGAGGTGGATTTCCTAAAAGTGAGTCGATATAGTTATCTTGCATCAGTATTCCTTTCTTGGATGCGGTTGTAATAGGAGTTCTGCGCTTATGATTCGTACTCGGGGCGCAGACTCTCTTTAATTATTAAAATTTTATTCTTTCAAATTTTTTTTCTTCTCCAATAATTTTATTCGTCTTTCGAGATACCAGATGGACTTTTTCAAATCCTTGACCTCGTCATGCTTGCGGCCGGCACGGGAGATATATTTAAGAGCGCACGCTAAATGATGGTTGAGGTCCCACTCCTCTATGACCATAATAGGTTCTATGGTGCGTCCCTCTACATAATGCTTAGGAGCAGCTATCTCTGGTTCATCATTTAAGTGAGGCTGGATAAGGGATAGTTTCTGGCTCATGCGCTTACTCCATTTAACTTGTGATCATTGTACTTTATATGCAGCTTCCTTGAAAAAGACCCAGCAGCATTTAAACTGCTGGGATAAGTTAAGGGGGAGCTTTGAGGAACACTATGTTCCTCTGCATTTGATGCTGAAGGAGCATCAAAACTTGGGTTGGATAAGGAAGTAGAAGGAGAGCTATTGGGGGACCCTCCTTCTACCAACTCTGACATAGGGAGGGTGCCAGAGTTTTGGGAAACTTCAATTTTAAGGCGGTTAACGGGGTGGCCTAAAACTTCTTCTAAAGCTGATAAGAGCTGAGATTTTAAGTTCTTGTTGACCCAGTCTCTTGTAAATAAAGTGGGAGCCTTGATACAAACTTCTTCTTGAGTGTAAGAGACTATATCCATTTCTAAAAGCCATTGACGAATAAGGGAGACTTCAAGCTTATCTGTTAAAAGGAGACACACTTTCTTCCACAAAGGATGATATGATGAAGAGAAAATTTCTTGTCGTAATTCTTCTTCTTTTTCTGCCTTATTTTCTTGACTCTGTGCTTCTGGAAGAAAGGCAATGCGATCGCCTAAGGTAAACTGACCTGATTCAATCTTTTGGTAAGTCTCAGCTTTAATGGCCCAAGTAAGCCAAGGCTTTTGGAAATGCTTATTCCCCCCCTCACCCATCAGGAACTTACTTGAGGCAATCTTGCGGCAATAGGATCTCCAAGTGACAAGAGAAGAGCCAAAAAGGCTTTGAAAGGCTTGATAAAGGCTTAGGATCAGAGAAGGAGTTAACTGGCTGATCTCAAGAGATCCAATCTCTTCTTTCCAAATCTCTTTCATCTCGTTTGCAATGTTTTCTTTTTCTTCTCCTGCTGATTCAAATGAGGAAGAGGTAGGAGAAGGAGAAATATCTTTTATACTTTCTGTGTGTAATCTCTTATCAATATTGTTCGCTGACTTTTTAACACTTGGAGGTCGAAAATCTACTTCCGAATGTTGTGAACTTAACATTCGGGAGTTATGCGGGTTTTCAGCCAATGTGAAGTCACTTAAAGGATAGCCAAGTGCAAATAAGCTTTCCTGTAGCTTGACTAGATTTAGTCTATATTTAGTAGTTTTGTCCCATTTGTTATTAGCGATATATGATTCTTCAATAACTCCAAGTTCGATAAACTTTCTTAAAATTATGCGCATCGTTTGACGAGAAAAACCAAGCAATGTTTCATTGGAAAGATCTTGAGCTGTTTTAATAATCCAACCATGTCTAAAGGCAACATTACACTCAGGATTGCGCGAATATTCTTCTTCAAGAAACTGATCAAAGTCATAAACACGCTTTGCCCAATAAATAAGCTGATTTAATACAACAGCAGCTCTATAATCTTTAGTAAGAGCTACTAAATCTTCTCTGATGACAGACTTCATAATAGGGCGAAGCTTAAGAAGTGAAGAAGAGGTATGAGGAGAATACATTTCTCTAATCCTTCATTCTATTTATATGAAGAAGCTCAACAGGGTAAGATACTAAATTGAGGTATGCGTCTGATGCATAGGTACCATAGGAATAATTCAATGGACAAATATGTTGAATTGGTGCATACATAGAAATGTAAACCTTTCTTCATAGGTTGGTTTTACAAGAGGCCCGCAATGACGTCGAAATCAATGTGCGGGCTTCTCTACTTTATTTTCTTCTTACCACTCCAGTTTCAATTTCCCTTAAAAAGGTCCCAGTAACCCTAAGATTACTGGATACAAGTTTACAGGGAGGCTTTGAATCGATTTATAAGCTTAATGGAGGAAAACTCACTAAATATTGTCGATTCATATTCACTTTAACTAAGTGATGATCAAAAATTACCATATAGTGATATGCAATTCAAGCATTTTTTTAAAAATAATATGCAAATAACAAATATCTCTATATAAATTTTATATCGCAAAAAATGAGATTAAAATAATATTTATATCCTTACATTTGCATTCTAAATATATAATAGTACAAAGTATTTTATGGCTCATAAGGAATTCTGTATGCTAGATCTATCGAAGCTTAGGTTATTTTATTGGGTTGCTAAGTATGGAAGTTATACAAAGGCAAGCAAAGAGATAGATTTAAGCCAGCCATCTTTAGTGCGGCAAATGCAATCTTTAGAGGAAAGCTTAGGGTGTAAGCTATTTAATAGACATTTTCGAGGAATTACTCTCACTCCACAAGGCGAAAAACTATTTCAAACAACTATCACTATACTAGCTGAAGCTGATGCTTTAGAAAAATCTTTAAATTCTCCTGATAAAATCCTTAAAGAAACATTAAAAATAGGCACTTCTTCAGGTATTTCCGCTGATTGGCTTGTAAGGTTTATTCCTGGATTTGTTGAAATGTACCCAGAGATAAAACTAAATGTATTATCTTATACAACTGACTTTGATTTAGATAACAATAAAATTGACGTTGCCATAAGGCAAAAGATTACAGACGAAAAGGACTTAATACAAAAATTTTTATATACATTTGAATTTAGATTATATGCAAGTCCTGAATATCTTGAGAAATATGGTTACCCTCAATCTCCTGAAGATTTAGATAGTCATCGACTTATTGGCTTTGCAGATGATGAAAGTTTAGCCTTCCAGGAAGTGGATACACTTTTACAAAAAGGAAGAAAAGATCACAATAAAAGAGAATACTTTTTAACAATAAACTCTAATATTGCAGAATTTAAGCTTGCAGAACAAGGAGTTGGAATAGCTAGTATTTGGCCAGGATTAAGCTTACTTGAAAAATCAAATTTGATTGATATATTTCCTCAGTCTGCAAGTATGTCTATAGATATATATTACATTTATCACAAACATGTATATGGAAATAAAAATGTTGATAGTTTATATAACTATATTAGAAGCCAAATAAAGAATTAAATTACTTATTATCAAATAATAAGAATATCTTGCATTGGTTTACTGCTAGCTTTTCACATTTGATCTTTTTCATGAAATATACTCCGATTGATTTTAATTCTATTTAATTTAATAAATTACCTAAAATTTTAGTCAAGTAGTTTATTTCTTGTTTTTTAAAATATTCTCTAGTTTTTGTGGTATAATTTTTTTATCTCCATGCCCTAAAGCTATAAAAAATAAGGGTGCAACATCAATACCAGATATTTTTAAGTAATGAGAAACTTTAGTATCATTAAACCATGCACTTATCCATGTTCTAAAATTATAAGCTGTAGCATTTAAAAGACAAGTTTGCGATAAATGACCTGCATCAAGGTACACGTCTTTATATGATCTTGAATGAGAATATTTTTTCCAAACTTTGTCATAGTGGGCAACTAAAAATATGCCTAGAGCACATCCTTCCATAAAGAATTGTCCACATAGCATTTCTTTAAGATCACTATATGATATCTGTTTATTTATTAAAGTTAAGCAATGTTTTGCTATATTATAATGGTATGTACCTGAGGATACACCCTTTACGTTCATAACAAATATATATGCTTCTACCGGATGAAGCGCTCCTCCTGATGGTGAAGATTTTCTACACCCAGTTTGTTGGAAACCCATATCAGTAAGTTCTTTCCAATCCCCATGAATCAACCCAAAGCTTGAAAATAAAATTGTACTTAATTCCTCTATAGTAATGGGTAGACCGTTAAATGAACGTGTAGTCATTCTTGATTTCTCTACATCCCACATACTTCTTGATTCTAGAATTTCGAATTTTGGCTTAGGTAATTTTATTTCCTTACCATTATATTCAATGTGTTTATTATTAAATTCTTCTTTTATTTCATCGCACAGTTCAAGGTACCAATTAACCCATTTATCGTCCTCTAATAAAACACCTCCATCAATATCTTGAGTTCCAATGTGATATATCTTAGAAAGTTCATCCCATTCCCATTTTTGTAAGATATATGGTTTAGTACTAATTAATTCTGCATTAATAAGATCTTGGTCAATTTTTGTTACATTCTTTACTGTAACCCCTTTAGATATCCTTATTAATCTTTTTACATACTCTTCTTCTAATTCATATTGATTATGATTTTTATAGTCCCAAACTACAATTTCTCCATCTTTTATTAATAAAAAAACAAATGGATTAAGATATAATTTTATATCCATTAATAGACCCCCTTTAGCCACAATTATTTTTACTCCTTTTCAATAAAAATTTGAAAATTTTTGTATTCCAAATTAATAGATATTCGATAGGTGAAATTTTTAGAAGATAATAATTAAAACTATATTTTCACTAATTATATTATTTGAAATTGTATGAAGAATTTAAATTCTAATTTTTCATCCTGACCATTTCTGGCTATAACATTAGGGTTATAATTGAGAACCTTAACGCCTAAATTTTTATCTGTAAATGCATATATTTCCTCACCTTTTTGAGAAAATTTAAGCGCATAAGAAAGACGCCTGGTTACCTTAATAAGAATTTAGATAGTTTTTGCGAGAGGAGAGTAGACTGGTGGCACTTCCCCACCAGCCTCTCGCAGAACCGGACTTGAACTTCTCAATTCATCCGGCTCCCATTAGGTCAACGCCCTTACCACTGTTCCTCTTTTCCAATGCACAAACAATGTTGGCTCTCTTCGTGCAATCTTCTGTATAAAGAGTGCCGCTATTGTTTTACGGCCTTTAAGTTTCTTAAACTTATGCATCGCCCACGCTATAAGGGATTCATTAAAATGCCCCAGTACAGAATTCAAAGCTGTTGGGTAATAGCACCCATAATATCCTATCCAACCTCTTAAGACTGGATTATACATGTCGGCAATTTCCTTTAGCGAAAGATCTGTCCTGTTGCGAATCCCTTGCTTGCGTGTTTTTGCTCGCATTAATTTCTGAGCCGATTTGCTCACAGCTGGTGTGAAGCTTGCGAATACCTTACCTCGTTTGCTTTTAACCAACCGACGGCTAAAGGTATACCCCAGGAAGTCAAACTGTGTCTGAGGATATTCCCTTTTCCGATCTCCATCTTTGCAGTACACAATCTTTGTCTTTGTTGGGTGAAGCTCAAGTTTGCACATCTTAAACCGCTCTTTTAGCTCTGATAGTATTTTCTGAGCCTCAAGTTCCGTTCTACAATGGACCAGTCCATCATCCGCATAGCGACACCAAAGTGTCTTTGGATAAATCCTGCCCATCCAACTATCAAACACATAGTGGAGGAATAAGTTACTTAAGACAGGACTTATCACCCCACCCTGAGGTGTTCCTTTGGTCCTTTCTACCAAAGTCCCATCTTCAAGTTGTAAGGGCGCTTTGAGCCATCTCTCTATGTAAAGTATTATCCACTTAGTATTTGTGTGCTTTCTTACTGCTTTTAACAACAATTCGTGGTCAATATTGTCGAATAAACCTATGATATCATATTCTATCACCCAATCGTAACGCCAGCAGCGCTGGCGCGTAACTCCTACAGCTTCTAACGCTGATTTATTCAGCCGATATCCATAGGAGTCTGAGTGAAAGTGTGGCTCAACAGCTTGTTCAAACATCATCTTAAACACCATCTGGGCTATTCTGTCAGATACTGTTGGTATCCCTAGGATTCTTTCTCCCCCTTGTTTCTTTGGTATTGCTACCGCCCTAACAGGAGGTGGAAAGTAAGTCCCAGACAACATTCTATTCCAGATTTTATAAAGATTGTTTTGTTTATTCTTATCAAAGTCAGCAAGAGATTGCTGGTCTATACCCGCTGCTCCTGCATTAGCTTTGACTTGCTTATAGGCCTTTACCACTAGATCTTTTGGTATAGTAAAGGGTTTTGTCTTACTCAAAATGTCATCCTCTTGTGAGTTGCATTTTAATCCAACAACCTAACCCAGCCCCTTGGCTCCACTCCCATTACAGAAGCTTCATCACTACTACGGGCCAGTCCGTCCCTGTTCTCCGCATCGGTACGCTCACCCTTATAGATTCAGCTATTTGGATTTCTTCCTTAACATCAGAACGACAGGTTCCCGCCTTCCTTAGAAAAGCCCAAATCAGACTCACGCCATCTATACACCGGACACCACCTACACAATAATCAGGTTCTCTGTAGATTTATCCTAAGATCCCACTAAGATCTTAGTTTTGATGTCATTTCAAATCACTTACGACGCTTCATCAATGGTTCAGTTTCATTCGTCTTTCTGATCAACACCTGCCGAATCTTGTTCGACTTTTCCTTAACGCTCACGACCGTGGCTCTTTACCACGGCCGCTTAAGGTGGTTTGAAGCCTACTCCTGAAAGTCGACTTCGAAGGGTCATACCTTCATCTTTTCTAAAGCCTCTGCACAGCTTTCTATCCGTTTATTTCTTTTTGGATTTTCTTTCCGTGCTTCAACGGCGCACTAGTGGGGGTGATTGCGAATCTTTAAGCCTTCCCTGTATGAGATTTTGTGAGTTCTTTTATTTAGGTAAATTTTTATTGCTTTTTATTAACCTAAAGCTCCCTCCCCTATGAGCTTTTAGAACTGTATTATTGAAGACTATGGCAGCCCCCTGCTGCCGGTATTAAAGATACTATATAGTATCTGTATTAAGAATTACAAGTAAAAAGTTATTGTTTTTATTACATTTTATCTTAAAACGTGCGATATTAATTTTATATCTCACTTTTTATATTGGTTAATGTATTGTTAATCATTTGTTAAGGTACTGTTAAGATTATATTAATACTTTGTTAATCAAATTTTTCTTTTTAAATTTTAAAGAGCCAGGTCAGAGAATTCAATATGAACCCTTTTTCCTAAAGCGATTGCAGCTCTCTCTAAGCTTTTTAAAGTAACACTTGTATTTGTTGGATCTAGTAATCGATCAAAGGCAGCAAGACTTGTATGCATTTGTTTTACAACTTGAGTCTTTGTAATTTTTCTTTCTTCCATGGCTTTACCAAGCTTCCATGTAATCACCCTTTTCAAAGCAAGAGCCTCTGTTTCAGCTAAAATCCCTTCTTTATTAAGAGTTTCATCAAAGTTGCTCCCTACAAATTTATTTTTTTTATCCATTTTTAATTCTCCTATAACGTTTTCTAGAAATTTCTAATTCTTCTTGAGGTGTTTTTTGTGATTTTTTTATAAAACTATGCAGTAGAATCATTTCAGCCCCCTCTATACAAAATATAATTCGTGCAATTTTATTTGACTGTAAATTGGAACGAACTTCATATAATCCATTTCCTAAAGGCTTACAAACGGGCATCCCTATAGGCCATCTAAATTCAACAGTTTTTACATCTACACCAATAATTTTCTTATCTTATTTACTAAGTTCAAAAAGCCATTCTTTGACTGGCTATTTCTCCGTTTCGGATCAATAAAATTTAACTGTTATCTTTTTCATAACCAAATGCACCAAAATAGATACATAATGTTAAGCCTATTATCCTTTTTTAAGATGATGACGCTGTAATTCTCAGTTGTTGAATTGTTCCTCTTCCTAATTCATGAAAAGAAGCTTTAATGTCCTGAATAAGATTTTTGTGAATCCAATCTCTCATAAAGAGATTAGGGGCTTGGAGCTCTACCTCTGTTGAATTCATTTTCACTAGATTCAAGGGATAAAGCCATTCTTTTACAAGCTTATGCCCCACTCTCTCGCAAAGGCGTAAGCAAGCTTGGATCCAGACAGGGTCGTGAGAAGAAGTGATCAACTCTCTCTTCATATCTTCTTGAGCTTGAAGCTCTTCGTGAGGGGATAAGATCTTTTGGTTATTTTCTTTTACTCGATCCCCAAGGGTGAACTCTCCTGCTTGGATTCTCTCATAACTCTCAGGCTTAATGGCCCAGGTAATCCATACTTTCTGAAAGGTCTTACTTCTTCCTTCCCCCATGAGAAACTTTGATGACGCAATCTTCCGGCAATAAGTTCTCCATTCTCCAAAAGAACTCTTAAAAACAGTCGTGTACGTTGTATTTAAACGAGAGATAAGGGTTGATGTGAGGTGACTAACTTCTGCTTCTCCTATTTCTTCATTCCAAATATTTTTCATCTCATTTGCAATTTTCTTCTTCTCCTCAGTTGTGGATGAGAAAGAGGCTGCAGAGAGAGAAGAAGGTGAAGTATTTTTTGAAGTATTCTTCTCCCCCCCTATAGTCCCCCCAGAATTGCCAGCATAAGAACGACTGTTTGTGTCGTTCCTGGAACGACAATTTGAGGTAGAAAGGCCCCTCTTCTCTTCAGCTTTTATCTTTTGATTTAAAGGCTCTGATTTCTTAGAAATCTCACTTTCAGGTTCTAAATGTTTTAGTGAAGATTTATAGCTTTCTGAAGATTTTTTAGCTTGTTGCAATAATTCAGGATTACGGACAAAGAATGTTTGATTTTTTTTCCTGTCATGATAGCTAGCATAGAGTTTGCCTTGAAACTTATCTTTAGCCTTCATAAATTCTGTTTTGGTTTTATAGCGGACACCTATGGCATCAAAAGTTGAATTAAAGACGCGACGTGATAACCCTAATTCTTCAGACCAACTATCGCCTTGTTTATATAAAGGATGCTTACAGGGCTCTAAAAATTTATAAAAACCTTGGGGTTTTTTAGAAAACCAGTAATTCAGTTGCCCTTGTAGCATTCCTACTAAAGGGGAACGAAGATTGGTTTTAGGTGCCCGATAGCATAATATTACAAAGGTTTTTTTAGGACACAACCGTCCCTTGGACAAATAGCTCATTTGCTTTTTCCTCATGTTGAGGTGCTTCAAACAAGCTTTTCCCGTTGACAAAATCGCCAGAAAACGATAGTATCAATTTTGCATATATGGGTGTTTCAAGTCTTGTTTATAACACCTGAAATTAAGCCCAGATTACTAGTCTGGGCTAATTTTTTACTCTTTTTTACTTCTTTTACGTAATCTCTCCATAGCTGCCATTGTAAGCCAAGAGGAACGAGTATGATTTGTCTCTTTCCTATCCTGGTCTAGCATCTCTAATAATTTTTTTGGTATATTGATTGAAACCTTTACCTTTCCATCAAGCGTAACCTCTTTTATTTTTTTCACCATATTATTCCTCAAAGCTTACACAACTGTAAGCTAGGTATAGATCCTATGTCAAATAATATTTGAAACTAGTTATGAAGAGTATTTAATCTTGCTGAGAAATTTTTTTATACAGTCGATTGAACAAGTAATGGAAACATATAAATTACTGAAAAATAGAGGAAAAAACAATTATATGTACTACATATGAAATACATATGTATTACTTATGTGATACGAGTGTTGTACGCTCGTAATACATATATACATGTATAAAACTTTCAAGCTCATAAAGATTTCCTTATGTACTCTAATAGCTTTTTAGGATTTGAATCAACGGCAAGCATTAATAATCCTCTAACAAGAGATGTGCGTGTAAATGGATGGCTCATGTTTATTTCATTCGCTTTTTTCAAGACTTCATCAAGTCTCTCAACATCAACTTGCCTTAATCTAAAAGAAGTGATTTGAGTATTTTTTGTATGGTTAATAATATTAAGTTTCTCTGTTATTTGAGCCTCATGTGGACTATCGACCATATTAGACAATTTAATTTTTGCATCAAAATTTATTTTCTTACGCGACATTTAAGATAACCTCTTCCGATAGTTGGCTAAAATCCTGAGCGCCGTTGCTGGCATGATCATAAAGTTGAACTGGAAGACTATTTATTTGCGCCTGATTGATAGCTTCGTTTTTCCTAATGAGTGTAGTAAAGAGATTAGTATCAAATCGTTGTAATACGTCATGAACAAATTTATTTGTTTGAGTAGTTCTCCTATCATATTGGTTTCTAAGAATGTAGTATTTATACTTTTGCCCGACCTTTATTTCTTTAATTGACTGAAGCAAATCTGCCATACCATCTAATGCATATCTACCGTAGTTAGTTGGAACTAGAATCATGTTAGCTGAAAATATGGCGTTAATTGCTAATATACCAAGGGTTGGTGGGCAATCCAGAATTATGAAATCATAATTATCAGATACTGAATCAAGAGCATTTTTTAAAATCTTTTCTCTATATAATCTACTTGTAATTTGTTCAACAGTTAACGCTAGATGTATTGTAGACGGTATAACATGAAGATTTGGAACTTCCTGCTTTTGTGCATCTATTTCTATCTCTGCGGGCTTAATAATATTCTCAATTTTTGCAGTTTTTTCTATAAATAACTTTGCTATAGAATTCTCTTTGGTTATAGATTGGCAAAATATGCAACTTGAATGCGCTTGAGGATCAAGATCTATTAGTAGAATCTTTTTGTTTTTTGTTGCTAGTTCATAAGCTAAATTAACAGCTATCGTCGATTTACCTACTCCACCTTTCTGATTTATTACAGCAATCACATTACAACTCATATTTTATTTATCCTTTATAATAATAATATTTTAGAAAATAAGTGTTGAAATCTTTATATAGGAATCAACCTTCTAGTTTTCATTATGTATTATACTTGTGTTACAAATGCAATACATTTGTATTACGAATGTAAAACAAATGTAGTACGTGCGTATTACAGACTTATTTTGAAATCATTTATTGATATTCTAAGCTTAAAATAAAGCGATGAAGTATTATGAACAATAGGCGCAGCTCCTCTAATCGATGCTACTTATAGAAAAATCAATATTCTCATTATTTGATTAGAAAAGAAATCCCATGAAATCTTAATAACGAGTTAAAATGGTGTAGTCTTAATTATATAGTCACAATGGCGGTAAAAGTGGAATAATAGTCCTTTTTTATAATACAAATGTATTACATACGTAATACAACCCAATATTAAAGACTTGCATAACGGTTCATAAGATTAAGAGTATCTATTACACTCCATGGTTAGTTCTCTTAGTCTCTACTATAGATATAAGTAAAAGACAAAGGTCTCCATCCATCAAAAATCAACATTAAAACTATCCAATTTTGCTTACTAGGGAGATGCTAATCTTAAGTGTTTTGTAGTACGTGAGTATTTCTTTTGTAACACAATTGTATTGCGCCTGTGCTACATATGTACTACATACGTAATACGTTCGTCTTACATATGACTCTGAAGAATAAAAATTATTCTTAAATTTTAATTCTAGCATGTTAGGCGATTAAATATGAAAGAGGAATAAAAAATGTCAGGATCAGTAAACAAGGTTGTTTTGGTTGGAAATTTAGGAAAAGACCCAGAAATCCGTATGGCTCAAGATGGGACAAAGATAGCTCAGCTCTCTGTTGCAACTTCAGAATCATGGAGAAACAAGGTAACAGGAGAACGACAAGACAGAACAGAATGGCATCGAGTTATTGTGTTTAATCCCAACATTGCTGATGTCTGTGAGAAATATCTCCGCAAAGGAGCTAAGGTTTATGTAGAAGGCCAACTCCAAACGAGAAAGTGGACTGATCAAGCAGGCCAAGAGAAATATACCACAGAAATCGTGCTACCCAAGTTTAAAGGAGAATTGACGATGCTTGACGGTCGTTCTGAAATTGAAAACCCAAGCCCAACATTAGGCTATATGAGTGCAGTAAATCCGACTGAAAATTCATCTAACAGTTCTTTAGGTGACTTTCCCTTTTAAGAAGTAGGGAAGGGGTCTTGATACAAGGTCAGCTAAGAAAGGGAAGTAAACGTGAGAACTTTATCTCTTAGCTGATTTCTTAACTGTTATATGTTAACAGCGTCCTTAAGCTCTTTGCCTGGCCTAAAGGATGGAACTTTACTTGCAGAAATTTTAATCTCTGCACCAGTTCTTGGGTTTCTTCCTTTACGCGCAGCTCTTCCGTTTACTTTAAAGCTTCCAAACCCTGTTAAACGTACTTCCTCTCCTTTTGCAAGCGCCTGTTTAATAGACTCAAAGATAGCATTAAAAGCTTGCTCAGCTTCTTGTTTTGAGGCAACTACTTTTGCAATTTCACTAATAAGCTCAGATTTATTCATCTTTTATCCTTTCTTGAAAGTAAAGAACCTTATCATGAATTAGGGGTAGTAAAATAGGGAACAGCAGGTAAGTGTCGCAAACATAGCTGATGTATTATAAAATAATCATATTTACTTTCTTGTTTAAGTTATTCCTAGTTGCGATGTAAGAAAAATAATTATGAGCATAAAAATCTTAGCGGCTTAGAAGATATTATGGTTGTGTTCCACAGATAAAAAAAATTTATGGAGTGAGGGGATCTGGTCAGATGGTTATTTTGCAAGTACTTTTGGAAAGCATAATAATGAAGAAAGGATCTTAAAGTACTACAAGCATTATTGTTTTAACACTATGTCCGTTTACGTATGCAGTTTAGAAAAACTGAGGAGCAAAATATTGAGTTTATTATGTTAAGGAATGAAAACTTTGTTAAAAAATAAACTAAAGAAGATTTTTTCAAAAACGATTGAAGAAACACGTCACCAAAGGGGTGATCCATATCATTTGATTAAAAATCAATGGGACCCAATTGAAAATTCACAGCCATTTCCTAGGAACCCTGCTGAAAATAAAGATATTGTTGGTAAATGGAAGTGTGAAAAAGGTCATTTTTAGTATGAAACGATAGAAAACAGAGCTTATTACCAAATTTATCATAGAAGGCTTTAACTTTAACATCCCAAGAACATCTCTCCTCAAGATACACAACCTTATGGGATGAGCTCGCAAAAGTGAGATATATTAAAAAGGTAAAGCCAAGATAAAATCAACAATTACCTATAAGAATTACATTTGAATGGGATTTAAAGTTGGTCGGAAGGAAACCATAATATGTTGATTATCGGAGCTATTTTGAGAAAGCTCTTCCATATATGTTTTGGCGTCCTTAAGCATAAAACTCCTTTTAAACCTAAAAATAATTATTGATCCTTAACAAAGTATCACAACCCTTCTTTTAGGATGCCTTTTTGCTAACATCAATTAGGTAATCTTCAACTTCATTTTCATGTCCTCTTAAGCTTACTTCTAATGAAGGCCTTGGTAACCTGAATCTGCTGATCCCTTCCAGGATTCTCTCAAATTTATTAATTGTAAGCCGAGCACCTTCGTTTGCTGCTGTAGACCCATGCGTATGAATTCCTAGAACAAAGCTGGTTTTAATGCTCTTTATAAAACTTATAATAGGGCTACCACTTTGCCCCTCTAAAGTATTAATCTCGTATAAGAGTCGCATTTCTTGGCTCTCTTTAAGAGGAGCAGAATGCTTGTACATTTTAGCAACTTTTACCTTAGTCACTCCATCTTGGGTTTTAAGCTTAACGTCTTTATATGGGTACCCAGCAATAGTAAGCGTAGGGCGGAGGTCAAGAAAGGTTTCTTCAGGTTCTAATAAACTCATCCAACCTGTTTGATATCCTATTGCTGTCTCTAAAATGATAAGGCCTATATCATAATCATACCCTTCACCGCTTCCTTGGATCCATCCTTTAAAAGTTCTCAAGATGACCCCTTTTGCTTCTCCATAAGGCTTATATTCTTTATGTTGGGCAGGTGTAAAAATAATCTCTTGGGCCCATCCTCCTCGCCCATGATTATAAATATTATGGCCAGCTGTCAGTACATGATTAGGTCCAATAAGAACGCCAGAACCAACACATCTTACAGGTGAAGTTCTCTTATTTAATGCATGAGGGAATGTTATTAAAATATTTCCAAAGAACTTATAGGGTGCTGTTTGAATTTGGTGGCTTTTAACCTTATCCATCCTTCCATTATCAAACTCTGCTAATTCTGCTATTTTTTGTGTCTCTTGAAGAAAGTCAGTTTTTTCATTCGTTATTCTAAATTCAGCTTCTTCCTTTTCTATAAATTCAAATATGCCATCTTCAGCTTTTAAAGAAACATATTTAGGAGAATGCTCATCATAGACTGAAATCTCAGCTATCTCTGAAACTTTCTTATTGTCATAAGCAGGAGTATAACGTCCTATAGAGGGAATTTGAGAAGGAATAATGGGATCTTCCTGATAACTATCTATCAAAATAGCAGAAAGCGGCCTTTCTTCAAATTCTTCTGAGGCAACAAGATAAGAACAGTTAGCATAAAAAGTTAAAAGCAAGAAGGTTAGCAAGCGATACATAATTATAATCCTTTTACTATATTCTTTCTTTGCCTTTTTGGTCTAAAGGCTTAGCTCGAAATTCACCTGTCTCTAGAATCTTCCGAAAAATACTGTTATCTCCTGCTATAAATTCATCAATTTGATCATGATGTGCTTCAGCAACTGTTTTAAGGTCGTCTATATTATTTTCTCTAAAATCGTCCATTTCGCATAAGTGGTATTTAAATGAAGGATTCACTTTATAATAATTTCCCAATAATCTTTGTCTTATTGTCGCATCAACTGCGTTAATAGTTTGAAATATAAGAGTTTCGTAAGATAATTCTGGTACTCCTGATGCGTTTATAGGAGTAGATCTACGCCTTAAGGAGAAGCCACTTCCCAGAGATAACATGATAGTATTTTGATTGTTGATAATGTGTTTTCTTCCAGCCCGTTGGTGTAAATGTTTTACAACAAAATTTGCAGGATTACTTATCTGATGATCATCTATAAATACCTTACTAAATAGACAATCATTTCTTTCTTTTATTTCAAGTTTATATTCTGAAAAGTATTTAGGATATGCAATTGCTGAACGCCCAATTTCCCAGATAGGAATTTCTATATCTATCCCATTTTTAATGATTGTTCTTGCGTGATAACTATCAAAAATAAAAGGCTTAGAAGATTCACGTTCTAATACAGGAATAACACTATTTGTTAAACTCTGATGAAGATATAATTTTCCAAAGCTTTCTTGTAATAAGGCTTCAAGCTTTTCTGAACCATACTTAACATCATAAAGAGAATTTATAGGGCTCAGAAAGAATCTATAAAGATGAGGTTGATAAAAGACTCGTTTAAGTTTATTTTTAAATAAATCTACAATATCTGAAGGATTCAAATGTGGTTTATCTGGTTCTGTAAAGCTTGGCACAGTGATCCCTAGAGCTATTAGGCTACCAGTTGAAGCTCCTCCAACATAATCAAAAAATTCATGCAAGTAATGCCCAGGTATTTGTTTGGCAAAATACTCAAGAAGGAGTGCTGGAATTAAGCCACGAATACCTCCGCCACCATCAATTGAAAGGGCCGTAAAATAAGTAATAGGCGTCCCTCCTTTTAAAAGAGGATCTAGATACAGATCTTCTGGCTCAGAAGGCTTAAACATAGGCCTTTTCTTTGTAAGGTGCTTTTCCTTTAAATCATCTTTAAAATAGTGCAGAAGAGTTAAGCTTTCTTCTTCAGGTGTTTCATCTAATACAGTTGTGCTCATTTGTTCTGATGCATTAAGATTAGAAAGCTGCTGTTTTAGATTCTCAAAACCATATGAAGACGAGCTTGCAGATGGTAAAGGCAGCATATATTTACTCATTTCTTTAAGGATGCATTCTAGCTTACTTGCTGTAAGGCGCGTTCCTTCATTTGCTTCGATGGCCTCATTAAAGCCATGCGTATGAACACCTACAACATAATAGCCTTTAGGATTATTTGTTCTATTGCCCTTTTCAATATGTAATATAACAGGGCTTCCACTTTGGCCTGCTTTAGTATTAATTGCATAATATAAGCGTTTTCTTCGTATTTTTTTATTCCTCCAGAGTGTTTATACATGCGCGCTTTTGCAATTTTAAATACTCCTCCTTGTGTCTTTACCCTAACTTGTTTTTTAGGATATCCCACTATTTGTAAATGAATTGGTTCTTTTTTTTTCTTCTTGAATAAAGGAGGAAAAAAAGGAGTCGTCTATTCCAATTAAACCAGCCCATCCTGCTTTATAACCAACAGGTTCATCTAGTATTATTAATCCCATATCATAGTCATAGTTTGTACCCGCTCCTGTGATCCAGTTTTTAAAAGTCTTTAAGATAACTCCTTTTGTTTCTCCAAAAGGTTTGCTTGCTTTATGTTGGGCAGGAGTAAATATAACTTCTTGAGCCCATCCGCCTCGCTCATGATCAAAAACATTATGCCCTACTGTTAATACATGATTAGGTCCTATAAGAATTCCTGAGCCTAAAGCTCTTCCTAGTGAGCTTTTATTCCCCTTGGCATGAGGGAAAGTGATAAATAAATTACCACAATACCTGTAAGGGGCAGCATTAATATCCCTTCCTTTTAATTGATTCATAAAACCATTGTCAAAAGGCGCTGATTCAGGAACCTTAGGACTACTAGTACTACTGAGAATATTATGTTTATTTGATAATGACGAGATACTGCCTTCTTTGAGCTCAACAAATTCACATGTATTATCTGGGCCTAGTATAGAAACAAGCTGTGGAGAGTCTTCGTCATAAGAAATAAAATCAAGATCTCCTGATTCAGAGATTTTTTCACCTAAGTAAGAACGAGTATAGGGACCAATAGAGCTGTCATTTTTCTTAATATAATCACTTTCTTGGTAATATCCTTCTTTAATTGATAGGATAATATTCTCATCAAAGGTTTCTTCATAAGAAGCTATAGAGCATGAGATCCATAAAGGTGATAAAAGCATTCCTATAAGCAAAGAATAATACGCCATAATATTTTTCCCCTCTTAAAATTTATTTACAAAGTAAGAATAAGAACATTAAAGCGAATAAGCTAACACCTCTTCTTCTATGCAAGAAATGGGCTGATTTCTTTTAAGGTCTTTTTATTCTTCTCTTTCGCACTTAAGAGATCTGCCTTTCTTTTCCTTTAACATATTCAACTTGGCCTTCAACTTGATCTCTTAAAGGCTCCAAACGGAATTCATCAGCTTCTAGAATCTTACGGAAAGGTCCTTGAATGAATTTCTCAAGCTCAGGTACTTTATCTCTTGCAAGCTTCTTTAATATTTCACGATTGTCTTCATCTGTATCATCAAGGTCAATTTTATGCGATATCTTAGGATTAATCCTTGCATAATTCTTCCGGCCAATAACTTCTAACATCGTTTCATGAACGCTAAAGCTTGAGACACTCATCAGTGTATCAATCACAGGAGATGCTGCTCGCGCCCATCCAGCATTACTAGGGAGTTGCTTTTCTTCTTCAGCATAGCCTGTGCCTAAAGAAAGCATGACCATATTCTTATGAGACGCATACATGAACTCCTCAGAGGCCCATTTAAGAAGAGATCTTGCAACAAGTCCTGTGGGGTTATTTAGCCACAATCCCCCATCAATAAGTTGATGCTCATTTAAGATACGGCCATCTTTACATTCAAGCTTTAAAGAATAAGCCGGAAAATAAGTTGGAGCTGCTGATGTCGAACGTCCAATTTCCCATAAAGGGATAGTTACTTCCTCCCTCTCATGCAGTTTTCGAGCATCCCGGCTATCAAAGAGGTAAGTTTGAGGGCGCTGAGGCTTCGTATCAACAGCTGTAATTAAGGTATGAGTGAGAGAGGTATGGAAGTAAGTATCTTCTCTTAAATTCTCTTTAAGCAACTCCATAAGATCATGAGGGACATAGCGAGAGATCATGGTTGCTTTTGCCTCTGTCATAAGGTATCGCAGACTATCCCATAACCTTAAAGGAAGATTATAAGGAGCTCTTTCGACTTTGCCCTTGTCTTTAGGAAAGATCCGTTCACTTTGATCAAACAAGCTTACAATTCTTGAAGCATTTAATAAAGGATAAGTTGGATTCTCAGGATCTTGGGCTGTTAAGCCAAGGGCTATAATCCCTCCAATGGAGGTTCCTCCAATATAGTCAAAATAGTGATGAAGAGGTTTGGTAAGGTATTTCTGTAACTCTTCAAGTAAGACAGCTGAAATGACTCCTCTTGTCCCTCCTCCATCAATACTAAGGCCTGTTAGGTAAGTCAGAGGAACATTGTGCTTTGCAAGCAAATTTGTATAGACATCGCCATCATCAACTCTTAAAGGTTTGCGGCTTTTATCCTTCATAAAAGTGACTGTAAACCCTTTTGCAATCCCTTGTTGTTCTTCTTCACTCAAAAACTCTATATTTTCTGCTGTCTTTAAGCCGCTTAATAAAGAAGATTCTCCTTCAGGACGAGCAAAGAGGGATTGATCAGGACCAGCAGGTCTTTCTTCTTCCATAATGTCTGTGGTGGAGGCCAAGCTGTTAGATATCCATAAGCAAGAAAGCAAAAGTGAAGCAGTAAAAGTCATACGCATAAGATTTCCCCCTCTTTGTTAATTAATTTGTCCCCTTAAAGTATTGAGACTAAGGCACCAATAATCCTACACAGCAATAAATAAAGGCGTCAATTGTAAAACAGTAGACATATTAAACTTTTCAATTAGTTTGAGTTTTGAAAAGCCTATTTCAATAGGGCTGTATCTAAGATTTATCCTTAGAGTGCATTTAAGTACTATTAAAGGTTAAATGATCAAGAACTTTACTGGGTAGAAGAGAAAGTATAATGTTACCAAGTGATCTACGTATAGTAAGGCTTCAATGGCTGAGATTCTTTGAATCTCTGGTGTAATGAGGATTTTGTTAAAGAATGGATACAGCTTGTGAACATAAGCTTCCGGTAGGCCGATCTTTTATTTGTTACATTATTTATAGAGGAGGGGGTATGCATCATATTTTTTACAGAGCTCTTTTAGCTATTTTTATCTCTTTACAAGCAGTTGCTTCAGAAGAGGATCTGGAGAGTTTAGAAGAACATCGCCTCCCCATTTATCAAGCAGAGCATTATCAAATAGTAAAAATCCATCCTTATACACATAAAAATATTGCAATTTTTATTGAATCCTCTCCTGGCAAAGCTATCCCACAAACATCAGAAGTTATTTCTTATGATGAGAGCTCCCCTGAGTTTATGCCTCACTTTTGTGAGGATAAAGTTTATGAGTTTCCGCAAAAAGGAAAAGAAAGGCTCGAGGTGAGACAAGCCGAGAATGATGAGTTTGATTGTGGTCGCATGGATGAAGTAAAGGATGCCTTTAAGGCTCCTTATAAGTTCTTTGGGAACCTCCTCATCACTTTTCCTTATAGCCAAGAAAGCAGGAATAGGCCAGGGCGTTGTATAGGCTCTGGCCTCTTGATGGGGCCAAATCAAGTCCTGACTGCAGGACATAACCTTTATGACCATAAAAGAGGAGGATGGGCTCAAGAGATTATTTTCACACCTGCTCAACAAGGGGAACAAAAGCCCTTTGGAGAAGCAAGAGCCACTGTCCTCAAAGCTTTTAAAGGATGGATAGAAAATAAAGCAGAAAACCATGATATGGGCGTGCTTATTTTAGACCGCTCTATTGGCTCTCAAGTTGGATGGGCAGGGCTTGCGATTATTGATGATACTTATTACTTAACCCAAAAGCCTTCAATTGCCATTGCAGGCTATCCCTCAACAGATGTTCAACTCCTCACTCAGGAAGGAGCACCTAGAATAAGCCATGCATTGCTGCGGGAGCATCAAGGAGATGTACTTAAAGCAGAAGCCTCTCGTCTGTATTATAAGATTAACACCCGAGGGGGACAAAGTGGAGGGCCAATAGTTGCTTATCTTGAAGAGCTTAAAGGCTACTTTGTGCTTGGCATTCACACTCATGCTCATGATGAAGCAAATGAAGGCACCCGCCTGACAGCAACCAAGTTCTGGGCAATCCACGAATGTCGAGAGCAGTTTGATATGCCTCAGTCTTCTTCCATTAGCGTCCATAAGTTGACAACGATAACTCAGTCTCAAGCGCCTTCCTCATTACACTCTTATGAAGGACAAATTGAAACTATCTCTCAAGGTGAAAACACTAAAGAGAAAGAAAGAGAAGAAGAAGAAGCTCCTTACGCTTTAGTACAAAAAAAACAGAGAGCAACTTATGAGCAAGCAACAGGCAGGGAAGATAATCAAGAAGAGCAATTGACTTTAAAAGCTCATGGCCAACTTTTCCAACAATCTTTAATTTCTCTTCAACTTAAGCTTCCCGATCCTACATTTCTTACCCTTTTTATTTGTTACTCTCCATATGAAGGGGAAGAGCATGGCAATAAAATCAGAACACTTGCTGAGGATCTAGCTCTTTCAGGCATTCCTGATAACAATATCTTTTATGATGAATGGGCCAACAGACCAGGGGGGCCTTATACCATTCACCAATATCAAGATAGTATCTTTAAAGTCAGCAAGGTTCTTGTGGTTGGCTCTCAGAGTCTTAAAGAACAATATGAGAGAGAAGGGAGAGGGTTTACTTCTCAAGCAATTGAGCTGTTAAGAACGCGTATCAGCAAGCAAGGTGTGCAAGGTATTATCCCTCTTTGGTTTGGCAGAGAGCAGGAGGATAATTTCCCCTCAGCTCTTATAAACATGCGAGGGGAGGCTATGGAACAAGATTACTTCTTAAAGTTCTATGATCTTCTTCAAGATATTCACCCTGCAGCACGCCTAGCGATTCAAGGAGAGCAACAAAGCTTTAAGAGGCAAAGGGCAAGCATTAACCCTGCAGTTTTAGCTCTTCATGCTGATAAAGAGGCCAAAGAACAACAACAGAGAGAGCAAGAGGATCAAGCAATGATTCTAAAGGCTTTAGGACTTGGGTCTTAACAGCATAAAGTATTGTCGTTTGTAATGTATCAAGGAGTAAACCATATTACCTTCAGGGTATGTCTAATATTTTTATACTTAACGGCTTTATTGCCTTGTTCTTTTGCAAGCCATCTTAATAAAGAAGAAGACCTTCATCAAAGGCGTGAAAGACTTTTTTATGAGCACTTAGGAAATCTTCCTGTCCTTGAGCATTATCCTACCCTTTTTATTACCTACTACCCTGATAATGAACTTCACAAGCAGCGTGTCTTGGACCTTGCAAATCAACTAACTGTAGCTAAGATTCCACAACAGAACATTTACATCGATGAATGGACGAATAGGCCAGGAAGTGAGTACACCACTCCTCAACATAGCGATCTTATTTTTAAGTCTGATAAGGTTCTTGTTATAGGATCTTTAGGACTTAAAGAGAATTATGAAAAAGGGAAGGGAGTAATCACTCAAGAAATTGAAAATTTAAGAAGCCGAAGCGCTTTTCAAGGGCCGCGTGGGCTCATTCCTACATTTTTTGATGGTGAAGCTAGAGAGGTATTTCCGCAAGGATTAGTAAATCTTTCTTCTCGTTCCTTAGCCGGAAATTATTACTTAAGATTTTTTGATCTATTAATTGATATATATGGTTTAAATCCTCGTGACAATCCTATAAAATTAATTTTTGAGGAATTTAAGCGACGATTAAATAACCTTCCTCAAGAAACTCTACTTCCCTACAAAGGTCGATTGCAACAGGAACATCAGGAGAGAATTCAAAAAGAGAAGGAAGTTTGGGACAAAACCCTTTTATCTCCTAATCAAATAACTCAATGCCTAGAATATACACAAAGCAAAAATACAAAATTAGAGAAAAAAAAGATGAATAAAGATTCTGTAAAAAAAATTAAATCAGAACTAATTATGCCTATTGAACCTATTTTATTAGAACGTTCTAAGATAATAAAAAAAATGAGGAAGTTTTTTAAAGAGAAACTGGACATTACAACAATTGCACTTACAGGAGTTGGGGGCTCAGGAAAGACTACTATTGCTCGTTACTATGCTCAATATCAAGAAGCACCTGTCAATTGGGAAATCAATGCAGAAACAGAAGAAACTCTACTACAATCGTTTGAAACTCTTGGTTATGCTTTACCAAAAACTAAGAGAGAACAAAATTTGTTGAAAGAATTGGGAAAATTAGAAAACAATAAGCAAAAAAGAGAAAAGCTTATCTTATTTGTAAGAGAAAAGCTTAAAACTTATTCAGGTTGGCTGCTAGTTTATGACAACGTTGATAAATTTATGGATATTGCAGAATACTTTCCTCGCAATCATGAATCTTGGGGGAGAGGCCAAGTTATCATTACTACTAGAAATAGTCATATAATAAGCAATAATTATGTAAATCATGTTGTTCAAGTAAACGAATTATCTTCTTCGGAAAAATTAGATTTATTTCTTAAAATCAGAAAGAGGAAGCAATCTAAAGAACTTACTAAATTTCAAAAAGATGAAGCTGGAAATTTTTTAAATCATATACCTTCATTTCCTTTGGATGTTTCTATTGCTGCTCATTATTTTAATGCAAATGAAATTTCATATGAAGAATACTTAAAATATTTAAAAGAATATAGTAAGAACTTCGAAATGTTACAGCAAAATATACTAAGAGAAGTAAGCGAATATAATAAGACTCGTTATAGTATTATTAGTTTATCCATGAAACAGATGATTGATACTGATAAAAATTTCTTATCTCTCTTAATATTAATAAGTTTGCTAGATTCTCAAAATATTCCTAGAAGTTTATTAAATATTTATAAAGATAATACTATTGTTGATAGCTTTGTTTTCGATTTAAAGAAATATTCATTAATAACAGGTGAAACTTTGCCGCATTCTAGCTTATTGCCAGCTATTTCTTTACACCGAAGTACACAAGAGATAAGCTTAGCTTACCTTTTAAATATCTTAAATTCAAAAGAGTATAATCAATTATTCATGCTAGCTGTGCTTAATTTAGAAGATTACATATATGATGCATTAGAAAAAGAAGATTTCGTTAAAATGAAACTTCTAGTAAGCCATTGTGAAAGTTTTTTAAATCACAAGAGCTTAGTATCAGAAGGGGTGGAAGGACTCATAAGTGGCGCATTAGGATGTATATATTATTATCAATGTAACTATGAAAAAGCAGAGAATCTTCTAAAGCAGGGTCTTAAAAATTTAGATAAGTATGATAATAAGAATTACCCTAAGATTGCACAGTTTTCACTTTATTTAGGAAATGTTTATAGGAGCTTAGGTAATTACAGGAAGTCTATAGACCTGCTTAAAATAAGCTTGAAAACTTATAAAAAGCAACCTGAAAATCATGCTGGAATTGCTCGAAGTCTAGGTTATTTGGGTTATGCTTTTAGAGAAGTAGGTAATTATGAGAAATCTAAAAAGTTGCTTGAAAAAGGTTTTTCAATTTATCGTGCTCATGTTCCTGAGGACTCTATTCCAGTTGCTTGGATTTCAGCACATTTAGGTATGACTTGTAGAGAGCTAGGCAATTATGAAGAATCCAAAAGATTACTTGAAAAAAGTCTTGAAACATATGAAAAGTACCCTGGAAATCATGTAGGGGTTGCTTGGATCTTGGGGCATTTGGGAATTGTGCATTTAAAAGAAGAAAAATATGAAGAAGCTAAAGATTTGTTCGAACGAGCTTCTAGGATTTATAGAAAGTATTTCTCTAATAATCATCCATATGTCAATTGGACTACATCTTATTTGGGAGTGATACATACAAAACTAGGTAACCACCAAAAATCTAAAAATTTTCTTGAAAATAGCCTAAAAATATATCAAGAAAATGAAGTTACAAACTATTTCGAGATTGCTAGAGTTCTAAGAAGCTTAGGACAGCTTTTTACAGAACAAGATATGCTGGATATGGCAGAAAAATTTATTACAGAATCAATAGTAATGTATCAACAAAGGCAACATCCTGAAAGTTATGCTTCTTTAGAAGCATTAGCAGGAATATATCAGAGAAGATCCTTATATGCTCTAAGTAATAAAGATTTAGAAAAATTTCATTACTTTAAGAAGAAAGCAATTGATCATTTAAAGCTGTCTTTAAATATAATGAAAAAGTATTTTCCAGCAGAATTCCCTCTTAAATCTAAAATACACAAAAAAATATACGAGGTCTCAACTTATAAAATTGATGAATTGTTAAACAATCTTTCTACAATAAATAGGCAGGATGAACTGGTGTAGGTTAATTACATCAATTAACAGGGTAGCGTTGCTCTTACCGCTTTAAGTTTTAAGCTATCTTAATTAATTTTTGAAATTATTGTACATACTGTAATTGCGTAAGCTAACCCGCTAGGTAAGGCACGGTCAACTTAAGTGATGGCATTTATAGATAACGTAAAATTCGTTTAGTTTAGGCAGCAAGAATCTCTAGAGCCGCTTCCTGCCAAATGGCCTTGGCGGCAGAAAAGGAAAGGCGCTGCTGTTCTCGGGTTTGGTGCTTGATTCAGGAATGGAGTTTATGCTTGATTAAGTTTTGAATCATTATTGAGGGATTGATGATTAAGCATTATCCAAGTAAAAAGAAAAAGTATAAAGTTACGAATTGAGGGTACCAGGAAGATTTGTCCGTAAATATCCGATAAGAAGAATTAAATATGAAAAATCAATATTTTACTAAATGAATATAAAAGTAAGATCCAGTTAAAGGTTATCCCTTTTTCTTTTTTGCCTTTCCAATAATTTCAATATATTATACCTCTACTTTATTGCTTATTAGATATTTACGGACAAATCTTCCTGGTACCCTCAATTCGTAACTTTATACTTTTTCTTTTTACTTGGATAAGATCTTAATAATCGACTGAGAAATCTAATAGCTGATTTCTTATTCCGGCGCTTTTAAAGAAAGACATCTACCTCTAGTCTTTCTCGATCGACAGCTCTCCAAAGCACAAACCATTGTCCATTAATCTTGACATTCATTTCATCAAGAAGATGCCATTTATCATGAGGTTGCCTCTCTCGCTTTTTGATAACTTCTAAAAAGTGATAAGCAAATTTATGACACCATTCTCGAATGGTTTCATGACTAAGGATAATTCCTCGAAAAGCCATCTGTTCTTGGATATCTCTGTAGCTGTTATTAAAGCGATGATACTGCCATATAGCTTAATTAATAATGGATAAGGGAAAGCAGTGACGCTTAGGAGCTTTTGTTAAAGACATCAAACAACTCTTTTTTATTGCAACTGTAAAAAATCCTATCAGAAAAATTTATAAAAGTTAAGTTGACAATGCCTATTTTAGATAAACTGTAAAACAGTGTCTTGGCATTTTTATACAGATAAATTTTTATGTAAAGTAGTATTACCTTAGAAACGAACGGTTTTTTAAAATTAAAAACCGACTTTTGGGAATAGCTTTGCAAACTTCCATACTTCTTGATTGCAAAATGAGCAAAAGGTTGACAAAATTGTATAAATTCCTTATTGTGCAAGCAAATAAAGTTATATTGAGGATATGTGAAGAATGAAAAAAAAAGGCATTATATATTTTACTTTATTTTTTGTATGTTTTCTAACGTCTTGTTTCGCAAGCCATGAATATATAGATTTTAATGATCTTGATCTTACTAAAGATTCAACCTCAAAGACAGCTAGAATAGTAGACGACCTAAAAGCTCACTCTTCAACAGTTGTCGCTTTTGCTCTCACTAACAGTGTAATGACTTCTGAAATTTTTTGTGATCTTACTAAAGAGCTTACCTTAAAAGAATTTTCTAAACTCAAAATTCTTGATATATCTGATAATAAAATTGATGAAAAAGCTGCACCAGTCCTTGCAAATTGGTTAAGGCTGAATTCTAAACCTTATATTAGAATTACAGGAAACCCCATTGCTCTTAAAAATGTGGAGAAACTTTATAAGAGTTTTAATGAATTTTACCCAAATGAAGCTTCTACTTTTATGAAAAATATTATCTTCATGTCACGAGATTATATTAATAAGGCTAGCAAGGATGTCAAAATTTATAAGACCCTTATGTCCCAAAAAGCTATCCCACAAGACTGGGCTGAAATCCATAACAAATTTTATGAGCTAGACGAGTATAAAAACCTTTTACGACAGAGAGACTTTAACCGATATCACTCAACCATGGTTAATATGCAGCGCTTATCAATATCGCCTCTTCAAAAGCCTCAAGAGCAAGACTTATACGAGAGTGTGTATGATGAAGAAAGCTTTATAGAGTTTAACGATGCACTTGAAAGTATAAGCCCTGCACCTACACCTACACGTACACCTACAAATCACTAAGTTGCTTTTATATGAAAACTAAAAGTTTCTTTTCTTCTTTAAAGATAATTGCTATTTCCTTAAAATTTATTCTAATATTCTCGGCAGCAAGTTTTGCGAGTTTTATGGAAGAAACCGATGACTCTCAGGTATACTTAGGATTCAACAAGTTTGGCATAATTAGGGGGCCTAATTATAGTGATTCATATGACCTTGATAGAATTAATTATGATTTAGCTAAATCTGAGTTAGAAATTACTAGAGAACTTCAAAAAGTAAGCCCAACAAAAAGAAACAATATTGCTTTAGGGTGTTTAACGGTAATTGTGGAAGATGATGACCGGAAAGTAAGCTTTATTAAAAGAGACATAGCCTCTTTAGAGCAAGAAGAAGAAAAATTAAGGGCATTTGAAAGCACTCTTACCCCTGGAACGCAATATAATGAGGAGCTTTTAAAGAAGTATTATTTTGAGAGGTCTCTTAATAAGCTTCCTGAATTAATCGAACATGTTAATAAAATTTGGGGAAAGGTAAGTGACCCTTCTTATGACAAAGACGATCAATCACTTAATGCAATAAAGTTCTCGTCCTATGAAAAAAAGCTTTGGGAAAAATTTACAAGCTTACAAGCAAGACTTTGGAAATTAAAAGAAGATCTTAAAAATTTAATTATTCAAACAGCATTAACAAGTAATACTCAAAAGTTAAATGATTTAGCATTACATTTTACTACTCCAGAAATAAACGATCATCAAGATCAAGCAGAAATCCTAAGAGACTGCCTTTTCATCAATAAGGATAAGACTCCAAGCAAACTTCTTAAGCTTATGGAAGAGTCCATAGCTAAACAACAAAAATTGGTTTCTCAAGCTGAAGAAGAATTTAGAAAAGCTGTAACAGCAATTTATAGCCCATTTTGGCATAGTGAACAGCGGCTTATACATTTTTTATCAAGCCCGGCACAAGATGCATTTTGGGAGTCTCTTGAAGACGAAATTAATGGAAAAGTTATAGGTGTTTTTATTCATCTCCATTCTCGCTTTAATATTTGTCCCACTTGCCGGCGAGCTTTATCACGAGCCACTCAGCCTAAAGGAATGTTATGGGCTAGGATACGTGATAAACTTAATATTGAGAAAGAAGATTTTCCTTTGAAAATACTCAGCTCATTTCGCGTACACTATGGAGTTAAACCAAAAGACAGTGAAAAAGTTTGGCTATTTCATAAAGTATTAGATTCTGGAAGGGAAGTAAGTCTAAATGAAATGCGTGATACTCCACCCCTCTATTTGAGAAAAGTATGGATGGGAGATAAAGAAGAAAGAGAAGAAGATTCTCAATATTTAGAGTCTTGGAAGAAATACTTAAATTTGAAATCGACAACTGCTATGAGTAATCAAGAAGTAGATGAGAATATAGCAGGCCATTATTCATATATAAACTCACTTATCAGTAACTTAGAGTCGCGCATTTCCTTTATTGAATCTGCAGCAAGAACAAGCGGAAGTGTTGCAACCTAGAAGCAATAATTAAGCAAATCTGTTGCATTTAAGGCTTTCGGAGAGTCAGGATCAATTGGTTTCTTTCTTGTTAGCGACGGATTTAAAATGATACAGATCAACGGTTAAAAATTGATACGCTCCCCAAATTAACATCGATTAAGCTTTTCTTAGCTGCCAAATCCAAAGGTTTCAGATTTTTTTTCAACAATCTCTCTCTACGGTGAGTTGACCTATTTGCTCGTAAAGCTATGCGAATCAACTCGATTTGAGTGGCATCTATGGCTTTTGGCCGTATCTGAACCTGGTATCATCGATTCAAGGGCTTCTTTCTTCTAGCGAGCAATTTGGGGTGCATGGACACCATGACATGGATGCCCACCAATCTTACTTTTTCAATAAAGGTATAGTGCATTTGGGCAATGACACAAGCCTTGCTCCTCAAGCCACATATCACGAATACCTCCCCTTAATTGACCCAGACCCTTAACCTCAGGTCCAAGAAAATGTTATGGTGTAACATGAAAAGGGGCTTAGATTGGGCAAATGACCCATCGGATTCATGGGCTTGTTGACACCAAACATCTTGAGTTTGATCAAGCATCTCTTAAAGTTTTTTTAACAGTTAGATGTAGCTCGAATTAAGCAACAAGACGAGAAAACGCTTGGAATTCCCATTAACCATAAAAAAATTTACCGCTTAAAGAAGGAAAACCAACTGTAATTATATTGAAGGCAATAGAGAAGCTAAGCGAGAAGTCATTGAACTCATCTAATGCCAGTTCGGCATAAGTAGCATCATTTTTGTAATTGATTTTAAAATGATGTATTTAGTTTCTTTATCTTTTAATATATTATAATTGTGTTCTTGCAATCTATCCCTATCATTCTTATATAAATAGTAAATATTATCAAATAGGAAAATGCTATGCGTCTGATTAGTTCTGTGCGCTTTCTAATGCTCTTATTTATAAATTCTCTTGCTTTTGCTTCTGTAACAGAAGAGCAAGCAAAGTCTTATATTAAGATGACTGCTCATAATGTAGGGCAAGGTAGCTGTACGACGGCTGAGTTATATAGCCCTGAGTATAAAGAGCCTATTTATCTCTTAATGGATGCTGGCTCTTCTGCTTATAAAAAAGAGCTTTTTTGCCAAGAATATTTTATGAGTAAAGCAGAAATAGTGATTATAGAAGAGAGTTTAAAAGAAGGGGAAAAGGAAGTTATACCTAGATCACCTCTGCCGAGCTCATCTTCTTCCTCTTCTACAATTCCACCAAGCGTGCTTAGAAATATTTCTCCAGGAGAATCGCAAGCTTTAGGAAAAAACCAAAGGGGAAGCTCATACGAAGAAGTTAAACAGAAAATAATTGATAATATTAGGCTATCTTTAGGTACGGATGATCCTAAGAAAGCTATCAATATTTTAACATTTTTTATCTCTCATCCTGACTCAGACCACTATAATCTAGCAATAGATATTTTTAAAAATCGTAGAGATAAAATACATAATATTATTTTAGGAGGCTTGCCGGAAAAATATAGCCTATTATTCAGGAGTTGGCTTCAGCAGCAAATTGATGAAAGATCAACAAGAGTCTATTTTCCTGCCCTTTTAACTCAACAACCTATAATATCGATTGAAGAGCTGGTTTCTGAGTCGCTTGATGATACGAGTACACGCGCTTATGCGCCCCAAATGTTTTCAGATCCAGAAAAAGGGTGGAAAGCTCAGGACCATTTAAAAGAATTTGAGCAAGCTTTACCGTTTGGCTCGCATATTAAGACGTACCTTCTCTCCGTTAACCCAATGCATTGGCACGAAGTTGGTACAGAGGAGATACAGCGCTCTTGCCTTGAAGATGATGATAACAGTGACAGCTTAGTCTTGAAGCTGCAAACAGGCAAACACTCCATTATTATGACCGGGGATGCAACAAATATAACGACAGATCGTATTATTAAAAACTATGCAAAAAATCCGGATTTTTTAAAATGTACGGTCATTACGGCGGATCATCATGGTGCTAAAACTCATGGAAGTAACGGTTTAAGATGGATAAAAGTGTCCAGCCCCCAATTAAAGATCCAGATTTAGGTTCGTATTTTGGTTAATCATATTATTTTCATTTTTATCTCTATAAAGCTCACAGTTTTGTACAAAACGATGATTTTGTTTGGTATGCACTAGAGGAGCTGGAGGTTTATATCCTAACGATGAATGAGGTCTTATATGATTATAATGTAGTCGCCATTCTTCTATAAGAACCTGTGCTTCCTTTAAGCTGTAAAATATTTCTCCATTTAGGAGCTCATCTCTGAGTTTTCCATTAAAACTCTCATTATAACCATTCTCCCAAGGGGAGCCCGGCTCTATGTAAGCTGTTTTAACATTTAAACTCTGGAGACACTCTTTAAGAACTTGGGCTCTAAATTCGCTGCCGTTGTCTGAACGAATATACTCAGGGATTCCTTCTTGGATAAATAAATCACTTAAAGTGTCCAGAATATCATTTGATGTTAAGTGATACCCAACCCTAATAACTAAACATTTTCTTGTATATTCATCTATAATTGTAAGAAGGCGAATCTTCTTGCCATTTGCAAGACGATCAGCCACAAAGTCATAGCTCCAAACATGATTCGGCCAGCAAGGTCTTAACCTCAGACAAGAGCCATCATTAAGATAGAGCCTTCCTCGCTTAGGTTGTTTTCGAGGGACTTTAAGCCCTTCTTCTCGCCATAGACGTTCAACTCTTTTATGGTTTACTCTCCAGCCTTCGACTTTGAGTAAAGCATGAATCCGACGATAACCGTATCTCCCATATTGACTTGCTAGCCTAATAATAGCAGCTCTTAAAGCTTCCTCGTCATCTTCCCTTTTAAAACAATATCTCAGCACCGAACGGTGAATTTCTAGAACCTCACAAACGCGCCTTTGAGAGATACCAAGCTTCTGTTGAACTCTCACAGCGCATTTCTTTTGTCGCTCAGTGCTTAAAAGTTTCCCTCAGCTGCTTCCTTTAAAATCAACTTATCCAAAGTAAGGTCAGCAACAGCTCTTTTTAAGCGAGCATTTTCTCGCTCAAGCTCCTTAAGCCTTCTTACTTGATCAACCTTCAATCCCCCATAAACCTTGCGCCATTTATAATAAGTCGCATCCGAAATCCCTAATTGACGGCAGACCTCCATAATACTCTTGCCTTGGGACAATAAAACATCACTCTGGCGTAATAACCCTATAATTTGCTCCGCTCCATAGCTCTTCTTCATATAAATCCTCCATTCCATCAATCTTTCTATACTAACTTAATTCTGGAGCCATTATACGGGGCAAGGTCAAAAGAAACTGCACCTCAACATGTTATTTTTAGTTGTGGTACAATGCATGGGCACCCCTCATTACAAGCTTATAATAATTTTAAACAATCACTAAAACTTGCTGAGACTGAACCCCATGATATCTGGGTATGGCAAGTCACAAATAAAAAAGAAGAGGATTCTTTAGAATCACAATCTAAGGGCCGAAAAGCCATTGTACATAGAACTTACCGCTCTCTCTTTTCAACATTTAGTAGTGGGACCTTAAGCTTTACCCTGCCCATGGCAGGCGAGATTAAGCTTGAAAGCCAACTTTTAAATTTAAAATCAAAAGAATTAAGTCCTAAAAGAGAATATACAATATCTAAAGAAAAAGAAAAGAATCCACATTTTCTGGAAGAAGAAGCGGTTAAAGAAATAACGCTTGAGGAAGAAGAAATAGAAAATCTTGAGCAATCTTTTAACGCAGAAGATTCTCAGCAGGTGGCAGCACCCCAACCATCAACTCCTTATCAAGAACCTCGCCAGACAACTAGAAATCGCGGTAAGCTTGAAAAAGTCAAAGGTACAAAGCGAGAGCGTGAGCAAGGTAGTGACAGTGCTAGCACTTTAAGTTCTGAACGAAAAGGAAAAGATACCTTAAAAACTGCAAGTGTTTCAAAAAAACTTCGTCTTGAAGAAGAGGAGAAAGCAGAAAAACCTGAGAAAGCCTCTGAGAAGAAACCCGCAAGAAAGAAAGGGCGCGCAAGAGGGAAAAAGGACAAGGATGATTAAGAGAGCAGTTAATTTGCAAGAAATGCTTAACTTTATGGTTAAATTAAAGCACTTCTTGCGAAGCTCTTAATATCTATTGGTCTTAAAAAAAACCTTTAACTTTCTTTCCTTGGTAACCTACTTCCAATTTCTCTATTGAGGAAGGCTTCAACCGCAGCGGGTAATTCATGAGGGGTGGGGCCATATACTTTAAGAGCCGTTAGATATTCATCTTCTGGTAAAAGCCTGGCGAGCTTAGAATAGGTCATTTTCCACCCTAAAGCACAACCTTGCTTAGCAGCCTCTAACGCCTCAGTTTTTAAAGACAATGCTTTCTCTTTATCTTGACTAAAACTAGAAAGAGCTAATTTAAGGTCTACTAAATACTCATATCCTTCAGGATCATGAAGTTCACCAGCTTTTTTGAAATAATTACAAGCTTTTTCTAGCTCAAAGGGAGAAGCTTTTTGCAATTTTTCCATATCCAAGCGATGAAAATGATTCCCAACTAGTTTAAATCCTAGTTTTATAAAAGCGTAAGAAACTTTAGCTTGAGCAGCTTTTTTTAAGCATTTTAAGGACTCTTTTTCTTGCTTATGATCATCATACCAAGAAGCAAGTTCAATCCATGCCAGAGGGTAACCTTGCTGTGTTGCTTCTATTAGAATAGATTTTTCTACTTCTCTGTGCCTTGTCTTTTTAGCATGTTCAGCAGCTTCTATATAGGCGGGTAAGTATCCCTGGCGTGCTAATGCCAAGAAAGCATCAATAGGAACTTCTGCATAACCCTTTCTTAGTAATTTTGAACTTAAAGCAGCAAGTTGGTTTTTAAAGTCGCTTCCTTTCTCAAAAAGTTCCATAGACCTTATTTTAATATAATCATACGATAATGAAGGAGAAAGGAGAGACCCTTGCCCTAAAGCATAACAGACATCTGGTCGATCTAAGCATTGCTCTAGCTCAAAGCATGCTTTTTGCATCATGCGCGTATAAGAGTTAGGTTTATTTAGCTCTCTATCAGTCGTAAGGTCATCATCCAATCGATTTATCATCCATAAAGTATTGGTAGTATAAAAAAGACCTAAAGAGTGTCCAAAAGAAGCTGCAAACATACAGCGATACATGATATGAGAGCATTGTAAAAGATGCTCTGTATAAGGAGACTCTTGCCATTTATGAAGTTGAGACGCTGGAAAAAAAAGATGGCCACCAATGATTTCTTTCCAGCTTTCTTGTGGAGGCCACTGCTCTGCTTTTATTTGTTGCCCTAAGGTATGCCAGACTTCTTCAGGATAGTTTAGCTTCTTAAAAGCTTTATAGCTTTGGTCAAGGTCTATTCTTGAAGCCTTCGAATAAGCTTTCTCAATTTTTATTGTTAATGACCTAATTTCTTTTTCGAGCTTGAGAAGGGGAGAGAACTTTGATGGTGATTTAGAAGCGTTATTTTTAGGTGTTGAAAGTTTTTTCTTTTTATGGTGTCCGCTCATATTTTGTTGGTTTTCTTTGTCAGCTTCATTTGAAGCGGACAAAGAAATAACCTTTCTTTTAGCCGAAAGAATTGTTCTTGTTTGAGCAGATAAACTTTGCTCTTCAGACAAGGGGGTTGCATGGATATGCAAAGCAAGTGAGAAAAAAAGAACAATTCTTGTTACGGATGTGAAAAAATACACTTTATGCTTCATCGTTGTTACCTATTTCTAAAGAAATGAGTTCTATTTATAACTGCCTAAAAGGCATATGGCAATTTAATATAATTTTTAATAAATTTTGAGATATATATTAGGATAGTTTTAAAGAAAGAGAAAAACATCCAATGCTTATCCAGCCTTAAATTCAATAAAAAATTAATTTTGTAATAATGATTTTATTTTGATAACTGCTCATTCGTTTGAAATTCTATCTTCTAGGTATATAAATTAATAAATATGATCTGTATCAATAACTTAATTGTCCAAAAGCACAGAGTTGTAACATAATCCATCTTCCTGAGTGCTTACCCTCTAGACAGGGAAGGTTCCTTTATTTAACCTATATCTATTATTATTAATGTAATAGTAGTCAGGAAGGGGAGATTAAATAATGCATAAATTAGCAACTATTATTGTTGGGATGATGCTAACAGCCTCAAAGGTAACTTACAGCTCACACCTTACTGAGCAAGACGAGAAGAGAGTTTCACCTAAGTTCCAAGTTCATGATGCTCACCTCTTGCTTGAGTCAGACAATATATTCCAAGCACCCTCAAAAGAAATTGATGAAGCGACTGATAAGCTCTCTACTTTTAAGATATCCGAGAGTCATCAGCAAGATTCTGAAGAACTAAAAGAAGAGGAAGGTAAGGCCTTAAATGCCTCAAATTTTACTTCTGAAGGATTAACAAGCGAACCACGTGATGTAGTGAATTCAGAAAAGTTCTTTGGCTTTTATAGCCCTAAGCATCATCCTGAAAAACCCACCCCTCAGCTTCCAAAGTTCCATATACTAACTGTCGCACACTCTGTTGATATGTCGTCTTCTGATGAAGAGACAGAGGAGGATGCAAGAGTACGTAAAGAAATAAAATTAACACCCCTGCCTTCTCTTGAAGAAAGGTATAAAGTTCCTCAAGAAGAATTAGAAAGTTTAGGAAGTGGGATTGGAAAAGCCTTTTCTGGCTGGAAATCTTGTGTCATTAAAGCCTCTGAGTTTGTCCATCACTATGAAATCCGCCCTCAAGCGACCACTTTTTCTGCACGAGATCAAGTTGATGCAGATAAAGGAATAGATGAGTATTATGACTATTATGATATTTTACTTAACTTACGAATTAACACACCTTCTGAATTTAAAAATTATAACTTTTTGCCTAAAGGTTTTATCATTGAAGCACAACCAGTGCGCTATAATAATGGGTGGGAGCTTGTTGATTATGATTCATGTCCTGTAAGGGTATGGGAATACTGTCCTGAAAGATTAATGGGTCAAATAGAGGCGACTTGGACTAAAGGCTATACTTGTTTAGCTTCATCAAGCGCAGGTCTTACAGCCAATTTATTGACTGGAGGACCTTCAGTATCAGCCTCAGGGACAGCTTCAGCAAGCTATACATCAACCTTTTCATTTAAAAGAACAATACCAGACATGGATATTATCCCTATGACGGAATTCAATAATGTAGGATGGGAAATAACTTTTAATAGATTAACTTCTAAGCCAGAACAAGGCCAAGGTTTTTGCTCTGACCGAGCTATTAATATAGGCAATTTTCGATGGGTATGGAAAGTTAACCGCAAGATTGCAAGCAATAATTTATACTCAGGAGAGGGACCACAAGATAAAGGTATATTTTATTTTAAAGTGAACTTATTTGTGCGCTTTTCTTTAGTTGACCCACGAGAGAAAGCAACAACTAATTTCTTACATGTGTTTGAAAATAATAACGGAGAGCTTGGCCAGATCTTTGGACTTAAAATTCCTAAATTACAAGAAGAATAATAAGATTTAATTAGGTTAAAGTAATCAAATAAGGGGCTGTAGTCCTTAGGGTCACATATGTATTAAAGCAATACTTTTCAGGGCCCCCCAAGGAAGTTAGGGAATAGGATAAAAACCTTCCTCTCTAGACAAGGTGGTTTTCTTCACTTAATCTATTTTTATTAAGGTTATCTTTATATTAACCTAACAGAAGTTATCAAGGGGAGATCAAATCATGCAACGATTAGCAAGTATTATTGCTGGGATTACTTTAACACTCACACCGGCAGCCTTCAGCTCAGAGAGTAAAGAACAAGGAGATAAGGTTTATAAAACGCAGAGTTCAATTGTAGCAGATGATACTCAACCAATATCTTCTCCTCTATTCCCAGTCCATGATGCTCATCTGATGCTGGATCCTGATACAACCTTTCAAGGGATTTCTAAAGAAAATGAAACTGATGCTACCATTGAAGCAAGGTATAACGCTGACAAAGATTTATACTATCGTGAGTTTGACTCTATAGAACAAGCTGAGCGCCTTAATAAGAGTTACTATGGGCATGAGAAGATCCTAGGCGACAAAGATAGGCGAGAGTGCTTGGGAAGGAGAGTTTATGAAAAAGATTGGAACTGCCATTTTTACTTAGAAATTATCTATAATAATGTTCATGGGAAGTGCAAGACCTATTATGCAAGTGGCACTTTAATTAGGCCCAACGTTTTACTGACAGCAGCTCATAACTTATATGATGAGAGGGATGGAGGGTATCCAGATCGTATTGATTGTTTTGCTGCTTGTTATGATATGGATGTTTTGGCTGAAGCAACCGTATTTCCCATCCAAAATCCAGAAAGCGTTTTTGTTCCTCAACAATATATTAACACTAAAGCGAGAGGGTCAGATATTGCTTACATTCGATTTAGTGAAGAAGATGTAAGCCTCTTTAACACAAAAAATCTCACTGTGGCTACGCCATACTCCTCCTTCAAAAAGCTTCCTGTTGAGAGGTTAACCCTTTACGTGACAGGCTATCCTGGGAAAAGAGCGGCTTATACCATGGGAGCAAGTGGCAGCTTAATAAAAAGGCAAGCAGATAATACTCTTCAGTATGATATTGATACTGAGAAAGGCCAAAGTGGCTCTGGCATATGGTTTAAGAACAAAGACATAATTTACTGTGTTGGTGTCCATGGTTATGCTGGGGATAAAGAAAAGAGCTTTAATATAGGTATTCTTTTTAATGATGAGATTATTAATGCTTTGAAGAGAATTGACAGCAAGCAATAAGGGAGAGTTAGATGAGAGGTATCTATAAGCTTAGTTTATTGCTTTTATCCTCTTGCTCTCTTATGGCAAGCAACATTAAGGATGAGCATTTAGAGTTAGAGGAAGAATGTCTTTTTTCAACGCCTATAACTTCTCCTCAAGAAGGAGAGATTGTTATTCAGCCTTATCGGTCAATGATTCTCGCCCAAAGGCACAAGCCAGGAGTTGAGAATGAGATAGATGGCTTTAATAGCCAAAGAGGTGAAGGACTCCCTTACGCGTTAAATGTAATTCCTGACCTCCTTAGAGATGATATCCCCCAGGAAGATGATAATAAGGAACGCGCCTTTTTGAGCTCAGAACCTCTATATGTAGCATTATTGTGGAGGAAGACTCTTGATAATTGGTTACGTGGGATTCCATGGCTAAAAGTGAATTCTGGTTTGCTTGATGAATGGTTAGCTGAAATTCCAACCTTGTTTCCTCTTTTAACTAAGTGGAGTCATACTTTTAAAAGCACAGAATTTTTTATTAGCATAAGCGACGTTCCCATCAAAGGGTGGCCAGGTATAATCCAAGAAATTGCCCTTCTATTACAAAACATTTCTAACCATGATGGAACAGAATATATTTTTGCAACCTTAAGTAAGATTCCTGCGGATGAGAGAGAGAAATTCCTTCAGCATGCCCAACCGCTGCTAGAAGGAGTTACGGATGGGTATGAAAGAGCGCGCATTTTGGAAATTATCAGTAAGATTCCTGCGGATGAGCGAGAGGAAGTCTCTCAGTATGCCCAACCGTTGCTAGAAGGAGTTACTGATGGGCATGGAAG
>MKUU01000042.1:38260-41472 GCA_001898705.1 Caedibacter sp. 38-128
ATTCCTGCGGATGAGAGGGAGAAAGTCTTTCAGCATGCTCAACCGCTGCTAGAGCGAGTCAGGTATGAGTATGAAAGAGCGCGCATTTTGGAAATTATCAGTAAGATTCCTGCGGATGAGAGGGAGGAAGTCTTTCAGTATGCCCAACCGCTGCTAGAGCGAGTCAGGTATGGGTATGAAAATGCATTAATTTTGGAAACTATTGGTAAGATTCCTGCGGATGAGAGGGAGAAATTCCTTCAGTATGCCCAACCGCGGTTAGAAGGAGTTACGGATGGGTATGAGAGAGCGCGCATTTTGGAAACTATTGGTAAGACTCCTGCGGATGAGCGAGAGGAAGTCTCTCAGTATGCCCAACCGTTGCTAGAAGGAGTTACTGATGGGCATGGAAGAGTACGAATTTTGGAAACTATTGGAAAGATTCCTGCGGATGAGAGGGAGAAAGTCTTTCAGCATGCTCAACCGCTGCTAGAGCGAGTCAGGTATGAGTATGAAAGAGCGCGCATTTTGGAAATTATCAGTAAGATTCCTGCGGATGAGAGGGAGGAAGTCTTTCAGTATGCCCAACCGCTGCTAGAGCGAGTCAGGTATGGGTATGAAAATGCATTAATTTTGGAAACTATTGGTAAGATTCCTGCGGATGAGAGGGAGAAATTCCTTCAGTATGCCCAACCGCGGTTAGAAGGAGTTACGGATGGGTATGAGAGAGCGCGCATTTTGGAAACTATTGGTAAGACTCCTGCGGATGAGCGAGAGGAAGTCTCTCAGTATGCCCAACCGTTGCTAGAAGGAGTTACTGATGGGCATGGAAGAGTACGAATTTTGGAAACTATTGGTAAGACTCCTGCGGATGAGCGAGAGGAAGTCTCTCAGTATGCCCAACCGCGGCTAGAGCGAGATAGGGGTGTGTATAAAAATACATGGATTTTGGATATTATTGGTAAGATTCCTACGGATGAGAGAGAGAAAGTCCCTCAGTATGCTCAACCGCTGCTAGAAGGAGTTACAGAGAGGTATGGAAGAATCTGGATTTTGGAAACTATTGGAAAGATTCCTGCGGATGAGAGGGAGAAATTCCTTCAGTATGCCCAACCGCTGCTAGAAGGAGTTACAGATGGGGATGAAAGAGCGCTGATTTTGGAAACTATTTATAAGATTCCTGCGGATGAGAGGGAGAAATTCCTTCAGTATGCCCAACCGCTGCTAGAACAAGTTACGGATGGGTATGAGAGAGCGCATACAATTAAGATTCTCAGAAAGATTCTACTAGAAAAAAGAGAAGACTTGCTCCATCAAATTGAGCCTTTGTTAACAGGAGTTAAAGACAACCATGAAATAATGCTGACTTTGCAAGTAATAAGAAATATTCCCTTAGCTACAAGAGAAATCAAATATATTTCTATTTTACGTCAGGAATTTGATCTTCTGAGGACCACTTTTTTAGAATCAGGACTTATAAGAGATTTTTTTTCTAAAATACCTTTGGAGCAGAGAACAGCTTTATTAGAGCAAGGGAAACCTTTCCTTAGCTATGCAAATAATCCATACGAGAAGATTCTTATTCTTGGACTTGTCAAGATGTTAGGAGAGGAAGGACAAAACCAATTATTTTTGAGCCTTCCTTCTTTCAATAAAATAAAGAATAGTCTGCAAAGAGCTTTTATTCTTCATATGCTTAAGGCTCGTCCTTTTAACGAGTGGAATCGATTGCTAGGAGAAACAGAGAGAGCGACCATAACGCAGGATGATCCTTTTTATGTTGAAGACATAAAACTTGATTTAGAGGAAGATGAATTTGCTTTAGCCTAAGTCTAATTTAAAGGAGTTTTTAATTCTTCTCTTTTGCAAAGATACAAGGGTATTTTTTAAAAAAAGGGGGTAATCTTAATACCTATTAACAGTATCCTTTATTAAGCTATTCCAAATAGCCTTAAATCATATTGTTGATTTTTTGCGTAAATTATAACCATGCAACAAGACATCTCTTGGCTATTCTCTTTATTTAAAAATGCCGCATAAATATAGCTGCAATATTTATAAGAAGTAAAATGCTCATCTAATAAGCCTAATATCAATATTATCAAGATTTACTTCTTTCCAGATTTTGTCGGCAGTATAAATAGGGAGTTGTAATTTTTGCCCTAAAGCAATACATGCTCTATCTCCTAATGAAAGGCCATAGGATTTAGTGAGTTCCCAGAGTTTTGCAGCAGCTAGGGATAGCTCCTTATCAAAAGAAACAACTGCTCCTATGGTTTCATTAATGAGTTCATCAATAATGGTGATAGGCATCCCAAGACGTGCCAAAACAGTTGCAACTTCGCAGGCATTAACAGAAGAGATGACACCGTGGGAAAGAATTGGTTCAAGTTCGTTTAAAGAAAAGGATTCATCTTTAAGAAAAGCGATTAGAGCAGAAGAGTCAATCACTGCTTTATTCATCTTTAGCTTCCTCACGACGTTCTTGTAGGAGGAGGGCGACAAGATCTAAGTTATCTTTATTATATTGTTTTACAAGTTGCCTTGCTCGATTGAGTGATTCTTTAAAGGTTCTGATTTTAAGTTCATTTCCTTCTTGATAAAGAATTACTTCCTGACCTGGATCTAGGTGGAGGGATTGTCTAAAAGAGGAAGGTATAAGAAGGCGACCATTTTTATCAATTCTTGTTTTTATTGTCTCCATAGGAACCTCTTAGTAATTGTAATTAGTAGATTTAATACCATAAGACTTTAATATGGCAAATATGAAAATTTCTCAGAATTTTTCATATTTTTCACATGTAGTTATTAATAACATAAATTTGTAAATTTATTACATTAAAAGTTTATCCATAAATAATATAAAATGGTGTAAATTATGTTAAACCCATAATTTGTGATGATGGTAAGAACTTCTAAAAATTTGTCAGAATTGAGTATACTCTAACCTGATGTCAGGAAGAAGGGCGTAACCCTGTCAGGAATAAATATAGTTAAGACTTTATTGACATCTGCTCGACAACCTCTTAGACTCTATTCTGACAATTATTGCTCATAAATGTAAAAAAGGAAGATTCATGTCTAAAGGTAAAATACTTGGCTATATTCGGGTCAGCAGCTTTGGTCAAAATACAGAACGCCAATTAGACGGAATTCCTCTTGATAAAGTTTTCACTGATAAAGCATCAGGAAAAGATACCAAAAGACCTGGACTAGAAGAACTTCTTCACTAT
>MKUU01000043.1 GCA_001898705.1 Caedibacter sp. 38-128
AATAGGTTTTATCCTCCTTTCACTAGTTAAAACAATTACTTAAGCCACTTCACGTCGCGCACATCCATCATTGTTCGATAAAACAACAATAGGCTGTTTTCTTAAGTCTGGTCGGAAGACACGCTCACATGACACAAAAAAATTATTACAGTCAACCAATCCAATTTTAGGTTTTATCTGCATGATTCATGAATGATCTCTTTTGTCATTTTCCATCAGTAAATTGTTAGCGGTGTCTTGCTTCTTAAATTCTTTTCTCTCACAAAAGATCCTTGAATGAGGGATGAAAACACTTTATTTAAGGAGATGCTTAATTAAAAACCTGCCTTAAATAAAAGTTCCCTTTTTATTTATCGATTTTAATATTCACCATCTATTTTTATCTTAATTGATTTAAGATCAAAAATCAATATAAAAATGTACGCTTTACAAAAATTTTATCAGTCTAAAAATATAGCTTTGAATGAATACGTTTTTTCCCATTAACTTTATGTAAACAATTGAAGATGATTTCAATTGTTTGCATATTGCTAGAAAAAGAATATAAATGCCTAATTCACTAATATCTTTCAAAAATGAACCCATCCCATGAAATAAATAAATTAATAAAAAAGCAATAAATTGACTTTTAATGAAAAAAAATATGAGAAAAAAAATGGAGGGGGTGATTAAGAATCTTTTAGCCTTCCCTGTTTATTTTTTTTAAAGTTCCCTCCCCTAACTTGCCAATGGAACTCTAAAGACTATGGCAGCCCCCAGCTACCTATTGACAATAATTTATCAGAAAAAAATATAAATGCAAGAGCAAAGTATTTGTTTTTATTGATTTTTACTTCTATTTTTGCGATATTAAAATAATATCTCAATTTTTGAGTTATATGATTAAAAGTCAAATTTAATCATTGTCACGTCTTCTTGATATCTTTGTTCACTTTCACGAATGAGCTTTAGACAACTTTATCAAATTTCCTCTCAAAATATTGAGATTTTTAAACGCTCGCAAAAGAGAACCTTTACATTTATGAAAGAGAAAGAAGGGAGAAAAGAAAGACCGCTCCTTTATTTAGCAGCCCAAATTGGGTATGAGAATTGTCCCTCTCTTATTGCCTTTACAAGGGCAGGATTCGTGCCTTTCATGGGAATTCCAAAACGAGATACAGGCTCCAAAGAAGTATCTGGAGCCTATCTTATATATCCAGTTTTAACAAAGGATTAAACCCTCTAGTTTTTGAAAAATATATTTCTTCATGGTTAGATTATCAAACCAAATTTTACCTTATTCTTAAAGAACTAAACCTCTCCGATACACGTGAGCACGCTAAAGAAAAACTAAAAAAATTATCAGAAGATATAAAAGAAAAATTTTCTGAATCAACCTTTACTTCAAACTAGACAAGAACATTAATAATATCAAAAAGCTGAAGAAAAATACCACTTTTCATGGTGCGCCCGGCGGGATTCGAACCCACGACCCCAGGATTAGGAATCCTGAGATATATAAATATACCTAGATATACTATGTTATATTAAACATTAATTATCATACACTTATTTTTAATCTTTACATTTCTAAAACTACAAAAATCTTATTAAATCTTTTTAATTTGCTTCCAAATTGCTTCCAAATTTATAATTGCTTTTATGCTCTAACCTAAATTATAATTTAAATAACATTTAACTAATCTTTGAAACAACATACTGGATTGTCTATGGAAAATAAGAAAAAGCTTACAAAACGCATAATAGAAAGCATAGACTCTACATCAGATAAAGAAGTCTTGATCTGGGATTCTGAAATTAAAGGGTTTGGTCTAAGAGTTTCTCCTAAAGGATGTAAATCATATTTTGTACAGTATCGTAATAAATATGGAAGCACTAGACGTCAGAAAATAGGCCCCCATGGTATATTTACCGTTGAGTTAGCAAGAGATAAGGCCAAAGAAATAATAGGAGAGGTTGCAAAAGGAAACGACCCTTCAAGTGGCCGCCATGATAGAAAAAATCAAAAAACAATTTTGGATCTTGCTAATGAATATCTTACCCTTCATGCAAAACCTAATAAAAGATATGAAAGTTACATAGAAGATAAGAGAAAAATTGATCAAGTAATTATACCTCGTTTTGGTAATAAAAAAGTTGAACAAATTACCTTCCATGATCTCCATATTTTACATCATGATCTAATAAAGACGCCTATTAAAGCGAATCGTACGCGAGCTCTTTTAAGCAAGATGTTTAATTTAGCAATTCAGTGGAAATGGATAACCAATAACCCTGCTAACGGTCTTGCTAAATATCAAGAACATAAGCGCGAACGTTGGCTGAACGATCAAGAGCTTCAAAAATTATTAAAGGTTTTAGATATATATCATAATCAAAGTGTTGCGAATGCTATTCGCCTTTTAGTTTTTACAGGTTCGCGCAGAAACGAGGTATTAGGAGCTACTTGGGATCAATTTGATCTTGATAGAGGAATTTGGACAAAACCTGCTCATACGACTAAGCAAAAAAGAATAGCTCATCTTCCTTTATCTTCTCAAACAATTTCAATTTTAAGAGAAATGAAAATATCCGCCTCTACAAAACATCTCTTTCCAGGAAAAATCCCAGAAAAACCTTTACAAGACATAAAAAAAGCCTGGCAAACAATTAGAAAGATGGCAGAACTCCCTTCTGTTAGACTTCATGATTTACGCCATACTCACGCCTCTCATCTGGTATCAAGTGGCCTCAGCCTTAGCATCGTTGGAAAACTTCTAGGTCATACTCAAGCCTCAACTACACAGAGATATGCTCACTTAGCTGACGAACCTTTAAGACAAGCGACAGAGCTTTTTGGGGGTAAGATTAAAAAGTTAACCTCAAATCAAGATAATCTTTAATTAATCATACTTATGGGTAAGTAATTATAAAATTTATAAGTTACCCTGATTCTTGATTGATAGTGTACGGATTTTAGGTTTCAACAATAGTTAGTCTTCATCCCAGCATTAGAACCATTGAGTTGAGAAAATTCTCACTATAATGATAAAAGGTAGATAAGAAAACTCAGAAAGTCCGATATTACTTCTCGTCATTATCAGCGGACGCTAGACAAATTAATTAGATCTCTAGAGTTCACTATGAGATTGAAAAAACTACATTAGAGCCTGGACGTTGTCTTTAATGAGGAAAGAGCTTGTGTGAGAAATGATAATACAGTCGAAAAATGGATATTATTAGAAAGTGAACTTTAAATGTTTTACCTAGAGTAAAGCTAGGCAAGATCAGTCAAATAAGAGCGTTATGCGAAAAAATGCTATGTCTTTTTATTATCTTTTAGCTTCTGTCAACTCACTTTTTCATTCTTAGGCCCTGGGCGACTGCAAGGGACACTTTGCAAAGCAAGCTTCATGCGTGTTATCCTTAAAAACAACATAATTAATGCTGTTAAAGAAGGCTCTTAATGACAGAAAATGTTGACAACAATTATTTGTTGTTTGGAATAGACGACCTCATTATTATTAATAAATTAAACAGATAGAGCGATTTAACACCTTGAAAAAACCAGCAATCATTCCTAAAAAAATTTTAAAAAATACCCAAGATGCTCGAGACTTGCTTAAAAGTGCACCTTCAAGTGAATTTACGCGGATATTGTTACAAAATTTTGATGTCCCACTAGAGGAGTACATACCTCGTTTATTTTCTTATATTCCGACGAGACCTATGGAGAACGAGCTTCGACAAGCATTTATGCAAGAATTTTCGAACCTTCACCTAACACAGACAACATCAACAGTTGCAGCTGACATGTTAGAACAGACACGCACGCTTCAAACGGCAGCGCATACAACTTTTACAAATGGACCCGGTTTTTTAGGTGCAAACTGGCTGACAACGCTAGGAATTCCTAATGATAAACCTTGTATTATAGCAACATTTTCTGGGATACCTTTTGACAATGATGCAAAGCCAGGATGTCTGAATTATGGAAAAACTTATCAAATTAATGATTTCCTGGATAAGTCTTATCCTGATATTAGTGAGCTTATTAATGCAGAAGCTGAACGCGCTCGCTGCACTGCTGATCGAAGAGTGTCATTGATTCCTGGACGCTGGCAACGCGTTTCAGTATTTGGCAGCCACGTTCATGAAAAAACTAGCAGAATGATAAATTACCTTACACCCCAAATAAACCAATTTCTTCCAGCTAAGATTTTACAGCAAGATTTTTCTGCACTTGCTTTATCTTTCTCAGCAAACCTAGAGACAAAGATCTTTAACCGCAAAATGATTTTTGTTGATCTTTGCTCAATTGTCTCAAATTACCTACAATTAATTTTTGAAAAAGATGAACATCCAATTACAAAATTCTGTTTTGAGGGAACAAATTTTGAACGCTTTGAATCTTTGCATGGTAAAATCCCATTATTTTCTCAATCAGGGATAGAAGAGAAGTCATTCTCTCAATTTTTTAGAGAAGGTGATATCCTCGCCAAACGTAATGGTACGATAAGTTGGAATAAGAGTACGATTAAAAATCATCTTAAAAATCGCGAGTTGTGTCCAGGCTTATTCCTTACTTTTTTATCCTTGACATTTATTAACCAATTTCAGTGTTTAGGTGGCTTTAATCAAGTTAAATACCTTAGTAAATTTCGAAACGTTCTATCAACCATAGATCTATTCAAAATATATGATATTGAGACTATTCCCACAGATTCTCTTATAGCGGGACGTATGATTGACGAAGAAGGAAGAGAAGTATATCCTCTTGATATAATTTTAGGGAGCGAAGTTAACCTCAATCCTTCGAGAAGCTTGGGACAATTTGCCACTTCATTAATCCTTCGTAAGCGTTGGCTTAAATAGATTTCTAGATACTTACATCTTCTCAAAGAAGAGGAAATTTCATTTAAGTATAAAATATGAATTTTAATTTACGGTAATTATAAATAAAATGGGGATTTGGGAAATTATGAGAAAGCATTTAGAAACTAAGTTAAACGCCAATTATAATTATTTTCAGTTAACAAACTTCACCTACCACGAACTATGATTGGCTATCGTATGAAAGAGAAAATTGCTATTGTTGGCATGGCTGGCCGATTTCCAGGTGCTAAAAATATTGATGAATTTTGGCATTTATTAAAAAATGGTAAAAGTGGCTTAACAGAGTTTTCTTCTGCAGAACTCACCAGTATTGGCATTACTAGCACTCAATTAGATGATCCAGCTTACGTAAAAGTAAGAGGTGTGATAGGAGAAGAAGAATACTTTGATGGAAAATTTTTTGGATATAGTAATGCAGAAGCAGCATTGTTAGATCCTCAAGGTCGTGTATTCCTAGAATGTGTCTTAGGTGCTTTAGAGGATGCAGGATATGGAGCTACAAAAGGAAGATCGCCAGTAGGACTCTTTGCAACGGCAAGACGTTCAGAATATTTAGAATTTCTAATACGCAATCTAAAGGATGAACTATTATCTACCCCTTTTGTCATGGATGGTACTTATACAGACTTCATTGCTTTACGTACTTCATTTAAGCTAGATTTAAAAGGTCCCAGCGTCATGGTTGGGACAGCTTGCTCTAGCTCACTGGTTACTGTCCATCTTGCCTGTAAAAGCTTACTTAATGAGGAAGTTGATATTGCAATTGCAGGTGCTACATCAATCTCTTGGCCTCCGCGTATAGGACGTTTTTCTTCTCCAGGAAACATTATATCACCGAGCGGTGAATGTCGTCCTTTTGATGAATCTGCAGATGGGATTGTTAGTGGAGATGCAGTTGTTTGTATAGTTCTTAAACGGCTAAAACAAGCTATCTCAGATGGGGACCATATATACGCCGTCATTCGAGGCAGTGCTATCAATAATGATGGTGCAGATAAGATGAACTTTACAGCACCAAGCGTTGATGGACAAGTTCGTGTGATTAAATCCACCCTAAAAGCAGCAAATTTAAGCCCACAAGAAGTTGGTTATATTGAAGCACATGGGACTGGTACATTGCTTGGAGATCCAATAGAAATGCAAGCACTTATAGAAGCCTTTACAAATTCAGGTAATCAAACAAAACGTATTGGAATTGGGGCTGTAAAATCATCGATAGGGCATACAGACGCTGCGGCAGGCTTAGTTGGGTTAGTCAAGACAGTTTTATGCTTGAAATACAAAACACTTGTGCCGACAATTAATTTTAAAAAAGCCAGTCCTTATTTGGATATTGAAAGCACACCATTTTATATTTGTAATAAAGTAGAGCAATGGGAAGAGCGTCTAATTGCTGGCGTACAAAGTTTGGGGATGGGAGGTACTAACGCCCATGTATTTTTAGAGAGAGCTCCTTCAGTTTTACGTAAATTAAAAAATCATAAAAAAAGTTTTCCCCAACTAATTGTCCTATCTGCAAAGACTCTATCTGCCTTACAAAGCTATCGTTTGTCCTTGATAGAATATTTCATTAAAAATCCAGACTGCTCTCTAGAAGATATAGCATGGACCCTACAGATAGGTAGAGAACCGCACCCTTATAGATTGGCCATAGTCGCAGTTGATAGTCAAGATGCTGTTCAAAAATTACTCCAGAGAGAAGTGCTGCCTTCAAACTTTGAAGTGCTACCAAAAATTAATAATAATTTTGGACTAATTTTTTCAGGTATTACAACCACCAATCTTCATATAATGCGTGAACTATATTATACGCTAGAGTCTTTCAAAAAAGAAGTAGATTTGCTTTTCACAGCATTAAAAGATATTACAAACCAAAACTTTCATCGTATATTTTTAAGAGATAGCACAAAATTTAATGTAGAAATTCTTATGGAGTATCCCCTCCTCTTCTCACTCGAACTTGCTTTATATAAAATGTGGTATAAACTTGGGGGTAGGCCTGCATTTGTGGCTGGAGTTAAACTAGGAGAATATACAGCAGCTACAGTGGCTGGTGTTTTTGATGAACGGAGTACACTTGAGATCGTTTGTATGCGTTCTCAGATAATTCAAACAAATGATAGGCAATCGCAAGAAGCTTTTCAACAGTTTAAGTCCAAGGTCGCGTCTTTTCCACTTTTTGCACCTCAAGTTCCTTTTTTTTCTAGTTTTAAAGGCCACTGGATAACAGAAGATCAACTTATATCTCCTCAATACTGGGAAGACCATCTCTGCCAGCCAAGTGATTTTTCTCCTAATATAAGCCAATTAACAATTCATCCCCAAACCACTCTAATTGAATTAAGTGCTACTTCATTTTTGAGAGATACTATAAAACAGCCCGAAACAATAAATCCCCAACACATACTTACTCCATTTGCCAATACAATTGAAGGCAATGCGCTTATGAACTGGCTAGAAATGATAGGACAATGTTGGGTCAATGGAACAGATGTTAACTGGCATGCTTTAACAAGATCTAGCAATGTAAAGCGCTGTCCTTTACCCACTTACCCTTTCGAGCGTATGAAATATTCGATAAGTAGAGATCAAGTGAAAACACAAAATCAGAATAATAGAAATCTTGTATCCCAAATGATAAATATAGATTCCCATAATGTGACACAAGGGTTACATTATCCCTCGGTTGAGCATGAGAGTAGTAAGAAAGAAGCTATCACTATAGGAATTAGGGAGATATGGTTTAAAACACTGGGTTGTAACACTCTATCAGATAAAGATAATTTTTTTGAGATTGGAGGAAACTCTTTACTAGCTGTTCAACTGCTTTACTACTTGAAAGAAAAATTTCAAGTGAATATTTCTATAGCAAAATTTGAAAACAACGCAAATATTGAGAAACTGGCGTTATATATTTTTCATATGATAGATGGTGAATTTACATGAAAGACTTAAATATTGTCCCACTTCAACATGGAGACGATTCAGAACCATTGATATTCATCCATGCCCTAACAGGCACTATACTTCCATATAAGCATCTAATAGAATGTTTATCATGTACAAGATCTATATATGGAATTGAAGCTGTTGGCCTCGATGGAAACATGTTGCCTTTCGAACACGTGGGGTCGATTGCAGCGCATTATGCTGATGCTATACAAGAAAGATTTTCAAATAACCGCCTTATTTTAATTGGATGGTCTTTTGGCGGTTTAGTTGCAGCAGAGCTTGCTGCATTGCTTATGCCTAAAATGCAACTAAGGTTAGCTTTATTGGACGTTCAACGTTTAAATAACGAGAGAAAAAACCGTCTATTATCTAAGGATGAAATTTTGCTTGAGTTTGCTTATACCTTACTTGGTAATGTAGACCGGGCAGCCCACTCTAACCTAAATAATCTAGCAAGTTTACCTGAGAAGCGAAAATTTTCTTTTGTTCTCGACATGTTGCTAACTACAAAACGTACTAGTTCTCCTGAACTACTTCAAAATATGTATCGAGTATTTTGCGCTCATTTGCATGCACATGATCGTTATATTCCAATACCTATATCCAATGTTAAAGCACTTTTTATCAAAGCACAAAGACAGCCTTTCGATAACCAAGATGCCAGCTTAGGATGGAGCAATATCTTCTCATCAAAGTTAGAAATCGTTACAGCACCAGGAGACCACTATAGCCTTTTAAATCAACATGCTCTCACCACAGCTAAATACCTTAATACTTGGATTGATAAAATCGATTCTTAAACAACTGAAATCAAGTTTAGGACAACAATAATGCATGAAGACCTAGAAAAACCCAACTCTATTCTACAAGCATTCATATCTCAAGCTTTGTTACAGCCACATAAAGTTGCAATTCAAATGGATGATTTAATAGTCACTTATGCCGAACTTTTGAAAGATGCGCAAAGTATTGCAGCTATACTTAATCAATCTGATTGTGTATGTGATAGAGTTGGTTTAATGGTTCAAGATCCACCTCGGGCAATAGCTTGTATGCTAGGTATTGCTATGGCAAATGCTGCATGGATATATCTTGACCCAAGCTATCCGCTAATTCGATTAAATGAAATTATAGCTAATGCAAAGCCGGACTTAATACTCACATATTCTAAAGATAACCTACAAATTCTAAATTTCAAATTCGAAAAAGTGATTGAATTACCTTTACTAATTACTGGAAAAGAAAGTACGTATTGTCATGATGTTGAACTCGACGTTGCCTACATTTTATATACCTCAGGATCGACAGGAACACCAAAAGGTGTCTTTCAAAATCACAGAAACTTATGGCAACACATATTATGTTATATTCGGAATATAGGAATTAAGCCCAACGATAGGGTTTCTTTGCTTGCGCCCTTGGGTGTTGACGCTGCATTGATGGATATATTTGGCGCTTTGTGCGCTGGTGCATCATTACACATAAGAATACTTCAGCTATATGGAATTGAAAATCTATCAAAATGGATAGATTTAAATAAAATCACAATTTATCATTCAACACCTACAATATTCCGCGCTCTTGTTACTGAGTTGTCTTCTAATTTTAAATTCTCTAGCGTTTCCAGGGTAGTATTAGGGGGTGAACCTGCGACCCATAAAGATTTGGTTGCTTTTCAAAAACACTTTGATCGAGAAGCTATTTTTATAAATGGCTTTGGCCCAAGTGAATGTACAGTTGCAACTCAAGCTTTCTATAATTCAGATACGATCGTATCTCAAGGCGCATTATCAATTGGCACACCAGTTGATGGGGTGAATATTTTACTACTTGATGAACATGGTCGGCGTTCAACTACTAAAGGTGAAATTGTAATTTTGAGTAATGCTATTGTATTAGGCTATTGGGGTTTACCTGAAGAAACAAGTAAATCTTTTTTAAACGCAAACTCATCCTATGGTACAAGAGCGTATTTCACGGGAGATATAGGTGAATATATTCCAGGCAAAGGTCTTGTTCACATTGGTCGCAAAGATTCTCAGCTTAAAATAAGAGGCCATCGCATTGAAGCAGAAGAAGTAGAGGCAGCATTAAGAGAAGTATGCCAAGCTCGGCAAGCAGCTTTGGTAAAAACTCACAATACTGTTGGAGATGATATACTCGTCGGCGTTATAGAGAAAAAGGATAAAGAAAATTTTTCCCCAGATACTGCTATAGCCTCATTAAAAGAATTACTACCGAGCTTCTCTGTGCCTACTCGCATTCTACTTTGGGACGCTGTACCATTGACTCCAAGTGGTAAAATTGATCGGCTAAGATTATCAGAACAGTTAAAGAATAGTCTTTTGGATTTAACTCCAGAACATGGCTCAGAACCACGAGGAAAAATTGAGATTTGGTTGGCTCAACAATGGTCTCTACTTTTGGGTATACATTCAATAAGTCGAGAAAGTGACTTTTTTTGGCTAGGGGGACATTCGTTATTAGCAACAAAATTATTAGCAAGAATAAGAAATAAATTTAATGTACACTTAAGTCCAAGTTCAATATTTAGAACACCGAAGCTTTATCAGATAGCTACCCTAATAGATACTAACCTATCATCAGGAGAGAATTATGATCCTGATGAGAGCTCAAAACCTCAACCCGCAAAAGGTAAGTTTCTTCATAGTCTTTCTAGACAGCAAGAACAACTTTGGCTTTCCGCACAGTTTTCCAAGGATGAGCCTATGTATCAAATTGTTCATGCTCTTAAACTTAATGGTGACTTGAATCCTGAGACGTTGAGGCGGAGTCTGCAGTATGTAATAAATAGAAATGAATCGCTTAATTCGCATGTCATAATATCAGAGACTGGTGACCTTACTCGTGAATATTCCTCAAAAATTTGGTTTGAATTTCTTGATGACTCAACTTTGAATGAAGAAGTGAATATTGATGCCACATACGTACAAAAACATGTACATGAAATGCAAATAAATTACCGTACAACACATACCCCTCCTATTAATGTGAGACTAATACGAATCACTGACAATAACTATATATTAATCTTGATTACTGACCACGTATCGTTAGATGGAATTTCGGTTCGTCTTTTTCTAAAGCAGTGGAATGAAGTATATAATAAAATGCTCGAAAGCTTGACTACGCTTCCTTCATATTCTGCTAAGAGGCAATATTCTGATTACATTACATGGCAAAAACAATGGGAGAACACAGAGACATATAGAGAACATTCTCAATGGTGGGTAGAAAATCTAAAAGATGCGCGCCCTCTTGGTCTATATAATTACGCTCAAGTGCGGAAAAAAACGTCCTTCATAGCTAACCAATATGTTTTTAAGTTAGGAAAAAATATAGCATCCCGAGTGCGCCTGTTCAATCGTGAGCATTCAGTCACTATGTATACCATATGCCTCTGTGCTTATGCGCTTCTACTTGCAAGATACTTTGGAACAAACGATGTATGCATAGCGACCCCTGTAGCTAATAGAGTACCATCTGAATTTGATGAAGTTTTAGGACTTTTCGTAAATACAGTCATTATGCGTCTTCAATTCAATGAAAACTTGACAATCTCAGAAATGATAGAACTTGCTCATAAGGTTGTAGTTTCTGCACTTGATAAACAACAATTTCCATTTTTAGAAATTGTTAAGCTTCTTGGTAAGCATCGTGAATCTCATGTTAAGCCTTTCTTGGAAGCAATGCTAGTAGTTCAGAATCTGGATCAAATTAGTTTTGAGAGCAGAAACCTTCACAGTAGTATAATAGATATACCTTCCAGAACTGTAGTATCAGATTTATGCTTAACAATTTTTGAAGAAGATGAAGAAGTTTTATGCAAGCTAGAGTACTCAGATAATTTATTTAAAACAGAGTATATTCGTAGAATGGCCTCGCATTTTGTTTCGCTATTAGCAAGCTTAGTACGCGAACCAGAAGCAACGCTATCTTCACTACAAATGCTCTCGAGCGAAGAACAATCCTTACTAGCTCGAGGGATCGAACGAATCGATAAACCTTACGATTTAAACCAACATATAACTGTATTATTTGACGAAAATGCCAAGCTCATGCAATCTGAGATTGCTGTAATTTGTGGTAATACTCAACTAACATATAAACAGATTTATAACGCTTCACTACGACTAGCTAATAGAATTTGGTTGAATGGAATTAGGGGTGGAACCCTGGTGCCGTTACTTGTCTCAAGAGATGAAAAACTCCCAATTGCACTTCTAGCTATTTTGAAAAGTGGCAATGCTTTTGTGCCAATAGATCTTACGTGGCCATCAGCGCGCATCGAAGCAGCTTTAAAACAGTGCCAAACAAAATTAGCGATTATTGACAGTTCAATGAAAATTCCTAAGTATTTAACAGGATTTAAGTGCTTATCTGTAACTGATGAAGATCTTAATGTTTCTTTTGATGAAATACCTCAATTTCACTCACTAATAGGACCTGAGGATACCATTTATGGTATCTTCACTTCTGGATCAACAAGCCTTCCTAAACTAGCTCTTGTCAAACATGCGGGAATAAACAATCGTTTCTCATGGATGACTGAAGAATTTGCAAGTGATACTCCTCCTGTAACTTTAGTTACAACACCACATGTTTATGATAGCTCAGTCTGGCAGCTATTGTGGCCACTCACCAATGGAGGAAAGGTTGTAATTCCCTCAAATAGCCTCCTTGTTTCTGGTGAAGAATTACTTCGTCTAACTAATGAACATAAAGTTACAATTGTCGATTTTGTACCATCAGTATTTGACTTACTAGTTCAGCAATTAGAAGATATGCGAGAGTGCCCTCTTTTACTCAAGAGCTTAAAATTTTTGGTATTAGGGGGAGAATCAGTTCGCCCTGATGCAATTGCTCGTTTTCTTAAAATTATGCCAAACATTAAGTTAATTAATCTTTACGGACCGACTGAAACGACAATCGGATGCATTTTTTGTATTATGAACGATTTAGAACCACCGTATCCTATTGGTCGTGCAATTCCAAATGTGCAGGTAATGATACTCGATGAGTATCAGCGGTTACTGCCCCAAGGTTCAATCGGCCAAATCTATCTTGGAGGCATATGTGTTGGGAAAGGATATTGGAATAATATGAAAGCAACATTGGAGAACTTTATTGTTAACCCGTATACGCACTTTGGTAGCTCTGAAATTATCTATAAAACTGGGGATTTAGGCAGAGTAGATACCAATGGTCAGATTTACTTTTTAGGTAGAATTGATGATCAAATTAAGCACAGAGGTGTAAGAATTGATCCTACTGAAATAGAAAATATTATTTATTCATATAAAGATATCTCTACAGTTGCAGTGGATATTTGTAATGATACAAATGGAAATACAAAGCTTTGCGCCTGGATCCAGCCAAAGGTACCTATTGGCCTTCGTGAGCATTGTAATGATCAATTACCAATTTCACATATTCCTGAGGTTTTTATTGATATGGAAAATCTTCCTTTAACAGCAAATGGAAAAATAGATAGGAAAGTATTGAGAAGCATGATAGCGCCAAGTCCAATATTACACCAGGACATTGGAGAATTTCATTTAACAAAAGAGCAACGCATAATAGCAGATGTTTGGCGTGAAGTTCTGAAGCTTTCACATTTACCTTCGATAAATCAAAATTTTTTCGATTTAGGGGGTAATTCATTATTAGCTATCCAAGTATTAGAAATTTTAAAAAAGAGATACCAGTTAAATATTACTATCGTCGATATATTCAGATATCCAACCATTGCTTTATTTGTTGAGCGCTTGAGCTAGAAACAACATAAGCTAATAAGTGAATACCAAAAATTAAAATAACTTTTAGCTGTTGAAAGAGAATATGATGTACAGAACAGTTTTAGTTTTTGAAATTGATATTAATGATTTTCGAGAATGTATTAATATTTTCTTTTGTCTTCTTAACAAAGAAGAAAAGCAAAGAAGCGAAGCCTTTTCTTTAATAGATTTAAAGGAAAAATTTATAATAAGACGAGGGATTTTACGCTGCTTAATTAGCCAATTTAATTCTGAGAGACCAAATTTGGTTCGCTTCATTTATAACGAATATGGCAAGCCTATGCTTGAAAAAGGAAGCTCTATATATTTTAACCTCTCACACTCAAATGAAAAAGTAGTGTATGCTTTTGCTTATGATTGCTCAATTGGGATAGATATTGAATATAAAAGACCATTTCATGATTTATTAAATATTGCTCGGGAAAGCTGCACCCCAGATGAATATAAGATCATAAGTGGATTAGAGACCCAATATGAACAATTAAATTTATTTTATGATATCTGGGCGGCTAAAGAAGCTCTAAGCAAGGCCATTGGCCAAGGTTTATCATACCCAATTAATACAATTGAAATAATTAATAAAAAAAGTTCTTATCCCAGAATGATAGTAAAAGATCGCTTTAAAACTTACTGGTGGATAAATTGTTTTCAGGTCATAAAAAATTATTCTTGTGCCCTAGCCTTACAAAAGCCTTACAAATTGCAGTATCAATCTCTTAAACCAGAAACAATTATTGATTATTATAGAAAAGTCTCAACAAATTAAAGCATATAATAATTACCTCGTAGTCCTATAAAAGGGTCAGGCTCATTTTTTACCTCACGTTTCTATTTTTTTCTGGACTCACTTCTGCGGACTTGACATAATCACCTGATAAAATAAATCTCATTCTTAATGCTTTTATTGTTGACAATTTTGCACAAGGAAGCCTTAAAAAAATAAACAGATTCTTATATTAGGTAAACACAATCGTTAATTACAAATAAGAAAAAATGGATTTGCTGAATTCTATAGAGAGAACTCTACAAGATTATATTGAGATAACTCCTTTTTCTACTTCAACCAACTATCCATGGGTTAGCCAAGTGGGGGGCATCCCCTCAATTCTATCTACAATTATTCCACCACTGAGTTGTGAAGGAATCCCAATGGTGTTTTTAGCACAAATCAATTATAGTGAGATTCCTCAAATTTCATACTTTCCTATCAAAGGTGTTATACAATTTTACCTTTCATACAGAAATCTGGATGATCGTCACGCTCAAGAAGATTTTAAAGTCATTTACATACCTGAACTAAATAAGGCTGAGCTAAAGCCAAACACATCTGTGGTTGATTTCTTAAAATATCCTTTATTAAGGGAATCAAGACAATTTCTCTTTAACAAAAGAAAAATGCCCGTTCCTGTTTGTGATTATGGGTTTAGAGACATTTATGATGAGATGTTTAAGGATACGGTCGAAATGGATAAGTTTGAAGAGATTTATTTTAAGAAGTATGCGCGTAATTGTGAACATCGCATAGGCGGATACCCGAGTATTTTAAAAGAAAGATCTGAAAAAAATATTTTGCTTTTGCAGTTATCCCTAGGCAAGAACCTTATGTTCGGAGGTGATTGTTTTATTATATTTTTAATTTCTGAGAAAGATCTCCAATTACAAAAATTCACTGATATCGAATGCCAAATATTCTGGCACTAAAGAGAACATAAAATGAGAATACAGTCATTATTACATTCTGAATCTTCAAAAAAAACAGGTGAAATTGATATTGTTAGCATTAAGTTATGCTCTACCAATGTGAAAGAGGGTGATCTCTTTGTTTGCTTAGAAGAAGCCAACCATGCAAGAAGAAAAGAAGCTTTAGAGAGAGCTATAGAGTATGGTGCCTCTTGTATTTTAAAATCAAAAAGAGATGATATTTGTGTTGATTTTAAGGCAATACCAGTTATAGAAGTAGAAAATGTACGACAGTCTCTTAGCGAATTAGCTTCAAATTATTATCCTCACTCTATAGAAAATATAATTGGCGTTACAGGAACCTGTGGAAAAACATCAACAGTTTCTTTTATAAGGCAATTACTAACCTTGGCAGGATATAAAGCTGCTAGCCTTGGAACAGAAGGTGTTTGGATTAGAGATGAAGATATTAAAACAATCCCGAAAATTATAACAACACCACCTACGTTACACCTTCATTATATTCTCAATTATTTAACTACTCAAAAAATTAGTCATTTGGCTATGGAGGTAACTAGCCATGGGCTTAGCAGGCATCGTGTTGATCATATACCATTCAAAGTAGGAGTATTCACGAACTTTAGTCCAAGTCATTTAGACTATCATAAAACTATGGAACACTACTACACATCTAAGAAGCGGTTTTTTTCTGAAGTTTTACTGGAAGGTGCTCTCTCGGTTATTAACGCACAACAAGAGTGGTCAGCAGATATTCTTTCAGTCTGCCATTCGAGAAGAATGAAAACTATTTTAATAGGAAAAGACATTCGATTAGAAAAGAGTAATTTCACAAACAATGGTACAGATATTGATCTCACTTTTTTTGGCAAGAGAACGCAAATTCATCTTCCTTTTTTAAGTACTTTCCAAACTGAGAACATTTTGTTTTCCATTGGTGCTTCATTAGGCATAGGAATAGATATTCATGTTATTGAAAAAGTAATAGGAAATCTTTATAGCCCAGTTGGTCGTATGGAATTGGTTCATACAATGTCCCATGGAGCTTGTATTTTTATAGATAATGCCAATAGGCTTGAAACTTTCGAAAAAACTCTTAAACCTTTAGCTGAATCTGGGAAAGAAATCATTTTAGTATTTGGTTGTGGTGGAGGAGAATACTATAAGGATCGTCGAAAACTTTTAGGAGAGATTGCTCAAAAATATGCAAATATGATTATCGTAACTGATGATAATGCAAGAGATGAAGATCCTTCAGCAATCAGAAAGATGATTTTAGAGGGTTGTCCTCACGCCCTTGAAATCCCAGACAGAGGGGAAGCAATCTTCAGAGCTTTGAAATCCCTCAAACCAAATAACATTTGTATCATTGCAGGCCGAGCAGATGAAACTGTTCAAGTCGTAGGAAAAAAGAAAATTGCATTTAGTGATAAACTTGAAATTTTGAAGACAGTCCAAAATCTTAAGTACAATCCTTCTGAAGCGCTCCCTGGCGACTAAAAAGTCCTCTCTGAAGCATTAAGAAACTAATGTGTTTTCTGTGATAGTTGTAGTTTTTGTGGTAATAGGATCTGCAAGTAATTTGTGAAAACTCCTTAAAAGGATACAGATTTTTTACTCGTTGCACTGCCCCTACCCGAATAGTCATGTTCCAGAGGATGGGGCGATTAACCTGGCGCCTGACATAACAAGATTTGGACCTAAACCAACCTTAGAAACATTATATATCCTGTTTTCCTAGCGCCTTCTAATACTATATTCTCTAAATTGTCTGAGAGTTTTTTCTACGATTCTTTCTGTTTGGTCGTTGATGTCATCAGTCAAAAATTTATCTAGTCCAGCTTTTGTAAGGCTATAGGAGATAGAGAAGGTTACGGCATTTTTGTATCCAGTAGCTTCCGAATTGAATACATCTTGGATTTTTACACTTTCGATCCAGTCAGATTGCTCACTCATAAACTTACAAACTGTGCTAGCCGCCAATTCTTTAGGCAAAAGGATGCACACATCACGCATAACAGGAAGTAAGTTTGTAGGGGCTATATAAATTCTTTCAGATGCCTCTACATCTAAAATTTCCTGAAATATTTCCATGAAACATGGTCGTGTGTTTTTTATGCCCCATGAATCTAAAACATCAGGGTGAACCTCTCCTATAACCCCAATAGTTTTTCCGCCCCAAACTATTGAAGCTCTTCTGGTAGGGTGTAGACATGTTCCCACCGGAAGAATTAAGTTATCTTTAGTTTCCTGTTTTATTTCTAAAAAAATTCCCAACGCATTAGATATTTCTTCAACAATTCCCTTCATATCAAAAATATCAACATCTTTCCCAGAATCATTCCAAGAATGTTTACGATACTGACCTGATGCGATAGCCCATAAAACTAATTTTTCCTCTCCTAAACTATTCTCCGCTTGTTCATTAGGATGGAATGTTCTAGTCCACTCGAAAGCTTTAATATGAGGGTTCTTTACGTTAATATTAGTTTGAACTAAATCTAGCGCTTGAATAAGATTATTATTCTTTAGTAAACCATAGGCGCGATCTTCTGCATTTATAATTCTCAGATGTGACCACAGGGGATGAGATTCATCAATCCCAAGCCGACTACGATGTTTCTCACTATAAAACCCGTCTGTAAAAACTTCATAAAATCCTTGGCCGATCAATATATTTTCGACTGATTTTTTTCGTTCAAGGTGAAGAGATGGTAAAAGAGGTTGGATGGCTTCTGGCATAGAAGAGGGTAATAAATTATATCCAATAGAACGAGCTATTTCTTCTCGTAGATCAGCTTCTTCCTTAATATCCCAAATTCGATACGAAGGAACTTCTATTCTTACAAGATCATTCATTCCAAGAAATCGCACACCAAACCCATATCTACTGAGAGTATTTCTGATGCTTTCTATGGTAACATCCATTTCAAAATAATTACCAACCTCAGATAGGGAAATATTAATTTGAGGCAAGTCGTACGACCACTCTTTACATAAGCCAATCCCATCAGTAATTCTCCAACCAAGAGAATCTAATATAACAGCAGCTTGTTTGATCCCTTGCTTTACAAGAGCAGGATCTGCTCCTCTCTCAAAACGCATTGAAGAAAGTGACTGAACCCCTAAATATCTCGCGGCCTTTCTAATTTTTACAGGGTTAAAGATTGCGCTTTCTAAGTAAATTCTTCTCGTATTCTCTGTTGCTTGACAACCCTCACATCCCATCACTCCAGCAACTGCTAAAATATTAGATCGATCAGCTACTACTATAGTACCAGGTGGCAACTCAACAGCATCTTCTGAAAATAATAGTCTGGCTTTTTCACCGTGTACAGTTTCTCTGATAACAATGGTACCATCTACTTTATCTGCATCAAAAACATGCATTGGTTGTCCAATACTAGCGTTAATATAGTTGGTTACATCTACAACAGGTATAATTAAATTACTGCCTGAGAGAACAACTACTTTCTTTTGTTCCTCATTGAGGGTACCGCTAACCTGACCATTTGGAAGAAAGAACTCTGTTAAAGTATAACTTAGACAATTTTCGGTCTCAACCGTTACAGTGGTTATATTATTTTTTACAGGAAGATCATCTATTAAATATGGAGAAATTTCCCATCCAGTACGACCATGTATTTCACGCGCTATACCAGCATAAGAGTAATGATCCCCTCTATTCGCGAGAACCTCAAGCGTAAAAATAGTATCAGACCCATCCTCTTCAATTTTTTTGACTTCAATCCCAACATCTTCCATTAAATTTTGAAGATCATCCAAATCACTGAGGATTTTGATATGCTTTTCTAGTTCATGAATACTAATTTTCATTTTTTTACGCCTTATAGGCTTTGCGTGCCAATCTTTGATGCACTCTAAGATCCCCAAGATATAAACTCTTCATATCAGTGACTCCATGCGCCATACTTACCATTCGTGATGTACCAAGCCCAAAAGCAAATCCACTTACTTTTTTCGGATCGTGTCCTGTCATTCTAAAAACATTCGGATGAACCATACCAGCTCCAAGAACAGTAATCCATTTACCGTTTTTACCTTTCTCTCGAACATCGACGCCAACAGATGGCTCAGTATAGGGGTAAAATTTCGGCTTATATCTAATATCCCAACCATCCCCAAAAGTATTTTTGATAATAAAATCTACTGTGCCCTTTAAATGTGAAAACTTTACCCCTTCATCAACCCATAATCCTTCAAATTGATGAAAATATGCCAAATGGGTCGCATCCACAGATTCATTTCTATACACTCTTCCAGGGGAAATAATTCTGATTGGAAGATCTTTCTGCTCTTGGAGAGTGCGAATTTGAATTGTAGACGTATGAGAACGCAGCAGCAATTCTTTCTCTAACCAAAATGTATCCTGCATATCACGTGCAGGATGATTCTCTGAGATATTTAATGCGTCAAAATTATGAAAAGCATCTTCAATTTCGGGACCTTCTGCAAGTTTAAAGCCCATCATACCAAGAACTTCGATGCAATGGCGCTCAATTCTTGTAAGTGGATGCAATGATCCTTGTTGCTGTATACTGCTTGGCAGGGAAATATCTTGCCATTCATCTTGAATACGAAGATTGTTTTCCCGGTGCTTTAAATCTGATTCAGCCCTCATTAGCTCTGCTTCCACATATTCTTTAAATTCGTTGAGTTCCTTAGCCTTTGCACCACGTATTTCTGAGGAAGTGCTTTTAAGGTTCTCAAAAAGATTCTTAACCAACCCTTTCTTTCCCATATATGCAAGGCGCAATTCATCTAAAGTCGATAAGTCTTCAGCTGATTTTAGAGCATCTGCAAATACGCTTTTTAATGAATCAACATAATTCATCATCACACCCAAGATTATGTTCTTAAAGGAATACTTTTCTTTAAGTTTATTAGAAAGTCAACGATTTTAAGAAGTTATATAACAAAAAATTAACACTCATGCAGTCTTAATTAAGTCCTGAGCACGCTTTAATTTTTTAGCGGTCAAATCCAGTGTCTCTTGATCTGCATCCATAAGCGTTGAGTGCATATAATGTCCGAGAATAATTAGACGATTATAGACAGATTCAGCAACAAAACATGGCTTTGTTATGTAAGATCTTAGAGAGTGATTTTCATAGATTGGACGATCAATAATATTGGCCTGTAAAACCGGCAACCCTTCTTTTTGAAGAAGCTTGATCAGGTTTTCTCTCGACTTTCCAGAAAAATAGAGCTTATCATATAGCATTTCAAACATGTAAAAATTTGAAGTTCCACCGTTTGTGGGCATTGCAACTTTTAAACCTAATATTTGTTCAATTTTATCTTTCAGGTACATACCGTTTTGATAACGTTTCTCAAATCTTTCTGGCAATTTCTTTATCTGAGGAATCAGTAGAGCAGCTTGCAATCCTGTCATTTGGAAATTATATCCAGGGTATTCATGAGTGTAAGGAGACTGCCCATTAGACGATATACCATGATATATATAAGAGCGGCATATTTTTGCAATTTCATCATTATTTGTAACTATTGCGCCTCCTTTAAAGCTAGTCATAAGCTTAGTTCCGAAACTAAAAACACCAGCTTGTCCGAATGTTCCTACATATTGATTACGATAGGTCGAGCCGTGAGCTTGAGCCGCATCTTCAAAAACAAGAACATTTTTTTGTTTGGCCAAAACACAGAGATCGTATATGTTCTCTGACTTTCCACCTATGTGGACAGCCATTATTGCAAATGTCTTATCGGTGATTTTGGATTCCACGTCATCAAAATCAAGGCACAGAGAATCTTCTCTGATATCGGCAAAGACAGGGACACCACCCGCATTAATAATGGCATGTGCTGTTGCAGAAAATGTATAGGGTGTAACAATAACTTCTTGTCCTCTTTTAAGTCCTGAAGCTTGAAGTGCAATTTGGAGCCCACTTGTTGCGCTATTTGTAGCCACCACATGTTTAACTTTGATAAATTCAGCGAACTGGCTTTCAAAATCCGAGACAAGTTGTATATCATTTAACTGGCCTATTTTTAATTCCTGAATGCAATTATTAATAAAATCCTGCTCTTCATCGCCAAAAAATACGCGACGGGGCTCTTGAATATCTGGTAATTTTATCATGGTCTAACTCATTCTTCGTCCAATATCCAAAATTCTGCGTTTAATTTCCAAATCCAGATCTGTTGCACGAAAATCGGGAATGGATGATTTATCATAGATTGCTGTACGCTTTGCCAACCACATAAAGGCTTCCATCAACATCCCAGGAGTCACATCATTTCCTAAAAGTCCAGAAACAGTGTCTAGATAGTCCCAACTCGTTTTAAGACGAGGATATTCATCTTTGTAACGATCAAAAAGAGGCGTTCCGGGCCTAGGTGTTGCTAGCTCAATTCCATCAAGATAGCTAAGCTCCAACTCTGAAAAAACACTTAAAGTTTGTTTGAGCGTATCTGCAGTTTCTCCAGGGAGCCCGAGCATAATATATGAAACAGGTTGCATACCGTATTTTCTTATCAATTTAATGGCTTGATATGTATCTTCTATAGGTACATTTTTATTAACAGCCATTAGCGTACTATTTCCAAAAGATTCAATACCAAGCCAAACGTCGGAGCAACCTGCTGCAGCAAGAGATTGCGCAATCTCTTCATCTACTCTATCCGCTCTCGTTTGGCATGAGAATGATAAATCTCGGAATCCCAATGAACTTATACCTTCACATAGCTCTTTCATCCATTTTTTATTAGCGCTAAAAGTATAGTCCATAAACCAAAATCCACGCACGTTATGATGTAGATATAAGACTTCAATTTCTTCTAAAATCGCTTCTATGGGGCGCATATTGAGCCCACGTCCGAGAAAAAGATGGCAAAATTCGCAAGAATAAGGGCAACCTCTTGCACCAAGAACAAGCCCCCAATTTGCCTTTCGTTTTGCTATATTATTTCTGATGTGATCACCAAAATAACGATTCATGGGAACTTTTGAATAATCAGGAATTATTTTTTCTAATAATGCATCCTGATTTTTGGGTTGATCAAATAAAATCCCAAGCCGATTTTTAGAAATAGAAGAATTTTGTTTCTCCTTTATGTGCTTGCATATTTCATTAAAGCTGATTGGAAATGTGATATCAAACTGTCCTTTAAGACCAAAATCAAAATCAATCTGACTGCAAAATAATTCTGGATTAGCACCGAGATGAGGGCCACATACAATGAAAGGATATGGCAACCCGGAGAGCGTTTTTACCGTATCCATTATGCGATGCAAACGTGGACCAAGAATGTATACCTGGGACTGATCATACGTATTTGTCGTACACATTAAAATATCTGGATTAGTTGCCTTTATCCTTTCTATTAACGATTTTAATAGAAGCCGCTCAACACGATTATCAATGACCGTAAATTGACAATTATATATCTTTTCCATAACCGCAGCAGTTTTTAGGACTCCCCAAGGAGGCTGTATAAATGAATAGCTTCTTGAACTTTCTGGGACTACAAATGTTATTCTCACCTTAACCTAGAACTCTTTATTGGTTTAATATAACCATTCTTTGGATGGATAACGTACGAATCATCGTTGATTCGGCTGGCTTCAATAAGGACAAGATCACCATTCTTGGCTTGCTCTGTGCAGGCTCTGTCATGACAGTACAATGTATAAATTTTCCCGCCATCATGTGTCTTCTTTATTTTGTATAAACATTTGTATGTATATTTTGAGTAAAAATCATCCTCTACTGTAGCTTCGAATCTATCCTTAGAAAGTGGGTCAAAAGCACTACTTTCTGGCTCTTTTAAAACAGCCACCTCATCTTTAGAGGGGACTTGAAAAATTGAAAATGGAATTTCAGACATAATTCCTTGTGACACTTTTTGCGGGAATGTTTCAGAAAATTCTTCTGGGGTCAAGTCGCTCAACACATTATATTTGTGATAAAATTTTATGGCCTCTTCTTTTCTACGATAGTAAAGGGGCGAGTTTGGTTTTAATGCTAGTTTTCTAAGTATTTTTTCTGATTTTTCTATCGTTCTCGCCCCATATAAGACTAGATCAAAATCTGAAAACCCTGAAATTTCTCCTTTCAAAAGAATAGACCCTGTTACACCAATCATATCCGAGTCTACTCCACCATCTATAAGATGCCGCACTAAATCGAAGGTTGCAATTCTTTCTGCCGTGGCACCCTTCAATTTTTCTGTATATTTAAAAAAATCATTCATAGTAATCCTAGCAGGAATAACAGTTTCAACTGCTGCAGGATCAATTCTAGTACCATCGACAAAAAAAACTGAGTTCAAGGCCATGTAATCATGTACGGCTTTAGTATCTCTTAATCTTGAATATTGGGTGCCTTCATATGTCCAGAAGTATCCCATGAAGTCATGTGGATATCGTCTTGACGGAACATATTTAGGCCAAGCAAAATACGGAGCATCACCCCAAAAATCATGATGTGCAAAACAATAAGTTCCATCTTCAAGTTTTAGGGCATCAAAAGGCGCGATAGAAGGTAAAGTATACATTGTTTTACCATGATTACTTTGTGGCACAAAGCGACAATCCATTCATATCGTGAATGTTCGCTGCACGTATATCAACAACTGGTGTCATATCAAGCACTCGGATACCCTGCACGAGAAGAATATTATCCTCAATTCCGGCAAAAGCACCTGTTTTGTAACATATAGGGTTACGGCGCAAAGGATGACTCGTTGCAAATTGACCAAATTCAGGATTATGTTTTTGTTTTTGTCTAATAGAGGCGTTATCTTTCAAAGGAGTCTGTTCATCAAGATAACAAACAATAACAATATGCTTTAATGTTTCAATTCCCTTGAGATCCTTAAGATAATCAGGCCAAATGTGAATTCGAGAAATTGAGCTGGAATCAAAATCATCCATTTGTCGCAGAGTGTTGTACCCATTTCTAATGATACCAATCTGAGAAAGAATTACTCCTTGACTCATAGTTGAGGAAAGAGAATGGAGACGAGAAACGCTGGGAACTGTTCTTTTTAGCCACTCTGGGTTAACATGTTCTAAATGCAATAGAGTTTTAAGGGCTTCAGCAAGCATTTTCCTATCTCCACTAAACAGGACATACAGAGAATAAGAAATTTCTATTGAAACGACTTGGATAATTTCTGGTTCAACTTCCGTAACTGATCTCAGTTTTACTAAGGTGAGAAACGCGTGTTCTGCGTTCATAAACTCCAACGCAAACTGAAGTCCTTTAACAGCCCTTTCAGAACACTTCACATTATGATCTAAAACCGATGCAATTAAGATCCGTATTGCTTCATCGCGCTGTTTCTCATTAAAATCCCAAAGGAGCCTATACATTGCTTCAATAGACCAGCCTCTCTCATCATCATCCGTAGACTTATACCCATCTTTTAAAAATTGAAAATATTTTTCTTTATCGAAATCCGATAAATACGGAAATTCCCTCCCTTTGGCCCATACTTCTAAAGCTTCCTGTGCTATCATTCTGAATCACACATGCGCCGACTTGTACGAACGCCTAAATGGAGAGACGCTTTCCGGAGCCAATCCTTTTTGAACGGCTGACTCTGAAAGGTAGACTTCAAGAATTTCAGATAGCTTGCTTTGAGAAAGCTCAGTCTCTTTGAACAGTGTCAACATTCTATCAATGGCTTTCTCTTTAGATTCATGAGGTAAGCCTCTCATTTCAGTCATGTAAGGTTTATAGCGGCACTCTCCTACATGAAGTGTTCCAGTGCTTGAAAGCATAGGGCTATACAACCCTTCCTGACAACGATACTCGCTACAACCAATACAATCTTTATGGAAATGCGTTCCTCGCGTCGAATCTTTGACAGAAATGTAAATATTTCCATTTGTAAAAATAGGAAGGGGTATACCAAAGCTCCCATGATCATACTGGTTTATAAAACTAAACCCCTTATTTTCCATCACATCTGTCAGAGTATCAAGAATAGGAACAAATTGTTTCCACCAAAATTCATTGATATCCACCATCGTTTTTCCGTCCTCTCCAAAGAAATCGCGGTTATAATAGAGATCAAGCAATTTCAAATCGAAATCATTTTCATTACAAACGTCTATCAATTGAGGAAGCTCATTCATATTTGAGCGCATTACAACCATGTTCAGACGGACAGGTACATATTTACGGGCTTCCTTTAGCGTTTCTGACAGTCTTGGGGTCCATGTTTTGGGTGTATCAAGAGCGGGAGTCATACGATCGACGCTCACACGCAACGTAAATCTTTCAGAATTTCTTTCGAGAATAGGAATTAGTTTTTTTGGCAAAGACGCATTAGAATTCAGATTGACGTGAGTATCAGAAGCAATTGCATGAATTCCCTGGATAAGCTCTTCCAAGGGCTTCCAGATAGTTGGTTCTCCTCCCGTAATGCGAAAGATTTTAACACCTTTCTGATAAAAAATTTGTGCAATCTCAAGCATTTCATTAAGTGGAATTTCTTCCCCCCGAAATCCATGGTTCTCGGCACCAATGCAGCAATAAGAACATTTATAATTACAAATACCGGTAACTGCAAAAGTAAAGTAGGGTACAGGTGTGGGTTGACCATTGAAAACTAGCCCTCTATTTTCTATATTTTTCATGAAATTCCTTTTTTCAATTTATTTCCCCAATTTTAATTTAACAATCAAAAATGTTGTTCGTCTATAAAAAAATATGTACGTAGAAGTTCATTGAACTTGAACCTCAAGTAGCTATAGAATAAATAAAATGAATATGGTTAATAGAGTCAAGATACTTGAATTAGAATATGTCCTATAGAAAGTTTAATCATAGACAGCTCTCAGAGAACATTTTTGATAGCACTCCCAAGTCGTGTAAGAGATCTCGTCTACTACAAGGTCCCCTCTTCTAAAAACTTACTTTTTTTGTCAAATCTGCTATTATAATGCCCCTTTAGAGCTAAGAATATAGAGACCACTGCTAAACTCTTCACACATTTTTTAGAAGGGTGTAAGCTTACCACCCCTCACCACTTAAACTCTAAAAGAAGTTTATTCTAAATTGATTTAACATCAATATAATTTTATAGAGTTAGTTCTCTTCAATGTAAAAGGAAGAATTTAGCCAATCAATAAATTTATCTTTTTTTTCAAGGAAATCTCTTTCTGAGCTTCCTAATATAAAACAACTAAGTACTGGACTGAATGTATTTTCTGATTTTTCTAACATATCGCCTTTAATGCAAAAAGTTGAATAGTTAGTAACGAAGTCCAGTGGACATTCATAAGCAATATTTTTAACAAGCCCCCTTTTTTTAGGGAGAACAATTGAGCCAGGAATACACTTAGGACGTTGTAGTTTTAGCGGCTTGCTTACATCAAGGCCTGCTTGAATTTGATAGAAAGCTTTTCTGAGATTAATATCGAAAGCTGTTTGCCACATCCATGAAATGTATCCTCCACCTACTCGAGAAGCTATTTCACAGAATGTTAATTCGTCTTTATTATCGAGAAAGCATTCAAAGTGAAAAGCAGTATTTCGAGGAGTAGGGAAAATAGCTAGAATTTTCTTAGCATAGTCAATCATTAAGTCTATTAGTGGATTTTCTGGAGATAAAAGATGATCTACATAGACTTTTCCTTCCATCATGTCCATAGCTGTACCTGTATAAATACTAGGCCAAGCTATTACCTGACCATTCAAGACAAGACCATCAATATGAAACATTTTTCCTTTAACAAATGTCTCAACCATCAAATTAGAATATTGTCGTGTATTAAATCTTTTCTTCATGACCTTGCCAAGGTCATTTACATCTTCTATGAGTTGAGTTCCAATCGAAGCAGCATCTCTCTTAGGCTTAATAATTACAGGATAGCCATGTTTATCAATAAATTTTATTAAATCAATGCCACTATTCACTTCTGCATACTTTGGAGCGTTGTAACCAGCTTCAGTAACAATATCTTTCATTATCTTTTTATCTCTAAAAGATAATGCACTTTTGTAATCCTGGCCTTCTAATCCCAAATATTCTCTCAATTGGGCAGCTCGTAATAAATCACATTCGCCTGTTGCAGAGGAAATGATTCTGGAAAAACCATAAGACTTAAATAATTCAAGAGCTTTAAGTTCGACCTCAGCAGAATCTCTGTACTCTTCTACCAAGTGAACTTGACTAAAAGCTTTATTGACATTTGCTTGATCGGCTTTTTCCCAATTTTTTCGGGATGTGATTAAAAGCCTCTTACTTACAGGAATCATTTCTAATACATCATTGAAGTTATCTGTAATTGAAGAACTTAAAACCAGCATTTATTTTCCTTTCATACCCAGCGTTTTATGTGGAAGTAATATGTTTATTATCTTTAAATTGACTATACCACATCTTTGAGTATTCTCCCTCAATCTTTAAAAGGAAATCATGAGTACCTCTCTCTATAATTTTTCCTTTATTAAAATATAAAATTTCATCGGCATCAATAATTGTTGACAAGCGATGAGCAATAATAATGGTGCTTTTTCCTTTTGTAATCTTTTTTACATTTTCCTGAACAATCCATTCATTTTGATAGTCAAGGTGAGATGTAGCCTCATCAAAAATAATAAGGAAAGGATCTTTCATAATCAAACGTGCAATTCCTAACCTTTGCTTTTCTCCACCAGATAATTTCATGCCTTGCTCCCCAACGATAGTATTATACCCTTGTGGGAGTTTTTCTACCCAACTATCCAAATTAACTGACTTGAGAACATATTTAATGTATCTTTGTTTTTGTTTTAAATTTCCAGATGTAATATTGCAAACAATACTTTCGTTAAATAATGTAGTATTTTGCGGAACAACACCAATCAGCTTTCGTAAACTATTTTGAGAGATATTTTTAATATCAATGTCATTAATTTTGATAGAACCTGACCAAACATCAAAAAACCTACATAGAAGCCTAACTATTGTAGTTTTTCCACTGCCACTCGGCCCAACTATTGCTAAAGTTTTACCTTTTTCTAAGATAAAACTGACATTGTCTAAGACAGGACGTTGTGGGGAGTATCCAAAAGTCACATTATTAAATTCTATAACACCATTAATTTTTGTAACAGATTTTGCATTTTGAGCATCTTTTACCTCTTGGTCTTCATTTAATATTGACAGAAATTGTTCTATATCGATTAAAGCTTGTTTTATTTCTCTATACATTAGCCCAAAAGAATTCATAGGAGTATAAATTTGAAGGAGAAACATATTGGCAAATACTAACCCCCCAATACTCATTGAGCCACTAAGAATATTAGTAGCCAGAATTATATTTATAAGGACTGTGCCACAGATAATAATTATATTTTGACCTATATTTAGAGAAGAAATGTCTCTAAAATTTAGTAATGCAAAATATTTGTATTTTTCTAAACAATTAATTATCTTCTCAGTTTCTTTTTCTTCACGATTGAAAAGTTTAATTGTCTCATAGTTTATCAAGCTTTCAGTAATCATTGAATGAAGAAGGCTATTTTGGTGATTCATTTCTCTTCTATTTATAATGCGTTTTTTAACAATATAAACTGTATATGTCATATAAGAAATTACTGTTAAAAGACTCACTAGAGATATTTTATATGAAAAAATGTAGAAAAATATAATACACATTGTTAATATTTCTATAATAAGTGGAAACGCGTAGAAAAACGAAAATATGGCTAGAAATTCAAGAGCTTTCAACCCTTTTTCAATGGCAATAGATATGCTCCCTATACGGCGATTCAAATGATAAGATAGAGAGAGACTGTGTAAATGTTCGAAAACACGTATACCGAGGCGCTTCATTACATTCTGAGAAAATGCTGTGAAATAAGACCCTCTAAGTTCTATTGCTATAACACTTATTATGCGAAGAAATCCATATATCATTATAAAATAGATAAAATATATTGTTGATTCTTGGCTGGGATGTAAAAGAAAATCTATACCATATTTATATGCAAATAGTCCCCCAATAGAACATATTTTCGCTAGTGCTACTAAAAAAAGAGAAAAAGAAAGACGGCCTTTTTCTTTGCCCAAACCATTTGGAAAAATATGCCTGTAAATATGTATGTTTGAAAACAAATTTTTATTCATAATATTTATTAATATTAATAGGTTTCTACATTTATGAGTTTCACTCATTTCAGAATTTTACACCTAATGAGCAATTAGACTCACAAATGAAAATCAAATCTTTATGAGAACTTCCGGCTCCACTTGAAGACAACCACATAAATAATTTATGATAGCGGTAAGTATCTATGAGGTAGCCCCCTTTGTCCAGACAGAAAATGATCTTCATAGTTAAGATATAAATCTAAAAGTTGGTTATGAGGCCTTTAATTCCTGCCCTGGCTCTAAGCTAACAAATCCCTGGGCTTGTTGTGATAAAAATGGGAGGAGCTATGGCAATATGTGTGACCATATGAGCAATTCCATTTAACTGCTTGTTCTAACAAGCCAGTGCCTACGTCAATTGCAAAGCATAACACTACTTGCTTGGCATCAAGAGATTCTCTCAAACTAGGGCGGATACCATTTGATTGCTCAGATATAGTAATAGTCATTTTTTCCTCCCTTAAGAATTATATTTCTAAAGTCTAATTTAAATTTCCATAACAACACAACTCTTGTGCAGCATTCACCCTTCAACTATCGTCCCTAACAGTCAACAATATCATATTTTTTGCGATATAAATTTTTTATCTCAATATTTATCATTTAATATCAAGCACTTACATAAAATAATTATTGACAATTGTGAAAATATTAATCATTATCTCAACAATGACAATAATAGTTATTTCATTGTTTGGTAAATATGGAGAGAAGTCATGTCGGGAAAATATCAGCATTTATATTCTAATGATCAACAAATGAACATTAATGAAAAACTTAAATTGGAACAATTTAAATCAATATTCATTTCAACAGGTAATGTAATTGAGAAATTAGATTGCAATCAAAACGAGCTTCGGACGTTAACGTTTTCAAAGTTAATTATACAATTAGATGAAGATATTCGTTTCAAGCTTAATCCAGATATAAATCTGACTTATACTAACCAACATCCAAAAGGTTTAAAAATTGCGGCACATGAATCAGCAAAAGAAATACCTTTTAATTGCTCTAAAAACTTTATTAAAGGATTTGATGATGCATGTAAAACAGTGAACTTTACCTTTGAACTTGAAACTGAATTATGCAAGTTTCTCCCTTATTTAGACGGAAAGCATACCATTTGTAATATTGCAGATCATCTATCAACTTCAGAAAAAGAAGTTTTACATCTTCTGCAACCATTATATGAAATAGGGTTTCTCGTTTTGTGCAGTAAAAGCCTGGTTCCTGCTTTAACATTTTACACTCACCTTATGAATACAGAGAGAGACTACCGAGTAAAGTCTTTGCAAAACCCATATGTGAATAACCACGATGATTTAGAGTATTTAAAAGATGTTTTGATCCAAAATCTTTTTGCGCTTTATCATTATGTTTCTGCTTTTCCAGAACACTTAGGTGAAGCGATCTCTCACATATCTAACCCAGAATTAAAAGAAAAGTTGTGCAATGTTCTGACAGGAAATTATTGGCATAGAAATATGCTTTTAAAAGGACTGATGGAACTAGGTTATTCAAAAGAACAAATTAAACAAAGAACACCACTTCCAGCTACTTTAGGGATTATTAATTATTTAAGATGGCTTGCCAAAACAGATTTACTCTCATATGCAGCATGCTTAGGATTAACAGAGTATCCTGCAGTTTCTGAAGAAACTGCTCATACCATATCTAACTATATCCTAGCAGAATGGGATAGTATTGAACTTCTCAACCTATTACCAAAAGAAGTTTTAGAATATTTTAGAAAATACAAGAAAATTGACTACATGAAAGCTCGAATCTCTAAGGATTTTTTTGATGCAGAGACCTACCTAACTCCTGAGAGGCAAGCAGAAATACAATCTCGAGTTCGAGTATTTATTGAATGTCAAAAAGCAGAAGTTCTTGCGATAACTCAGTACTCCCAAGTTATGGCAGCTTGAAAAAGAAGTGCTAGGCATTGAGCCTAGCTTTTCCTTTATTTTCAATTACCAAGATTTTCATGACATTAATTATATCATGAGTTATCTCTCTGGAACTACCGATGTTTTGTGCTTTTCTTGGAAGCCCTTGCTATATCTCAATAGAAAGATATTGTTCTTTTTCATAATAGTGTTTTACTCTTGACTAAGAAGTAATTAGTATGACTTGAGGAAAAAAATCAACATTTTCAAGAAAGTAAAAGCTATTTTATGCTTATCCTTAATATTTATCTTTTTTAGAACAGAAGGATACAGTTGTTGGGAGAATGAAGTTGATATCTTTGTCACAGGAAAAGTCCAACCTCTTCGTGAATCTCGTCCTCACTTAAAACGTTCAATTTTTCCTTTCATAAAAACAGTTGAAATTCTAGATTTTATCGAAGAAGGAAAACAAAAATATGGACAAGCAGCAATTGCTTCAAGCTCTCATACTGCCCAGTTAATTATTGATGTATGTGATATTGTCAATCTCCAGCATCCAGATTTTAAAACACGATACGATATCTTTATTGAGCAATGGGAAGACCATACTCAACTTCCTTTCAGCTTGTTTTCATTTGATAGAATTGCTCAGGTTTTTCACTATCGCTCAACTCTTTTTAATGAAGCCTCTGGCTCAGCTTATAGGCAAATGATTGAGAAGATTGTAGCTACAGAATTGCCTATTCTAAGGAACGCTTTTAATTTTATTTGTAATTTAAATGATTCAAATTGTGGAGTCTCCTTTCTAGATCCTAACTATACTACCTATTTGAAAGAGATTAATGTTTTTCTTGATCAAATAGGTTCAACGTCAGGAAAAATTAAAGCTGCAGTACAGAAAGAAATAAGAACAAAAGTTGGCACTAATCCTAGGATGAGAGGCTTATGGGCACTTTCTGCCATGGCTCATGATTATCTTACTCTTGGAAGAATTGAAGGCGTTGTTAACGTTGTTTTAAGTATTCCTGCATTCACGCAGCGTGTACAAAGAGAAGCCTTCCTAGCAAGCATGATCCAAATTGGAGAACTCACAACGAATAAGAACCTTTCTTCTTTTGTACGCCAATATATGCCCACTATACCCTGGGAAGGTTTAGTCCATTGCAGGGATGCCATTGAACACCAAGATGAACATGGTTTTAATGCTTATTTTGAAGATCTTTTAGAGGGACGCAACAACACTGTTAACTTTAAAGACTGGCAAGAAGAGTTTAAAATTCTAGCTCTAGCTGTGTCTGATGTTAAGCAGTCGATTTGGAAGAATGATCCTTCCTCGACATTTGACATATGGTTACAAAAGGAATTAGCTGGACAACCCTTATATGGCGTAATTGTTAAAAAGCCTGAAAGTCCTTCCATTGAAAAATTCAATAAGCCATTAAAAAAGGGGTTTCGGCAGACTCCTTTATTTAAAGGGAGTTCTGAATTATGGAGTAGATTAACAGGTGGGGCAATCCAAGTAACTTATGACCACATAGCGTCACTCAAGAATGAAATTACAACTTTAAAAACACCTTCTCCGAATCCTTTACCCTCCGCAACAGCAGCTCAGACCTTAAAGTTTCTTCAATCCTATGAAGGTATAGAGGCTTATCTCTGGGATCGTATAAGGCGAGAAGCCATACATCTACATCTTAGCGATTTAGAAAAAAATATGCTTATAGATATATCCAAGAACTATTTTAATATTCCCGATATCACCAAGCTTTGCCTCGCTTTATTAAATATGGAACAAACCTACCTAACACAAGACAATGGAAATCTATTTCTTCGTGCGGCTGTGGCAGCCAACATGAATTATCATTCCATACTCCCCATATTTACGCGTCTTCGACAGAAGATGAAGCTAACCCGACAAGTTTGCTTAGCACTACCATTTGATAATTCCAAAGATCTCCAACAACCAGCCCGAAAGGAATTAGCTAAACGTATGTTTTTACGTACTTCAACTCATCTCCATGACCTTGCTCATGGACCTAATTTTGAAGCTCGGATGATGCAGGAGATGTTAACTATTCCTATACAGTTCGCCTTTAATGAAGCGCTTGCAGCTCAACACCCAAAAGTAAAAGCAATAGAACAAAAGAGGGAACAACTTTTCAAAAGTCATGGATATATAGACGAATATGGATATGCTGAATTAACACCAGAGGGCATTAAACTTTTAGAAAAAGAATTTATTTCTAGTGGAATAAAATTCGATTTTCCAAAAATAAACCCTGCTTTTAAAAAGTTTGGAGTTGAAGTAATAAATCGCTTTTATGAAAGAGCCCATAAAGTTCATTTACCTAAGGCTATTAAAAGTAACCCTACATCATATTTAGCTTCTGTCTATACGCTTAGTGTTGGGATTGGAGCTCTAAAAGAGTGGGTTTTAAGGGAAGCTGTACATCCTATAGAGGAAAGTAGCACTGTTGAAAAATTACGAGACGGAAGAAATTTTATTGCACATGGAGATCTTTTGCGCACCATGAATAGTATAGAATTAACTGACATCCAAGAAAATCTTCTTACAGAACATCTAGAACATTGTGTTAAGTTAAATTTTACTCAATAATGGCTAGCTAACATATTATACTATCGAAAACTGAAAATCATCTTTTTGGAAACATATCGTTCAGTTGAATATTATGATTGGATAAGCTTACTTTTCAAAGCGTCACAGTCGACTTAAAGCCATTCGGTAGATTAAATTTTTATCTCTTTTACCAATAGCAATCACTTGGACAACAACACGCTCATCGTATACGCGATAAATAAGTCGATACCCTACTGTTCGTAACTTAATCTTGTAACACCCCGGCATATTGATAAGTTTATTTTTAGGGATATGAGGTTGTTCAAGGATTTTGGACAATTTAGATTTAAAGAACTGCTGTAAATCTGGAGACAGCTTATCCCACTCTTTCTTAGCTGATTCTAGAAAAGTTAATTTATAGGTCATCTAGATCAACAGAGATTTCACGTTCATTCATGCGAGTTTTAACAATTTCTGTTAATTCTAAATCTTCTAATGCCTCAATAATACATTCATATGTCTTTGCTGGAATACAGTAAAATACAGGCTCATTTCGGTTTAAGATTGCTAAAGGTTCTCCATGACTGCTGGTAACAGTGCCCATAGGGTTTTTCTTTAGATCACTTATACTTGCTGTAAGATTTGAATATATGGGGTGTGTCATTTCATCTCTCGCTAATCCATTGACTATAAGATGATGATAAACCATTTTTAAGTCTTTTAAAAGTGCTTTTAGAAATCTCTTTTGAGATTAATATGATTTATCTCCTAAAGATCCAATTAATTCTGGCTGCTCGTTTAATCTTCACATTTTTAATCTGCGCACTCATTAATGTATTCTGATTAATAGATTTTAAATGATATAAGCCATGTTTTGATGTTTTTTCTATATAACGTAACATTAAACTTCCATTCTCAAGTTCAACGATTAATGGTTCCTCTTCAATAAAAGGTAGTTGATCTAAAGTGATAATCTTCCCTCCTATATGATCACCTGGCCTATAGAAAGGAAGAGCTGTATCATCAAACATGATAAGAACCAAACAATCTTTATAAAATTCTTTGAAAGAAGTTGTTGCTCTCCAGATAAACTCTTCTTCATCTGCAACACTTGATTGCATAAAATGAGTTTTATGAACCCCTCTCATATCTACAGCAAAAGGCTCTGATCCTTTCCCTTCCATGATCCATTCAGGGCTTACTTCAATACCATCCTGCTGAAGGTATCTAGATATCTTCTTTGCAGCTTCTTCGGAGAAATAGGTTGTTCCATTCTCCCATGCCGCCATTGTATTACTGCTCATATTATGCTTTTTACAGAAGATGGTACGCGCAAATCCTGTAAGACTTCTTGCATGTTTTAATCGTAAAGCAGCTTCTTTATTCGGTTGTGTTATACTCATTTCTAATAGCTCCCAAGAAAATAATTATTATTTTTTTATGTCACACAATCTATATAGGCATATGTTAATCTATCAATCAATACGTAAATACATATCACCTAATTTTATATTATAAATACTAATATTACTAATTTATTGACATTTATTATTGTTGAGGATATCTTCTCCCTCTAACCCCCTAACTAGGAGATTAAATCTAATGAATGATATATTACTTACCCCTCAAGATTTGGCCAAAAGATGGAACCTTGAGCCTAATACCCTTGGACAATGGCGATGGAATGGTCGAGGACCAAAATACCTTAAAATTAATCGAAGCATTTTATATCGTTTAGAAGATGTTGAAGAGTTTGAAAAACAGAAAGTAAGACACAGTACTTCTCAAATTCTTGATGAAAAACTAAAACAAGAATCAGGTCAAATTTCTTATCTAAAAGTATGTAAATCATAGGATCACCATTTTCAAAGATTTTACCAGTTTCAAGAATAATAATGATCTTAAAGAGAGTCCTATGTTTAAAGCGTACAATCGTCGTACTAAACGCTGCCTTCTTTGTGAGGAATATATCAGCCTCACAAAAGACCTTAAAGCGGCTCTCTTATTAAATCAATGTGTCTATTGGATGGAAAGAACACATGATTATGACCTCTTTTTAAAAGAAGAATACGAGCATAATCCTCATTGCAATGTTTCCTATCGTCATGGGTGGTTTTATAAATCCTATGAGGCCTTTAATGATGAGTGTATGTTGGAATCAAGCAAATCAACGATATCCAGAATCTTAAATACCTTTATTGAAAAAGGATGGCTAGAAAGGCGCCATCGCAAATCAACAACGCTTGATCAAACTTATGAATACCGTGTGAACCTTACAAAACTGCAAGCTGATTTATTACACTTAGGCTATACGCTTGCAAATTATAAAATTGACCCCTTTCTTTCTAAATCTGCAAAACAACAAAATGAAAAAGCACCAATATTAAATCCTGAACAACATCTTTCACCTGTAGAGGTGGAATCTCCCATGTTTCAAAATGAAACATGCAAGTTGCAGGATGAAACATCAGAAAAGCCATCTTTTATAGAAGTACCTGATTTTTCTTATAAATCTTCCATGTTTCAAAATAGAACTTCGATGTTGCAAAATGAAACATCGGCAGCTCACCAAAATATGGCCAAAAATAAGGACTTTTCGCATAGAATCCCCATGTTTCAGAATGAAACCTCCATGTTGCAAAATGAAACATGCAAGTTTCAAAATGAAACTCCATATATAGATACAAAGATTACTAATACAGAGATTACTCATAAAACCCTCTCTCCTACCTCTCTCCAAAAACCTTCGAACAGCATTCCAGGGGATATATCCAAAAAAGAGAGAGAAGAGATTGGAATTAAAATGATTAAGATGTTCTCAAGGATTGTTTCTCAAGGACAAGAGCTTTTCCCTCATCCTGAGAGAATTAATCGTCTCAAGCATGTTTTACACTCTCAACTTCAAGGAAAGTTAGAGAACTGGGAGAAAGTCTGCCACAACATTACGCGCTCTAAGTTCTTGATGGGAGAAGCTCAAACATCTGATTTTAAAGCAACACTGGATTGGGTGATGATGAAAGATCATGCCATCAAGATTTTTGAAGGAAATGCTTATGGCATTGGCGATCGGATGAACTTAAACACTTCTGAAAGTGATTCAGAAGAAGCGCAAGAAGCTTTTATGCTTGAGTTTACAACTACCAACAAGCACCCTCTCTGGATTCAAGCAGGTCTCATTCTCTCGAAGAAGGTTGGATTTTGCATCTTCAAGGGTTGGATTTCTGCCCTTGACATCCTTGAGATCCAAAATGACCACGTTACCCTCATAGCCCCTTCCAAATTTATTCGGGATTATGTGAGTAAAAATCTAATGAATTTCTCAATCCAACAAGCTTTAGAATCAGTGTTAGGGTATGAGCTTAGATTTGTGCTTGTGAATACTGGCTCTAATCTGGAAAGAAAGCCTGATGCACCTCAAAGGGAAACTCAACACATCTGTATCCCTGGGAAGGTTGAAGAGGACTCTAGCCAAGCACCTGCTCTTAGTAAGAAAAACGCTGCAGTTTCACCTCCAAATCAACCTCAGATGCAGAATTTAACTGCCTCTACCTTGGGCATATTCACCCCTCTCAGAACCCCCTTTTTTGGCACTTCAGATCCACCGTCAAAGCCACCCAACACTCAAGAATTACAAAATGAATACAACTAACATTAATCACGAAAGGAATAAAAATGAAGTTAAC
>MKUU01000044.1 GCA_001898705.1 Caedibacter sp. 38-128
GCTATCATATCAAGATACAAAATTCAAGAAAATTCGTCACAAATATCAAAAAATAATCTTCTGTTTTTCAAATAATTATAGCAGAGAAAGGATAATAGAATTTTATATCATTATCTCTCTTTTGCAATTTTAGGGCAAATAAAGGCTCTTCTCTATTTTCTCGGCTCTAAAGGTAGGGCAGTCGGAACAAAAATGCGAGACCGCCAGCCGCGTGGTCGCTCAAGGATTCTTGAGAGCATAAGCTTTTTGGCTTCAATGATCACAACGCCCCCTATTTTCCAACACCATAAAGCGCCTAACCTTTCCCAGGTTTCTGAAAAATTTAAAATCACAGAAGATTCCACCGGCGGAATATGAAGACCATACGTTGGCTTGGAAGGAGTAAATAAGCTTTCCTGGATCAACGTATAAAGCTGACTCCCTGAGTAAGGCTGTCCAATACCAAAGGGAAATTTAGGAAATCTTGCCCACAATCCTCGTCGGTTAGGTACAACAACGAGTAAGCGCCCCCCATCCATCAAGACTCGCCATGCTTCGCGCAAGAGTAAGCGTGTATCTTCCGCGCCTTCAAGCCCATGAACAAAAAGCAGACGATTGACAGATTGATCGGCCAAAGGAATGACATTATCCTCGGCTAAAGCGACTCTATTTTTTTCATTTTCTGGCCAAAAAATTGCCCCTTGCGATGCTGGCATAATGGAAAGCACACGATCGGCACGGAGTTGAAATTGGCTTAAATACGGAATGGGATAGCCATACCCAACGACACAGTCGCCCACGGCATCGGGCCATACTGCAGCAATATATTTTGCAATATATTTTTGAACATGCTTTCCCAACGGGCTCTCATAAAAACGGTGAAGTTCGGCGACATCCATACGCATAAGAGTATTGTACCATAAACTTTCCTGAAATTTGACCATAAAGTTTAGCATCCTATTTTGATGTAAAATTGACTAACCCCTTTATAAGCCTACGTTTTTATCTTTTTCCTTTGTTTTAAAGCCTCATGCGCATATTTATTCTTGATATTTTACGGGATGAGCCAATTCTGATTGACAGCAGCATTGCGCTCGCGTAAGTGAAGTATATCAAGGAGAGGTGGCCGAGCGGCTGAAGGCGCACGATTGGAAATCGTGTATACGGCAAAACCGTATCGAGGGTTCGAATCCCTCTCTCTCCGCCATCGCGCGGAACGCGCTATGGCGTGATGTCACGACGTAGCTTGAACATAGTGAAAGCGAAGTCGGACCTTTATGTATTTTGTCTACTCTATTCAAAGTGAGATATTTCCAGAACGTTATTATGTTGGTATGACAACTGATGTTATACAGAGATTAAATGAACATAATACGGGAAAATCAATACACACGAATAAGTTTAAACCATGGAAACTTCTCACTTATGTTGCTTTCTCAGACAAGGGAAAAGCTGGAAAATTTGAGACCTATTTGAAAACAGGCTCTGGAAGAGCGTTTTGTAAAAGACATTTTTAACCTCTCTCCGCCATCCGCCATCGCGCGCTCTAATTTCCCTACGAACTTTGCCGAAGCGAGAGTCCGTAAATCAGAATTTTCAATTAGAAGAATCCTCTTTTTTCAATTAATCCTCCCCGATTTAAATACTTTGTTCCTATGTCAACATCCGAAATACCGCTCATTCCCGCCGATTCATGAATATCTTACACGCACAAAAATAGTTTACTTGGAAACTAATTAAACTTATACTGTTTACAGAAAAATAAGAAAGTTAAAGCAATGTCATACACTAAGATCAGCCATCTGGAAGATCACATAGGTTATTGGCTTCGTTGCGTATCTAACCACGTTTCCCACGCTTTTGCCCGCAAACTGGCGGATCAAGAAGTAACTGTGGCTGAATGGGCGCTCATGCGGATGCTTTATGGTCAATCACCGTTGGCACCAAGCCGTGTTGCCAAGCAGATGGGGATGACAAAGGGGGCGATTACGAAGCTCGTTGATCGTTTGATTGCCAAATCATTTATCGTCCGAGCTTCTAATGCGGATGACGGACGAGCACAGACAATCAGCTTGACCAAGGAAGGCGAAAAGCTCGTGCCTGTGCTTGCTCAGCTGGCCGACAGTAATGATCAGGAATATTTTAATCATTTATCATCCAAGGATCAGGAAACATTGCAACGCATCCTGCGCCACCTCACAACCAAATTTGGTGTTACGTCAGTCGCAATAGAATAAAATCCAATTTTAATAAGGAGATAACCATGAATGAAGAATTGAAAGCCGTCGCTCAAAAATGTTTGGACGGTGCCAATCACAATACGATGACCTTTCCTGTAATCGTGGAAACGCTTATCCAGAATGGCTTTGAAAGCTATCACATCGATTTTTTGCGTAACACAGCAACCTATTATTTGTTAAATAATACAAGTATTGAGCTGCCCGTCCATAATCACAACGTCCAGGTTGGTAAAGAATTTAATGTATCAGGGGTGCAATCAGCCATTAAAGAGGCCCAACAACTGGTTGAGGGCTATACCTATCAAGGTTTTTGTAAAAAGGTTATGGCAGCGGGTTGTGTGGGTTATATCGTCTCATTTCCTGGCAAGCGGGCAGTCTATTTTGGACGCACCGCTGAAACGCATGTAGAGCATTTTCCCCAATAAGAGAGATCTTAGAATGAATAGTGAAAAGCGTTTTAACTTAGAAAAGCGCCTTTCTCTTTAATTTTTTTCAGATACCTTCATGCATAATAAGTTCATTCATCCGAAGAAACTCTTTTCCCCTTTGGCCACTCAAAAAATAAAAATCAATGCCTGAATTTCGGTCGCAGGCTTTTTAAGAATCGTTATAGTAAAAGCATGGCGGAATAATTTTGCTCCATCACATAGGTTCTAAATGCTAACAAAAGAACAAAAATATGAATTCTATCAAGCCCTTATAGATAAAAACAAAGACTACGAGGGTGTATTTTTTGCCGGAATCAAAACAACGGGTGTATTTTGCCGACCAACGTGCTCAGCAAGGAAACCAAAGCTTGAAAATTGTGAATTTTTTAAAACGGCGCAAGAAGCCTTATTAGCCTCTTTTAGACCTTGCAAGCGATGTCGCCCTTTATCGCCGCCAGGCCAAGTTTCAAAGTTAATCCAAACGCTTATTGAGGCGATCGAAGAAAATCCTTCTAAGAGATGGAAAGACAGCGACTTTACTAAACTATCAGTGGATAGTTCAACAGCACGCCGTCAGTTCAAAAAACGATTTGGCATGACGTTTGTTGCCTATGCGAGGGCAAGGCGCATGGGACTTGCCTTTAAACAAATTCGAGACGGCGAAACTGTCATCGATGCTCAATTAAATACAGGTTACGAATCGAGCAGTGGTTTTCGCGATGCCTTTTCCAAAATCATGGGTGCTGCACCAACACAATTTAACAAACATCACCTCATCCTTAAAGCTTCGTGGCTTGATACGCCGCTTGGCCCTATGATTGCCGTGAGCGATGAGGAAGCTCTTTATCTTTTGGAATTTATTGACAGACGCGGCTTAGAGCGTGAAATGGAAAAGCTCCGCCTCAAAACAAAAGCGGCCATTATTCCCGGAAGAACGGAGCCCATTGCCTCTATTGAAGCCGAACTCAAGGCCTATTTCGAAGGATCACTCACGACATTCAAAACACCTCTTCACCTTTTAGGAAGCCACTTTCAAAAGCTTGTCTGGAAAGAGCTTATGAACATCCCCTATGGCCAAACAAGAAACTATGCAGAACAAGCTAGGGCAATTGGAAGACAAACTGCTTATAGAGCGGTTGCAAATGCCAATGGCGCGAATCAACTGGCCATTATAATTCCATGCCACCGTATCATTAACAGTAATGGTGACCTTGGGGGGTATGGCGGGGGGATCATACGCAAAAAATGGCTTATTGCTCATGAAAAGCACTATAAACCAACGAGTGAGTAAGAGCCATCATCGTTATGCTTTCCATTTCCTCGTTTAGACTGCTACGGCTTAGAGAGAATGCTGAAAATTCATCATTTTAGAGTCAGTTTTAATCCGATAATTGCAACAAGAAGTAAGGCTAGAAAAAACAAACGAGCTAGTGATAAAGGCTCATTAAACAGAAAAACACCAAGAATGGCGGTTCCTAAAGCTCCAATCCCGACCCAAACGCCATAAGCTGTTCCAATCGGCAGCGTTTGGCTGGCACGAGCAAGCAAATATATGCTTAAGGCTAAAGTAATAAGAGTGAAAATACTTGGAATGAACTTCGTGAAGCCGTCGGTGTACTTAAGCCCAATAGCCCAGCCTATCTCAAAAAGGCCCGCAATAATCAGGATAATCCAAGACCAAGTTATAGACATAGCAAATCCCTCGTTTAACATGAATTTAAGATGCTTCCATATCAAATAAAAGGAAGGTTGAATCTTCCAACGCCTTGATTTGAAGCTTGGATTCTTCCTGGATCCCGATACCATCTCCTTGCTCTATGGCATGACCACCAAGCATCATTGATCCTTCAACCATCTGCACCCATTGCTGGGTCCCTTTAGGCTCATAGGTAAGACTTTCTGATGCTAAGAGGTGCCCTTCATAAACCCAAGCATCTGCTCTTAAGCCAATAATATTCTGACCTGCTTTTTGCTCCGGCGCGGCAACAAGCTGAAGCTCTTTTTCTTCCTGTAATGATATTTGATCATACCGGGGCACAAGTCCCTTAATATTTGGCAGAATCCATATCTGCAATAAATGCACAGGTGTTTGTGAAGACGGGTTAAATTCACTATGGAGGACGCCTGTGCCTGCACTCATATATTGCATTTCACGAGGCTTAATTTGTGTGCCATTTCCCATGCTATCCTGATGTTCAAGCGCGCCACTTATAATGTACGTCAAAATTTCCATATTGCGATGAGGATGCGTTCCAAACCCTTTATTAGGCAGAACAAAATCTTCATTTAAAACGCGAAGGAGACCGAAGTGGCGCCATTGAGGATCATCATAATCCCCAAAAGAAAAAGTATGATAGGTTTGTAGCCACCCATGATCTTGAAATCCACGATCAAAAGACTTCCTAAGAATAAACATTTTACTCTCCTTTACTACACCTCTTAGGCTACCATCTACGCCTAAAGAAAACATCTTTTTTTAAAGAGAAGGATCTGTTAGCATTTCTTTAAAAAGAATAAAGAAACGGGGTAGCGATGACTTATTTCCACACCTTCAGAAAAGGCTTCTGGATTCTTATTTTAATGATTACTCATCAAGAACTATCTTACGCCTGCGATCAGGTAAAGTCAGAGAATAACACGAAAATTCTTGCACTTTCTGTGGCAGGGGCCCAGCAGTTTGCTGAAAAATTTGAAGAATGCATAAAGTTATTCCCGAATACCCTTCTTTTAACTGACGGTGATGGTGTCTACACAAGGCACTCCCAACCTATGTCAGACTTAGTTTGCCCGCGAGGAGATATGCCTGCTTATTTAGACTATCTTCAGGAAACACGCCGCATCCCTATGATACTCACAAGTGCCTGGGATAAACCTTCTGAAACCTTTAATCGTGTAAAACTTCATCATTTAGAGACAACTTTTAATCTTCAACTGACTTGTGAGGAAAAGACCGAAAAGTTTGGAAACGATGAGTATCACTACGTTAAAAATGGAAATGTCATTTCTGTAAAGAAAATTCTTCCCTTCAAAGCATCTACATATTTCCGGCAAAAGGCTTTTGCACCATTATTTGTTTTAGGAGAAGATTATTCTTGTGATCAAGTTATCTTTATTGATGATAGTGAATCAAATAGAGATATTTTTGCAAAAGAAATTATATCCACCCCCTTATACCCTAAGCTTCAACGGATTGTTATTATTTCTATTCCTGAAATTTACGGTCAAATTTTAGAGACTGATATCATTTCTGAAAAATATCTTCCTCTCTCTTACAAGGAAAAATGGTCTGACTTATGGAAAGAAGAAACGCTCTCTCTTTCAAAAATGGAACCAGCTAAAAATGAAGATTCTCTTTTAAAATGCTCCTTAAATTCTTGCAGTTTTGAAGAAGCTTTACATAAAACAACGTCTTCTTTTTTAAAATCTTCAGAAGACGAGACTATTGTCGAAGGAACATCCTAACTTAAACCTTATTTCTCACTTTATTTTATCAGTTTCAAAGTTATGAGAAATTTTCAGCTTCTAATTTTTTGTATTCTCGCCATTTTTGCTTATTCGAAAAATACCTCATTTTAATAATTCTTAAAATAGACGCTTTTCAAAAGCTTTCAAGTGTGCTTTAACACTCACAAAAAAAGAGCACAAAGTGTCAAAAAGTAAAAATTACCTTCCATTCCCTATTTTTATCTTCTGCATTACCTTTTCTAAAAGTTTTGCTTGTGAATCAGAGGTGTCCCAAAAAAAACCTCAAATTACCCAACATACTGTTAAAGGTGCCGGGGAATTTATAGAATATTTCGAGAAATACCATAGAACATCTCCAGGTCCAATTCATATCCTCACAGAGGTTCACGGCATTATCACGAAGCATTCTTCCCTCCCTAAAAAGGAAACCTCTGCACAAAATAGTTCTTCCTGCTCAAAAAGACGTAAGTTAGAAAAAGATATGGATGCTTAATTAATGAAAATTTATCAAATACTTTGGGTCGCTTTCTCAATCATATACTTTCCCTCTCATGCTTCTGAGAGTGTTCCTGAAGAGGCCCTTTACAAGGTAAAAACGCTTCAAGATTTTAAAGAATACTTTGAAAAAGAGCTTGCTTATTACCCCAAATCAACACTTCTCCTGATCCATGTTGAAGGGATTGTTACAGATACAGCAATCCCTTCTCCTGCTCCCGACGTTGATGAGAGAGCCGCGCCTTGTGAAGAGATGGTTACTTACTTGAAAAGCCTGACAGAGGTCTCAATCGTTTATACAAGTTATTTATATCCACCCAACCAGATCTTTCATAGGCTTAACGATATCGGCCTACTTGAGCAAGTCTCATCTGCGGAAGAAGGACAGCTAGAAATCTCATATGCTTCATCCCAATCGCAAGTCTTGGCATTTTCAAAAAATCAAGATTGTGCTTTAGTAAAAAGAATAAACACTAATTTTCCTGACAAAAAAATAGACTACAATTTTTACTATCAAAAGGCATTTGCTCCCGTTGTAATTTATGGACTAAAAAAAAGGTGGGATCAGATTGTTTATTTAGATCATAGCGAGCTTAGCTATGAACATTTTAAGGAAGACATTAAAGAAACTCCCTATTATCCTTCTTTGAAGAGAATTCTTACCATAAAAATTTCCCCTAAATTTTAAAAGAAGGAGAGTTTCTAAACTTTTAACTTTAAAGTTGATGGAGGCCTCAAGGAACTAGGCGAAGCTTATTTTTTCTTCTTTTTCTCATCCTTTTTACCTCCCCCTAAAACCTCTTTACGATAATCTTCAAGGTCGCCTTCATAAGGACGAATTGTCCCCTCTGCAACGAGCCATAAGCGATCAGCGGTGTGCCGGAGTAAATGCCAATCATGGGTAACGAGAATCACAGCCCCAGCAAAGTTATTAATGGCCATCATCAAAGATTCACGCATTTCGACATCCAAGTGGTTCGTCGGTTCATCAAAAATCAATAGATGAGGTTTTTGCGAAGAAATAAGGGCCATGACAAGACGCGCTTTTTCGCCCCCTGAAAGCTTTTCAACGGGCACATCACTTTTAATCTTATCAAAACCAAAACGCCCTAAAAATGATCTCACGACAGTCTCAGAGGCCTTCGGCATTAGATCTGCAACATGATGATAGGCCGTATCGCCTTTCTTGAGATCCTCAACTTGATGCTGATGAAAATAACCGACACGTAATTTTGGGGAACGATGATAGTGTCCGGATTTTGGCTCTAAGCGACCTGCAAGAAACTTAGCAAAAGTCGATTTTCCATTACCATTAGCTCCCAAAAGAGCAATGCGATCTTCTGGGCCGATCGTTCCTCGCAAATGCTGCAAAATAACCTTATCCCCATACCCGAGTGCAACCTTATCATACGTAACATAAGGCGGCGGCAATGCTTCAGTTTCAGGAAAATCTAGCTTTAATGTAGGATCATCTTCAGCCAATGAGAGAGGCTCAAGCTTCTCAACAGCTTTAAGACGACTTTGAGCCTGGCGGGCTTTCGTGGCACTCGCTCGAAAGCGATCCACAAATTTCATCATATGCTTTTTTTGAGCTTCTATCTTCTCATTATAAGCTTGCCCAAAGGCCAATTGTTCTTTACGTGTTTTTTCGTAAAAATCATAATTTCCATTGTAGGTTGTGATCTTTCCACGATGCAGATGGAAGATCTTGGTCACGACATTATTTAAAAATTCCCGATCATGGCTGATAATCAGTAAGGTAGCATTATAACTTTTTAAAAAATTTTCAAGCCAAATGGCAGCCTCTAAATCCAAGTGGTTTGTAGGCTCATCCAATAACAAAAGATCAGGATATTGAAAAAGGCATGCGGCTAAAGCAATACGCATTCTCCATCCCCCTGAAAAACTTGATAAAGGGCGATGCTGTTGCTCTTCTGAAAAGCCCAGACCTAATAGAATTCGTGCAGCACGTGCCTCAGCAGTATAAGCATCAATGATCATAAGACGATCATGGATTTCCCCAATCCGATCAGGGTCTTCACATGTCTCTGCTTCTTGCAATAAAGCAGCGCGTTCTGTATCAGCTTCAATCACAAAATTTAAGGCTGAGATCTCACCCCCAGGAGCTTCTTGGGCAACCGTGGCAATCTTAAAATCAGAGGCGAAGTTAAGGTCGCCGCCATCCGCATGGATTTGCCCTAATATTAACCGGAAAAGGGTAGACTTTCCAATTCCATTACGTCCGACAAGACCGATCTTTTGACCACGATCCATCTGCAGCGAAGCACCATCCAAAAGGGTGCGCCCAGCAATACGATAGGTAAGATTTTTAAGCGTTAACATGACTTTGACATACCACACTCTAAGCCGTTGAGCAAATTAACGTTTAAGGATTCATTAACTTTCTTTTGCAATACTGAAACCGGATCAAAGGGAAAAGTGATATGACAAGAAAAAATACATTTTCAAGAGAAGTTAAAAAGGTTGAAAAAAATGTTGAGACCTTTGCCGAAAAAATCCATTCTTTTTTTGAAGCAGAGCCAATTCATTATTTGATTCTAACATGTGTTTTTACCCTGGCTGTCGTCTCAGGTCTTCAAACAATGCCAGACATTGAGCAAAAATATAGCGGATTGTTAGAAATGATAGAAAAAGGAATCCATTGCCTTTTTATCTCTGAAATGGCTTTCCGTGTTATTGTCACAAAAAGGAAATTTTTCCAAAATTACTGGAATGTGTTTGACCTTTCATTGATACTTGTGACTCTTTATCCTTCTCCTTTTACCCCAACGATCCTCATCGTTTTCAGAGGGTTAAGTAGCCTTAATATTCTCAATATTTTTCCAAGAACTCGGCATATTATTCAAGGGCTTGCCAAGTCTGCACCAGGAATTATAAGCGTTTCTTTTCTAGCCTTTATATTCTTTTATGCCTTCAGCCTCATCTCAACAGAACTTTACCGCGATCATGCGCCAGAGCTATTTGGTAATATTGGTATTTCAATGCGAACGCTCTACAGTATGGTGGGTGAATTTTCATGGCTTGAAACCTCAGACACCATGACAGAGCATTATCCAGATGCGTGGATCTTCCTCATGATCTTTAACTCTGTTCTTGGGTATTTCATCTTCAATCTCGTTGTAGGCACGATTGTGGGCGCAATGTCCGAGGTTGTGGAAGAAGATATGCGCCGGAAAGGGACGCATCCTCTCGATAACCACGTTAAGAGCCTTAAAGAAGAGTTAGCAGAAATAAAGAAAGCTCTTACCCTCTCCAAAAAGAAGTAAATTCTACATTAAATCTATCCTTTTATTTACAAAAAGGCACTTTTTTGGTAAATAAGCTTACGATTAATCAAAAGCTATAAAAGGATATTTTATGCTCAACTGTTTAAAAAATTTATATTTTATCTTGGCTTTTTCTCAAATTTTTTCGACTACTTGGGCTTCAGTTAATGAGGTTGAAGATGAAGATTTTCCTTCGCAAGCAGAGCAAGTAAGAAAATCCTTTATTATCCAAGTAAAAGATTTGGCTCTGCCCCCTGCCCCACGACAACATAGACCTTATCTTTATAAGCTCACGCCCCCTCAAAACTTAACAGGCTTTAAGAAATTTACATTATTAGGAACATACCATACCTACCCTCACTTTATGGTGCCTTCCTCTGTTTTAAGAGCCTTCTCAAAGGCTCACCATGTCCTCACTGAATCAGGTGACAACAGCGAGGAGGAAGATGACCGAGAGATAACTAAGCAAGAACTTGGAAGTTCGGGTTTTATTATGAATGTCCCTTCTGAAGTTGAGCGGCTTGTTAAGCGAGAACTAGACTGGTATAATGAATGGTACAGAAAAAAAATAATTGAAGAGCCTTACTCTTATAAGGAAGAAGGTAAAGCACCATTTTTAAAGTTAATACAAACAGAAAAAGAACAAGAAATCACAAAGTTTTTAACCGATTGGGGAAGTTCTCTTTCAGGCGAAGAGCAGAAATATATTCTTGAACTCCTAACAGGAGAATCTTCTACGTTAAATTTAACTAGCATTAATACACTCCATCCCGTAGCATTGCATAGCATGCTTGCGGTAAAATCTTATGAAAAACCTTCTGAGCGCGGAATAGATAGCTGTATAGCAGAACATGCTCGACAAGCTGAGAAGCCTCTCTCTGGCTTAGATACTGATGCCTTAACAATTGAAACAAGCCTAATTTCAATTAGAGCGAAAATAAATTCTCTTAATTTTTTTGATATTGCCCCCATTATTACAGACATTCAATCATTTTTAAAAATGATTATGCAAAAGAAGCTACCTACTTTTGAAGAAGATATGCTTGACCTAGCTTTCAATCAATATCATCAAGGAAACTTATCGGAAAATTTGAATGAATCTGATGTTTTTTGGTCAAATTTCAGCACCTTAAGAACCCAAGCATGGCTTCCTAAGCTTGAAGAGCATATACAATCAAAAGGTACCTTTGTTGCTGTTGGGCTTGGCCATATCCCAGACATTCTTACGTGGGCCCAAGAGAAGGGCTATACCGTCAAACGTAGCAAGCATTAAGGCTAGAACACGAAGCATAAAAGTGCCCCCCTATCCTTTTGATAGTCATGGTCAAAATCTTACAGAAGAATTGGCAGAAATAAGGAAGGCTCTTGAAATTTCTAAAAAGAGATAATTCGAAGATGAGCTGAATGGAGGCCCTTGTATAACTCTGTCAGGACTCACCTTCTTTTACCATTAAGTCCCTCAATCATAATCAATGTCATAATCATCATCAGGAAATGTTCTTAATTTTCTCTGGGTTCTGTAAGCTTCCATTTCAATTCTAGCCGCCATAATTGCTGTATACATACCTACTTTCTCAAGTATAGAAGAATGATCATATGTTCTAAAGATATGTATTATTTTCTTCAGATCTTCTATCGAGTTTCTGTCTTTAGTAACTGATTTACCTATAAAGTCATCATAGCCATAGTCTTCTTCACGCAACCTAACAATTGAAAGATAACTCTCATTATTATGCATACGAACAATATGAGAAGCATTTCCAGCAAGATGATGTAAATCCAACTCAATTTTATATCGCTTCTTATCATGATCATCAAAAAAAGGTAAAGGTAAGAATATTAATGCCTCTTTAAGCCAGGTATTCGGCGCTATCATCCTATATTTTTCTATAAGATCATTCTCATTACTTATAAGGCTTATGTATTCTAATTTATTCTCTGAAGATTTTACTATCGTCCCCCAAAAAGGGATAAGGAGAATAACTAAACTTAAAAATTTGAGTTTCATTTTAAAAATTTCCTTTATCACGCTTAAATTCATCTTTATTTTTTAGGTTTTCCATTTCGAAAAACCGTAATCATGGCATGACTTCCCTTACCTCGGTCGATTTCTAATTTCGCAAGACCTAATTGTCTAAGCTGATTAACGAGCCTCAACATAATTTTATATGACTTTTTGAGCGAAATTTTTCTATCTTTAAGCGCGTTAATATCTTCTTTAATCTTGTTATTTAGATTATTCTTAGTTTCCTCACTAAGTATTTTAAGTGCTGTAAGGAAATCCGTAATTGCCCCTTCTGACATGGTATGTGCGAGTGTAAAGGAAATCTTTTCAGGGAGGGTTTGAAGAGATTTATTTAAAGTTTCTTTTTGCATAACTTGAGGAGAAACTTTTACCTTTTTAGATTGTTTTTTAGAAGATGGAAAAGTTTTCGAGGCCTTATTTGAAGATGATGAAGGCATCGGCTCAGGTTTTGGAGCCGCTTGAAGCTGCGTATAAAATTCTAAAGAATTCATAATACTCTCTGCCTCTAAAAGAGTGGGCGCTTCTTGAGATGAAATTGTATTCGTTAAAGATGGTTTTTCACCTTCAAGCTCTTTAGCCGGCATGATGGATGGTTTCGGCGCTTCGCCTGGAGAGATAGATGTTTCTTTTTGTATTGGCTCATTCACCAAAGTTAACATTTTTACTTTACCCCATAAATCACGCGGGGCTTCATCAATAATAAAATAGTGAGGAGGATGCACTAAGAAAGTTTGAATTTTTGTCTTTATATCTTTCGTAATAAGATTCCTTTGCCACATTTTCCCAGTCAAAGACTCCGTTTGAAAACTTTCATCCGTTTTTTTAATGCTGGATATTAAAACACCAATATGGTTTGGACATATTTTAGGTAAAGCTTGTCGGTGAGCTTGCCAAGATTCTGCTAAATAACCTTGCATTTCTCGCCCATAAGATTTATGGGTTTTATAAAGAGTTCTTAAATACTTCACGACATTATGATCATCATTAGCAACCATCTGCCACGTAAAATATTCAGGGTAAAAATGCATTAACCTTTCTTTACACAAAGTGAAAAAAACAGCATGATTTTTGGCAATATTGATAGTGAAGTATTTTGCATAATCTTCGGGTTTTTCATAAAAAACCATTTGCGTAACAATTTTTAGGTAATTAGCCATATATTCGATGTCTTTACCAAAATTTTCTGTTGTAATCCTACGATAAACATCGACTAATTTTGGGCTAAAATCAGTGGGAGTCATTTGGTAATAAGCTTTTAAAGAGCATTCAAATAACTTGTAAGCTTGCATTATTATTTTAACAGAAGGATCAGTTTCAGGCCCTAACTCTTGTATTCCCTTAACAATTGGCTTTAATCTGTCTTGAATACTTTCTTTGTGAAGAAAAGACTGCTGTTTAACATAAGAAACCTCTGTCTTTGTAATTTCCTGGATCTGATAACTTAAAGTCTGGATAATCTTAGTGTAGTCTTGTTCTATCTCTTTTAAACTTGAGGCCGTCAAAGGAGATATAAATCCCAATAATATACAGAAACTCAAAAGTTTGATTTTCATTTTATATCCTTTCCAATGACAAAAAATACCTTACAGGAAAGTTTTTTACAAAATAATCTTAATATGCGCCCTAAATTGAAACTTAAAGGTTATATTGCGAAGTCTTTAAATCTTCATAAAAAAAGGGCTGCATTTCTGCAGCCCTTCTTATTAAATTGTGAACGATGAGTTGGATTAGAAATCCATTCCACCCATGCCACCCATTCCGCCCATGCCACCCATTCCGCCTGGCATTGCAGCTGCCGCATCCTTTTTCTCAGGAATATCAGCAACCATCGCCTCAGTCGTGATGAGCAGACCCGCAACAGACGCGGCGTCTTGAAGGGCTGTACGTACGACCTTAGTTGGGTCAATAATACCAGCCTTATACATGTCAACATACTGACCTGTTTGTGCATCGTATCCTTGTTTCGGGTCATTTCCTTCAATCAGCTTATTTGCGACAACTGACCCATCTTCACCAGCATTCGTTACAATCTGACGGATAGGTGCTTGAAGAGAACGACGGATAATATCAATACCCACGCGTTGCTCGTCATTTGCAAACTTAAGGTTTTCTAAGGAAGAAATTGCATAAAGAAGAGCAGAACCACCACCAGGGACAACACCCTCTTCTACAGCTGCACGTGTAGCATTCAAGGCATCTTCAACGCGATCTTTACGCTCTTTAACTTCAACTTCTGTTGCACCACCGACATGAATAACGGCAACACCGCCTGAAAGCTTAGCCAAACGCTCTTGAAGCTTCTCGCGATCATAATCGGAGGTTGTTTCTTCAATTTGAGCACGGATTTGGTTACAACGTGCTTCAATATCTTTTGCAGCCCCTGCCCCATTAACAATGGTTGTATTTTCCTTATCGATAACAACTTTTTTCGCTGTTCCAAGCATATCGATCGTCACATTCTCAAGCTTCAAACCAATATCTTCCGAGATAACTTGTCCGTTTGTGAGGATTGCAATGTCTTCAAGCATTGATTTACGACGGTCACCAAAACCTGGTGCCTTGACAGCAGCCACTTTGAGGCCACCACGAAGCTTGTTCACAACAAGAGTTGCAAGCGCTTCACCTTCAACGTCTTCAGCAATAATCAACAAAGGACGACCAGATTGAACAACTTTTTCAAGAACTGGTAACATTGCTTGAAGGCCTGTGAGTTTCTTTTCATGAATTAAGATGAATGGATTTTCGAGGTCAGCAACCATCTTTTCAGCGTTTGTCACGAAGTAGGGTGAAATGTATCCACGATCAAATTCCATTCCTTCGACGACTTCGAGTTCTGTTGCAAATGATTTTGCTTCTTCAACCGTAATAACACCTTCTTTACCAACCTTATCCATAGCTTCTGAAATAATTTTCCCAATTTCAGATTCACCATTTGCAGAAATAGTTCCAACCTGAGCAATTTCTTCAGAAGTTGAAACTTTCTTAGAGCGTGCCTTAAGATCTTCAATAACAGCGCTTACAGCCAAATCGACTCCGCGCTTAAGATCCATAGGATTCATTCCAGCAGCAACGGCTTTTGCGCCTTCGCGAACGATGGCTTGAGCTAGAACTGTTGCTGTTGTGGTACCATCGCCAGCAATATCATTGGTCTTGCTTGCAACTTCACGCACCATTTGAGCGCCCATATTTTCGAATTTATCTTCAAGTTCAATTTCTTTTGCAACTGAGACACCATCTTTTGTAATACGTGGTGCACCGAAACTTTTTGATAAAACAACATTACGACCTTTAGGGCCGAGAGTCACCTTTACAGCATTTGCAAGGGTGTCAACGCCACGTAGCATACGTGTACGGGCATCAGTTGAAAATTTTACTTCTTTTGCTGACATGATTTGTCTCCTTTAATTGATTATCATCCTTTAGGCGGCAAGAATGCCAAAAATATCTGATTCTTTAAGAATCAGCAGTTCTTCGCCTTCAACTTTAACTTCCGTTCCGGACCATTTGCCAAAAACAATACGATCGCCGACCTTAACATCGAGCGGCCTAATTTTACCGGACTCATCGCAAATGCCAGAACCAACAGCAAGTACTTCACCTTCAATAGGTTTTTCTTTTGCAGTATCAGGGATGATAATTCCACCTGCAGTTTTGGATTCTTGTTCGATGCGCCTTACAAGCACGCGATCGTGAAGTGGTTTAAATTTCATGTCTTGTCTCCTTTCTCTAAAAGACGAAAGTTGCTCTTCATCTATCATTAAGCCCCACATTAGCACTTAAACAGGAAGAGTGCTAATTTTATAACATGGCGCTTTATAAGCGTCAATTATGAATTATAATCGTCCAAAACAAGCACTCAGGAAATCTATGTTATCTTAATGGTAGCTATAGAGATGCCCAATTAATTTAAATTATAGAGTATTCAGCCCTTGATTGGCCGTGTTCTCTTAATGCAAGGTGGCCTAAAAAGAAAACCCTCAATAGTTTATGTTGGGACTATCAGGTATTGAACTAGAGCTCACATAGTCAGGTCATGAGCCATTTTAAGATGGATTGATAATAAAGGAATTATCAGAAGCATAAGCTGACAAATTAATAATTTTGATTTATTCTTCCCGTCGTTATATGTAAGCAGGCATATTGGTATTTTTTTGGCACTTTGAAAAGGATGCAGACAACCATTGCATAAATTGCACCCCCTCATGCATAAAATAGAATTGCATTGCAATTCAAAATTCGGAACCTTACCATCAATATTTAAACATATTGTAAAGAGCAATATGAGCAACTCTTTGAAAAATAAAATCTCTTTAACGTTGAGTAATGCAAGCTTCTATAATAACTGGTTGCTCTTAAAAAATAAAGCGGAAGGCTTGATATGATTACAAATCAAAAAGTTCCAATTTCTACACCTTCAGATTATTCTTTACTTCCATGGAAAATTTGGGCCTGTGGAAGTTTTTTTTATTTCTTTCAATTTATTCTGCGTATTTCTCCCAGTATTATAACGGAAGATCTTATGCGGCATTTTAACGTTCAAAGTTATGCTTTAGGAGTTCTTTCTGCTTTTTTCTATAATGCATACGCCTTGATGCAAGTACCTATAGGAATGATTGTTGATCGATTTGGTCCGCGCAAAATTCTTGCGTTATCTTGCTTAACAACCGTTATTGGAACATTATTATTTTCCTTAGCAAAAAGCCTTTCTATGGCTTCTTTTGGGCGTCTTTTAATTGGAGCAGGGTCGGCTTGTGCTCTTTTGGGTAGCATTAAATTAATTACCTTATGGTTTCCACCGCAACGCGTAGGACGACTTATTGGGTTAACGATTTTCCTAGGAACGTTAGGCGCTAGTATGGGGGGAGCTCCCCTGGCTTTTCTTATTGAAAAAACAAATTGGAAAATTGCTTTCCTTCTTCTTGCTATTCTAGGACTCTGCTTAGCCCTCACAATTTGGCTTGTTGTAAAAGATAAAAATCCTCAAGATAATCCTTGGAATCGGCCTTTAAGTCCAGAAAATGAAGGCGCCTCCCTCCTCAAAGGATTATTAATAATCATCCGAATGCCTAAAATATGGATTATCGCAATTTATAGCGCCTTAATGTATGTTCCTATTGCTGCTTTTGCAGATCTATGGGGCGTTCCTTTCGTGAGAGAAATATATAATCTCGATCGTCCCGTTGCAGCCTCAGTTATCTCTATGATTTTTATTGGTGCAGCCATAGGGTCTCCCATTAGTACTTTTCTTTCAGACCATTTCAAAACTCGCCTTTGGCCTATGATGATATCAGCCATAGGGTCTCTCCTTGTGTACGCAACTATTATCTATCTACCTGGGATTCCACTCAGTGTTATGTATATACTTCTCTTTCTTGCAGGCATATTTTATTCAGGAAAAATTCTTTCTTTTGCTTCAATTTGTGACATTATTCCTCATTCTGTCAGTGGGGTTGCAATAGGCTTCGCAAATATGACTGTGATGCTGAGTGGCGTTATTTGCCTTCCTCTTATTGGAGGACTTTTAGATCAATTCTGGCAAGGGAAAATAACCAATGGCTTGCCTGACTACACGTTGAGTGAATGGCGGTTTGCTCTGCTCCCTATTCCCTTCAGTGTATTAATTGCTCTTTTGCTTTTAAAATTTATTCCTGAAACTTTCCCAGAAGAATTAAAAAGTCCTCTCAATTCTGATTCCACTGAATAATGTCATCGGTTGCTCACTTGAACCATCTCTTTTTCTTTGTTAGAAAGTCATCATGAAATTTATAAAAAACCCTAATTTTTTACCTTATATCCCTTGGGCCATCTGGTTATGTGGCGGATTATTTTATTGTTATCAGTTCGTTTTACGGGTCTCTCCTAGCATTATGACAAGCGAGCTTATGCGTGCTTTTCAAGTGAACGGATATGCACTGGGGATTCTGAGCGCTTTTTATTATTATGCCTATGATGCTTTACAAATCCCTTTAGGCTTTATTATGGATCGTTTTGGCCCTCGTCGTGTTTTAACGGTCTCAACATTGCTTTGTGTCGCAGGAAGTTTTTTATTTGCAAGTGCAACCTCCCTTTCCCTCGCATCCATAGGAAGATTATTGATGGGAGCAGGCTCTGCTTGTGCTTTTATTGGCACTTTAAAGCTAGCCACTCTATGGTTTCCTCCCCAAAAAGTAGGAAAAGTGATTGGTTTTACAATGGTTTTAGGCACCATAGGCGCAACTTCAGGAGGTGCGCCTTTGGCCTTTTTACTCGAACATATTGGGTGGCGAGCCTCGCTTTTTCTAATGAGCGGACTTGGGCTTATGCTAGCTTTAGCAATGTGGTTTATTATACGAGATAAAAATACGCCCTCTTTAAAAGAAACGCCTTTACCTTCAGCACGAGATTTGTGGAAAGGGTTGTCTCAGCTTTTACGGACTTCTCAATTTTGGTTTATCGCCATTTATAGCTCACTTATGTATGTTCCTCTTGCTGCATTTGCAGATTTATGGGGCGTCCCATACCTGAGTACCGTTTACAACTTAGAACGCAAGATAGCAGCTAGTGCAATTGCAATGATTTTTCTCGGAATTGCTGTCGCTAGCCCAATTACAACATATCTTTCTGATTATTTTCAGACACGTCGTCAGCCTATGATAATTTCAGCTATCTGCTCTATTGCCCTTTATATAATAATTATACTTGTACCGGTTCCTTTACCTATTATGTATGGACTTCTCTTTCTCGCGGGGATCTCTTTCACAGGACAATTATTAGGCTTTGCCGCAATATGTGAAATTATTCCCTCCTCCATGAGCGGACTTACTTTAGGCCTTACCAATATGACGGTCATGCTGAGTGGTGTAATCTTTCAACCTTTCATTGGGTGGGTGTTAGATAAAGCTTGGAATGGAAAAATCGATCAAGGGCTCCCGTTTTATACGCTTGCAAATTGGAAACTTGCATTGTCTTCTATCCCTATATGTCTTTTTATAGCCTTATTGCTTACATATTTTATTCGTGAAACATTTGCGAAAAATCATGTATCCTCTTAATGTAAAAATGAAACTCATTAGAACTTATATTTATTAAAAGAAGTATTTAGAATGTTATCATCATCTCCGATTCTTGTTACAGGCGTTGCTGGCTTTATTGGTTACAGCCTAACCTTGCATCTTCTTAAAAATGGCTTCACTGTTATTGGTATAGATAATCTTAACGATTATTATGACGTTTCACTTAAACAAGCACGATTGAAAAATTTAAATGATTTTCCTCAATTTAAATTCTATCAAGCGAATATCTCTGACCGGGCCCATATGCAACAAATTTGGGATCAGCATCCTGCAATTGTCCAGATTGTGCACTTAGCTGCCCAAGCAGGGGTTCGCTATTCACTTATCAATCCATTTGCCTATATAGAAGCAAATATCATGGGGCATATGGTTATTTTAGAGCTTGCACGCCATAGAGAAGGCTTTCAACACCTTATCTATGCAAGTTCATCTTCTGTTTATGGAGGAAATACAAAATTACCTTTTTCTGTCGAAGATCAATGTGACACACCAGTTTCGCTTTATGCAGCGACGAAAAAAGCAGATGAACTTATGACACAATCCTACGCCCACCTTTATCGCATTCCATCGACTGGGCTTCGTTTTTTCACGGTATATGGCCCCTGGGGCCGACCAGATATGGCTGTCTTTTTATTCACAAAAGCCATTGTTAATGACCGTCCTATTCAAGTATTTAATCATGGTGTGATGAAACGAGATTTTACTTATATTGATGATATTATAAAAGGAATCGTCGGCGCTTTAAATAACCCTCCTTCTCAAGATACATCTCGTCCTCCACATAAAATTTATAATCTTGGAAACAACAAAAGCGAAAAACTTATTGATTTTATTCATTTAATTGAAGGAGAGCTTGGCAAAAAAGCAATATTAGAAATGTTGCCCTTACAAGCAGGAGACGTTCCTGAAAGTTTAGCTGATATTGCAGCTTCTGAGCAGGATTTAAATTATTCTCCGACTACCCCTATTTCGCAGGGAATTCCAAAATTTATTGAATGGTATAAAGAATATTATAAAGTTTAGTCTCTTTCTAATATAGCTAATTTCCTAAACAAGCTGATATTTTTCAGGGTGCTATATATCGTTCTACCCAAGCTTTAATAATGCTTGCAATATAGGTCGTATCTTCTTGATTAGTTAATAAATGATCCATTCCCGCTAGACTGATAAAGCTTTTTGGATGAGATGCAGCAGTAAATATTTGGCTTGCATTACGAATATCAACAACAGGATCTCCGGGTGCATGCATGATAAGCAAAGCTGCTTTAAGGGTTGATAATATTTTTTCCATGTTGTAGCTCTCAAGAGCTTCAAAGAAACTTTTTTGAATTTTAAAAGGTCGTCCTTCAATTAAGACTTCCGCTTCACCATAAAGCATAACCTCATCTCTCATAGAATGAACCCTCTTTGCGACATGAGCAGGATCATAGGGAGAATTCAACGTAATAACCGCACGAATATCTGGTAGCTTGGTCGCAGCAACTAATGCAGCAGTCCCCCCTAAAGAATGCCCTATAATTAATTTTGGAGGCTCATAGCTGTTTTTTAGATAATGAAAGGCCGCTAAAATATCTTCGATATTTGTGGTAAAACTCGTCTGTGCAAAAGAACCCTTACTTTCTCCCAATCCTGTTAAATCAAACCTTAATGTTGCAATTCCTTGCTGGGCTAGTTCTGTGCTAATACGTCGACTTGCATGATGGTCTTTTGAGCACGTAAAACAATGAATATAGATTGCATAAGCATATGGTTGAACCGGAGGTAATACTAAGTGGGCAGCAAGATCACTTAGGCTCCCAGGAAAAAAGAATCTTTTGATAGTTATAAGGTCTTTAGTCATCAGTATGTTATCTGCTCAGCTTTTATAATTTATTTTATATTCTCTTACTAAACAAACGATGCGAGCTTATCGGATAATGGAACGATGTGTTCTTCAAAAATAAGAGAATAATAAGAGGAATGCATAAAATAGCACTTAACGTATAAAAATCATGCCAACTGAGTCGATCTGCAAGCCATCCACCTATTGAAGAGAAAATGACTCGCGCAAAAGATCCAAACGAGGATAAAAGTGCATAATGTGTCGCTGTATGTGGCATACGACATAAAGAAGAGAGATAGGTTATAAAGGCCGCTGTGCCCATACCACATGCTAAGTTTTCAATTCCGATTGTTATAAATAACATTAAAATATTATGACCTACATAGGCTTGAATAATAAACATCAGACAAGAAAAGATTTGTAAAAAGCTACAGATAAAAAGAGTGTCTATCAAAGGCTTCCTTATGAGAAGAACCCCTCCAATAAGACCACCACACATCATTGCCCCTATCCCAAAGAACTTTGCAACATTCGCGATTTCTAGCTTTGTAAAGCCAATTTCAAGCAAGAAAGGGACGCTCATGACATTTAAAATCGTATCTGGAAACTTATAAAAAAGAATAAAAAGAATGATTATTCCCCAATCTTCTCGATTGATAAAAGTTTTCATTGGAGAAAAGACTGAAGTATGAAATTTCGTCTGAAATGTGTGAGAAGAAATCGTTTTTTTAGAGAGTTTTGAATATTTCGGCTCATGACTTAAAAGTGTTGCTATAATCCCTATTACAACGCAGAATGACATAAAAATATATGTCGTAAGCCAACTAAAATGAGAAGCTAAGTAAAGAGCACCTGCACCTGAAACCCACATTCCAAGACGGTAACCAAAAACACTTGCTCCTGCACCAATACCGGCACTTTTAATGTCTAAAGATTCCACTCGATATGCTTCTATCACACTGTCTTGAGTTGCAGAACAAAAAGCAACTAAAGTTGCTGAACTTGCTGTCATCCAAATATTTTGAGAAGGATCGGAAAGACCCAACAAGATCAATGCAATCATTAAAGAAAGCTGTGTTACAAGCATCCACCCTTTGCGTTTTCCAAAGAAACGACCCAAAAAAGGCAATCGCCAACTATCTATAATTGGAGCCCACAAAAATTTCAGAGTATACGGAAGGGTCACAAAAACAAATAAACCTATCGTTGTTTTATTAACACCTACCTCTGAAAGACGCACATGAAGTGTCGCCAATGTCAATAAAAAGGGCAATCCACTTGAAAAACCCAAAAATAAAATGCTTAAAATACGCGGTTCTTTATAAAGAGCAATAGCTCGTATCCAATTTCTCAAAGTTAAAGAACCTCACGAAGGATGTTGAAAAAAGAAAAATGTTTACGCTTATAATATAACTTCTTTAAATGATAAATCAATCTTCAACCAGAAATTGGTGCTTTTTTGACAATTTTAATTACTCTTGTAGACTTTTAAGGCCAAATAATATTTAATCTATTCGCGTTCCAATTGCCTTTTAGCTAAACTGAGCATAATTTTATAAACGATAATCCTATGCAGCAATACAAAACTAACTCCGAAAAAAAACTTCTTAATTCAAACACGATAAAAACGTTTTTATTACGAAGAATAGATGAACTTTTAGGAATAGGTTTTTTAGGATCAGCTGTATTTATATTTCTTAGCTTGTACAGCTATGATCCTTTGGATCCTTCATGGAATACTATTGTCGATGGCCCCATCCACAATTATGGTGGCATGATTGGTGCTCTCTTGGCGGATTTTCTAAAACAAGGGTTCGGATGTGCAAGCTATCTTATCCCTATAACTCTCTTAACCTGGGGGTTTCATTTACTTAAAACAAAAAATTTAAGATTTTTAGGTTTACGAATTGCCGCACTCTTCTTAGGCCTTCTATTAACTTCAAGCTTATTACATCAATTTTTTAGCGCACAATTGGTTGTAACGAATATAGGAGGCGCTCTGGGTCTCTTAGGCAGCTATCATTTACAACAGCAGGTAGCTAAATGGAATTTTTCATGGAATATTGCACTTCCCATTATCGCATGCTTAGCAACTTTATGTTTTATAGGCTCAAGTGGACTGAAGTTAAAACATTTATGGGCAATATTAAAATTACTTACCTTTCCAATCGCTTTCTTAAAGAAACTCTCTTCTTCTATGGATTTTCGACGTTGGGGGCAATTTTCAAAAGAGGGTATTGCTTTAAGCCACGATGATCCTCAATTTGAACCTTTGTCTAGAGAAAAATCATTTTCTCAGGAAGTCGATCCTTCTCTTCTTTCAGAACTTAAAATCATGGATTCAAACCCTAAAAACTTAAAAAACACTCAAGGAAAAATTTCTGAGCCTCTGCCTAAAAAAGAACAACCTTTAAATCTCACCCAAAAAGATAGCTATCACCTTCCTTCGCTTGACTTACTCACAGCAGAGCCTATCGCTAGCAAAAATAGCAAAATCCCCGACAATGTTCTTCGCCAGAATGCTCAACAGTTAATGACAATCCTTGAAGATTTTGGCATCAAGGGAGAAATTACTCACGTACGACCAGGCCCGGTAGTTACTCTTTATGAATTAATTCCTGCTCCAGGAATTAAAGCATCGCGCGTTATTGGCCTTGCTGATGATATTGCTCGTTCGATGAGCGCTCTCTCAACACGTATTGCCGTCATTCCAGGACATAATGCAATTGGTATTGAGCTGCCCAACACAGATCGTCAAACCGTCTTTTTGCAAGAACTTTTCAAAAGCCAAGACTACGAAGCCCCCGGTATGAAGCTTGCCATTGCGCTAGGAAAAGACATCAGCGGAGAACCTATTATCGCTGACCTTGCTCGCATGCCGCATCTACTCGTTGCCGGAACAACGGGATCAGGTAAATCTGTTGGGATTAATGCGATGATTTTATCTCTCCTTTATCGTCTTCCACCAGAGCGTTGTCGTTTTATCATGATCGACCCTAAAATGCTTGAATTATCTGTTTATGATGGCATTCCCCATCTATTAACACCCGTTGTGACAGAACCTAAAAAAGCTGTTTTTGCCCTCAAATGGGTTGTTAAAGAAATGGAAGAACGTTATCGAGCCATGTCCAAGCTGGGTGTTCGAAATATTGAAGGCTATAATACGCGTCTTTCGCAAGCGCAGGCCCAAGGAGAGGTTTTATCCCGACAAGTTCAAACTGGCTTTGACCCTGAAACTGGGCGGCCCGTTTATGAAACTCAACCCTTAGACATGTCGCCTCTCCCCTATATCGTTGTTTTTGTGGATGAAATGGCAGATCTTATGCTTGTCGCAGGCAAGGATATTGAAGCTGCAGTTCAACGTTTAGCACAAATGGCACGTGCGGCAGGTATTCACATTATTATGGCCACTCAGCGTCCTTCTGTGGATGTCATCACCGGCACGATTAAGGCAAACTTTCCAACTCGAATTAGCTTCCAAGTCACCTCACGATTTGACAGCCGAACGATTTTAGGCGAACAAGGGGCTGAGCAACTTTTAGGACGCGGTGATATGCTCTTTATGGAGCCAGGCGGTAAGATTCAACGTGTGCACGGACCTTTTGTTGGAGATAGCGAAGTTGAACAGGTTGTTCGCTTCCTTAAAGCACAAGGAACACCCCAATATATTGATACAATTACTGAAGAACACAACGATGCGCCTTTAGGATCTTTTGGAAATGAAGATGAAGGTGGAGACCAACTTTATCATCAAGCAATCGAGCTTGTTCGGCGAGAACGTAAGGCTTCAACAAGTTTTATTCAACGTCACCTCCAAATTGGCTATAATCGTGCAGCCCGCATTATGGAACAAATGGAAAATGAAGGCATTGTCAGCGCTGCGAATCATGTTGGAAAGCGAGAAGTGCTTCTTCCTGTTGCCTCTTAACAATCAAGGACTCATCTATGAAAAAATTACGTTTTTTATCCCTTAGCTTAATACTTCCGTTGCTGGTTCTCACTTCGAATGCTCAAGGAAAACCTTCTCAACAAACTCTCAAAATGTTGGAGACTTACTTAAATAATGCTCGCACATTCACAGCTGATTTTGAGCAAATTGATAGCAATGGGAAGCTTTCTCATGGAAAATTTTATCTCTCACGCCCCGGAAAGTTGCGTTTACAATATACAGATCCAACCCCTTTAACAATTACTGCAGATGGTCAGTTTCTTATCCACCATGACCCCAGTACGAAAGAAATTACAACAATGGCTATCTCTGAAACACCTGCCGAGTTCATCTTGCGCCAAAATATAAGTTTTGATGAAGGCATTACAGTGATACAATTTCAAGAAGAGGGAAACTCATATAAAGTAACTCTCGCAAGAAGCAATGCGGCTGAAACTGGCACCTTAACCCTTAAATTTTCTAAAAAACCTCTACATCTTGTTCAATGGATTGTTATTGATTCCCAAGGCCTTGACACAACTGTTAACCTTATGAATTTAAAGTCTAATACCAAAATTGATCAAAACCTTTTTGTTTTTCAGGAAGTGTCCCCTTAAAAAATTACATCTTCACAGAGAAGAGTTTACAAATTTTTAACCCCTTCCCCTTAAGATAAAATACATAAACAGGGAGGGGAAAAATGGTCACTGAGAATAATGCTTTTAAAACAGCACCTAATGCTGCTAACTCAAGAATCACACTTGATTTACTTAAATTAAAGCTGCTTGCTTTAAGTCTTGCACAACAACAAACAACGAGAAAACCACTTATTTAACTTTGAATTAAAAACGCCAGGACCTTAAAAGCCATCATTATGATGGCTATTTTTTAAAATCTTTATTATTAAAGCCAATTTTATAAGAAGCGTTTTCTCCAAATATCATAAATCTCTTTTCTTAACTCTTTTAACTTGTTCCCTCTATAGCAGACGCTTTCCCTTCTGTATGGTGCATGTGAAAACTATTTTCGGAAGGGTGTGATCCCGTTACATGATTGTCTAAAACTATAAAATTTTCCATAACCTCATCGTTAATTTTCTTATCACCAGTTGCTTCACTGTTCTGTAAAGATGGATCTGCTTGTTGCTGTTGAGCTTCGTCTCGTTTTGCAGAAAAAAATTCTGGAATGTCAATTTCTACCCATATTTCATGCACATCATCAAATGTTTTAAATGTAAATGAGGGGCCTTCATTTGTTTGAAATATCTTCTTGTAAGCTTCTATAATCATAGACATTGGCGTTTTTAGATTTTTATCAATGTAATTTTGATATGCAACTTTCGGGAGCCTAATTTTCAACCTTTGTTTTGGTAAGCGGCTCATTTTCTTTAAAGCTTCCTCCATAGGTTCAAGCATTTTTTGACTTAGAAATTTAATTTTAAATTCTGCTTGTTGCTTTGTTTTATCTTCAAGTTCCTTTCGAATTGATTGGCGTCTTACCTCTAGATCCCCTCTTTCTTCATCTGTAATGGGTATAGTAATATCTGCTGTATCTTTTAATTTTTGCCATTCCTTTATTGCCTGTTCAAATTCAATAAGAGTTGTTAATGATACGACGTCATCTTTTTTGTGTGCAATTTCTATTGATAACGACCTTTCTTCTTTTTCAAGTCTATCTCTTTGAATTTCTAAATTTTTTTTAAGTTTTAATTGTTTAACAAGAGCTTCATGCCTAGCCTTTTTTCCTTTGGCTTCTGCGCCGAGCTCTTCAATTGTTAAGACCTTATTAGTTTTAACACTTAAAGGATGTCCCTGTTGTTCTATCTGCTTTTGTTCTTCTTGGTTTAAGTCAAATAACTTTTTATTTATAGTTATTAAACGCTTACTGGTAGCTTCTTTTTTTTGTTCAGATTCTTTAAGATTATCATGAAATTCTTTTAATAATTTTTGCAATTTCTCAAGATTAGCAAGAGATAAATTTTCAACATTTTGAGCTATCTCAGCTAGATCTAATGTTACAATAGGCCTTAGGATAATGTGTCCTTCTTTCTTATCAAATCGGTAAGGCATTATATTCTCAATCATAGGCAAAAGTGATAATTGTAAAGGCTCTTTCAACCTTAAAATCACTTCTTCTGGTAAACCCAACATTATAATTTCTTCTTCAAAGCATGCATAAGCGTCTGCAATAATCTTGGGAGCTTCTTCAAGAACTAGGGTTGCAATATCTGCATTTACTTTTTTTCCACTCCGCACAACTGTCTTATTTCCAATTTTATTACAAAGCATACAAAATGACTGCTCTTGCAAATTTTCTTCTTTTGGTTTCGGCGTCAAAGGAAAGTCTACGCCTGAAGAGGCTGAGGATTGAAGACTAGAATTTTCTACCTTCTGAGGTGATTTCTTCTCTCTTACGTCTTCTGCAGATGAGATCATCCTTTCATTATACTTGTCTTGTTTATTGCTTTGAGATTCTAATAAGATTTCAGAACTCTTTGGTGTCTCTTCAGTAGCAATAATAATCTTGTCATTAAATATCTGAGAATATGGGGTAAGCTTAAATCCTGCTTCCTCTAATTTCGTATCGATACCTTTGGTTTTCTCATAGAGCGTTTCATATTCTCTTAGAAGCATGAAATATGATCTATTGTCTCTTCGGCCATTTACAGTTGGTTTCTGAGTAAGGTGACCTCTAAGTAAATCTAACAACTTTTGAGTTAAATTCTGGATTTGGGGTAAACATAAATTTTTTAGTTTATCTTCTTTTGTTCTGACTCGACTTTCTAAATCCTTAATTTGCTCTTCGATCGACTTTAGCTCTTGTCCTAATTTTTCTTCAAAAGTAAAATGATTCTCATTTAAATCTATGTTTGAAGCATTTTGTATTCTTGAAAGTTTTTTCTTGATCGTTTTCTTTTTGGTTAAAAGCTTATAGAGCTCGTTCTTATCATTCAACAATGATTCTTCTACTTCAAGAATACTTCTTTCAGGGACTTGCGGAGGTAATTTGAACTTAATTTCCCGCTTTAAATCAACCATTATTGATCTTTTAATTTCCCAAAAAAGTTCATCTGGAATCCGTTCTCTTCCATAAATTAATTGGCTTCTTTGGGGATTTAATAAATCAGGCCTCCAATCAAGTAATAAAGAATAATCTCCTCTAGAATAAAGTTCTCGTACTTGATGATAAGAACGAGAAGTTCTAAGCTCCTCATCAAGCAACGCAGGTCTGTATAGAAACTCATAAATTTTATAAAGCTCCTCGACATACAGTTGATCAAAAATATCTATAGGACCTGTAGAGGAAGGCCAAATAAATCTCGTTGCCGCCTTCCTCATCAAGTTAACAGGATTTATCATGCTATAATAACTGCCTGTCGACATATTTTCTTGCGCAGGCTTGACGCTTGATACCGTTTTTTCCCCTTTTCTTACAAAAGCTTGGTAATCTTCCCAAATACTGTTCTTAACATTATACTCCATTTCTATAGATTGAATGCGACTTTTAAGTTTTTGGATTTGAATCTGAACATCTCGGATAGTTGATTCAAGCCATTCAATTGGGTTACGCCTGGCACCATTAATAACATCCAGCTCCCCTCTTTCAAATGTCATTGCCCTGCTGGCTTTATCAGGGCTTAAAAACTTTTGAGAGGATACTTTTGAGAAATGACCTAATGTCTTTTCAAGTATAAGCCCTAAGCTTTGAATGTGAGGAATATCTTGAACATTTGGGACATATTCCAGAGGGTTTGTTTTTTGACGTTCTATTACGGCCTTTTGTGTCTGCTGTTCTTCAAGTTCATTTTTTGCTTCACTTGCCAAAATTACTTCAGCCAAGAAGAATTGTACAAACAGTCCTAAAATTCCTGCAATAAAGGGTTTCATTATTTTTTCTCCCCCGTTGAGCTGTTTAGTTTTGCCAGACAAAATTTAATAAAATGTTAAAATTCACACTTCTTGATTCATTTCAGTCTTTTTTCTGCTTATCATTTCTCAGAAAAGCCTTTTCTGCACGTTTATTCCAATTCTCGATATAATACGCAGCGATCTCTGGATCTTGAATCCTCAGCAAATTTTCTGCATTGCGATGCTCGGCGGCATTCGTCCAATTATAGGAACCCGTCAAGATAATTTGATCATCGATAATCATAATTTTGTTATGGGCAATTCCGGGCACTCGATCGATAAGCACAGACACATTAGATTTCTTTAGTTTTGGAATTTGGGAATATTTAGCGGTTAATTGGCTTCTATCCGCGAGAATTCGAATCTCAACGCCCCGCTTTTGCGCACGTAAAAGCGCTTTCGCAATCTCTTTTGATGTAAAAGAATAGGTTTGCATCTTAATCGAGAACTTCGCTTGATCAATTGCTTGAATAATTAAGTTTTGACAACGTCCGTCCGGCGTAAAACAAACCGTTAGCTTTTGATCTAGCGGAAGTGGAATAGAAGCAGAAGGCTTTAAATCAATATAGTATGAGCTTAAGTAACCAAGAAGAAGTCCTATCGCGCCAATACTTGCAAGCGACAATAAAGGAGATTTGCGGAAAAATTGCTTAAATGATTTTTTTTGGTGCGTCATTCCCACCCTACAACACGTGAAAGACGCTCAACCCCCAGAAGCTCATACAGCTCACGAATATCCTCGACAATATAATCGGCTTGGCTAAAAGAGGCGTCTCTTGAGTGTTCGTTTGGAAAAGCAACAGCTGTCATGCCTGCTCTCTTGGCAGCGTCAACACCTAAAGGTGTATCTTCAATCACGAGACAATCAGTCGGCTCAATTTTAAAAGATAGACTCGAAGTTAAATAAGGAACCGGAGAAGGCTTCCCTTCTGCGACGTTATCACGTCCAATCCAATGTTCAAAATAAGGCGCTATCTCTGTTTTCATCAGCGCTTCATTAATATAATAAGCCATCCCATTTGAGACACACGCTTGTTTAAACTGAGTTTTATTAAGCGTCAACACCACCTCACCAATATTATCGCGCAAAGACGCTGGTGTTAAATGAGATAAGCATGCGTCATGAATTTCATCAAGAAAGTTCTCAAATGTTAATTGCGGACTACCTTGGTGGATAAGGGAGTCCCACATTGTATAAAGACAAGCTCCAGCAGGTACTGTCTTTGGCACTGAAAAAGAAAAACGATCACAAAGATTTTCTAATGTTTTATAGTAAGTATTGGGGCTTGCAATCAGGGTGCCATCAAGATCCCACAACACGGCCTTATATTTTCCCATCAAAAGCTCTCCTTAATACTTATTAAGCAACTGTATAAAATGTTTCTTTTCTTTACCAGACAAGATTAAAAAACAAGATGAGCCCTCAGGAAATCTGAAGGCTCATATAAAGTTTATAAGATTTGAATCGCTTATATGTTATTCAGCCTTATCCTCAAAGATTGGGGTAAAAATATGTGCCAAAAGCCCATTTTGTTGCATAAATTCTTTTCCGTATTGCTGGACTCTCTGACCCCATTTATAGGCTTTAGCCGCCATCACATTATCAAGCCTAATTTCAGATGGTAATACTTCGCGAAGGAGAGATTCGACTGCAGGATCAATAATTTTTAATGGAGGCATTTCGTTTCCCTCACCATTATGACGCAAAGCGTACAACATATTTACATAACTAATATATTTTAAGTAAGCATGCTCTACGGCTTTGTTGTCACCTAATTTTAAAAGATGCTTGAAGCCAGTTTCCTTTGCATCTGCTACCGAAGCTGCCGCAGATGCCGCGGGCGCAGAGACATGCTGTTTTTGCTTACTTTCAACAAATCGCACAACAGGGGAAATACGGTGCCATGTTTTGTCATCTTTTCCATTCATCTCTTCAAAGTAATTGACTCTCAGTTGCATCTTTGCGAGAGACCATACCTCTTTTTCTTTTAATTTCACAGGATAAGGCACCAAAGAAGTTCCTTCAAGGCTCGTCCGTAACTCAGGAAAGGACAAAAAGTGAGGATACGATGTTATTGAAAAATGAGGATTAAAAAGGGCACTATCTAAGCCTAAGCGCTGAACAAGAGAATCTTGCCCTGTGGAAATTTTACTCCGCCATTTTGTCATTGCAACCTTAATTTGATGGTCTGCTCTCAGAGAGCCAAGCTCAGAAGCATAAGAGGTTAGAAATTCTTCCTCTTGTATGGGCAATGGATAATAATTGTATCTGTCTTTAATTGATTCTTTATATGAAGTTGTAATCTCTTCGCCATGGACTATTTCCTGAAACTTATCAAAAGCCATAGTTACTACATCTTTTCTATCTACATCATTATAACCTAAGTTTTTTGTGGCAGCTTGCATTACAACTCCGCTCTTAACCTGCTCACTTCTTGTTGCAATATACTTATCAAAACTTGCCTGAATTCTTGGTAATTCGCGATCTAACGCCATCCTTACATTATCGGCACCAACTTTAGCTGCACGTTTATTGATAAGACTTAGGATTGCTGGAAAGGCATCCGAGCTTAATGTTGTTAAAGGGTTCTCATATCCATGATAATCAAAATCATCATTGGGAAGAGCAGAGTAAATATTGAGTAAAGTTAAATATTTAATTAAAGCATAAGTATCAGCTTCATCTTGCTTTTGTTGCTTATCAAGCAGCCGTTGTTTAAGCTCAGCTTCCAGGCTCTGAATTTCTTCTGTTTGCCCTTTTATCTTCTCCTCAATCACTTCTATTTTAAGGTTTTCATTGTTAATTTGTTCTCTTTTAACTTGTGATTCTTGCTCAAAAGTCTCTTTTTCTTTTGCAAGGGCCTCTTTTTGTTGCTGCAAATCTTCCCGCTTACTGCGTAAGTCTGTCGCACTTGCGTGGCTAAGCCCTTTCTTTTCACTCAGTTCTTTGTTTTTAGCTTCATATTCAGCTTCTAAATCTTGTAACTGTTGTTTTACTGCGGGATCTATCTGTTCTTGATTTAATTCCTCAGCAAGCTTTTCTTGAGAACCTTGAGCTTCAGAAGGCTCCTCTACCACGATAGGTTTCAAAGAAGAAATGAGTAATTCTTTTTTCTCTTCATATTCATCTTTAAGTTTTTTAATGTCAGCACTACATTCTCCCAATATCCGGTCTTCTGTGCGGATTTCTTCTTGGTTTGCATCAAGCAGATCTTGCTGTTTTTGCAATGCTTCCTCGCTCCCAGATCTTTGCTTAACTAAGGTTTCAAGTTCTTTTTCTAATAATTGTATTGTTTGCCTTTTCGCTTCAATCTCTTGTTCCCAAGTTGTTTTCTGAGCAGGTTGTCCCTCAATAGATGTTTGAACCCTCTCAATTTCGAGATTTATAGTATTAATTGTTCTCATTAACGCCGCATGTTGCCCGACTTTGGAAAGCTGGCCTTTCATTTGAGACGCTGTTTTTAGATAAGAGTCATCTTGCCCCTTATGTCCTTCATACAACATTTTTATAAGATTAACCTTTTCCGCCTTCGCTTCTATAAAGTCACAAACCGCATTTGCCATAACTCTTTGAAGCTCTCCACCTTTACGACTATAAGGAGCATAAAACCGTTCGATTTGTTCTTGCATACTCAACAAATAATGCAATTTCTGCTCATATAGGCCTATGACCGTATCTTGGTACCCTTTAAGCTTCCCTTCCGTCTTAAATTCTTCAGGGACGAGACCATTGTAGGCATCCGATAATTTTATAGAACTGGCTGAGGCGAAAGAAATCGACAATGTCGAAGATAGTAAGAGAGAAGCAAACTTAAATTTCATAAAAATCTCCATCATAAATAGGGTATTAGCTTTCTAGAAGAAAGATTCTAACCATCCTAGAATATTTTTCTTATTTGTCAATAAAAAGACAACTGATAGAATTTTTTTCAATCTTGTTATCGACGAAATAGGGCACCTTAAAGATATTGATGAGCTTCAGTAAGGCAGAAACCTACAAAATATAATAAAGACTGCGAAGATTAAAATTTTTTATCAATAGAATTGTTAGAAATGGTCGGGGCGGAGGGATTTGAACCCCCGGCATCCTGCTCCCAAAGCAGGCGTGCTATATATCTTTCTAATTCTTCATTTTTATATAAGCGTATTTTAATACTTGATTATTATAGAAAATGTATACTCTCTAGTCTTCTCAAAAAATGTTTGTTTCTTTTCCATTTGCTTCCGAATTGCTTCCGATTTATAGTCATTTTGTATTAACGCAAGCACACCATCATGGAGAACATCTTGCAAGCAGAGAAAAAGTTAACAAAAAGAGTAATAGAGAGTATTAACCCCCATAAAGAAAATGAAATTCTTATTTGGGATAGAGAGCTTAGGGGATTTGGAATTAGAGTATATCCAACAGGGCGTAAAACTTATTTTGTACAGTACCGCAATCAGTTTAATCGAACCCGCCGCAAGAAGATTGGAGTACATGGTATCATTACCCCCGAACAAGCTCGCGAGCAAGCTAAAGCTCTTTTAGGCGATGTTGCTAAAGGAAAAGATCCATCTCAAGATTTTAAAAAATCACAATCAAAACCTGATATGGCTATGCTGGCTGAAAATTATTTAGAGTTGCACGCAAGGATTAACAAAACCCCTAAAAACTACAAAGAAGATAAACAGATGTTAGAAAACATAATACTTAAGCGCTGGAAGAATAAGAAAGTCGAGGAAATCTGTAGCCATGATGCCCAATTACTGCGTCAAGAAATGCAGCATACGCCGTATATGGCAAATCGCGTTCGAACATTACTCAATAAAATGTTCAATCTTGCGGTCCAGTGGAAATGGATTATGGATAACCCAATAAAAGGAATGCTAAAATATCAGGAGCATAAGCGTGAGCGCTGGCTTAATGATTATGAGCTCCAAAGTTTATGGAAAGCCTTGGCCGCATATCAGGATCAAAATGTAGCCAATGTGATTCGTTTACTTCTATTAACAGGCTCTCGTCGCAATGAAGTTTTATACGCCAAATGGGATCAATTTGATTTAGAAAAGGCAGTATGGACAAAGCCAGCCCATACTACAAAGCAAAGAAGAATGGAGCATCTTCCGCTTTCATCTCAAACACTCTCAATTTTAAAAAATATGAATAAAATTAGGACTTCACCATATTTATTCCCCGGGAAGATTTCAGGACAATCTCTAAAAAATATCAATAAGTCTTGGAATACAATTAGGAAAAATGCGGGACTGGAAAATTTCCGCCTTCATGATCTTCGCCATACTCATGCTTCACATCTTGTATCAAGTGGCTTAAGCTTAAGTATCGTTGGAAAATTATTGGGCCATAGCCATCCAGGAACCACTCAGAGATATGCCCATTTAGCTGATGAACCATTAAGAAAAGCAACAAGTCTGTTTGGAAATAAACTTGAAAGCCTAATATTAGAAGTTCAAGGGCTAGAATAACACCATTATTGGTACTCAGATTGGGAATCAGAAACAATTACAATGCACTTGAAAAACTACCTACTGGTTTGATGAGAGTGTTGATCATAGATACATTTTATGTAAGCATATTTTTTTGATAATTAAGCAGATTTTGAAAGTTGAAAACTTTACATCTTATATGCGCAGCTCGTCCTAATTTTGTAAAGATCGCTCCTTTATACCATGCTTTAAAGGGAGAACCGTGGTGCGATGCTAAAATTATTCATACCGGACAACATTATGATTACAAAATGTCTGAGGTTTATTTCAAAGATTTTGCATTGCCCTCCCCTCATTATTCATTAGGTGTAAATGCTGGCTCTCATGCAGAACAAACTGGCCAAACAATGATCGCTTATGAGAAGATTTGTCTTAAGGAAAAACCCGATCTGGTGGTTGTAGTAGGAGATGTTAATGCGACTCTAGCCTGCGCAATCACAGCTAAAAAACTTCAATTAAAAGTTGCACATTTAGAAGCAGGTTTACGTGCTTTTGATCGGTCTATGCCAGAAGAGCTCAATAGAATTATGACGGACAGTATATGCGATTATCACTGGACTCCCTCACAGGATGCAAATGATAATTTAAAGCGAGAAGGCAAACATCCAGATCAGATAAATCTTGTTGGTAATATTATGATAGATACTTATTGCCTATTTAAGAAAGATATATTGTTGAGGGAAAAACCTATTCAATGCAGTAAATATGCTGTTTTAACATTACATAGGCCATTTAATGCAGATAGTACAGAGCGCTTGAAAACAATAATGGCTAAGCTTAGCATGCTACAAGAAAATATTATTTTTCCTGCTCATCCCCGCACACAGAAAACTTTAACTGAGATTGCTTTGCCACCAAATATTCACATCACAGAGCCTATGGGATATATAGATTTTATGGCTCTTATTTCGAAAGCACAGTATGTCATCACTGACTCAGGAGGAATACAAGAAGAAACGACATACATGCAAATTCCTTGTTATACTTTAAGATCATCGACAGAAAGACCAATTACAACAACAATAGGTTCGAACCAACTTGTGACTATTGATAATCTTTTAGAAAAGATTAAGAAACCAAAAAGGGGAGAAATACCTCCTTTATGGGATGGAAAAACAGCTTTTAGAGTACGAGAATGTATCAGCAAGATATTCTGGGTATAGCTCCCAACAATCTAAGGGAGCTTTTTGAGAGTTTATATAAGCCTTATAAAACTTATATGCTCTTTTTCTTTATATTCTCAGGGTTAATTGGCTTGAATGGGCTCGTTAATTCATACTTGATGAAAGTTATTATAGATGCTTTAACTTATATTGAAGGTAAAACCTTTTCCTACAAAACAGTCCTGTGGCCTGCTGTTTTTATCGTTCTCAACTTTGAGTTAAACAATTTAAGCTGGCGTGGCATTAACTATATTAATTTAAGGATTGCGCCTCTTGTAAGAAACAAGCTTATTTCTCAAGCATTTGAATATATTCACTTACAATCAATGCATTTCTTTCAAGAAAGCTTAAGTGGTTCAATTTCTAATAATATAACTATGCTAGCTGATAATGTAGAGGAGATTGCAAGTAGAATATTACCTCGCCTCATTCGAGGAATTGTCCATATGGTTATAGCCCTCATTGCGACCTATTTTGTAAACCCTCTTTTCTCTATAGCGCTTTTTGTTTGGGCAGGTGCTTTTACAGGTGTGAGCTTATTTTTTGCAAAAAAAATACGAAGTCTTGCAGATAGCTGGACAAAGAGCCAATCGCAAGTATCTGGCCATATCGTTGATAGTGTCATGAACTTTTCTAGCGTGAAGTTATTTTCTCAATCACAATTTGAATTGTCGCTGTTACAGAACTCACTCAATGTTATGAAGCAAAAGTTTCAAACTAAAGAAAAGTTTTTCCTTAAGTTTTATTTTTTACAAGGCTTATCAGTGACGTGCTTGGTTGCATACGCAGTCTATCTACTCATTCAACTTAGGATGAGTAATCAAGTTACAATAGGTGACTTTGCTTTTATTTTAGGAATGCTGCTTTATTTTACAGAAAATGTTTGGGACTTTACGGAACAAATAGATATCCTCAATAAAGCCGTTGGTAAATGTAATCATAGCTTAAAAGCCTTATACCAACCCATAGAAATACTGGACAACCCAAATGCTAACCCTCTGCGTATTAAGGAGGGTAAAATTAAGTTTGAAAATGCTAGTTTTCATTATAAACAAGCAACCCCATTATTTCAGCATAAGTCCATAGAAATTCTACCAGGCCAAAAAGTTGGACTAGTGGGTTATTCTGGAAGCGGTAAATCAACATTTGTGAATTTATTGATGCGTCTATACGATGTGATAGAGGGTCAAATCCTTATCGATGGTCAAAACATTCAGTTAGTTACTCAAGAGTCTCTTCACAAAGCTATAGTTATGATTCCACAAGACCCATCCTTATTTCATCGTTCTATCAAAGAGAATATTTTATATGGAAACCCTAAGGCTACTGACAAAGAAGTAATTGAGGCAGCGAGAAAAGCAAATGCACATGGCTTCATAATGAAACTTCCCCAGGCATATGAATCACACGTAGGAGAGCGCGGAGTCAAATTATCCGGCGGTCAACGACAACGAATTGCTATTGCTCGTGCCATTTTGAGAAACTCTCCAATCTTGGTTCTAGATGAAGCAACTTCTCAGCTTGATTCAGTTACAGAGAATATGATCCAAGGGTCCCTGGAAGAGCTCATAAAAGATAGAACTACACTTATTATTGCCCATCGCCTATCAACAGTATTGCATATGGATAGAATCCTTGTTTTTGATAAAGGGTGTATTGTCGAAGATGGTTCGCACAATGAGTTACTTGCTTTAAATGGCATTTATAAAAAACTCTGGGATGCTCAGGTTGGAGGCTTCTTACCAACAACTGAGGTTGCATGACTCACAACAATTTTAAAATAACAGTTATCATCGATGTCTTTCGTGCATTTACGACAGCCTGTTATGTCTTAGAGAGACACCCTGCTTCATATTTTTATAGTTATAGCTGTAAGGCTGTAGAAAAATTAACTCTTCAGACAGTAAATCCCTTCTTGATTGGTAAACCTGAGAAGGGCTCACAGCTTAAATACCATATTCCAAATTCTCCCACCCATGTTGCAAAAAAGGAAATTAAAAACCGGAATATCATACATCGCAGTGAATCTGGAGCGAGAGGGATTTTGTCCTCTCAGAAAGTAGATTTGATCCTTGCGGCTGGGTTCGTTAATGCGAGAGCAACAGTTGATTATATCAAGACCTTTAAAAATTCTATAGTTACAATTCTTCCTATGGGACATGAAGCAACAAGCCCTTCTCTCGAGGACGAAATATGTGCCCAATATTTATTGGCTTTAATGAACTCAAAATGCTTTGACACATCTATATATGTGTTAGAACTAGCCTCAGGGCCGGGTAAGTATTTCTTTTCAGATGACCAAGATCAATATCCAAAAGAAGATTTTGCAATGTGCCTTGAATTAAATAAATTTAATTTTGCGATTCAAGCACAGCTTCATTCAGATTATGCAGTTCTTAAACGTCGTGATATAGTTCACTTAAGCGACATGTTTGAGACGAAATCTGTATCAATTCTTTCAAAAAATCCCTAATACCAACACCTTTCCAACACAATCGGTTGAGAGTTTTTGCTGTCATATCCTTCCATTCATTACGATTGGTCGACTGCTTTATTTGATGCATGTAGTCGAAATTTGGAGTATTAATAACAAAATGCATGGGATGAATAAGGATGACTTTTGTACCTTCAGAGAGAAATAATTCTTTAAAGATTGGAGTTATTTTTAAAGAGTGTTGGCGCCATAAATAACCCCCGTCTTCTAAAAATATAGGAATTTCTGTAAGGCCATATCTGTTCTTAAAAGGACGGATATATTCGAGATCTGTGCACACATTGGATGAAATTTTCATGCCTGCACTCTTCATTGCTTGTGCAGACAAATTGCAAGTGGCAAACCGATGGCATCTATATCCTGGAAAGTTATAAGGAAGGCTCGTAATGTGCTGAACGACTTCATCAATTGTTTGGCCATGCGACGAATCAGGAGAAAAATACGGATGAAGGCCGACTTCCAATTGAGACATTTTTGTCTCAATATATTTAGATCGGTGAGTTATGAAAACAGTAGGATGAATAGAATTTTGCAATAGAAACTCAATTGTTTCTTCAATTGCGGGTTCTGGAGCCCAGTCAAGATCGACAGTGACAACCAACTTGCTCATCGATGTATCTCATGAAATTGTCGGAAACGATCTTGATTAATATCATGTCTAGCAAAAAGATCTTGCATTGAGCTATAGGTGCGAAGGTCTTCAGTTCTCTTTGAAGTTGTCCAAGTGTCTCCATCTCTCATATATTGAGCATTTCCATAGGAGAGAATGTTAAATAATGAATCATTCATCTCTTTATTATCTTTAAAATGAAGCTTGGGTTTACGATCGCCTAGTATTTCTTGGGTACGTTCTTTAAATATTCGATAATCGTCAGCAGAGATCTTATGGGCATTATCCTTATCAGCATCATCATACGACATATATTGAAAGAATTTCCAATAAGATATTTCTGCGCCAGCCTCCTCAAGAGAGTTTAAAATATAGCTAAGTTCATCAGGTAAAGTCTTATAATTTTTAGAACACACAACACTGTGTAATTTTAATTCAATATTATTTTTAGTTAATATTTTGCAAACTTCAGAAATATTCTGGAAGTAGTTGTTATGCCTTTTATGATTACGTCCAAGTTGGCTTAAAAAATCATTTTGAACGCCATCAATGGTAACAGCTATTGTATCAACAACACCTTTCATTGCTTCAGCAACGTTTTCTTTTAAATATGTGCCATTTGTATAGAGTTCTATTTCTAAATTATCTTCAGGATTTGAGGATTTAAATTTCTTAATGTGTTGAAGAAATTCTATGAAATCAAAAGGAGGGTGACTTCCAAAAATAATGACCTCTCCTCCGGAAAGTGTTAATCGTCTAAAGCCTAATTTTTCATATAGGTGCGAGACAAGCTCTTTTTTAGCTTCTAAATTGAGTTCTGCTTTTAGCTGAAAGGGGGCATCTTCTAGAACACAATAGCTGCAATTGAGATTGCAACGATTAGTAACCATCCAATAACCTTTATAGAATGCTTGTGGTTTAGACATAAATTACCTCTTTCTTTTCGCGGTTGTTTGTTGGGAAAGGTGTGACTTTTATACCATCAAAATATGTAAGGAGCTCATTATCATACGGCCCATCTCCAAATACTAACACTTGGCCTCGCCAATTAATATGGCGAAGAAGCTTATGTACTGCATGAAGTTTAGACGCTTTCCAGTTAGAAATAAAGGTTTCTTGTTGATATTGCTCTATACGATAGCCAGTGAGTTCACGTGAAATTGGATTAGGTATAGTCACCTGTAAAGGTTGCTTATCATGTTTATAAATATTGGCTTCTGGATAGATTTCTTTCAAATAATTAACATCTTCAGACTTAAGCGGAATCTCATAATGAACTTTGCCACATCCTTGAGCTATGATGGCCCCTCCGTAGGCAATAATCCATTCGGCCTTTAATTCATGCTTCTGTAGTTGTTTAAGGATATCATTTAAAGGACGAGCGCTACAAATTACCTTGAGTGGATAATGTTCAAAAGCTTTAAAGCTACGTGTTGTCTTAAGCGCATCATCCTTATGATATAATGTTCCATCAAAATCACTAATAGCAATAATTTGTGATTTCATTATTTTTGCTGCAATCATTTGAGAGAGAAAAATATCATTATAAAGCTCACCTATTTCGGTTGCTAAGCTTGAAAGAATCTCTAGCTTTTCTAACATAGAGTCAACCTCTGCAATCATCATTTTCATATTATCAACAAAGCGCGCATAAGGAAGGTGGCCTAAATACTCTGCTGCAGCATTCCCTGATTTCATAGCAATATTAGGAAGTCCTGCTGCAAGGCTTTCAAATATAGAACGTCCAAAAGTCTCGCAAGTTGACACAGATAAATGTAAATGACAGTCTTTAAGCACAGAAGTCATATGTTGATGATCAATAAATCCCGTGAACTCAATATAGTTACTTAGTCCTAAATTTTCTGCTTCTTCTATGACCAGTCGATAATATTTATCATTTTGAATGGGGCCAATAATACGAAGTTTTGCCTCAGGGTATTTCTGGTGGAGTGAAGAAAAAAGGTTTATCAACCCTAAGGTATTTTTTTGTGATTTAATACTACCGATGCTGCAAAATATAGGCCGAGAATTAATTTGTCGTACGTGAGCCTTAATATAAGTTGTATCAATACCACGTGGGATCACATGTATTTTCTCTTCAGGTACATTATAAAATTCTAGAAGCTGCTGCTTTTCTAATCGACTTGGAGTCAGGATATTTTGTACCTGAGTTAATAAAAGTCTTTCCATTGATGTGTATTCGTTAGGAACCGTTTCACCTGATGCGAGATAAGAAGGTGTTAAGAACATTGGAAAAGTCCACACCATTATATCACTATTTATTGGATATTTAAGGATCCCAAATTGCATTGAAATATGAACAAAAAGTATATGAGTAAATTGGCTTTGAACTTCAAAGACCTTGCGTCCTATATAATCCGCGTTAAGGATCCTCTGTTCAAATCGACAATTTGAAGGATGTGGATAGCTATAATTCCAGTTGCAAGAAGCATTTGGTTGAGAGCCAAATTGCATAATTGAGAGTGAGTCACCAAAAGCTCTTACAAGCGATTTAACGAGTGTTGCTCCTCCATCTCTCTGATTCTCTTGGGGATTATACTTTTCAGTGACAAGGAGTATTTTCAATATAATCTTCCATGAGTAATTCATATTTTTTAAATACTTCTGACCAACAATAACCATGATAAGGGGAACATCGAAGAGGTCTTTGTAGAAACACTCGCTCTATTCTTTTTACCATTTCATCTATATCATTTAAATTTAGTAAAAGTCCTCGATCGGGAGTAACAATTTCAGATAAAGCTCCACTATGGCCTGCTATAACAAATGTTCCAGCTGAGATCGCCTCTAATATTGAACGTCCCATTCCTTCTGAATGAATATAGGAACCACCCTCCACTCTTGTTAAATAATCACAGCTCAACTGTATATAAATGTCTGAGTTAGCGATCTCTTGGCATACGCTCCTATTTTCGAGCGTTCCAAGTAATTTAACACTATTTTCAAGCTTTTTAGATTTTACCAATTGCTGAATATTCTCTCTTAAGGGCCCATCGCCGGCTAAATTTAATTCTAAAATGTGTCCTCGTTTTATAAGGCTATCTATCAGCTCAATAAGTAGTATATGATTCTTATAAGCAACAAATCTTGCTGCACAGAATAATTTAAGTCTCTTACTTTTCTGAACATTTAAAGCTGGTGTCAAGTCTTCTAGATTGACACCTCCAACGCATCTTAGAAAAGGGCAAGTAATACCAAGGTGATTCAATCTATTTTCGGTGAAACTTGAATTCGTAATAAGCGTATCGATAGTTGCATTCAAACTCTCAACCCAGTATTTTTGACGTGCCTTATGATCAGAAATTTTTTTATTTATAAGAGGAGCCTTTATAATCTCATTTCCTCCAGTACGGTAAATAAATTTAGATTTTGGATAAAGTTGGCGAATAATAGAGAGTTCCTCAATCCATCTTCCACTATTAAAAAAAACAAATGTTGGCTCTATAATATTAGGAAGGTCTTTTAAGTGAATATGTAGTAGAGATTCATCAAGAATTAGTTGATCTAAATCATGAGTATTTTTAGTAATGACACCCAAAAGTCGATATTTGTGATGATTCTTAAAGTATCTTATAAAATAATCTGCATGTAGCTCCATACCACCAACCAATGGTGGAAGTTTATCTGCAAAAAAAAGGATTCCTTTGTTCATATAAGTACTTTTAAATTCTCACATGAGGATATGCTTTATAATATGGTTTTTCAAGAGAAGTTCTGCCAATTATTCTAACATAAAAACTAGGATATCACCTTGCCAGTACGCCTCTACTAATAAATACTTTGAAAAATATTAATATCATAACAGATAGTCAGCGAACGACTATTTTTTAACTAACTTTCAACAACCATTTAATTACCTTTCTAACTGCTTAGTAATAATCTTGTCTTTATTATTTTCAAACAGGATAGCTCTAATTTGCTTAGTCAATTCTGTATCTTTATCTCTGATGCTTTTAAAAGTTGGATCTTGCTTATAAAGCTCTTGAACGTATTTCTTTAAATCTGCTTCTGCGCGTTCTTTTTCAGTAGGAGTACGCGCATATTTTTGCTCATGTATAAGAGCTTTAATTCTTTCAATGGGTGTTTGGTTTAGTTTTGGCTGTTGACGTCTTTGAGTCTGATGCTTTTCAGGCTCGACCTTATCTCTTAATTCTGTGGCAATGGCATGAATCTGAGAATTTGTATTTTCTTTATTATTCAGTAAATTCTTTGCCCTTATGTGTTCACTAATGCTCTCTTGAGAGATACAGATCTCTTGTTGCTCAGGAACCTTCCCTAAAAATCGCTCTGCGATACTCTGCCACGCTTGCTTGGACACAAATCGGATTGCCTCTAATTCATTGCCAAGACGTGTAAGGATTTCCTGAAGTTTCGAATTTTGCTTGGGAAGAGTGACATTACTATAATCCGTTACATAGTCCAAGCTTGAGAGCTTTTCTTGAGAGGACGAAAGTTGATTGAAGAATACTTCCTCCTTCCAAAAATCCAATTTCGATCCAAAGATCTTTACAAACTCTCGGTGTCTTGTCATTCCAACATAAGCAAGGTTACGGAAGGTTTCATGGGTGGCTAACAGAAAGGCTCGATCAACCGTCACCCCTTGAGATTTATGAATGCTAGCCGCCCACCCTTGATCAAAGTAAGGATAGAGCTTAGGGGCAAAGGAAATAATTGTATCACTGGCATCAAGCTTGGCTTTAATTTTCTGGCGATCAATCTCTAGAATTGTCCCAAGAGTTCCATTTCTAACCCCAAGACCATTATCATTTCTTAAGAAAAGGATACGATCACCTTTTGAAAAATATTTCTCTTCTTTTGTAGTAATCTTATCTCCAAAATCATCCTCGTCTTCTTTATGGATGGTGAGGAGATACTCTTCCTTAGCAACGATGCCATCTTGTTTCATGAGATAGCGTGCTTCTTGATTAAGCATAACTGTATCTGCCTTGCTATAGGTCATAATCAAATGTGACTTCTCTAGATGCTCAGTAAATGATTGATACCACTCTTGAATAAGAACCTTCTTGGTTTCCTCTCTTAATTCGCATATATGCTTCCTTTGGTAAGGGTCTAGTTGTGGTAATTGCCAAAGACGCGCTAAGGCAGCTGCTTCCAGTTTTTGTTTCTTAAGACTCTTCCCCTTATCAACAAACTGCTCCGCAAAGTGTTGAGGATCAACGCCTAGCTCTCTCATATAAGGCCGATAATCAACAAGATTTTGTTTCATATGTTCAGCACACGCCATCTTTAGATCTCGCCACTCTCGATAAAGAGCATAGTCTTCATGATGACCGAGAAGGTAATGGGGGTTTTTCTCATCACGATTGGCTTCTTTAATATCCTCTATCATGGAATGGTAAATGTTCCCTACCATTCTGCGGGAAAGGTTGTATGTTTCAACAATTTTTACGTGATGTCTCGTCTCCTTAAACTCGGCAATTGGAATCTTCTTTTCATCAATAAACTGCACATGTCCTTTTGAATGGTAAGTTTGAAGAGCTTCTCTTGTCTTAAGGGTGCCAAAGAGCTTTGTGGCTTCCTGTTGCCATTCTTCCTGTTGGCGCAGAACCTTTTCAAGGTGAGAAATACCTACCTTTTGCGTGACAAGTCTAAAAGCAGGGCCTGCCTCAACAGGCTGCAATTGTGCCCCATCCCCCACAATCACAGCTTTAACTTTTAAATCATCAACAGCCTGCAAAAACTCATCAAACCTTGAAGTATCAACCATCCCTGCTTCATCAAGCACAAGTATAGATTTAGCCTTATACTGGCATCTTCCCTCTTTATGAGATTTAAGGAACTTATGAAGCGTTTGAGAGGACATGCCTGATTGTGCAAGATTTTGGGCAGCTCTCCCAGTCGGTGCTAGACCATAAACCTTATAGCCTTCTGCTTCCCAGATTTCTTTAGCCGCCTCAAGTGCTGTTGTCTTGCCAGCTCCAGCGTAGCCCACAATGCAGGAAAGCTGCTCAGGAGCCGTTATATGGTAGAGTGCTTTCTTCTGATCAAGTGATAATCCGCCATGTTTTGACAGTTTTTGGTCATATTGAGTGATAACAGCGTTCACTTTATGACGATAGACTTCATGGCTTTCTGCTTTGCTAAACCTTTCAGCTAAATTCACGAGATTAATCTCTGACTCCAACATGGATCTAGTTGTGTAAATAGAATGATCTTCTATAGAACCATCTTTATTTTTAACTGACTCATATCTTAGCAAAACCAATTCTTTTGAAGATTTGAGCTTTTGTTCTATTTGCTGATAAAGATCATGATCATCAATATAACGGTTCAACACTTTCTCTACATCGCCCCACATAAAGGTCGAGTGATGTTTACTGACAATATCAAGAACAATCTCTGGCTTTCTAAGAATACGACATACATTCCTGAGCTTGGTTTCTCGAAAGACAATGGCTTTTTCTGAGCTTACTGTTGAGAAGAGACCTTTTGGATTATTTCCAATTCTAAATTCCATATTCTTGATACTTGTGCCTCGCTTAGGCTGAGGCTCAATTTCAATGCCTCTTTCAGCATAAGATCTGTGATCTAGCCTTTCATCAAAACCATACATTTTAAGATGAAAGTTTGTATAAGCAACAAACTGTTCTCTTAATTCTGCCCCTAAGCTTCTTCGATTCCAGTCAACTTCTTTTTTTAAAGATAATCCAGATTCTTTAAGTCTGCGAGTGAGCATTAAAGCGTGGCAATGAGGTTTTCTTTCTCCTGTCTCCTCATCAATATCCAAATGAAAGTTGGCAAGCACAGACATCCCTTGGCCACACATTTGATCTTGAATAAATTCTTGTGCTAATTTTATGCATTGTTCATCTGTAAATTCACGAGGAAGAGCAAACTCGTATTCTCGATAAACTTGAGCGTCTTTTCTCTTCTCCGCTGCTTCCACAATATCAGAAAACTTTTGGATACCTTTTTGGCGATCTGCTGCTATAAGATTACTTAACTCTAAAGCCCATTCTGGCGCATCTTTAGGAAGCAATAATTCCACATGTTGGACTTCATGAATTTTCTTGACTGTGACCATCAATTCCCCAACTCGATGGTCATAGACTTTGCATCCTGTGCGATAAGCTAAAGCTCGTACCGTATTACGGTTAGAACGAGAGATTATTTTTAAGCGGCCATGAGCTAATGCCATTCTGTGTTTTCGTTCCTTTCAATTTATGCAAACTTGGAGGCTTGCCTCGAAGCGAAGAGTTGCAATTTTATGGTAACATATCTGCGCGCTTGTCACAAAATAATTTGTCTCCAAGACCTTTAGTTTTGTTATTTCTAATATATGCTTTTTGTTGCCTAAAACAAAGGAAAAAGTGGGATTCTAAAGGGAGATGCAATCTCCATTTTGACAAAAATACCCTCATAGATTTTAAGAGAAAAACAGAGATGAAAAATTTATAATTAATTCAGAAGAAAATTGAATTTGTTGAGCAGAAGAAATCAGAAATGGAAGCAAAGGAAGCTCTCATTCTTTACAGGAAGTTCTAGATAGTGAGGTCAGTGCTTTATAGTAGATAAAACAAAGTGTTTCAGCTATCCTGCATTTTATCAAGATGTGTAGGGGAAAAAAATTATGTATAAAATAAGTATTTATTTCTTAACTTTATTATTTGCATTTCTAACCCCTCCAAGTTTCTCATCTGATGATTCACTTTCAAGGCAACAAGCGCCTTTACCAAATCATACATATACAGATGCAAGAGGCACCTACAATGTAGATGAGATCATACAGTGGGCAAACAAAAATCAAAACAAATGGACTTATATCCAAACAAGCAATTTTTTAGAATACACGATGAAAGATACATGGGGAGAAGATGGTAGTGAATCTATGTCTAATCTTAAGAGATTACTCCAAGAAAACGACGAGAAAGAGAGGGTAATGTCATCTGATCTAGAATGCCCTATTGTTGTTGATAACGCGCATAGAATTATTGATGGAGTCCATAGAATCATTAAAGCTGCCTATCTTGGAAAAGAGACCATTAAATGTATCTTTATTGATCGAACAACACTGCAAAGCTTTTGTTTAACTAGTGAGAAATCAATAAAGGTTGAATCCTCCGTAAAAAATCTTCCTATATCTGATATTTTTATTCATGTCCCAAAAGCACATCTCCCATCAGATCAAGTAAAAAGAAGAAATCTCTTGGAAGAATACTTTTCAGATCATCTTCCCTCTGCATACGAAGAAAATGACCAATGGTTAGTACAACTTGAGAGACCAAGCTCTCCTTATGGTTGTTATAACCAAGATCAAACATTGAAAGAAGGCTTAACATGGTGGCGAGATAATACGCGCATTCGAGATATTCCAGCAGAATATAAACTTTATAAAAATGGTATTCTAGCAATAGAGGATCAATGGATGCCTCTCTCATGGAGCCTTTTTTTTCAACGCTTAGGGCGTCTCCCAGAGGAACTTGTTCTCCTCCATGTGGACGACCATCAAGACATGATGTCTCCACGCATAGGAAGACGATTGGATGGAACACTAATTGATTTTATTACAGGAAATACAATATCATTCTTAGAGCCTGAGACAATAAAAGCAGCCATTCTAAGTGGTGCAATTGGAAAAGGAAGCATATTAATACCACTAATTCATGCAATTAAGAAGGTTTGTGTCAGGCATTTAAGTTTTCGCCCCTATCCTCAAAATTACTTCTACTTGAACAAATTAACGACTAAAGACGAAGTCATTGGTGGCCTTAATAATCGTATTATTGTCCAAACTGAGGCAACATGCTTCGATAATTTACAGAACAGATCAAGCTACCTTGTCAGTAACAACATTAAAGAATGGTTACGAGAAATTCCTAAAGATGTCCCTATTCTGCTGCATTTTGATATGGATTATTTTAACAATCGCTTCGATGGAAATTCAAATTGGGAAACTGAGTTAACACGTAAGCACAATCTTTCTCTCCTGGAACAGAAAAAATTAATGGCAGATATCTTTACTCACTTAGCTCAAGAAAAACTTATCCCGCAAATAAAAGATATTGGAATTGGAATCTCTGCTGGCTTTTTCCCTGCAGAGTTTTGGCCGCCAATGATTTCATGTTTATTTGAAGAAGCTGAGAAAGTTGGATTAAACATAGGAAAGGAACATTAAGAGTTTAATTCTATGATTCTCTCTTTAAGTAAGACACTAGACATCCCAGATTTTTCTCCAATTATTACAGATTATAAAACTAATCCCTTCGAATATCTCTGCTTTGACAAATTCTTAAGTGAGAAGGCTTCTCTTAGTTTTTTAACATGGTTAGAGAACACGTCCCTTTGGACATTGAAACAAACTGATTTTTATCAGCAATGGGAATTTAAATTAACTCAAGATACAGAGCTTCCTAATGAAATTAGATTTCTTACATCTCATAAGTTTATAACTAACCTTAGAACCAAATTAGATGGTTATTTTAATATTTCCCATTTAAATGAAACGCGCATAACAGTTCATAAGATGCTTAAAAACCAAGAAATTGAAATACATAATGATTTCTTACCTGATATAGATGCAATAAGGATTATTACACAGTTTAATAGAGGTTGGACTTCTGAGCAAGGAGGCCAACTTGTATTTTATAATAGTTATGAAACGGATGATATACATCGCACCATTAATCCTGCTCACAATACAGCTGTCGCTATGAAAATTTCAAACCATTCTCTTCATTCTGTCACCCCCATATTGGCAGGAGATCGTTATACTCTCGTCTATACTTTGGAAAACAAGCTCAAGTAATCAATTTAAAATTGATAGTACCGAGCAAGCTCACTACTCCATAAAGAGAAACTTTCACATTCCTTGTGCTGATGTATAAAATTTTTCATTTCTTTTGCTATTCTTAATGAAGGAAAACATTGATATGAACAAGGGACATGACTAAGGAGTGAAATCCCATCCAAGTAATGAGATACATCTATAAGAGTATATTCTCCCTTAAATTCAATTTTCTTCCTTTTGGATGCAAGCTCATCTATATTGTTTTCTCCACCTCTTTCGCTTACAAAACGGCAACAACATGATGGGTAACCTAAAAGCAAACCTAGGTGGTTCTCATGAGGTTGATTGCTTTGATCAACATCCATAATGAGTTCTGGTAAATTTTTATCTCTTGCAATAACGACATACCCTTCTCCATCCCCTGCAAAATACCATCCATAAGAATGCATGAGTTGAATTAATTCAGATGCGTATGCTTTGCATAAAAGCTTTGTCCTGATAGCAGGTTTAATCTGTGCTATAAATTGAGTAAGGTCAACTTTTGCTGAGGCAGGAAAGTGTTGCCATTTAATACTGGTCCAAACATTTTCTAGATTTTGATTGTTAATGATCTTAGATAATCTGCTTTCATACATTTAGGTGAGCTTAACTTTTTGCTTCTTCTTCCAGAATTGCAAGAAGTTCTTCACCAGCAGCAGTTAACGCACAAGTATGTAATGTAGCAAAACCTTCAGCTAACCTCTTATCGGTGACCTCTATTTCTGTCTTGGCTCTCTTTTGTAGTTCCCCAGCTTGAGTAGCATGTACATGAAGCCAGAATCTTCTAAGATCGGTAAAAACAAACACAGCATGGAACAACCCCGAAGGTGGCCTAAGCTCTTCTCGCCAAGGTGATGAAACAAGAGGCATATTATTTTTTACAATTGGTTTGAATTCCTCCAAGAGATATAATTTTTGATGCCTATATTCATGAATAATGGAGTCAGCGAGATCGTAAGGATCAATATACTTCTCTCCTAGCTTTATTCCGACATAAAGTGCACCAGGAACAATGTTATCACTAAAGGAAACGATCTTTTCTGGATGTGCTGCTGGATCGCGAATGAATTGTATTTCTGGGCAAAGAAATCTAATCTCATTAAATAGATTTTTATCCCAATCTTGTATAATGTCCAATGCCTTTAATACAATAGGTGTCCCTTGTACTCCAACTTCTTGAGATTCAAAAATAATTTGCTTACCAAATGGATAACGTAGCCAATTATCCTCTCGGTGGATAGAAATGGTGTCCTGATCGGCTGATTGCGCCAATTTTAAGATTTCTTTTATGTAACTCACTTCAATAGGAATAATGATCCCGTCAATAGAATAAGAAGTTCTACCATACTTAGCGAACTCAAGAACATGAGTCCAGAGATGAACAGAAGGTAGTTGGACTAAGCGTTCTAATGTTAGTATTGGAAGTTGAGTAATCTTATCAACAATTGACCCAAGCTCCGATGCTCTATTTTTCACTTCAGGTAGAACAGACAAGAACTTTTCAACCGCTTTCTCTTTCCATAGCTTTAAAAGCTTCCTAACCTCGGGAGAAGAAGGTTCCGTGTTATTGTATGAAGCAAGGTTAACTTCCAAATTATGTAGTTGTTGAGAAGATTCACTTTTCTTCACTTCTTCAGCTTTAATTTGCTCCTGCATTCTTTTCTGAGCATGAGCAACAAGAGCTTTCATCTCACGACAGTAAATAGTAGGGTTATTAAATCCTTCAGAATTAAACCGGTGTGGAACAGCACCACCTCCGCATATATCAACAATAGAGCATTGTTGGCACAGCTCTGATAAACCCTCTTTACGCATTAAGCTTCTATGTTTAAGAATTTGAGGTGTTGCAGCCATTGCAGAAATAGGAGAGGACTTCAATGAATGTCCTAAGGCTGTTCCGCCTTCTTTCGTGATCCTTAATACATCAAGGTCATGATAGGTTCCATCAGTCTCAATATTTAAAAGACTAACATCTCCAAACCCAAAAGAATCTGTTTGGCTAGGAATACCAGCGATAGAATTTAAAAGGGTATCAAAAAAACGAATAGGCAGATGAGGGTATTTGTCGAACCAAAGATCAAAAGCTTTTATAAGCCATTTCTCATATATGTCAGGTGTTTGATCTCTGTACTTAGGAGGCGCTAAGTAATTAGCATCAGGTAACAAGAAATCGAGTGAAGGTGGTTTTATTTCATCAAAGAAAGATAAAAGCGTTTCAGGCTCAACCATAGGATCTATAACACCTATGATCCCTGTAAAGTTTTGAGAAGCTGTTTGCAAAAGCTTCAGCCCATTAAATGTTTTATTAAAGCTTGAGTTTCCTTTTGGCGTCAAACGGTGAAGATCGTTCGCTTGTTTTGGCCCATCTAAGCTTAATGATATTGTAATGTCTTCTCGTATCAGTTGATCTAGTGATGCTTTATCTAACAAAGTCCCATTCGTTTGCAGACAAAAATCTACTTTAATAGTTGAAGGTAATTCTTCCCTAATCCAACGAGCTGTCTCTGTAATTCTCTCAGCCCCTGCGAGCAATGGCTCGCCTCCATGAAATATAATCGTCACCCTTTTTAAATTCTTCTCTTGTGCATACTCTGCAATACGAGAAGCTAAAAGTTTACGGTTCTCATCTGAAAGCACAACAGGAAGATTTTTCCATGATTGGTCTGCATGCTGATACATATAACAATAGTCACAGTTCAGATTACATCTGGAAACTATTTTTACTAGAAAGCATGAAAATACTGGGCTATCGCTCACAATATCATTAACAGAAGCTTTATCTTCCAAAGCTGTAGCAGGCTGAAGCATTATTTGACTTTAATAGTTTAGTTGAATAAATAGATTCACACTTCCTTGATTAAATAGGAAGTGTGAAATAGCTTGTTATTTAATTTTTATGAACGATTATGACGATGATGCGTCCTATCGTAGCTAGTAATACCGTTATTACCAATGCCAGGATGTTCAGATTGTGCTAATTTAGCTTGAAGACGCTTTAAAGCTGGGTGATTTACTGAAGCTGTGTTTGTCAATTCATTCTTAATTTCTGAAGAAACAGTAGTTGTAGATTGAATAGTGTTGTTCATTTGAATTCCCCTTTCACAATTAACTCAACAAAATAAACAAGGGCATTTTCTCATTACTACACACCATAGTCAACAATATATGTTAGAAATATTTTGTCCCTAGTTTTCTTTAATTATTTCTCTTAGTATTTTGAGAATTATAAATTTTGTTCTCTTAAAGCGGCTAGGGAAAACATGAAGCTATATTTGTATATTTTAAATGTGTTATTTTTGACCACTTCCTTTGCCAAAGGAAGTGCTCTTCTGAGTGAGCATCGGGAAGAGCCTAAAAACGATAAATGTCTTGTTATTGTTGCGGATGGCAACCTTGCCCTTTATGAGCAAACGTTAAATGATATCTCTTCTCCTAAAATATTAGTTTGTGCACAGTCAGCACTTTCTGAAACTGTAAAGACTCCTCTTCACCTCCAATACAAGAAGATCATACCTATTGAAGATTATTTTACCTCTGGTGCTGTGGAATTAGCGCTTTACAAGATTTCAAAAGAAGATGAGATAGATCGAATAATTGCTACTTCTGAGACAGATATACTCCGCATTGGACATGTTCGCTCATATTTGAATTTAAGAGGACAAAATTATGAAAGCGCCCTAGCATTTCGAGATAAAGTGAGGATGAAGAAAATTTTACAAGAGCAAGGTATCTCTGTTCCCCGTTTCTCCTCTATTAATTGTAGCTTAGAACTCATTCAATTTACTGAAAAGCATGGGTTTCCAGTAATAATAAAACCCAAGAGAGGTTATGGGGCGTCCCATATGACCATCTTAAGAAGTCAATCAGAACTTGAAGCATTTATTAAAAAAAGCCAAATTTTTGATGAATTCCATAAAACATCTTTAGAAGTGGAAGGGTTTATAACTGGCAATATGTACCATGTAGATGGCATTATCCGAAACAAAAAGCCTTTATTAATGTGGCCTTCTGCTTATATTAATCAATGTATTGACATGGTTTTTGGCAAACATGTGGGGAGCTATCTTCTAACAGAAGATGATAGGATGTATAAACCCCTCGTAGAATTCTGTTCTCAAGTACTAAAAACTCTCCCAACACCTGATGACACAGGTTTTCACCTTGAAGTTTTCGAGAGAGAAGATGAGATAATTTTCTGCGAGATTGCCTCTCGTATTGCAAGCCCATGGATGAATGAAATGTGGATTCAAGGTTTAAATTTTAATTTGAAAAAAGAGTTTATTCGTGCACAAGCAGGAATACCAACAACTTATATAAAGCCAGAAAACCCTTTAATTCAAGTTTCAGGAGGAATTATATTCCCTGCTCAAGAAGGAAAAGTTATTAAGTGCAGCAATAATTGCCCTTTTGAGTGGGTGACATCTTATACTTTAAACATTCAACTAGATGATATTTTGGCAAAACCTACAGATATGCTCGAGCCTGTTGCTCTTATGACCCTTACCGCTGCTAATACAGAACAAATAAAAACTAGGTTCTTGGAACTTATTAAATGGTTTAACCAAGAAACACACATTGAGAAGCCACTATAAATTCTAGTGCTCCTTTAAGGTTACGGATATGACATTTAGAATAATCATCGTTCTTTCTGAATTAACTCCATATTGGTGGGGAAAAGGCTCTAAGATAAGAATTTATTTCGCATTATCATTATTCTTAGTGCTTCTAACGAGTGTTTTTAATCTCTTGATACCCATTTCTTTTAAATCTTTAGTTAACAATCTTCTAAACCTAAAAAAGGTATTTCCTAATGAAATAATTATGCTTCTCGCTTACAGCTTCCTTTGGTTAGGCTCGCAAATAACTATACAATTAAGAGAAATAATTCTCATGCGTCCTTTGCAAAGAGCGGCTCGCCTATTATCAACACATATTTTTTCGCACTTACACAACCTTCCGATGAGCTTCCACCTTAATAGAAGAACTGGAGCTCTCATCAGTATTATGGAACGTGCTCAACAATCCATGCCGGAACTTTTTTTTGGAGCTTTTCTGTATGTCTTTCCAACAACCTTGGAGATATGTGGAGCTATTCTTATCCTCTTACTACTTTATAAAGCTCACTACGCAGTTATCGTGAGCATAATATTAGTGTTTTATCTTTTATTTACGATTGTCGCCATTCGATGGACGTCTAGAGCCCAACGTCTGAGTAACGAGAAAGATGCGAATGCAAATTCTCGTATTGTTGATAGCCTTATAAACATAGAGGCCATTAAATATCTTGGTACTAAGGATCATGAGATTAATACATGCGATCATCTTTTACATCTTTATGAGAGAGCAGAAGCTAATAAGAAAATAATTTTCGAGTCAGTCCATCTTGGTCAAGGTATCATCATGGGACTTGGGTTGTTCATAGTTACGTGGATAGCTGTTGATGACATAAAAACAGGCCTGTTAACTATTGGTGATTTAATTCTTATTAACGGTTACTTCATGCAATTTGTCTATCCACTCAGTCATTTTGGACATATTTTGCAAGATATTCAAAGAGGTATTACTAATATGGAGGATGCCCTAAATATATTGGGGACCCCTACAGCAATTGTTAAAACGCACAAATTAAATACTTTAAGAGATACCAGCATTGAATTTAAAAATGTTAGTTTCAATTATAATGGCAGAAAAATAATAAATAATCTTTCTTTCAAGGTTAATGCTGGACAGACACTTGCTATTGTAGGATCAACAGGCGCTGGGAAATCAACAATTGCCCGCTTGATATCTCGCTTATACACTCCTCAAGATGGACAAATACTTCTTGGAAAATACCCTCTCAATGCAATTAGGGAAGAGGAACTTTCTCGGCTAATCGGTGTTGTTTCTCAGGATATAACGCTGTTTAATGATACATTACTTTACAATCTCACTTATGGACTAACACACATCACTCAAAAAGAGGTTGATCAAGCCATCGAAGAAGCGCAATTGAAAGAGTTTATTAGCTCACTACCAGAAGGTTACATAACAAAAGTGGGAGAACGTGGGCTTAAGCTTTCAGGCGGGGAGAAACAACGCTTGGCATTGGCTCGGTTATTTTTAAGAAAGCCTTCAATTTTTATTTTGGATGAAGCAACTTCTGCATTAGATACAGAAACTGAACGACACATACTTAATATTCTTTCAACAAATTATAAAGACACAACACGTATTGTTATTGCTCATAGACTCTCAACTCTTACAAACGCTGAACAGATATTGGTTTTTTCTCATGGGAAAATAGTGGAAAGAGGTACCCATAGCTCGCTACTCTCAAGAAATGGGCTCTATACTGTTCTATGGGAACAACAACACGGTTAAAAAAAAGTAAATTTTTAGACCTCAGCTCTTCCAAGATTGATATGCTTTAGCTTTTTATAAGTTAGCTCCAATAAGATGTATTATAGAAAAATTTTTATTTAGGTCTTATCCATTTCATAATTACTTGAGACGTTTTCAAAGATAATTCTATGAACCCAGCAGCAACAGCAGCTCTTATTGATGCTTTATTGTTTTTTCTCATATACGCATAGACTTCATCATAAAAACTCAACAGACAAGCACGACTGTATGCAATTCTTCCAATTCCTTTACCTTGATCGGATTTATTGATAAAAATTTGAATTGATGCATGTTCTTTATTTATGGGAGGCTCACTGATTTTATTAATAAAAACACATCCTCTTCTTTTTCCTTCAACCCAAATATGCCAGAAAAAACCACCTGGACCACTTCCTCTACCTTTTGAACCTTTTCCTTGTTGTAGCTCAATTTGCTCAGAAGTAAATTTGGGTTCCACTTCCTTCTTTGCTCTTTTAGCTGCAGGTTGTGCTGCCATATCTGAATCTAAGTTTGGTTTCCTTAGTTTTTTACTTTTACTTTCTTTATCTCCAATAAAATCATCTTGGGAACTGGCATTTAGCGGTACAACATTAAGATTGATGCAGAGCACAAGTAAGATAATCTTAAATTTTATTGTGTATTTCAAAATTTGGCGCATGCGCATGCCCCTGCCTTTAGCTTGACTTGAAACTCATATATTATAGATTTATAAAGATTTAATGTAAATATGGCTTATTAAGAACTCTTACAATAGAATAATCAGTGCAATTCAGATCAGGATAGAAAACAACAACTCTTTCTTGAAGTTGGCTTATATGAATACGCATATTTGAATCTCTAAAGAAAATAATAGAACAGGCCCCGTTCTTAAAAGAAAACAATTATCCCATAAAAATTTACAAAAAACATAAGGAAAATAATAGAAATCCCGAAAGATCCTCTCAAATAATTTGGATATGTTAAGGTTATGAGCAACTCTATCTTCTTATCTACGGTAAGGATTAATAGGTCCTATGTAACTTTTAGAAAAGAGTTTTTCTCCTCTTGCTTCCGAATTGCTTCCGGAATTAAGTTAGTTGATGAGTGGGAATTCATAAAATCCTTGAAGTATATGGTCGGGGCGGAGGGATTTGAACCCCCGGCATCCTGCTCCCAAAGCAGGCGCGCTACCAGACTGCGCTACGCCCCGAATTGCTCTTTGTTACACGATTTAGAACAATACAGCAATGAAAAATCATCGAATTTGATAAAGATCCTCCTGTTATTTTCTATTTGACAAAAATTTTCAAGTTCTCTATAAGATAAAACAATTAAAAATACTCTATTTTATTAACGAATGAATCGATGTTCAAAATTTTAAGGTACGCCATACTTCTTATCCTTGCTAGCTTTTCTCTTTCCTATGCAAGCACAGAATTTTATGAACAGCCATACAGCCCTCGCACCTTAAAACTTAGACGCCCGCTAAATTTCTTAAGTCTAACTTCGGTACAAATTGCTTCAATAATTCTAGACGGGGCAACCAGTAGCGGCACCAACATTCCCCACTATGGAAAGTATCGATTGTCACCAACCCCCTTTAATATAGGCCCCCTTAAAGAATTTCTTCTAGCAACTGACTCCCAAGATGTCGTCATTCTTCAAACAAAAAAAGAAAACAAATCAGATCTGAATGAAATAACTTTAGAAATTTATAAATGGGATACTGAGAAAGATCTGGACATCAATTTTTTCACCTTCTCAATATGTAAAGTTCCTCAACACAAATCGAAAAAGAAACTTAAAAAAATCCAAATCTAGACTAAACAAGATTTAAACCATTTGTACGAAAGCCTTGATACAGAACTTTCTTCGTAATAAAAAAGGGCTTTTTAAACTTTCCGTTAATGAAAAGATTTTATGCTTATTCCATAATGATAAAACTATAGGGTAGGCTCTTTATTAATGAAAGCTATGCTGCTTCTACTTTTCTTAGCCATTCAACTTGTCGGATGTGCCTCTTCCCCAGAATGCCCTTGCCCGGAAGATTGTTACAAGACCCCGCAAACCCCTATTCCAGCCTCAGTTCTTTATGAAGCCTATAGTGGCTCTGTTATTGCATGTCTTATTCCGAAAGTGGAACGGCTTATCGCCGCCTATAATGCCCAACGCGTGTTAAAAGATGGGCAACTTAATCTGCCTTATGCGTGGGAAAGTATATCATCTCCTCTAAAAGGTTCTTTTGAGCTTCTCTCATTTTATGAAGAAAAAAATACAACCTGCTTTAAATACAAACAACTGATAGATATTGATGGGGTAATTTTAACGGCTCATGGACTTGCATGCCAAGATCTCTCTCAAGTGTGGCGTATAGTTAATGAAATACTAGATACGAATCCTTGGTTTGATTCAGATCCTCATGAAGGCCTTAAAATATCACCAGAGTTAAAGACCAGATTATCAAGGTTTGTCGATTAGATGATTATTAATTCTTCTTGTCCAGATCTTTACAAGCCTCACACATAGCCTTATAAGCTCGCATAGAACCTTGCAGAGAATATGTGTCCTTTGTCTTTGTGCCTTTTGAAGAAACACCTTCGACAATTAAACTCTCGCCCACTTTTGTGAGGCGCTTTGTAATCTCTTGATCATCTGCATCAGAGATGGCCCACGCTGTTTCGTTGTCAGTAAAAAGTTCAAATTCCTTTTTATGTTTTCCAGTTTGGATCGTGAGAGTTACCTGAGCGTTTTTAGGGAATTTATATCCGGCATGAAAGCTTACGACATTAAAACTTTTAAGCGAAGGTCTATGCGTAATCATCGCATATACTTTCCCTCGTTTCTTAAAGTCTCCTTCTTGTTTTTTCGGAAGACTCACCATATAACAGATTTTTTTCTTCTTCTCAAAAGTAACGTAAGCTTTCCAGTCACCAAATGAGCCTATCTCTTCAACATTGTTCGCTTTTTTTTCAGCAAAAAGTTCGGGGCTATTCACGAAAAAATTAAGGATTAAACTACAGACATAAAGATATCTCACAATGAAACCTCATTTATTGAATATGCCAACAAAATGCGCAAATTTTTTTAGAATTGCAAGAAGAAGCTCAAAAGAGTACCTAAGCGAATTGAGCTATTGTTGCACGCAAAAACTCTATCCCATTTTTTGAAACAGAACTCGTCGTTAAGACTTCAGGGAACGCAGCTGCATGCTTTACAGATTCTTGAGAGGTAAGCCCTAAAACTTTTTCTACTTCCAAAGGTTTTAGTTTATCACATTTTGTTAAAATTAGCTGATAAGAGACAGCTGCTTCATCAAGCATTTCCATAATCTCTCGATCATTTTCTTTAAGCCCATGACGACTATCAACAAGCAGAAACACGCGCTTTAAGCTTGAACGTCCTCTTAAATAAAGCCGTATCAATTCGTTCCAAGCCTTAATCTTACTTTTACTCTCACGAGCATACCCATAACCGGGGAGGTCAACCAGAATAAGGGACTTTGCCAAATTAAAAAAATTAATCTCTTGCGTACGACCTGGGGTGTTTGACGTTCTTGCAACATCCCGACGCCCAAGAACAGCATTAATTAAACTTGATTTTCCCACATTTGAACGCCCTGCAAAAGCAATTTCAGGCAAAGAAAGAGGGGGCAAATCTTCTAGTCGATTAACCCCTCGCATAAATTGCACTTCTGCACCAAATAGCTTAGAGAGAAATTTTACGTCTTTTTCCGAATTTTCCTTCATGAAAACACACTCTTACTTCTTTTTCGTGAGTGTTTTCTTTTGCTCATCTTTATTGTGCAAGGTCATCATGGCCCATTGTTGCAAAATTGTTAGTAGATTGCTCCATGTCCAATAAATCACTAAACCAGCGGGAAATTGAGCAAGCATAAAAGTAAACATCACAGGCATGATCATAAACACTTTTGCTTGAGCAGGATCAGATGGAGGTGGGTTTAACTTTTGTTGAATGAACATAGAAAGCCCCATCAGTAACGGCCATATACCGATCATCAAATAACTTGGAGGAGACCAAGGAATCAGCCCAAAAAGATTAAAAAAGCTTGTGGGATCAGGAGCAGAAAGATCTTGAATCCATCCATAAAAAGGCGCTTGTCGCATCTCTATACTCACGAATAAAACCTTATAGAGCGCAAAAAAGACTGGAATTTGTACGATCATCGGCAAACAACCGGCCATAGGATTTATTTTTTCCTTCTTATAAAGAGCCATCATTTCTTGATTCACACGCAACTTGTCGTCGCCATATCTCTCACGAAGACGCGTAATTTGTGGTGTTAATCTCTTCATCTGTGCCATAGAACGATAAGATTTATTGGCCAAAGGAAACATCAATAATTTAAACAAAACGGTTAAAAGCATGATGGCGAGGCCAAAATTTCCTAACCATTGATGAGCAAATGTCAAGATATGGAAAATCGGTTTCGTTAAGAAATAAAACCATCCAAAATCAACCGCGAGGTCAAAATGCTTAACGTTTAGAGTATTTTCATAGCTATCCAATAAATCTAAAATTTTGGCGCCAACAAATAAAGAACTCTTTGTTTCTTGAACAGCCCCTGGTTGAAGTAATGGAGTTGTCATGAGAAAATCAACTTGATAGCGTTCCTGTGCGACTTGTCCCACTTGTCTGAAACTAGCTTTAACTTCTTGAGCTTGATCTGGAACAAAAGCTGTTAGCCAATACTTGTCTGTAAATCCAAGCCATCCACCTTGACTTATTTGACTCTGATCACCTTTTTTTAAATCTTTATAATCAATCTCTTGAAGCTTGTTATTCAGATACCCAAGAGGCCCCTCATGAAGAATCATAAAACCTGATGTTTGAGGCATACCATGGCGTGAAATAAGACCATAAGGTTGAATAGCCATAGGCTCTTTCATCTGATTAAGGACGCGTTGTGTAACAGAGAAAAGATAATTTTCATCCACAGCTATTTCGACTTCAAAACGAAGGCCTTCCCCATTATCCCAGTGAAGTTTAACAGGTTGCGTAGGCGTCAAAAGGGATTGGTCTGCTGTCCATACAGTATCAGTATCAGGCAGTTTTACTGTTTTTTTATCGCTGACCCATCCAAATTCTCCATAGTAAGGCGTTTTTGAAACCAGTGGGTTAAATAAAGCAATTTGTGGGCTTTTACTCTCAGGTGTTTCGCGATAATTTTTTAAGGTCACATCATCAAGTTTAAGTCCTTGAAGATTAAAAGATCCTTTTAAAGTTGGTGTCTCAATTAAGATACGCTTACTTTGTTTAAGCGCTTCTTCGCGCTCTAAGGGCTTTGCAGGTTCCATTTGAGGAATGCTCGTGCCTGAGTCCACGGTCGTTGTTTGTATTTGCTGGCGCTCGGCTTGACGAGGCTTTTCAAAGAAATAGCTCCATCCAAATAATACAACCGTTGTGACAATTACCATGAGATAAAGATTACGTTTATCTTCGTTGTCCATTTTTACTCCTTTAGCCTTTTTTGTGGAAGTGGGTCAAAGCCAGCAGCCCCCCATGGGTGACAGCGCAAAAGACGTTTTACCGTTAATTTTATTCCCTGTAAAATGCCATATTCTTGCAATGCAAGATAGGCATATTCTGAACAAGATGGTATAAAACGGCACCGGCTTGGCATAAAAGGCGAAATCCCAAGCCTATAAAATCTTATTAAGCCTAACAAAAATCTTACTATTAATGATTTTAACATAGGGTGTTATACCAGACTCCCTAAAGAATGGAATTAAATTCTTTAAGATTGGTTTCTTTCTTCTCATCTTTAACAAGGATAGTTTTCAACTATAATTTGTAATCTTCGTAAGGAATTTAACTATGAGATTTTTAGAGGATAAAGGAAACCCCAGGCCTGTAGGCCTGGAGATCCATGCTGAAACAAAACCATTTTATTGTTGAGACAATGTGAGCTTACATTTCCTTAAAAAACTTTTCTCTTATCATGTGTCTCACTCTGCTTCTGCCTATTATGTTAAACTGTATGAATAACATTTGTTACCACGCCCCAAATCATGAAATCCATTTCCTCTGTAATTTCAAGAGCTGGATAATTTGGATTCTCAGGCATCAAAAATACTTTGTTATTCTCTTTAAAAAGGCGCTTGACCGTAAGTTCACCATTAACAACCGCTATCACAACGCGCCCTTGAGCTGGACGTATCGAACGATCAACAATAAGTAAATCTTCAGGATGGATACCGGCATTAATCATAGAATCCCCACTGACACGCACGAAAAACGTACTCTGAGGATTTTTTAAAAGATGATCATTAAGATCCAATTGACCATCACTAAAATCTTCTGCCGGTGATGGAGCCCCTGCTGCCACACGTGCATCGAATAATGTCAATGGCTGTGAGCTAGATGTCAAAGCATTCCAAACAGCGCTGGCTTTTGTTCCACCAGGTTCTGGCTTTAATTTTTTGGGAAATTTCAATAGCATCTCTTTAATTTCTCCAATTTTACTTACGGGAATTCTCATGACTTGCGTTGGCTCCCCAAATCGTCCAGATCCCATTTTACGTCCTGCGCCTTTTCTTGCGCCTCCATGTGTATTTTTTTTCTCAATCATTTTTTACTCCTATCCTTGAATTATGTAACTATACTCGATCATTGTCAAGCACAATTACACTAATATTTAAAAAAATTATAATAAAATTAGTTTGTTGTTCCTTCCCCATTTGGGAAATAATGCACGGGATATCCCTCATGAGCTTTTGACATAAAAAGTTTCCAGATTTTTGCAGGCAATCGACCTCCTGTGACCTTTTTCATTGATTTATTATCATCATTCCCCATCCATATTCCCGTCACAAGGTCAGGTGTAAACCCCACAGCCCAAGCATCGCGATATTTTTGGCTTGTCCCTGTCTTGCCTGCACAAGGACGCCCTATGTTAGCATTTTTCCCTGTTCCGTAAGCGAAGGCGGCCTCCATAAGTTTAAGCCCTTCTCTCACCGTTTGTGGCTGTAAAATCCTTCCCGCACCTTGGCTTTTTCTTTTATAAAGCAATTCGCCTTGCCCATTTCTTACTTCAATAATGCCATACGGCCAAACACCAAAACCATGATTTGCTATCGTCGCATAGGCAGCAGATAATTCTAAAAGAGTCGCCTCCCCGGACCCCAAAACAATGGTTAAATCCTTTGGCATAGGGCTTGTAAGACCCAAACGACGTGCCATTTTTGCGACTATTGGCCAGCCTAACTGATAAGCTAAACGAACAGGCATTGCGTTCACAGAATAAGCAAAACCATCTTTTAATGTAAGCTCTCCTCGACTTTGCCACATGTAGTTTTTAGGCTTCCATTTGCCAATCTGCATGGGCACATCGCTCACCATGGTCTCTGGCGTGTATTCATGCTCAAGCGCAGCCATAAAAACAAAAAATTTGAATGAAGATCCCGTTTGTCTTTTTGCTTGAGTCGCTCGATTAAATTGACTTTGCGCATAATTTTTCCCCCCAACCATGGCGCGCACACCTCCATCGGGCGTCATAGAGACTAATGAGGCTTGACTCGCATCGAACTTAGGTCCATCAGCTGTAAGAACTTCTAAAACACTTTCCTCAGCAAATTTTTGTAATCGAGGATCTAATGTTGTTTTAACCACGATATCTTCTGAAGGCTTACCGATATATTCATCTAATGTCTCAAAAACCCAATCAGCAAAATAACGTCCTACTAAAGCTTCACTTTTTGTTTTTACAAGTTGCTCAGGTAAAGCTTGATACTGCTGAATGTCTTCTGCCCTCACATACCCTGCATCAACCATTGCCGCAAGTACGACACGGGCTCGAGAATGGGCAAGTTCAGGATTGCTGATAGGTGAATATCTCGACGGCGCTTTCAACAAACCAGCAATAATAGCTGCTTGATACACCGAAAGCTCTTTAGCTGATTCACCGAAATAACGCCAAGCCGCGGCATTAATCCCATAAACACCTGCTCCTAAGTAAACACGATTTAAATAAATAGAAAGGATATGGTCTTTTTTGAGGTGTGCCTCCAGCCAAAGAGCGAGCAAGACTTCTTGGACTTTACGGCGGAGAGACCGATCATTGGCTTCATAAAGTTTTTCAGAAAGCAGAAAATTTTTTGCCAACTGCTGAGTAATAGTACTTCCCCCTTGAACAACAGATCCTGCTCGAAAATTTGTCCATGCTGCTCGAAAAATTCCAAAAATATCGACCCCAAAATGCTCATAAAAACGACGATCTTCCGTGGCTAAAATCGCTTGGGGAACATACTTCGGTAGGTCTTTCACATGAATAAAAGATCCATAAAGATCTCCATAGGTCGCAATTGTTGTGCCATCTCGAGCTAAAAGAGTGACACTAGGCTCACGTGTTGTTAGCTCAAGACGTTTAATATCAGGTAAATCATAAGCAAACCAAATTAAAGCACACCCTCCTAACACAACTCCCCAAATTAGTATAGACAAGAGCCAAGCAACCAATTTTGACTTGCCCCCTTTTAAAGCTCTGTTTTTTGAAGGCTTTCTTGGGTTTGAAGCAGAAGACTTAGGAACCTTACTCTTGGGCCCCTGATAAGGGCGGTCTCCTGGATCTACCTTTAAAGTCGCATAAGATGGTGATTTTCTCTTCATGATTACTTTTAACTTTTGTATCCGTCTTTTTGAATTTTGTATCTTACACAAGATCAAACGCAAATGTCTAGTACCTCACAAATATACCACGCCTAAAATTTATTGCTTATGGCCTCATCCCCTTAAGCATGTGTTAAAAAAAGAATTTATAAAAATGAATAAATATAGACAGAAGACATAAATGATTATTAAATACTGTCATTTATTGCCCTGAAAACCCCTAGAAAACAGACGAAAAATGTATTCTCGTCCAATAAACTTAGAACGGAGCTTTTATGCTTAAGGAAATTGAAATGCTTGTACAAGGTTATGAAGCTTTTAGAGATTCTTACTTTAATGGTGACAATGGTTTGTATGAAAAGTTGGTTGCAGAAGGGCAAAAACCAAAAATATTAATGATCGCGTGCTCAGATTCACGTGTAGATCCAGCCATCGTGTTAGGATGTCAACCGGGCGATCTTTTTGTCGTTCGAAATGTTGCAAATCTCGTTCCTCCTTGCGAAGAGAGCGACCAAGGTTATCATGGCACCAGTGCAGCTCTTGAATTTGGCATCAAAGCACTTAAAATTAAACATGTTGTCCTTTTTGGACATACACGCTGCGGTGGGATACAAAGTCTTTTTGAGGTGACACAAAAAAATAAAGAAAGATTAAGTTTTATCGAGAAATGGATGGAAATTGCCCGACCTGCTTTTGAAAAAGTACAACAACAGCATATTCATTCGTCGCTTGAAGATAAAATGACAACCTGTGAACAGTATTCACTTCTGCATTCACTCGAAAATCTAATGAGTTTTGACTGGATTCGAGAAAAAGTGGAAGCAAAACAACTTTTTTTGCATGCCTGGCATTTCGATATTCAAACTGGCCTCATTTCTGCGCATGACTCCCATATTAATGTCTTTAAGCCTTTAGTGCAGGAAACTTTACAAGCTTTACACGCTAAAACTTGACGAGAAATAGTTAAGAGGTTTAACGAAAAAAATATCACAAAGCTCAAACTATGAGCTTTGTGATGAGTTTTGGCCATAAGAGAGCTTATAATTATACTTATTTATAAATTATAGTTATTGCTGCTCTCTTAATTGAGTCATGATCTGGAAACCAGGCATGACCCAATGGCTTGTGTTTGATAAAATCTGTGTAGGGTTTTCCATCAATATAGGCGGAGTACTCTATTTTCCCGTTATAACTTGGACTTTGTGTAATTATAATATGATGACTCCTACGGTCTGGCGAATCTGAAGACGAGATATTTATATAAGGATTCCCATGTTTGGAAATCGGCCATGACTTTTTCAAAAGCCCTTCCTTGATTGCATTATAGTCAACTGCAGGAAGTTGGCGGAAAAGGTTCATAAAATTGGTTTGTTGCTTCTTTTTCTCTTCGATGCTTAGTTGAGACGAAACAGGGGGGGTATTTTCTTTATCGTTCTCATCTATTGTTAAAGTTTCTTGTGAGGAAGACGTACTAAATGACGCCTCATCGGAAGAAGATTTCCAATATGAATCAATCGTTCTTTGTTTCGGCGAGATACTCACCTGATTTTTTGCAGGAGATAATATTTTCGTTTTATTTCTAGTGGAACTTTTTTTCACCTGAGGAGAGGAAGAGGCTGACTTCGTTATCTTTATCTCATGTAATTTAAGAGAAGAAGATGCAAAAGCGGATCCAATTGCCTCATCCCCTGCTCTGCAAATTTTTTTTGCCAATGGAAGATAGGACAGAATTGATGCCTGAGTGCTCGATAAAAATCTTTTCGCTCTCGTTTCGCTTGGGATAACCTCACTATCAAAATCCCCTCTGGAGCTAAGCCCAGCCGGCGCCAATAGGCTAGACAGCAAAATAGCTGTTATCAAGGATCTTGCGGGGCCAAAAGACATTATTTATTCCTTTTATAAAAATGACAAAAAGGTAGTTAACACAGAGAAATAATTTTGACAATTAATAAAATTAATTTTGATTTAAATCAAAATTTAGTAAATTTTTAATTTATTAGAAAATATGTTTATTTTTAATAAGTTTACCATTTTTCTAGACAAGAAAAATAAAATTATTTTTAATGTTTTTAGGTGATATTATTATTTTTTAGGCAATATTTTTTTCATTTATATTTCCCTATAAGTATTTTTTGATGAAATATAAAAATGAATTTACTTTAACCATCTCTATAAACAAAAATTTCAAGAGGAGAAGAATAATTAGGATGGATGACAGCGCGCGCCTAACTTGATATAAGGCAATAGAACAATTTTTAAAAAAGATAAGGTCATGTGGACAACATCTCGAATACGTAAACAGTTTTTAGATTATTTTCATCAACAAGGCCATACTGTGCTTGCCTCAAGCCCCTTAATCCCACGGAATGATCCAACCTTGCTTTTTACAACAGCAGGCATGGTCCAGTTCAAAAACATATTTACAGGAATGGAAAAAAGACCTTACAGTCGCGCATCCACTGCACAAAAATGTGTTCGAGCTGGCGGAAAACATAATGATCTCGAAAATGTTGGTTACACCTCACGCCATCATACTTTCTTTGAAATGTTGGGGAATTTTTCGTTTGGAGATTATTTCAAAGACGTCGCTATTGAGTTAGCTTGGAACCTCATCACAAAAGAGTTTGGAATTGATAAAAGCCGCCTTCTTGTAACTGTCTATGCAGACGATGAAGAGGCTGCAGGATATTGGCGTAAGATTGCTGGGATTTCAGATGATCGCATCATTCGCATCTCAAGCTCTGATAACTTTTGGTCTATGGGGGATACAGGACCTTGCGGACCTTGTTCAGAAATTTTTTATGATCATGGTCCCCATTTAGCAGGAGGCCCCCCAGGCAGTCCAGATGAAGATGGGGAGCGATTCGTTGAGATTTGGAATCTTGTCTTTATGCAATATGAACAACTTATTGATCAACGCGTCAACTTGCCCAAACCTTCTATTGATACAGGGATGGGACTTGAACGTATTGCTGCCGTGTTACAAGGCATTCATGATAATTATGACATTGATTTATTCAAGGCTCTTATACAAGCTTCTACTGACCTTACCGGTGTAAAAGCTGAAGGAACGAACAAAGCTTCTCACCGTGTCATTGCAGATCATTTGCGATCAACAAGCTTTCTGATTGCAGAAGGCATTACCCCCTCAAATGAAGGACGTGGATATGTTTTACGGCGTATTATGCGTCGAGCCATGCGCCATGCCTATCTATTAGGGTGTAAAGAACCTCTAATGTATCAATTGGTGCCAACTTTGATCGCGGAAATGGGGGAGGCTTACCCAGAGCTTGCCCATGCGCAAACCTTGATTCGGGATACTCTTAGATTGGAAGAAGAGCGCTTCCGTCAAACACTGGGACGAGGCCTCAAATTACTTGAAGAAGAAACGTCTTCTTTAGAGGCACAAAAGCCTCTCTCAGGCGATGTTGCCTTCAAGCTCTATGACACCTATGGCTTTCCTTTAGACCTAACCCAGGACATCTTACGCACCGAAGGACGGCAAGTGGAACTTGAAGGCTTTGAAACTGCAATGGCAAAACAAAAGGCTGCGGCCAGAGCTTCTTGGGTTGGTTCAGGCGAACAGCAAGATGACACGATTTGGTTTCATGTGTTTGAGCGCATAGGGGCCAGTGAGTTTCTAGGATATGACGCCATTGAAGCACAAGGCCTTGTACAAACCCTTATTGTAAAAGGGCAAGAGGTTGCTGAAAGTCAAGAAGGACAAGAAGTGCTTCTTGTCATGAATCAAACGCCATTTTATGGCGAATCAGGCGGTCAGATGGGCGATACAGGCCTCATGACATCTGATGAAGGGCTCCTCATTGACATCCAAAATACGACCAAGAAACTGGGCAATCTTCATGTTCATCAAGGCGTCATCAAAAAAGGAAAGGTGAAACTTGGTCAACCTTTAACTTTAAAGGTAGATGCAGAACGCCGAAATCTTTTGCGAGCCAATCACTCAGCAACCCACCTTTTGCATGCAGTTTTACGTCAACATTTAGGCGAACAAGTTGTGCAAAAAGGCTCTTTAGTGGCCCCCGATCGCTTACGGTTTGATTTTAGTTTTCCAACAGCGTTATCTCGTGAACAACTTACCTTCGTTGAAAATGAAGTTAATACCCTGATTCGCCAAAACAATGAAACAATTACCAAAGTGATGCATCCTGAAGCAGCCATGAAGGCCGGAGCAATGGCATTATTTGGCGAGAAATACGGCGAAGAAGTGCGCGTGGTCTCGATGGGACCAGAAATGGACAGCAATAGGCTTTATTCTGTAGAGCTATGTGGGGGAACGCACGTTCATCGCACAGGTGATATTGGTTATTTTAAAATTATCAGTGAAGCAGGAATCGCCGCAGGGGTAAGACGTATTGAGGCTTTAACTGGCCCCGCAGCTGAAGCATATATGGCTCAACGCGAACAGATAATGATGGAGGCTGCAGGCATACTTAAAAGTCGCCCTGAAGACATCTTAAATCGCCTGAATACCCTCCAAGAAGAAAAACGCAAGCTTGAACGAGATATTAAAGAATTACAAAGAAAGCTTGTAAGTGGCGAGTCTTCAGATGCCGCTATACAAACGGTTGCTGGTGTTAAATTCTTAAGTCGCTCCCTCGAGAACGTCAGTGCGAATGATTTAAAACCTTTAGTTGATCAATTGAAAGCGCAAATAGGCTCGGGCATCGTTGTTGTGGGATCAAATCAAGAAGGGAAAGGCTCAATTGTCGTGGGCGTGACGACTGATCTAACCTCAAAGTATAATGCCGTTGACCTGGTACGGCTTGCGGCTGAAGCTCTAGGTGGAAAAGGCGGCGGCGGACGCCCAGACCTTGCTCAAGCAGGTGGCCCAAACGGATCACGACTAGAAGCAGCTTTTATGGCCGTACAGCAGTCATTGTCCGATAATCAAAGCAAGTAATTAATAATGATTAAAAAGAAGTGTAGAATATTTTCTATACTTCTTTTTTTGCTCTAGATTTTTTTCTAAATAAATTACTTCACTTCCTATAGCTTGAATTTTTAGGTCTTGCACTTTTCCACTGCGGTTGCGAAGATTTTTTAACCTTTGAATAAATCATTGTTTTTTGCTTTTCAATAAATCCGTATAATTCATTAAACGTAATTACTCCTTCACAACTGCGATTCTGAGATTCGCAAGCGTCAAGAGCTTTATAAAAAGTTTTAGCTCTAGGGCTTTTAATTTCATAAAGATACTTCAAAAATTGACTGGTAGCATAACCATCCATTTCCTCTTCAGTTAAATGATGAGAACCTTCGTCTAATGTTTTATTGATAATTGCTAGCATTTTAGCCGTTCCAATATTCCGGTTAATTCCCATTCCACCTGTCTTCTCTAAAAAAGAACGAGTTAAACTATCGATTGCCTTTAAAGTAAAAGATGTAGAGCGCTGACCTCGAAAAGAAAAAGTATGTTCGAGAGGAACAAGGGGCTGATCCTCAGGAGGTAGTGCTTTATAGAGCTCTATTTCTTCTTTTGTTAAGCTCCTTCCCTCCGCAAAAGAGAAAATCAAAATAGATGAAACGAGCATAAAGAACGTAAGATTTGTGTTTATTTTAATGCAGACCTTTTCTAAAATTTTCTTCTTCATCTTGAATCATGCCTCTCACGATGTTTTCTCTTATTTATAATTTATAAAGCAAAATACTTAACAATCTCTTTATTGCTTTTCAGCTGCCTCAAGACTGTTGATTAAAAAATTTAAGACTTTTAGACGGATCGCTAAGTTTTTTAAAAATAGGTTAAATTAGCAAGAGCATTAAAGCTGGAATTCATGCTTTCAATAAAAAATCATTCTCTGGGGTGGCTAAGCGGATCACCTTAACACTTCCCAGTTGATAAATGGAATGAATGATAAATGAGGCTTGGTTCATGAGAACAAAGGCTTCCTGTTCTGATCCCCCCGAGAAAAAAAAGCGCGGAACCATCTTCACAAGGACCACAAAACATGAGCTACTTTTAATAATGTAACTCTTTTAAATAATCTACAGGTGCTTTCAGGAGCTCTGTAGTACAGAGCTCTTCTTGAAAGTTTTGGAGTTCAACAAAATACGTCGCCCTAAAAACTCAGTTTTATGCCGCGTCTTCGCCTGAACTTTCTTCAAAAGAACTTGCCGCCATAGCTTGACTGACTTGGCCTGTATTTTCACGGATCGCTTTTTCAATGGTTGCTGCCGTCTCTGGATTCTCTTTCAAGAATTGCTTAACAGCTTCACGTCCTTGACCAATACGCTGCCCTTTGAATGAATACCAGGCTCCAGATTTTTCCACAATATCTGCCTTCACCCCGAGATCAATCAGTTCACCAATCTTTGAAACACCTTCCCCATACATGATATCAAATTCAACAACCTTAAAGGGTGGAGCCACTTTATTTTTGACGACCTTTACACGTGTTTGGTTACCAATGACCTCGTCTCGATTTTTAATGGAACCAATCCGACGAATATCAAGACGTACAGAGGCATAAAACTTAAGCGCATTTCCCCCTGTCGTTGTCTCAGGGTTACCAAACATCACACCAATTTTTTGACGGATTTGGTTAATGAAGATCACAATACAGCCAGAACGTGAAATAGAGCCTGTCAACTTACGTAGTGCTTGGCTCATGAGCCGGGCTTGTAGACCCATATGAGAATCTCCCATTTCGCCTTCAAGCTCAGCTTTTGGCACCAGTGCAGCGACAGAGTCCACCACCAAGACATCAACACCGCCAGAACGCACGAGCGTATCAGCAATCTCTAAGGCTTGTTCGCCTGCATCCGGCTGAGAAATCAAAAGCTCATCAACATTCACGCCAACCTTACGTGCATAAACAGGGTCTAACGCATGCTCAGCATCCACAAAGGCACATACCCCACCAAGCTTCTGAGCCTCGGCTACACAATGCAAGGCAAGCGTCGTCTTTCCAGAGCTCTCAGGACCATAAATCTCAATAATACGACCTTTAGGCAATCCACCAATCCCAAGCGCAATGTCAAGACTTAATGATCCTGTTGAGATCGCTTCAATTTCTATGGCTTCTTGTTGGCCAAGCTTCATTATTGAACCTTTACCAAAAGCACGCTCGATTTGTGATAAGGCCGCCTCAAGGGCACGTTGTTTTTCCATAGAATTAAATTTCCTTATATTAAAAGTAAAAATTCGCTAAACTTGTTTATCCCATACCAAGGCATTAATTGCAAGTTTTGCACCTGCCCATGGAGAGATAATTTCCTATTGATGTTATGAGTCCGTCCTTTCGTGAGCTCACCCCATTTAAAATCAAGAAATCACTTATTATTAAAAATACATCTCCTTTTTATACCTTTTTCACCTCGCTTAAACATCATCATTCAGGCTGCCAAACTTTGATGACGGAACGCTCAAACATTTTGACAATATCAATGAAAAATTTTTGTTGCCAATATTCTTACTTACGCTCATCTTATTTAATACTATCAAAAAAAGATGCATTTGTCTAGAAAAAAGTAATATCTATCAAGTTAAGGTTTTTTTTCAACTCAAAAATAAAGAATCTTAATTAATGATCACCATTTTTATCAAATAATGATATAATTATCTTAGCATGGATTTTTATATTTTACCCTTTAAATAACAAAAAATAATGTTTAAAAAATCTTTCCAAAAGTAGTGTAAAGAGCTTGATCTAAATCTTCTAGAGAAGCCTCTGAGCCTAATGCTCTTAAAGAAGTCACACCATACTCTTGGATGCCACACGGAATAATCCCTTGATAATGTTTCAGGTCAGGTGCCACATTAATCGCAATACCATGAAAACTAACCCACTGCTTAAGTCGGATTCCAATGGCTGCAATTTTTTTTTCTGTTCCTTGATGTTCAACCCATAAACCTATACGTCCTTCCCGACGCTCACAGTCGATATTTAAAATTTTTAAAGATTGAATAACCCATTCCTCCAAGGCCCTTACAAATATGCGCACATCTTTTACTCTTTGCCGCAAATCCAACATGACATACACCACCCTTTGACTGGGGCCATGATAGGTATATTTTCCTCCCCTTCCTGTAGAATAAACAGGGAAATTCTCTAAACCAAAGAGTTCTTGCGGTTTTGCACTTGTACCTGCTGTATAGAGGGGCGGATGTTCAAGAAACAGGATTTGCTCTAATTCTTGCCCTTGCAGAATTTTTTCAACGCGAACTTCCATCATTTGGAGCGCTAAAGGGTATGAGGTCAATCCTTCAAGCACTGTCCACTGTGGTGTTTGAGTGTCAGTATATTTTTTAAATTGCATCCTGATCATTAGCCATTAAATAAAAGTAAGACATAATAAACCTTTCTCAAAAAACAACAACTTATTTAAAAATATATTATATTTTTCAATCAGTTAAATTACTCTACTTGTTTTTTAAGTATAAAATATGTCTATAAATAAATAATCTACCTTGCAAGCCTTTGATTAACATGAGAACATTACTTAAGTTAATATTAGTAAGGGGAATAATATGACAAAGCCATTAACTGAAACCGAAGTAAAAGCACGCGTTAAAGAACTCAGAAATTTCTATATAGATTTAACACTCTATGGAGCCGTCAATCTTGGCCTTATCTTAATCTGGGCAATCTCAGGGGGCGGCTATTTTTGGCCCATTTGGGTGATTGTTGGATGGGGAATTGGGATGGTCTTAAAAGCCATTTCTTTGGACATGATCCCAGCTTTAGCAGATCTTTTTCCTTTTTTTGACAAAACTTGGGAAGAACAACAAATTAAACGCATGATGAAGAGCGAACCAATGACAAATTCAAGTGTAAGCTCCCCTAACATTCCTTCAAAAGTGGGGATCCCTTCAACCATCAAGACTGATCCCAAAACTGCTATTACAAAAGTTGCAAAAAAAATCGCACCTTCTAAAAAGACAAAAATTTCAACTTCTACAGGACCAAAGAAGACGTCCCCAACAAAAAAATAAGCTTTACCTATTATTAAACAAGGAGAAAAAAATGTTCCATGTATTAACATCAACTCTATTTGCGACAAGCCTGCTTTTTAGTTTTGCAGCTCAGGCAGCAACGTCTGAAACAAAATCAGAAACACCTGAGACTCTCTCAAAACCTTATGGATGCCCTCCATCAAAAAATATTGCTCAATGTAAAAAAGAAGCCGAAGATGAATTCATTAATTGCATGAAATTAATTGATCAAGAAGAACAAGACGTCGAAGATACTCTTGGAGATAAAGCTCCAACTCATCCCACACAAAGAGCCTGCGAAGATGAGCGTGAGAAGCATATGAATGAATGTGAGAAAAATTGTAAATAAATTTCTCAATAAATTTAAGACTAATACCTCTCTTTCTTTATTAAGAAGAGGGGTATTTTTTCTCTTATATCTCGGTTAAAATCCGATAATTCTTTAAAAATAGTATTTTTATTGAGAAGGAGGGTAGAAGGAGAGCGGGATAAGGGGGGAGGAAGAACTCTCCTTCTACATGCTTTAACCCTAAAAAGCCAAAGCTTTAATTTAGAATCAATCAATTCTTTTTGAAGTCAACTATTTGAGCTGTCTTCTACTTGTTGCTAAAAGTCTTTCCATTTTAACTGATGCAACAAATCAAACTTTTAAGAACCATCTTGAGCGATTATTAATGTTCTATGATTTAATTATTAAAACATATGTTTCATTTTGTCAAGTTTTAAAAAATTACCTCTCTATTTTTTTTATGCTAAGAATAAATGTTTGGAGAACATGATGGACCTAGAGCAGCTTCGTATTTTTTATGATTTAGTATTCACAGAAAGTTTCCGGAAACTTTCTGCGTCAAATAAACTTTCAGTAGCTAAAATTTCTCGCGAACTTTCAGCCTTAGAGACCGAACTTGGGTATCGTTTAATTGAACGGAAACCTGGATATAGTAATATGTCTCTAACAAGGCAAGGAAAAGTTTTATTTGAAGCCCTTCCCCAAGTTTTCGGGATTTTTGATAATTTAAAACAAGTGATGAATACTGACCCCGAATTGAACAGCGGCAATATCACAATCCATACAACTAATTCCCTGATTGAAAATTGGATTGTATTCATGATCCCCAAGCTACAAGAAACTTATCCAAATATTCAGCTGAATTTAATTGCAAATAACAACCTTTTAACTCGAGACTTGAAAGAGAATGTTATTTCTATATCACCTGCTTCTGATGAAAAAAATAAGAATTTTTTCCAAGTCCCTCTTTTAAATTTTCACGTCGGGTTATGGGCTTCAAAAAAGTATCTTGACCAATATGGTCGTCCCACATCTCTTTCTGATTTGCAGAAACATAAAGTGATGCTTTTTACAAAAGAACTTGATCAAATGACTTACCCTAATCTCAATTGGTACCTTAAAGATTCTAATGTGATGATCCCAAATCAAATGTGTATTAACTCCACACTTGGCCTTCTAAAGGCCGCGCATCATGGTCTTGGCATCATCTCACTCTCAGAAGAAAATATTAGAGTAGCAGGCTATCAGTTAGAAAGAGTTTTACCCGAAATCAACGGACCAACTGTTCCCATGTGCTTGACCTATCCTACATATTGGAAAGATAATAGCATTATTGAAAATCTAGCGACCTTCTTCAAAACTCAATTTTGTGAACTCAACAAAACCCCACCTATATTTGAGATCTTGTGAGTACGCATCCTCCCGCCTATAACGCTTATCAGTCCTAGCACTCCAATGCCTATTAAGTAAAATGCTGGTGTATAGGGAGACCCAAAATATTTAATTAAATTAGCTGAAATGTAAGGCGTTGTTCCTCCAAAAATGGCAAGCCCAAGCGTATATCCCAAAGCAACTCCTGTATATCGTTTCGATGTATCAAATAACTTATACATAAAAGCATTCGAGGGTCCTGTATAAGCTTCAGTTAAAATCATCATAAAAGCTTGAAATAAAATTATTGACGTGAGGGAGCCATTTTCAAACACCCAAAAGAAAGGATACGCAAAAAGGATCATAAGAATTGCCGCAAATATCATCACTTTCGATTTACCAATCTTGTCTGATAAATAACCCATGAGAGGAAGACTTATTATACAAATCATAGACATGAGTGCATTTATAAGCATCATTGTGGAAGCAATAACTTTGCCTTTTGTAAGCAACATTGGGTTCATATAGGCCAAAATAATGTAAAAAGGCACAGTTGCCATCGCACCTATACCGATTGTACAAAGAAAAGAAATTTTATTTTCTTTAAGAACTGAAAATACAGGTAAAGAATGGGACTTTTTCTGCAGATACACCTGCTTAAATTCTGGACTTTCATCAATTTGTTTACGCACATAAAGCCCTACAACAGCAATAAGGCCACCTAAGAAAAATGGCACACGCCACCCCCAAGATGGCATAAAAGGAAGCGTAAAAAGCATCCCAATTCCTGAAGCTAAAAGAGCGCCCATTGAGCCCGAGGCTGTTAGCAATGCGCCCAGAAATCCTCTTTTATTTTCAGGAGAATGTTCTATCACAAATACACCCGCTCCATTATATTCACCCCCTGCAGAGAAACCTTGAATAACTCTACAAAATGTTAAGAGAATTGGAGCTGCAATCCCTATTTGCTGATAGGTTGGAAGCAAGCCGATAATAACCGTTGGTATTGCCATCCATATAATTGTAAGAGACAAAGCCTTCCTTCGCCCAAACCTATCGCCTATATGTCCAAAGAAAATTGCCCCCAAAGGGCGTGTGAAAAATCCTATTGCAAAAACCCCAAACCCAGAAATCAGAGATGTCAAAGGGTCTGTCGCAGGAAAAAATACAGGAGATATAATTGCAACGAAGAAACCATAAATAGTAAAATCATAAAATTCTAAAGCATTTCCAATCATTGAAGCTAAAAATATTTTTTTATTTAATTTCTTCATTAATTTTCCCCTATTATTTAATTTCTTCATCATTCATTACTAGACTACAAATGATTATTTTGTATTTTTTAAAATTAATCAATCTATCATCCACATATTTTATTCCTCTTCCCTTGCACCCTCGTCTTAAATACAGTAAAAAAGCGCATTCATTATAAAAATCTTAGGAGTTTTAATACCGTGGCATCTTATCAATATGTCTATGTCATGCAAGGCCTCAGTAAAACGTATCCAGGCGGACGCCAGGTGTTGAAAGATATTTCTTTATCCTTTTTACCTGATGCAAAGATTGGAATTATTGGTGTGAATGGCGCCGGTAAATCAACATTGATGAAAATCATGGCAGGTATTGATAAAGAATTCCAAGGAGAAGCATGGCCAGCTGCAGGCATTAAGGTAGGCTATCTTTCTCAGGAACCTGAACTTGACCCAAATCTTGATGTTCTTGGCAATATTATGGTAGGTGTCCATGAAGCAAAAGCTTTACTAGAGCGTTTTGCAGAACTTAGCGCACGCTTTGCAGAAGAACTTTCTGATGATGAAATGAATGCCCTCATCACAGAACAAGGCGAAATTCAAGAAAAAATTGAGGCCCTTAATGCATGGGAATTAGATCGAACAATAGAAATTGCCATGGATGCTCTTCGCTGCCCCTCTGGAGATGCTCAAGTAAGCCAACTTTCAGGAGGTGAAAAGCGTCGTGTTGCTCTTTGTAAACTTCTTCTGCAGCACCCCGATATTCTTTTGCTAGACGAACCAACAAACCATCTCGATGCTGAATCTGTGGCATGGCTTGAGAAATTTCTACAAGACTATAAAGGTATGGTTGTTCTTGTTACACACGACCGTTACTTCTTAGACAATGTTGTTGAATGGATTTTAGAACTTGATCGCGGACAAGGTTTTCCTTTTAAAGGAAATTACTCTGGCTGGCTTGAACACAAAAAGAAACTTCTTGAACAAGAAGAAAAACAAGAAATTGATCGCCAAAAAACACTTGAACGAGAACTAGACTGGATTCGACAATCACCTAAAGCGCGCCAAAGTAAAAGCAAAGCACGTATTTCTTCCTACCAAGAACTTTTAGCAAAAAGCCATGAGAAAAGGACTTTTACCGAACAGATTATTATTCCTGCGGGACCTCGTCTCGGAGACCTTGTCATTGAATGTCAACATCTCTTTAAAGGATTTGGAGATAAACTGCTTATTGAAGATCTAGACTTCCAAATTCCTGCAGGTGCCGTTGTCGGTGTAATCGGCCCAAATGGGGCAGGAAAAACGTCTCTTTTTCGTATACTAAGCGGCCAAGAAACGCCTGACAAAGGTAATTTGAAATTTGGCGAAACGGTAAAGCTAGGTTATGTAGATCAAAGCCGCGATGCTTTAGATGACAGTAAAACTGTTTGGGAAGAAATTTCTGGTGGCCTAGATGAAATAGAATTAGGGCGCGGAAAAATGGCAAGTCGCGCTTACTGCGCTCGTTTTAATTTTAAAGGTTCTGACCAGCAAAAGAAAGTCGGTCTCTTATCAGGAGGAGAACGAAACCGTGTACATTTAGCAAAAGTATTAAAATCAGGAGCCAATGTTCTTCTTCTTGACGAACCAACAAACGACCTTGACGTAGAAACTCTCCGCGCTTTAGAGGAAGCTCTCGAGGACTATGCTGGATGCGCTATCATTATTAGCCATGATCGTTGGTTTTTAGATCGTATCGCAACCCATATTCTCGCCTTTGAAGGAAATAGTCACGTAGAATGGTTCCAAGGAAATTATTCAGATTACATTATTGATCGTGAACGTCGCCTAGGCTCCATTAATTCACCCCAAAAAATAAAATACAAACCTCTTACAAGGCAATAATAACTAAATCAATCTCAACTAATATTTGAATATTACTTTAAAAAAACAAGTAAAAATAAATTTTATTATAAAATATATTGACAAATTAAAAAAAATGTATAAATCTATACTTAATGCTCAAATAAAAACATAAATAAAGCAGAATAAAAAAAGTAAAAAATAATTCTGAATAAATAAACAGAATATTTTTAAATAAAAAACAAAACAATATTATAAAATAACACTCATATAATAAGGTTTTGATCTAAAAACGGGGAGATTTAAAATGCAAAAAATTAACACCATACCAGGTTAATATTATCATCTTATATGCCTGATAGATAAAAAACGCCCAAGCAGGCACACCAAAGAAAAAAATAAATAAACATAACGAGCAAAATCTCGAATAGAAGATTTTTGCCAATCATTTTACGGGGAAAAAAATGAAAAATCTTAAAAAACTACTCTTAAGTGCAACAACCATTATGATGGCAACCAGCGCGGTTGATCCTGCGCAAGCCTTCATGCTCTTAAAGTCTCAAAATCAGGTGAACAATGCATCACAACAAACCTCACAACCAGAAGTTAAGCCTGAGATCATTCCAGCAATACAAGCTCAAATATCTCAAAATTTTCACCCAAGCCATCCTGCTTTACAAATTTCACCTCAATCACAAGCGTTTAACCAATTTTTGAACCATGAAAGTCAAGATGCCTTTTCGTTTCTTATTCAAAAGCTAGCCCCTGTCTTTACCACGCTTTCTCAAAACGACGATAATGCTGAAGAAACAAAAAAGTTACGCACACAACTTATTGAGTTCCTTCAAGAATTTAATACAACGCGTCAAGCACCTAAAAACATTGCCGCTCTTCAGGAAAAACCAAACAATAACTATCAAATATTAATTGATGAAATAGGAACATTAAAAGAAGAAATAAAACATCTTCAACAACCTAAAAACGTTGCCTTTCCTCAAGAAAAAGATGATAAAAATAAAGTATTGATGGAAGAAATAAAAGAATTAAAAGAAGCAATAAGACATCTTCAAGAAGTTCAAGTTATCGCAGAACCTCAAGCAGCAATACCAGCACTTCCAGAAGATAGTATTATTCTGCCACGCGAAGAATTTGAAAAACTGAATATGCAAATCAGCACACTGACTACTCAGGTTGAACAACTTCAATATAGCCAAATTGACCTCATTGATTCTGTGTCTTCATTCAAGACAAGAGAAGATGATAAAACTCTACCAGCAGTACTTCATTCCAGCGCTTTACCACCAATGAACGTCACATCATATAACGGAGAGACGCCAAGTTCAGTGAACTCAGAGGATGGATCTAGTCTTCCCACTAACCAAAAAGATACTTCACAGCAAACGGTATTATCAGGCGTTATGACAGCATTACCCTCAGACGAAGAGACATCAACTTCATCTACTGAGTCATCTCTCACAGATGAAAATTCTGAGGTAGCTCTTTTAGGAAAACCTTGGAAAAAAGAAGATTTTGAACAAAATGTCCTTGGAATAAAGCCCCTTAATTTAAGCAGCATGAGCGAGACAGAAACAAATCTATGGCGCACTTTTACCATGCTTAAATTTACGAACAACTATGTTCCGAATGCATTATTTGCTTTAGGAGTCTCTCCTTCATCTACAGAACAGGTAGAAAAACCTTGGTCTACTTGGGGGGGAGCTTTCTCAACGACGGAACTTGAAAATAAATTTAAAAGCAATCCATTCATGGAAAGAGCTTTTAAAGATATAGCCGCACTCCACCTTACCGTTGACGCCCCTATTTTCTTCCCAGAATATGCCCAATATTTCTTACTTGCATCGCCTAATCTTAATCTTGCGCCTAAAGAAGATGACGATCTTACAAAAGCTTATTACTTCAGAGGACTGTATAGAGCTTTAACAGGTGACAATTGGACCGGCAAAACTTACGACTCTAATGCGGCAGGATTCACAATTGATTTAGAAACAGGACTTAAAGGTAGCCGCTTTAATTATGGCTCTCTAAATTCACAAGCACCACTCTACGAGAGCTCAATTTATGAAGCTGAAGAATATTTTAAAGACACTCCTTGGCATACGCTTTTTATCAATAAAGTTCAACAAGCAACTCTTGATGCTCTTACAAGAGAGAATAATATGATCGTAAGCTCTTATAGTAAAAAAATGAGTAAAATAATAGAAGACGAAAATTATAACACTACGGATATTGACAATCTCACAACAGAAAAAGATCTAGCATTATCAATAACAAAAGTTATGACAGGAGGTGTTACTAGGGCAAACTCCCTACGTGATATTGATGACGCTTTAGACCTACTATAAAAATTATTTTAATCTTTTATCTTCAAGTCAGGAGCTTTGGCTCCTGACTTTTTTGCATTCATGAATATCTGCGTTTTTTGTTTAAAAATTGCCACCCTCTTATTTTGATCAACCATAACCTAAAATAAAAATCCCCGAAACTAAGAAGAACTTTTGTAAAAACGACGGGTAACTTTTAGTCAATAAAAGTTGTATTCTAGTAAAAAATATGATTGTTATCTTATTAGCGTCTATTAAGATCGTTATCACTAAGATGGGGAAAAAGGAATCGACGAATGAAGAAAGTGCTTGCAGAAGCCCCAGAGCAACTCGGAACTTCACAACCAAAAGCGTTGTATATACTTTTCTTTGCTGAGTTATGGGAACGCTTTAGCTTTTATGGAATGAGAGCCCTCCTGGTTCTTTATATGACATCTGAACTTCTATTCCATGACACGAAAGCATATGATGTTTATGGTATCTATACGGCTCTGGTTTATGCAGCCCCTGTCATTGGAGGATATATTGCTGATAATTATCTAGGAAATCGTAAGGCCATTTACCTAGGTGGTATTATTATTATGCTAGGGCATTTTTGCTTGGCTTTACCTTTCCAAGAATCATTATTTTATGGGCTTTCTTTCATTATCGTTGGAACAGGATTTTTTAAAGCCAATGTCACCAGCCTTCTTGGACAATTTTATGAGAAACGTGATGTCCGTCGTGATGCAGGTTTTACGCTCTTTTACATGGGGATTAATTTAGGGGCATGCATTGCGCCGCTCGTGTGTGGATACGTTGGAAAAACATTAGGGTGGCACTACGGTTTTGGAATAGCCGGCGTAGGTATGCTTTTTGGAATATTCGTGCTCTTAAAAGGAGCTAAAACTCTCTCTGGCGCAGGAAGTCCCCCAGCAAAATCAAAATTAAATCAAACTTTAGGATTTGGACTCACCCCTTATCGCTTAATTGTCATTGGGACATTTGCATGTATCGCTCTTATTTCTCTTTGCCTTCATTTTTACCATGTCATGGGACATTTTTTAAATACCTTTGGCATTATCACCTTGATTTGGGTTTTAAGTATTGCTTACCGTTGCAATCAGGAAGAGCGAAAAGCCATTCTCACACTTCTTGTTATGCTGCTCTTTTTTATGATTTTTTGGGCTGGCTTTGAGCAAGCCGGAAGCTCCATCAATTTATTTACAGATCGTCATATTGATCGCTCTCTATTTGGATGGGAAATTCCAGTACCTTGGTTCCAGTCAATCCCCCCATTTTTTGTGATTACGATGGCCCCTGTAATTTCTGCTATTTGGGTAAGTCTTGGAAAAAGGAAACTTGAGCCTTTCCCCCCCACCAAGTTTGGCTTCGGTCTTTTCCAAGCAGGTATTGGATTTGGATGTTTGTTGATCGGTATAAAAACGGCAGATTCTCAAGGAATGATTTCTGCAATTTGGCTTATTCTTGCTTACTTCTTTCATGCCTCCGGAGAACTAAGCCTCTCTCCTGTGGGTCTCTCTATGGTGACAAAGCTTTCACCTCCACGTTTTGTCAGTTTTCTAATGGGCATTCTCTTTCTTTCGATGTCTTTTGGAAACTACCTAGCGGCCCTTTTTGCAAAAATTTTTGGCGCTCCCGAACAACCTCTTCAAGCCAATGATAAATTAGGGTCTTTAATTTGCTTTTCAAGCACTTTTGAATTCCTCGCTTATTTTCTTGTTAGTGCGAGTATTGTAATATTTTTAATCTCACCTTTTATGCGAAAAACTTTTGAAAAGCATCAGTAAATTTTAGGGAAAAATTTTGCATTTTACGCCTATTTATGATATATTTATAAATGTAGTGAGATAAGAAAATAATAATCTAAAAATCAACGAGGCAACTAAATGAAATTAACAATTACAGGGCGTCATGTCGATATTTCGGCAGCTTTTCACACGAAAGTTGAAAAAGATCTCATTGAGTTTAACACAGTACATCACATTGATCCCATTGAAGCAATCATTACTCTTTCTAAGGAAAGCAATCAATTTACCTGTCATCTTACTCTCCACTTAGGGAAAAACATGGTTTTACGTTGCCATGGTCAAGGGCATGAAGCTTATCAGTGTTTTGATAATACCTTGTCGTTACTAACAACTCGCTTAAGAAGACATAAAAAGCGTGTCGCTGACTATCATAAACAACGCGATAGTCACGAACAAATTGCTGATACACTTCCTTACTTCGTTTTAAATGGACAAGGAACAGAAGAAATCGAAAGTGAAGAACATACTTCAATTATTATTGCCGAACAAAAAAAAGAAATTCCTTCCTTAACAGTGAGCGATGCTGTTATGCATCTTGATCTTAGCAATGAAAATGCAATGGTTTTCCGAAATAAAAATCATGGAAAAATTAATTTTATTTATCGGCGCTCCGATGGCAACATCGGTTGGATTGATGTTCTAAATTAAGAACACCTGACGAGCTTTATAAGTTAATTTTAAACGGATCATCGCTCTATAAATGATTAACTGCGCGAAGTAACGTAAGTTTATCTGGGGTAACGATTGAGTTTAATTTTTTAAATAAATACTCAGAAAAGTTGTTTAAATTACCCCTCTTAAACTTCTATAAAGTTTTTGTCATGCTTGAAACTGTAATGTGAATAGCTTTGAACCATTCACTTTAAGCCAATGCCGCGCTTTTTGAGCCTCAGGATGCAGCTGTGCAACTAAACGCCAAAACTTTATACTATGGTTCATTTCTCGCAGATGAGCCACTTCATGAGCCACGACATAATCGATCACTTCTTTTGGCGCAAAGATAAGGCGCCAATTATAGGATAGGGAACCCTGCGCAGAACAACTCCCCCATCGACTTCTCGTTTCTCGAACCCCCACTTTCTTAACCTTAACACCAAGAAGAGCACTATAATCGTCACTTTTACCCCAAACATATTCGCGTATCATTTGTCTAAGCCATTTCTCTAACGCGGGTCCAAAGTTGGATGTTGGCGCCATAACATGAAGCTTATCGTTCGCCAGTAAAAAGCTCGTCCGCCGGCTGGCGTGATAACTTAACCCAATCTCATTCCCCATCAAAGAAATCTGTTCACAATTGTGAATATGAATAAGTTGAGGCGCTTTTGAAAGCTGCTTTTCCATCCATCCTTGTGCTTCTCTTAAGAACTTTTCAACTGCAGATTGTTTATAGTGCAAAGGAATACGAAGCTTAAATTCCTGCGCTTGAATGTCATATCGTAAAGTTACTTTTCTGGCGCGCGCTAAAGGCAGAATACATACTTGGACTTCCTGATGAGTTAAAGTAAAAGCAAGTGTGGCTGGAATGTTCGCACCGAATTTCCACATAAAAAGTTCTTTTTTCTAAAGAAGAAACATAACAATAATAGAAACGATGACACCCGAGATGTTGAGCATCCTTTGTGTCTTTGTTAATAACGCTTTAATACAAAGAGCTAATGCAACCCACATCAACCACTTCAGATGTGTTTGATGATACGCAATTGCCTGAACGCCCGCTAAGATTCCAAACATTAGGTTAACCCTTCTTTAAGATCTTGATACTTTCTTCTACTCAATATGGTTGAACTTTCAAGAGGATTTTGCCTTCTCTGGCAGTAATCCCCCGCTCTGAAGGGCATAAAGCTTGGCAAAGTGCCCTTCTTTTTTCAAAAGTTCTTCCTGCGGACCATCTTCAACAATTTGACCTTGTTTAAATACAAGAATGCGATCCATATCCGCAAGTGTTGAAAGTCGATGGGCAATAACAATTGTTGTCCTTCCTTTCATAAGCACTTTAAGACTCGCTTGAATAAGCTTTTCAGTGACAGAATCAAGCGCAGAAGTGGCTTCATCAAGAATTAAAATCGGGGCATTTTTAAGTATGGCACGTGCAATCGCAATACGTTGCCGCTGCCCGCCAGAAAGCTTGATGCCTCTCTCGCCTACCATCGTTTCATAGCCTTGTTCTAGTTTCATAATAAACTCATGACAATGCGCTTTTTTCGCAGCCTCAAGAACTTCCTCATCACTTGCATCAAGACGCCCATAACGGATATTTTCTAAAAGCGTCCGATGAAATAACATTGGTTCTTGGGGAATCATTGCAATATGAGTTCTTAAAGAATCTTGCGTTACCTTTGCAATATCTTGCCCATCTATCAGAATGCGTCCTTCATTCAACTCAAAAAAGCGCAACATTAAGTTAACAAATGTTGTCTTTCCCGATCCAGAAAAACCAACGAGGCCCACTTTTTGGCCTGCTTCAATCACAAGATTTTGATTTTTAAAAAGATTTGTATTTTTCAAATAGTTAAATGTCACATTTTCAAAATGAATCTCACCTTTTGAAATGTTTAAATCTTTCTCGCCTAAGAAATCTGTAATGGCATGTTTTTGTATCACAAGAGAAAGCGCTGCCCGAATTGTCCCCATCTCTTTAAAAAGCTGATTCATATTATAAGTCATATGCCAAATCATCCCTAAAAGATTAAATGAAGTAATTGTAATTAAAGAAAAATCTCCAATACTAACCCAACCTTCACGCCAACCGTAAATGAGTCCCCCTATCATTCCTCCAATAAATAATAAGCATAGAACTCGTCGGACAAAATTTAACAATTCATTGATAAAGCTTGCCTTTTCAGATTTAAGAATTTCTTCATTTTGAAATGGATTTAAATATTTTCTTTCATAAGGTCCTCGTGCAAAAAGGCGAACACTTATGATGTTACTAAGAATATCTACGATCTGTCCGTTTAATCGGACAACGGATTCAGCATGGGCTTGCGACGTTTTATCAATCAAAGGTTGGAAAAGGATTGTCGCCAACACAATTAAACAATAATATCCGCCTAACAAGGCTGCAAAATACCAATTTACTTGTGCTAAAATGAATAACGATATTAAAAAAGCAAGTGTCGTGCTAAATAAATTATAAACAAAAATAAGAATAATCTCTTCGGATGCGCGCGGAAGGTCGCTAATTTTATTCGCAATGGAGCCAGCAAAGTTATTCGCAAAGAACGTGTGGTCATGCTGACGCGTATATTCGAAAACTTCATCCCGGATAGCCGCTCGAAAGCGAGGCAACACTTTATAAGTTAGGTAGCCTTGGAACTGCATAGCAGCCTCCATCACGACCCAACATATTACCATCAAGAAAATTGGGCCTGAGAGCTTTAACCAAAGTTGTGGCTCAAAACGATCAAGTGATTCAACCTTATTCACGAGAATTTTCACAAAATAAGGAAAAAATGACTCATTGATTGCCCAAAAAGAAGTACAACCCAGGATAATCCCAAAGCTAACTTTTTGCTTTTGAATGAAGTGCCACAGAAACGCACCTAATGTTTTTGGTATTAACATGAGAATCCTCAAAAAAAATAAAACTAAATTAAATAGAAATTCTTAAGCCTTATTAGGCTTAAGGAGAAGACCGACCTCGTCAATATCAGCCCAAAGACTGACTTTAACTAAAGTGGCAAAAAAAGATTTTATGAGGTTTTCATAACATTAAAATTAGCAAATTTTTGAACAATCGTCAAGGCTGCTTCTCTTCTCCCCCTTATTTTTTACTTTTATTGAAACTTCAAGATCATCTATTGCCGATAAAGCTGCAAAAAATTAGCGTTCTCCCTTAAAATTTCTCCTTATTTTTATAGAGGATAAAATGAGCAAAAAAATAGCTGAAATTACCTTATAAGCAATTGATTTAAAATAATAAAATAGTTGATTTTTTGGTCGATTTTTCTTGAATTTTGTAGCGCGATATGATAGCCTGTTAGTATAGATAGTAAGAGAGAAATCCTCATCTTAAGAGGGCTTTACAATCCCCCTTAATCCTTTCACCTTTTCTCTCACAACAATCTGAAAAAGAAGAATAAAATAAGGCTTTAAACCTTTCTTATTCAATAACAGAAGTCTTTTAACGCTTTTGTGTGAGCGAATACCCTCTCTTTGCCTGGCGAATGCAGTCAAAAGAGGGATCAGTAGCTTACAATAACGCGTAAGAGGCATGACGAAGAATGATGTGCAGGAGATCATGAAAGGATCCTGCCTTCAACCTTCAAGATCAAGACTTAAAATAACAATACAAAGATATAAACAACAAAACAGGGAGTACAATAAAATGATGGAATACGATAACACACAAACAAATAACCTTAAGAGCCATTGGGCTCACCAAATAATCGAGAAGATACTTTCTCAAAAATCCTCTCTTCAAGTTCGAGAAGATAGCTTACCTTCCTCATGCTTCAAGGAGGCGCAAGAGAAGGAAAAAGGAGCTTATGCTTCTGAGCTTACGCGAAGGCGTACGTGGCCTCAGCTTTTCCGGAAAGGATGGACTCTGCTCTTTGATTCTTCTCAAAGGCAACGCAAAGATCCAGGCACAAGGCAACGAGAGATGCTAGAAAAGGACCGTGAGGCCAGGGAAATTTATGGCAACTCATGTGAGATGACAAAGGAAGGCACCGGTGATAATAAGCACTCTCAAGTATTGAGATGTGGCACAGAAATAAGGCAACAGGCAACACCCCTAAAAACAGATCTTCCCAGGGATAAACTTTTTCCTGAAGAGAAAGACTTACAACGATTGGCACGAAGAGACATCTTTACGTCGTTTGAGTTTCTCGGGACAAGCCCGAGAATGACAATGTTTGCAACCTATCGTCGTCATCTTCGTCCTTGTGCCAAGGATCTCAGGCAACCAGAGGATGTTCAAGGGTGCCAGAAGAATGCATTCATACGCGACAGGCACGGATTGAAAAATCAGGAATCTTTGCCCGTCCTTGCTCATTCCGCTTGCGACTCCTTAAAAGAGGGGGAACTCGGGCAACCAAGAAGCTCAAAACGACCCCAGAAAGTTTTATCGTCCCTGAGAGACGCAACAGAGGGAAAGAATAGCCAAATGAAAGTGCAAGTAAAAGGCACACCCTCCTTCCCTGGCTCTTCTACAAAACCCTTGCCACTGTCGGCTTTCAGCCATATGATCGAAAAGGGGGAACATCAATGACACTTATACGATTTTTATCTTTATGTATAATCTTCTGCTTAGAGGGCTGGGCTCAGGATAATCCACCTCCCAAAGAGACGCTTCTCAATGGTTGGTATTTGTGGGACCCTTATCAATATGCAATCCGCAACGAAGGTGCTGGAGAAACATTGACCGGCCTCGATATCGAGCTTGTTAAAGCAATTACGACTGCCGCCAAATATAAAGTTGTTTATGAGCCAATCTCTTGGAGACAACATCAAGAAGACCTCAAAAATGGAAAAAGAGACTTTGCTGCAGGTGCGACATATACCGAAGAACGTGCTCAATTCGTCCATTTTTCTGCGCCCTATCGCTTTGAAGAAAACTCTCTTTTTGTGCGTCGCGATGAAGAGTCTCGACTTCAATTCAAAACAATTCCTGAGCTTCTCGACCAGATCAAACAGCATCGTTTTCGCTTAGGTATTATTGAAGGCTATATTTATGCTGATCCTGCGATTAATAAATGGCTTAAGGACCCTCAAAATCAAGACCTCATTGTGAAAGCCAATAACGATCTTGAAAATATTAATTCTCTCTTAGAAGGAAAAATTGATGGCTTTCTGGCTGATCGCATTGTGGGCGCTACCCTTATTTGGCGAACAAATCATGGACCGACCATCAATGAAATCCGCTTAGGAATTAAGACACCTATTCACTTTATGTTTAGCAAAAAAACTGTTCCTCTCACACAAGTTGAAGAATTCAATCAAGCCATTGAAAAAGTGAAAGATTCTTCGGCATATAATCAGATCATCTCTTGGTATCTTCATCCTGTTCTCTTGTTGCAAACAATTGATACAAATTGGTTTCATTTTATTGAGATTATGGGAACAATTGCCTTCGCAATTTCGGGGCTTGTGATTGCTTATCAGAAAAGAGCCACTCTCTTCGGCGCTTTTTTGCTTGCTGTTTTACCTTCGCTGGGAGGGGGAATTATTCGAGATGTTATTTTTAACCGAAAACCAGTCGGCGCGCTCCAATCTCCTTTATACTTGTCTCTCGTCCTAGCAACCGTCCTTATAGGGTTTGCCGCTGTGCATCTCTATGCCTTTTGGCAGAAAAAGAGGCTTACTACAGCGGGAAAGCATCCTAGCTATAAAACAAGTCACGTTGCCGAACATGTCCTTGCAATCTGTGATGCCATGGGGCTTGCAGCCTTCACCATCACCGGTATTGTTGTGTCAGTCATGGCAAAAGTAACGCCACTTTGGTTATGGGGTGCCTTTTTTGCCTTCCTAACAGGTGCGGGTGGAGGCATTCTTCGTGACCTCATTAGTGGGAGTAAAGATATTGTGAGCTTACGAGGCGGTATTTACCCTGAGATTGCCATCTTTTGGGGATTTTCGTTATCTGTTTTCCTCATGTGGCAAACAAATGATATTAATCCTGAAGCGATTAAATACGGTGTCATGCTTCATGTTGCCGGCGCTTTCTTAACGCGCCTTCTCGTTTACTTCCTTAAAATTCCTAATATTTATTTTAGAAACGAGGAAATTTCTTCTCACACGTAAATATTGAAGATAAAATTGTGTCACTTCTCTCTGATAAAAAATCTCATCAATTTCAATGGATTTCTAAAGAATTCAAACAATTAACTGTAGATGAGCTTTACAGTATTCTTAACCTTCGCATTGAAGTGTTCATGAGAGAACAAAGTTGCTTATATCCAGAAACAGATTATTACGATCAGCAAGCCTTACATGTATGGCCGACAACGAATGACGGCCTTATGCTTGCCTATGCAAGGATTTTACCGCCACATACCCTTTATCACGGCACCAAAAGCTCTAGCGCAAGAATTGGTCGGGTTATTGTTGCCAAAACAGCCCGTGGTACAGGGCTTTCCTACCACCTTATGGAAAAAGCCATTTCAATCATCCAAGAACTCTATTCTTCTGATATTGAAATATCTGCCCAGGCTCATTTAACGCATTTTTATCAAAAATTAGGTTTTTTAATCGATAGTAAAGAATATCTAGAAGATGGCATCCCTCATATTAGAATGAGACTAAATTCTATTTAAATAATGTTATTATTTTTTCTTCAGAAATTTATTTAATTTTTTTTATTTCACAAAAAATTAACCTCCTATGATCAATAATAGTGGTATAAATAGGAGAAAAATACATGTTCTCATCTAATCAGAAATTATTAGAAAATTTGCATAATCATACTGAAGAATATCATAAAATCTTCTTTAGTTATGCAAAAACACTTCATCTAACCTACAACCAACTTATCAATATAGGCCTATCCGGTGATATACAAGCCGCAAAAGGTATTTATGCGACCTATAAAAATGAGACCGAAAAAATTTCTAAAGCGTTGCTTGAGCTTCATATGGACACTCTGGAATCTACCTCGACAACTCTTGTTCAACACTACAAAGATTTCTCTAAAAAAAATGAAGAATCTTTCTCAAATCTAAAAGAAAACCTTAAATTAACACCCTTCACGTACGCGGCTAAAGTGGCCGCATTCATGAGTACTTTCTCACCTTCTAAAGCAACCGATACGATGCCTTATCCCGAAGAATCAAGGGCTGGTTACAAAACAATAGCTCCGTTACAACGTCCTGTAAAAATTCATTTTTCTGAGAGAGTTGAACTTAAATCTGAATTAAAGGCTAAAGGGCGTGCGTTGAAATCCCTCAAAAAAGAAGCAACAGCTTTGACAGAAAAAATTACACAACAACAAGCAATCGTCAAAGCATCCTTAGAAAAGTCGAATTATGATGAGAGATATCAAGACTTAATTAGTACCTCGTCTTGCTTTATGAACCAAGTCACCTCAGATCAAGCAAAACTATATGGCAATTTAAGTGCTCTTGTTTATCAAATTGACCAAGAAAAGAAAATTGGAAAAGCTGATAAAAAAGTGACAAAACTTGAACGCCAAATCACGCTTCTTAACGAGCAGATCACCCTTATCGAAACTTGGCAAAAGACCCTCATGGCGGAGTTGACAACAGGCATAGATACAGAAAAAACAATGGAAGCAATTCGTAAAAATATTCGAAATGTTTTCAAGGTTGAATTTCAAAAAGAAGTTGAGATCACAATGATCACCTCTTTTATGATTGATAAAATTCAAAGCCTCCAAAATGGAATTTCTGAGCTTGAAACTCAAAAAAATCAAGAAAATAGCGCTTACTTTGCCGAAGCTACAAAAGTATTTGGCCATAATTTGTTTGGCTCTGATTATGAAATCCAGGGTGTCTTTCATCGCAACAATGGCGAATTCTCTGGGGTTGCAGCTTATGATAAAGAGAAAAATGAACTTGTTCTCTCTTTCGCAGGCTCAAAAAGTAGCGGAGATTGGATCAAAAATCTCTTTGGATGGAACTCAAAACTCAGTGCAAAACATGGCTTATTAACCAATATTAGCTTCCACAGCGGGTTTGGTTCTCATCTTGATGATAACGCTGACTCTTTCTTTTCTTTTATGCACAGTTGGATGCGCGGTTATCAGAAAAACGAAGAAACCCGTCCTCTGAAAATTGTCGGAACTGGACATAGTTTAGGGGGAGCTTTAGCCGAAATTTTCACGGCTGCAACAAAACAACTCGCGGATAAACATAAGATTGCCTCGAACGTGGGTGTGATGACATTTGGGGCACCTTCAACCGTCAATGCAAATTGTCTTGATACTTATACTAATCTTTTAGGGGGTGCAGGCAATATTATTCGCTTTGCGCACAGCTATGACCCTGTGCCTAAAGTTGTTTTTTGGAAAACGGCCCCCGGTGCGGTTAAAATTGAAGGGGATAATTCATTATTCTCAGATGTTAATGGCACCCTTGTCCTTCCAATTCGCTTAAATCCTCATGACTCTAGCGAGTATTATCATGCTGCAGAGACTGTCTTTAAACAGTGGAAAAATGAGTTTAATAAATTACAAAACCAAGTGAGTGAGCTGAATAATTTAAAAGCTAAAGAAAAAATAAAAATGACAGAAATCCGCGATGTCAGTGAAGAAGCCCATCACTTATTGATCAAACTTGCAAACCAAGATGAAAATTCAGCGGATGTCTTTGAAGATGAATATAAGGACTATCAAGAGCAAATTAAAAGCGAATATGACTCTCTTAAAAGTGAGATTGAAACCCTTTCGACACAACTAGTTTCTTCAGAAACGAAAAAACTCTCACGACAAGAACAATCAAAATTACTTGAGAAAGCAAAAGCGTTGAAAGATAAGGTTAAAGAAAAGCAAAAAATGCTTAAAGAACTTTCGCAAGATAAAGCGTGGCAACCTTATATTGTGTTAATGGATCAAGAATTTGAAAATCTACAAAAAAGTCTTTTAAGATTAAATCAATAAAGGATGCATTTAATCTGCCCAAAACAAAAAGGCTGCTCAAAGCAGCCTTCCTTATTTGAGAATCATAAAATATTTTACTTTATTTTTGTCTCACGGAAAGTCACGTGCTTTCTCACGACAGGGTCGTACTTGCGCACTTCCATTTTCTCGGTTTTTGTTCTAGGATTTTTCTTTGTTACATAGAAAAAACCTGTCTTTTCCGTGCTTAAAAGCTTAATTTTAATTGATGTTGCTTTTGCCATGCTCAAAACTCACTTTATACTATTGTGAAAAGACCATAAACACGACTCCTGAAGAGAGTCAAGTTTTTTATTATTAAGCTTCCACCCCTCCATAAAACAACGTATAGTAAAAAATATTGCTTTTTTATGCATTTTATAAAAATTATCACTCACTCTTGCGTGTGAATTATGATAAATCCGTAATTTATATAATGTTCGGAGGACTGAATGGACTTTAAATTTTCAACTAAAAGCCTTGATTCAAAATCAACAAAGGTTTTTTTATGTTTACAAGATAAGAAACTTTCAAAACCTGCACAAGATTTTGATACAAATCATCAAGGTTTTTTAAAGCAAGCGTTTGACAATAATCGCTTCAGTGGAAAAAAGAATGAAACTTTGGTCTTGAATGCACCTCAAGGTATTGAAAGTCCTCGCATTATTTTGCTTGGTCTTGGCTCAGAAAAAGATATCTCCCTTGAGAATCTTGAAAATGCAGGGGGACATATTTTTCCTCTCATTAAAGGAACGCCTGATCAAAGCCTTGAGATCATTGTGGATGATCTCTCTCTTAATGGCTTAACCTCTGGCGAAATTTGTAGTCGCTTCGCCTATGGCTTTTTATTGAGATCTTGGAGCTTTGATAAATATAAAACTAAAGGTGTTGAAGAACGCAAAGTTGCGCTTCAATCAATTACATTCCTGACACATGAGGCAGATAAAGCTGAAAAGCTTTTTACCTCTCTAGAACAAGTCGCTGCAGGTGTTTTCCTAGCGCGTGAATTTGTGAGTGAACCTCCTAATGTGCTCTATCCAGCATCGATGGCTGAACGTCTTCAAGATTTAACAAAACTTGGAATCAAAGTTGAGGTTTTGGGCCTTGACGACCTTAAAAAACTTGGGATGGGGGCGCTTTTAGGCGTGGCGCAAGGAAGTATCCGCGAACCGAAGGTTGTTGTCCTTCAATGGCTTGGTGCTGATCCCTCAGAAAAACCCGTTGCTTTTATCGGAAAAGGGGTCACTTTTGACACGGGCGGCATTAGCTTAAAGCCATCATCAGGTATGTGGGACATGAAATACGATATGGCTGGCTCTGCTGTTGTGTCAGGTCTCATCCGTGCCCTTGCAGGCCGTAAAGCAAAAGTGAATGCAGTTGGCGTGGTGGGCCTTGTTGAAAATATGCCCTCTGGCAGTGCTCAACGACCGAGTGATATTGTTAAATCAATGTCAGGCCAAACAATTGAAGTCCTTGATACCGATGCAGAAGGTCGCCTCGTGCTTGCAGATGTTCTTTGGTATACGCAAGACCGTTTTAAACCTCAATTCATGATAGATCTTGCAACTTTGACCGGGGCAATGGTGATTGCTTTAGGCGATTACTTCGCAGGCCTCTTTTCAAACAATAATGAACTTACTGATCAAATAAAAATGGCTGGCGAAAAAACTGGTGAAAGAGTTTGGCCAATGCCTCTTGATGAACGTTTCGATCGTGAGATTGAGTCCGATATTGCTGATCTCAAAAATATTGTGCTTGGCCGTAAAGCTGGCAGTTCTATGGCAGGTCAATTCCTTAAAAGATTTGTGAATGATACACCGTGGGTTCATCTTGATATTGCGGGTATGGCATGGGCAGAGAAAGACTACCCAACTGTTGCTAAGGGCGCAACTGCTTATGGAGTCAGACTCTTAAACGAGCTTGTTCAGAACCATTATGAAAAACAATAAATAGGTTGCATGGTGCCCGAAGTCAGCTTATATAAACTTCAGAAAACCTCTCTGGAGCATAGTTTACCAAGGCTTTTAGAAAAAATCTTTCAAGCTCAAAAAAAAGCTGTTGTCCTTTTCGGCACCCCAGAAAGGTTAGATGCTTTCAATGCGATGTTATGGACTTATTCTCAAGGCTCTTTCTTGCCGCATGGAAGTTCGAAAGAAGGGACTGCAGAAAGCCAACCTATTTGGTTAACGACTATCCTTGAAAATCCTAATGAAGCTGAAATTTTGATCACCGTTGAAGATCAAGAGGTCAATAATTTCTTAACTTTTTCAAGATGTCTTGATATATACGATGGCAACGATCCCGAAGCAGAAGCAAAAGCAAGCGATCGTAAAAAAAAATATCAGGCTTTAGGATGTTCCATTTCAATGTGGCATCAAGATGAAAAAGGTGCATGGCATGAAATGCAACCTAATTAACAATTAAACAAACTGGAGTATAAAATGTCTCTTACAAGTACACTTTCAATTATTAAACCTGACGCAACTCGTCGTAATTTAACAGGCGTTATTAATGCGCGTATTGAAGAAGCAGGCTTGCGGATCATTGCTCAAAAAAGAATTCAAATGGATCGTTCTATGGCTGAACGTTTTTACGAAGTCCATAAAGAGCGTTCCTTTTTTGATGAACTTTGCACATTTATGACCAGCGGTCCTGTTGTCGTACAAGTCCTAGAAGGTGAAAATGCTGTGCCTCTTTATCGCCAAGTAATGGGCGCAACAAATCCTGCAAATGCGGAAGAAGGAACAATTCGTCGTGATTTCGCTGAATCAATTGAAGCAAACTCTGTTCATGGTTCTGATTCACCTGAGAACGCGCAAAGAGAAATATCTTTCTTCTTTAGCGAAATTGAAATTGTCGGTTAATAACGGCATAATGATCTCAGCCTATCCTTTTTGAGAGTGACAAGGGAGTCAAAGGAATTTAAATGCTGAGCAAATTTGTATATTTATTGTGGGCTTCTGCCTTTTACTTGATGGCTAGTAATAATCTGGTTGCAAGTGAGGATTATGTCATCAAGAATGTACAAGTCGATGTTACGGGAAGCTCTGCTTTAGAAGCGCGCATAAAAGCAATGGCAGATGCGCAACACCAAGCTTATAATACCCTATTAGAAAAAGTGCTTCCCCAACATGATTCTTCTTTACCAAGCTTAACCAATGAACAGCTGGATGCTCTCGTACAATCTATTGAGGTTCAAAGTGAGAAAAGTTCAGATGTTCGTTATTTGGGAACACTCACGATTCGCTTTAACCCTAAAGCTGTTCAACAATGGTTTGCACAACAAGATAAAAAAGTTATCTCTCCCTCTCTTAACAAAACAACTGTTATTGTTCCCGTATTGGTACTCAATGAAAAAACACTCTTATGGGAAGAAAATAATCCTTGGTGGCAAGCATGGAATCAAAAGACAGATCTAGATAGTGAAACACTCGTGATTCCTATGGGAGATCTTCAAGATCTCAAAAACCTTTCTTCAAAAGATGCCCTTGAAGGGAACATTGATGCTATACGGAAGATATTAAGCCGCTATCATGCAGACAGAATGATGATTGCTATCTTTTATGAAGGAACATCTTCTCATCTTGAAGTTCAGCATTACACAGCAGAAGGCCTTATTGACCGTTCCCCTCCTGTTGAATTTGATGTAAATAAATATGCACCGGCCACCCTCTTACCACTTGCGTTGGCTAAAGTTATAGAAGCGAGCAAAATTCCCCTTCAGACATCTCTTCATCCTGAACCAAAAACGCTTCACTTCATCATTACTTTTAACAATTATCCTGAGTGGATTGAGCTACAAAAACACCTTGAAAGTTTACAAGGTGTAAAAAAAATAACCATTCACAATTTAACCCTTCAGCAAGCTCAAATAGCATTGGACTGTTCAGGTTCTGAAACTTTTATTGAGACTCAATTAAAAACAAAAGGGATTGATATTGAACAAGAGGTCAATGGTTTTGCACCAAAAACTCTCTCTTTAAGACTTCAAGAAAGCAAGCGCTTATGACTTGGCCTAATTTTATTAGTTTAGGACGTCTATTATCTGTCCCTTTTATCATCTGGTCCATACTTTCGGATGCTCTCCTATGGGCTTTTTGGGGCATGGTACTTGCAGGAATATCCGATATTCTTGATGGCCTGCTTGCAAGAGCCTTGCATTTGCGGACAGTTTTAGGGAGTTATCTTGATCCTATCGCCGATAAGTTTCTTCTTGTCGGTGTTTTTATTGCACTGGGGCTCAAAGCTTGGATCCCTTTATGGTTGATAATTCTTGTCGTCTTTAGAGATGTTTTAATTGTCGGAGGGATGGTCCTGCTTATGATGCTAGATAAACCTATTACCTCAAATCCTATTTTCATCAGTAAATTAAACACTTTTTTCCAAATTAGTGTAGTTAGTCTTACCCTATTACAAGGGGCATACAATCAAAACTACCATACTTTTAATCAGATTCTTTTTGCTTTAACTGCAATGACAACTATTCTTTCTGGCGCAGCTTATGTTAAAGAAGGTATTAAGCGTTTAAATTAAGGAATGGCATATGAAAGAACCGACTTTGCTCCTTCTTAATCGTCGTGTATGGATATGGGCCTTGATTTTTGCAGGGACTCTTACACTCTTCTACCTTTTTAAAGGCATCTTATTACCATTTATTGTTGGCATACTTGTCGCTTACCTTCTAAACCCCACAGTCACAAAGCTTGAAGCTTTTAATATCCCAAGAATCTTAAGTACAACCCTTATGATTTTGCTATTTTTTATAGCAATTGGAGGCTTGTTATTCTTTACCGTCCCTTTTCTCAAGCAAGAGCTTTTATTTTTAGCTCAACATCTCCCAAACTATGGTGAGCGGCTATATCAGACCACCCTGCCTTTATTAGAGCAGTTTAATGATATCATCCCAGTTAAAGATTTTAATCAGCTCAAAACAACAGCAAGTACTTATTTTGGTGATATGCTTTCTTGGGGGTTTAAAGCTGTTGCCAGTGTTTTAACCAACACATTGGCTCTTGCAAACTTGTTATCCTTAGTGGTGTTAACCCCTGTGATTGCCTTCTATTTACTCAGAGATTGGCCTCGCTTTACATCCATGCTTATTGAATTGCTTCCTTTAGAGCATACCCAAACTATTAAGAACCAAGTCACCCTTATTAATCAAACACTCGCAAACTATGTCAGAGGGCAATCGCTTGTGTGTTTATCTCTCGCTCTCTACTATTCTATAAGCTTAAAAATAACAGGATTAGACTTTGCTTTTACAGTTGGAATAGCCACAGGCTTCTTGGCCTTTATACCTTATTTTGGATTCTTATTAGGAGCCACGGTCGCCTTCGGACTTGCTTTTTCTCAATTTAATGACTGGACTTCCATTGGATGGGTTGCTGCTGTATTTGCGGTAGGGCAAGGCCTTGAATCTTATCTACTGACACCTAAGTTTGTTGGTGAACGCATTGGCCTTCACCCAGTATGGATTATTTTTGCCCTTCTCGCAGGCGGCGTTTTATTTGGTTTCTTTGGGATTATAATGGCGATGCCAATTGCTGCAACTTTAAGTGTTATTGTTCGTTTTACTTTAAAAAAATATTATGAAAGTGATTTCTATCAAGGGGTCTCCCCTCATAAACATAAACTCGCTTCCTCCAAGAAATAGTTCTTTCTATGGATCAACTCGTTTTTAATTTTACCCCTTCTTGTAGCTATCAAGCAGAAGATTTTATTATCACAAATAGAAACCAAGAAGCATTCTCTTGGATCACACAATGGACAGCATGGTCTCATCATAGTTTATTGCTGATAGGCCCCCCTCAATCGGGAAAAACCCACCTTGCAACAATTTTCCAAAATTTATCTTCTGCAACTTTTCTTAAGGAAACAGACCTCCAAGATTCTGAGGCTCTCTTCAGCTCGGGGGCAACCCCCTTTATTCTTGATCCTCTGCAGCTTCAAGAAGAGAAACCTTTTCTGCACTTTTATAATCTCTGTCAAGAGAATCAAAGGAAGCTATTATTAACAACGGAAACTCATCCCGTACAGTGGAAGATCAAACTTCCTGATCTAAACTCTCGCCTTATGGCAATCCCGTGCACAACGATTGAGCAGCCTGATGACATGCTGATTCGGGGAATCCTGCTCAAAAGATTTTCCGATCTGCAACTCACGATATCAGATCCCGTTCTCGATTATCTGGTGACCCACATTGAAAGAAGCTATTCTGCGCTCCAAAATACGGCTTTACTCTTGAATGACGCAAGCCTGGCAGAACACAAAAAAATCACTCTCCCCCTTGTGAAAAAAGTCCTTAATCTGTAAAGAATATTGTCTGAGATCAAATTGATAAAGCAATGATGTTGCTCTCATCTAACCAATAAAAAACCCACTCTTTAAGAGTGGGTTTTTCTCATCATTTCTAGAAAATTTAGAATAAGCTCAACTTAAATCTTAAAGCCAACCTTTCCTTGGTAAGCTTGAAGCCATATTTTATCAAGTAAGAAGCGAGCTATATTTGTATGAGTCTCTGTATCTTCATTTAAACCCGAACTTGCCCATTGATTAGGATGCTTCTTCAAAACATCGGTATGAGAAGAATTAATCTGACTGACCGCAGGCTTAAATTTCTTGCCTCCATTCTTTGCAAGAAGTTTACTTGACTCTCTAATAAAAGAGTTAGAACTCTTACGAGGATCAAAAGTACTTTCGATCGCCTGGTAATTGTTAACCCAAGCAGTATGCATGATAGTCCAAGGAATTCCTTCCCATGTTTTTGGAAGGTTTGCATCTTCTTCCTGTTGTTTTTTTTGAGCAGCAAGTAATGCTGCTTTTTCTTCTTCTGCTTTTAATTGTGCCTTTAATTCAGCAATCTTTGCAGCTTGCGCAAGCGCTTGTTCGTCTGCTGTGTTTTGCACTTGCAATGCCTTGATTTTTGCCACGAGTGCAGCTTCTTCTGTCAACTCTTCCGTCGGTGTTGTCGCTGAAGCCCAAATCGAAGAAGATTGGATGGCAAGTGCAGCTAGAATCATTAATAAATTTGTTTTTTTCATACTTTTTCCTTTCTGAAGATTGATAAGCCAATTACAATAAATTTAAGTATTTTAAATAAAACTTCAAGATCATCGTCACAATAATATGAAAAATTTACCACTTATCCTCTGGTTTCGTCAAGATTTACGGCTTCAGCACCATCCGACTTTTGAAGCTGCTAAAGCAACAGGACAACCAATACTTCCTCTTTACATTTTAGATGATGATACGCCCGCCCCTTGGAAAATGGGGGCCGCACAACGCTGGTGGTTATATCACAGCCTGCACGCCTTAAATAAGGACCTACAAGCACAAGGTGGAAACCTTATTCTAAGGCGGGGATCCCCCTCTCAAATCCTTAAAAATGTCCTAAAAGAGTCTGGCGCTCAAAGCATTTATTGGAGCCGTTGCTATGAACCTTTTGCCATTGCTCGCGATACAGAATTGAAAAAAGAATTTATTGAGCAAGGAATCAATATTAAAAGCTTTAACGCTTCCCTGTTATTTGAACCATGGGAAATTAAAAATCAACAAGGTCATCCTTATAAAATTTTTACCCAATTTTGGAAAAAGTGTCTGGCTCAAGGCCCCCGTTTTCCAACCTTTGCGAATACAACTTCGCCTCAATTTTATCCTCATCTTGAAAGTGAGGCTCTAACAACATGGAGATTAACACCAACTCACCCAAACTGGGCCCAAGGATTTTCTGAATTATGGCAACCTGGTGAGGCTGGTGCCCATCAAAAACTTGAAGATTTTTGTACAGATCGCCTTACAACCTATAAAGAAGCCCGCAATCATCCAGGCAAACATGGGACTTCTCGCCTTTCGCCTCATCTTCATTTTGGAGAGATCAGCCCGCACCAACTTTGGCATCGGCTTCATCAATTATCTCCCTTAAATTCCTCTGCTGAAAGTTATCTCTCAGAAATTGGCTGGCGAGAATTTTGTTATCATCTTCTCTACGCCTTTCCCTTACTACCTGAACGGCCCTTTCAAGAAAAATTTACGACTTTTCAATGGCAGACTGATGATAAGGCACTTCGATTATGGCAACAGGGAAAAACAGGCTATCCCATTGTGGACGCAGGCATGCGCGAGCTTTGGCAGACAGGCTGGATGCATAATCGTGTGCGTATGATCGTTGCCTCATTTTTAACAAAACACCTTTTGCTACCATGGCAGGAAGGTGAAAAATGGTTTTGGAATACATTAGTAGATGCAGATATGGCAAATAACGCTGCAAATTGGCAATGGGTGGCAGGATGTGGGGCGGATGCTGCCCCTTATTTCAGAATCTTTAATCCTATTCTTCAAGGCGAAAAATTTGACCCCCAAGGTGTGTATATACGCCGCTGGGTCCCTGAATTAAAAAGCCTTTCAAATACCTTCATTCACAAACCCTGGCAGGCTTCTCAAGCCGAGTTACACCAAGCAAATGTTATATTAGGAGAAACTTATCCTTTGCCACTGGTCAACCATGAGATGGCTCGTGGCCTCGCGCTTGAGCGCTACCGTCAACTTTGACAATGCGTTTTTAACTGGTTTTTCTTCGCATCTCAGGGTAAGGTGCCCGATAATGAATTTAGACAACATAAGTAGGTTACAATGCCCAAGATAACTTTTATTACGCCCAAAGGTGAACACGTCCAAGTTGAAGCGCCAGTTGGCCTTTCTGTTTTAGAGATTGCACATCAAAATAATATTGACCTCGAAGGAGCTTGCGAAGGTTCTTTGGCATGCTCAACCTGTCATGTCATTGTTGATTCTGAATGGTATGATGCCCTCCCTGAAGCCCAAGAAGAAGAAGAAGACATGTTGGATCTTGCTTTTGGCTTGACCCGCACCTCACGTCTTGGTTGCCAAATTATTATTACAGAAGAGCTTGATGGGTTGATCGTCACACTGCCGGCCGCCACTCGCAACATGATGGTTGATTAAGCGTGCAATCCCTTAAATGGACAGATATACGAGATATCGCGATTGCGCTTGAAGAACACCATCCTGATGCCGATATTCTTCATATTCGCTTCACGGATCTTTGGAAATGGGTTCAAGAACTTCCAGGTTTTGAAGACGATCCCAATCGTTCAAATGAACGTATTTTAGAAGCCATTCAAATGGCTTGGCTTGATGAACGCGACTGATTTTTCATTTTTGAAAAAAATTTTCAAAAAATCATATTTCTTAACCAATTTTTAACGAACCTGCTGCTATTTTCTTTTCACTCATGCAGCAGGGGGCTGCTGTAGCACCATGATAAAAAATAGACAGGGAAGGCTAAAAGGTATATCCACCCCCACGAATTTTCCCAAATTTTCTTGATTTTTACTTCTTAAAGATTGTAGAACCACTTCAGAGGTTAAAATGAAAATTGTTGTTGCTGCTCTTTATAAATTCGTCCAGCTCAGTGATCATCGTGAATTGCGAAATCAATTGTTTGATCTTTGCCAGAAGAATGACATTCGAGGAACTTTATTATTGGCTCCGGAAGGACTTAATGGGACAGTTGCAGGCACAAGAGAAGCAATTGATAACCTCCAAGATTTTTTAAAAAATCAAGGACATTTTGAAGGGCTTGAATATAAAGAGTCCTACGTTGATTATTACCCTTTTTATCGCCTTAAAGTGCGGATTAAGAAAGAAATCGTCACGCTTGGCATGCCTCATTTAAATGTTGAGAAAAGCACAGGTACCTTTGTTGAACCTGAAGCGTGGAATGATCTTATCAGTGATCCTGACGTCCTTCTGATTGATACGCGTAATGTGTATGAGACTAAGATTGGTACGTTTAAAAACGCAGTTGATCCAGAGACTGAGACCTTTCGAGAATTTCCTGAATTTGTTGAGCATCTTAGTAAAAAGAAAAAGCAACAACGTATTGCCATGTTCTGTACGGGCGGAATTCGTTGTGAAAAGGCTTCAAGCTATCTTCTTGAACAAGGCTTTGAAAAAGTTTATCAGCTCAAAGGCGGCATTTTAAAGTATCTGGAGACTATTCCGGCCGAACAAAGTTTATGGCAGGGAGAGTGCTTTGTCTTCGATAACCGCGTTGCTGTCAAAGAAGGCGTGGAAGAAGGGAAGCATGATTTATGTTTTGGTTGCCGTGCACCGCTCTCTGAAGCCGACAAAGTCTCTTCTGAATATGAAGAAGGTGTCACATGCCCTTCATGTTACATCCACCATAGTGAGGATAAGAAAAAGCGCCTTCGTGAGCGCCAAAAACAAATTCTTTTAGCTAAGCAACGTCAAGAACAGCACATTGGTCGCTCGGCTTCTAAACGCATTTCTTCTTGAAACTATCTTTATCCCAAAATCATCTTTAAAATTTTGGTATTCTCAACAATAAAAAGCATGCTAGCCTTTAACTTATAAAGTCGCAATTTACGAATATTTCAAATGAGCCCATATAGCATGAATAAATATTTAATTCTCACAGTTACTCTCTTAATAAGTGGTTGTGACCACTATTTAAAATATCAGACGGAACTTTTATCTGTCCAACAAGAGGATCATGGGATTAAGAATGCACTGACTTCTAAAGATGAAGTTGGGCTATTTAGTAATAGTAATTTGGCCATTGCAGCGACTCTTGGCACCACAGGAATCACGATCATTCTTGAGAATAAATCAAATGAAAAAATGAAAATCTTGTGGGATGAAACCTTAATTGTCGACCATAAGGGGATAACGCACAGAACCTTTCATGAGGGCATTCGTTATGTCGCACGCCATGAATCTCAGCCACCGACAATTATCCTTCCCCATCAAACCCATATGGACTCTATTTCGAGTGCTGATACAGTGCATTTTACTCAAGGAACACATTCCCCGGGGTATATTTATGGAAATAGCATAAGAGGATATTCTTATATGCCAGGTTACAGTACTCCTGGTTCTTGGCAAGGTGGAGGCATTTTCACATTTAGCGTGAATTCAACAGATCAATTGCCTGAAATTAAGAAAGAAACGCTTGCAAAGAATGTATACTTGCATCTTACTTTAGAGCACCAGAACAAAAAGCAAGAATATAAACTGACCTTTCAAATAAAAGACGTCAAGATTAAAGAGTAATGCTTGTTCTTGAATAATAAAATAAGGTGCTCTTCTATTTAAAGACCAAGCCATCTTGCAATTTTTTTCCAATGACGTTCGAGTGAAACGGCTTCGACGGCGGTTTCTAAAGCAAAAATTCCCATGACGGTTGCTGTCGAAAATCCTAACTCATCGCCCACGCCCATATAGATAGAAGCTAAGAAAGCTGCTTGTGCTATTTCTTGTAGCGTCGGCCATGGGTTTTGAGCTACCTTTTGCACCAGGGTATTTATTTTATCACTTTCAAACGCAATCGTTAAAGCACCAGAAGCAACAGCAAGAGACGAAGAAATAACAAGACGACTATTATTGCCTACTCCCACATAATCTTCTAATACCTCATTTGCCATAGCTTGGATCATTAAAGCTTTTGGAATACTTAAAACCGTGGTTAACACTGTGCTGCCCCAAGGTTGCTTAAAACCAGATCTCACCGGGCTTAAAACCTTATTTGCTAAGCAATCATGCGGTTCCATCCCTCTTATAAACGCGCTGATTGCACGAGGAGGAATAGTAATAGCGCTGAATGTTGGGAAATGGCGTTCAGCCCGTATTCCAGTATAAATAATAGGTACTACCCCATTAAGGAATGCATGAACTATTCGTGCAGCAACAACTGCATGATCGCCAGTTTGCTCGATTAGATCTTCCAATGTTGATACACATGAGGTTAGGCGACTTATATGAATAGGCGCATTTAGTCCAATCACACCGATTGTTATTGGCAGTGATAAATCTTTCGGAGTAATGTTTGTAGCTCCATACACAAAAAGCATTCCTGGCTCAAGCTGAGAAGCAACAAGACCACTGAGGACTTGAGCCACTTTTATTACTTTACGACCCGTTTCCCCGTTATCGTCATCCGTTGCCCCACAAGAAAATGAGCTTGCTAACATTACAAACATTCCAAATGTCGCAAGACTTCTAAGCCTTTTTAAAAAATTTACAGATTTGAAAAAATTCATCAAAATCCTCCCCATGATTTTATTATTTAACCAAGTTCTTTCAAACATCCAAAAAAGTCAATTCATTTTATTTATTGTAAAATAGTCTCTTTCTTAAAGTTCTGGAATCTCATCAAGGTTCCTAAAAACCTTCCCTCCTTGCTTTATAATTGCATCTACTTCCGCATCAGCGCCAAAAGACCATCCCTCTAACCGCAGAACAGCATCGCATTTTTTAGCCAGCGCAAAAGACATTGGCATCATAAGTTCCTCAAAATGATCTTCCCCCACTGCTTCGACCATCGGCAAGGCCATATTGACGCCCAAGATGGGAATATGCCCTTTTTTGTATACAGCATAAGCGGCCTGATTAAGACGCATAAGGTTTTGATGGCGTTGTTCAGCCATTGGCGCATTCGTTGTATAAGGACCGGCAACCATAATCCATAAAGAACCTTTGAACATTCCAACCATTCCCAATTAATCCCCACAAGTAAATGGAACAAAAGCAACTGGAAAGAGTGGCTTTTCATGAATATGTCCTTCTTGGTCCTTGGTAATGAGTGTCAACATCTGCGTTTTGTCTTGACTGCCAAGTGGAATAACCATGCGACCATTGAGACTCAATTGATCAATAAGCGCTTGAGGAACTTTTTCGCACGCAGCCGTGACAAGAATACCATCATAAGGGGCATACTCGGACCAGCCTGCATTTCCATTTCCTATTAAGGGAAAAATGTTTCGATACTGACACTCATTGAAATGACGTTGCGCCGTTAAAGAAAGCTCTGGAATCACTTCAATTGTATAAACTTCCTTAACCAATTGTCCCAAGATTGCCGCCTGATACCCTGAGCCTGTACCTATCTCAAGAACCTTATGCTCCTTTTGAGGCTGAATAAGCGCCGTCATCACCGCGACAATAAACGGTTGGGAAATTGTCTGCCCACTTCCAATGGGAAGCGCTTCATTAAAATACGCAAACGCCGCAAGTTCCTCATTCACGAATTGATGTCGAGGGACTTTTTGTAAAGCCTGCTCAATATCTGGAGGAAGCTCCTCAATGTCTGTTAAATGAGCTGTCTCCCGAATTTCTTGTTTAATAATCTCAACCATTCTCACATGGTTATCGAGTTGGTAATTAATTTCTTGTGCTAACATTGTTTCTTTCTCCCAAATAATCCATGATTTATTTCAATAGACATGCCTTCTATAAAATCTCTCTCCCCCTAAAGCATATCTAACTTTTACCCGAATTAACGAGTTGAAAAACTTGATGGAACTCTCTGTCTACGGATCAATGAAACGTCGGTATAGGACGCAGCAATTCCTTAATCTTTCCCAATAAAACGTTCTTTTGAATCTCTTGAAAGGTTCAAGTAATTTTTTCTGTTTTTTCATCATTATTTTCATTTATTTATCCTTTCTTTCATTTATTAAAACTTGAGGCAAAGTTCGGGTAATGCCTCACAAAGGTGGCCAAAAAATTTGCTTATTTTTTAGTCATTTTTAGAAGAATAAGAGGTTGAAATTGTTGCGCTTGTTGTTATCTAGATAAGGCCTAACAAAGATAAAATCTCATCTCTTAACCATCTATAATAATCCTATCATAACTGGATACGAAATTCAAGTTTTTTCACCCTCGAAATGAACAATTTAATTATTTTATTTCAAGTACTTATTAAGTAATTTTTTTGAGGATTTTACCATTTTTCATCCTAAAAAATTGTGGTTGGCTTTATGCTGCAAGACCAAATACATAACTTAAGATATTTTATTTGCTTATTTGTCCATCTTTTAATAAGTTAATTATTATTCTTGGGTTGGCAGAGTTTTCAAGAGGATTCTAAAGGCCTACACTTACTCGACCTATCTCAAAGAATTTTTTTGCAATCAACTTTTATAGAGGAAGTTTATAAATTGTCGTCAAAATTAATGTCTTATGTTTTAGGATGTGTTTTTATTTGCTCATTCACTCAGAATTTAAAGGCAAGTAACACAGATGAAGACTCCAAACCAAGCAAAGTTGGAAGAAGAGCTAAAGTACCCACTGGTTATAAAGCACCTCATTCTAGTTTGGCTGTTACAGACATCACTGAAAATTCTGAATTTCAACAAAAATTAAAAGCTTTAGCAGAAGAACAAGAGAAGCCAACAGCCTCTTCTTCTCAAGGCAAAAAACAAAACAAAAACTTTATTGCAACTTCTAGCAAGACATCATCACGTGATAACAAGATTTCTAAAAAGACACATGCAAAACAGCCCCTTGTCTCGCGCGTGCCTGTCACCGTAGATGTTCCTTTAGAAGATGTCCCTTCAGAACAAGAGGATAGCAATAGTCGCGTTCAAACGATGTTTATACTTCCTGATATGGTAATATCCCCTGAGTTACCACCTGTTTCACCGACTATCTTGCCCTCAGATTTACCATCTAATACTAATGCACTAAAAAGACGCGAAATAACAACTCTCGATGTTGCAACCTTTATGCCTTCTACGACGCCTGCCAAGAAAGACATTTCCACGCCCGAGGCTGAAAAAGTATCAAGCAAGAAGTCGTCTAAAGAGAAAACAAAGAAGGTAAAAGCGCCTAAAACGCCTAAAGAATCTAAAAAAACCAAAGAACCAGAGACAAGCCCTCAAGCTTCTCCCTCCCAAGCTCGCATCGGCAAAAACTACAGCCCTGCGCAATTATGGGATCTCGTCCCCCCAAAACGCCCTCAAATAATTGAAGAATCCCCTCTTTCAAAGGCCAAGGATATCATTGCTCCCAGAGAATTATATCCCCTCCATATTCTTCTTGCCCTCGCAGCAGGAAACAGAAAAGAAACAAGACCAAATCCTATTACAGGAACAGAAGAACAAGTTATTAAGTACAATAAAGTTTATATCCCTGAAATTAAGATGGTTGTAGGCTTTAAGATTATGGAAGCTGGTACGCTCGATCTCTTAAAAAGTAAGCTTCTTTTTGATAATTTTTCACAAGATGAAAGTACCAAAATTCTTCTAGATCTCCTTTGTATTCAAGGCAATGATCTTTCTAGAATTACCCCAACTGTGAAGCAAAAAGCTGAGTTGAACATCAAAAGTTTAACGCAACAACATTGGTATGAAAGTGGAATCCGCATTAAGCGTGTCGATGTTGAAAAAAGGCCAGGAGGAAATACGCTCGGCGAGAAATTTAGATCAAACTACGGTATTTACGAGTTCTTTAAAGATGGGCAACTTATTGAAAACCTCCAAATACGGTTGGCTTTTGCAGCTTTAAAAGATTAAAATTATAAATTGTTGAAAATAAAAGCTAGGATTTTTCCCCTAGCTTTTATTTTTATATATCCTCTTCATTATTAAAATTCTGAGAGCTTTGAGGCTGATTCTTTCCTTATTGCTTGCCCCAATAAAAATATCCTATTGCTTTTTGATCAACATAGACACACATCAAGGATGCAAGAAAATCATCTTATTTTGCTTGCAGATTCTAATATAATACCGAAATGACAATATAATTTCTAACCCTTCAAGAAGTTTCTGATGTATAATAAAATATTAACTTTACTTCTTTTTACCTCTTTCACAACAACTCAAGGAATTTTTGCAAGCACTTTTCAAGAAGAGGATGCTTCTAAGACCACACTCAATTCGCCTGCGTATAGCATCGCGATGTATAGCCATGAGTTAGCCAAGCTTGTCTCTCAGAAAGAAACAATTACCCAAAAGTATGCGCCTAACAATATTGCACGAAAAAGCTTTAATGACCTCAAAAGCACCGATACAGTGACGATCAAAGAGAATGACTATAGTATTGAAGGCCTCCGTGATGTCACAGAAGAGAAGGCCTATAAAAAGCGGAAAGACTTTCTCGATTCTTTACCTCATGACTATGCTGTTGCTAGCAATACTTTTATGGGCCTTAAGGTGCGGGGTATAAGTGTGGATCCCGCTTTTTATGTTCAGATACAATATACTTACACGCCTGGCCCCCTCGATTTTTCTGGAACTAAAGAGTATTTTTTAACAGTCGAAACTCCCTTAAATTATATTGATTTATCAAATTATAAGAAATTTTCACAGCAGATCGCAGAGTTAACTTACTATCAAGTACTTGACTCTCATGATCACGCGGAGGATCTGCAATATAAAGTCTTATGGGATGAAACTAAAAATCCGAGCACCCATTATGAGAAATTGCGGGCACAAGCACAACTCACATTAAAAAAGACGACAGAAGACTATGCCCGCCTTCGTAAAGTACGTCTCGAACTCTTAAGCAGTTACACATCTTTAGAAGAACAGGATAGGAACATGTTGAGGTATTTCAACTTTCAAACTCTTGAATATCGCAGATATTTAAGCGAAACAGCCTTAGTCCTTGCCAACACCACAGATGAATCAAAGTTCAGTGATATCCTTCGTGAATTACAAAGCAACTCTAAAAGATTCTCTGAGCCTTTACTGGAATTTCCTGAATGGTTTGAAACAAAAGATACACAAGCAGAAGTTTATCAATCCATTTATTCTAAGTGGAAATAATGAAGAGCCCTTAGATAAAGCTTAAGCATATCAAAACAGGTATTAAACAAAGTATTTAATTTGACGCCTTTTTATTTCTAATCTGTCGCCATGTCTTATGGTATTTAGAGTGCGCCGTGTACGTCTCTGAGAACTCGTGCCCGCCCTTACCGTTCGCCACAAAATAAAGCTCTTTTGTCTCTGAGGGGGCAAAGACGGCTCGCAAAGACGCAAGCCCAGGATTACAGATTGGCGTGGGCGGCAATCCTTTATGAAGATAAGTATTATAAGGTGTCGGAGCTTTTAGTTCTGCCTTTGAGAGATGCCGATTTAGCGCCAATCCCTTATCCCGATAAAGGCCATAAAGCACGGTTGCATCACATTGCAACGGCATTCCTATGCGCAAGCGATTTAAGAAGACAGCGACCACACGCGGGCGTTCCTCAGGGATTGCCGTTTCTTTCTCAACCAATGATGCTAACGTCACAGCTTCTTCGATATTTTTATATGGCAAGAGAGAAGAGCGCGTCTGCCACAATTTTTGGATTTCTTTCTGAAAAGCTTTTTGCATACGCTTTATAAGGTCACTTCGTTTATCGCTATAAGCAAAATGATATGTTTCAGGCAACAAAGTTCCTTCTTCAGGAAGAACACACTCGCCTTGTAAAGACGGCAGATCCTTCAACTGCTTTGCAATTTCAGCAGATGTAACACCTTCGACCACGGTAAAACGATGGACAATGGTTTCTCCCCGCTGAAGCTTTGCAATAATATCTCCTGCCCGATGAGGCGGTATGAACTCATATTCACCAGCTTTCAAGGAGCCAAACGGCCTTAAAACATAAGACCACAGCTTAAAAGGGATGTCTGCGGCAATAATATGATTTTGTTTGAGAATCGCGGCGATTTGATTCACTGGCGTGTGCTGTGGGATAATCACCGTATGCGCCTGCTTATCTCCTATTTCTGTCCTGTAAGAAATTAAGAAAAAGGCACTTGCAATGAAAATTTTACAAAACGCTAAAACAGCTAGAAAACTAAAAAGAGGCTTATTCATGATCTTACGCTCGATCAGCCCCCTTATGGTTTAACTTTTCTTAAAAAACTTAAGAAAACGCTTTAAAAACGAGAGAAGCATTTGTGCCCCCAAACCCAAAAGAGTTGGAAAGAGCCACATTAACCTTCTTTTCTTTAGCCTTATGAGGAATAAGATCGATCCCTTTACACGTGTCATCCACATTATCAAGATTCAACGTTGGCGGCATGATGCCATCAACAATGCTCATAATGGAGAAAATAGACTCAACGGCCCCAGCAGCCCCCAAAAGGTGGCCTATCGACGATTTTGTGGAAGACATTGAAACATGTTCACTGTGGCTTCCCATGAGGCGTCTTACGGCCCCTAACTCAATCTCATCACCCAAAGGTGTTGAAGTTCCATGAGCGTTGACGTAATCAACATCCTCAGGTGATAATTTTGCGTGACGAATAGCAGATTGCATCGAACGGAAAGCACCATCACCTTCTGGATGAGGTGCTGTCACATGATAAGCATCTCCAGAAAGACCATATCCAACGAGTTCCGCATAAATTTTAGCACCACGTTTTTTAGCGTGTTCAAGTTCTTCTAAAACAAGGACGCCTGCACCTTCACCCATGACAAACCCATCACGATCACGATCCCAAGGACGAGAAGCACGCTCAGGAGTGTCATTAAAGCTTGTTGACAAGGCTTTCATTGCCGCGAAACCACAAATACCAAGCTGGTTGATAGCTGCTTCTGCCCCGCCTGCGATCATGACATCAGCATCACCATATTGAATAAGGCGCGAGGCATCACCAATGGCATTTGCACTTGTTGAACATGCCGTAACAACAGAATGGTTTGGACCTTTAAAGCCATACTTAATAGAAACATGGCCAGACGCAAGGTTGATTAAACAAGAAGGGATAAAGAAAGGCGTAACGCGACGAGGTCCTTGTTCAAACATCGTTGCTGCAGACTCTTGAATACGGGTTAGCCCCCCTATTCCAGAACCAATCATTACACCTGTTCTTACCCGAGACTCTTCATTTTCAGGTTTCCAACCAGCATCTTCAATTGCTTGAGTTGCTGCAGCAATACCATAACTGATGAAAGGATCGACTTTACGTTGATCCTTTGGAGAAAGGTATACATCTGCATTAAATGCGCCATCTTGTGTCCCAACGGGAAGTTGTCCCGCAACACGGCAAGGCCAATCTGTCGCATCAAATTTATCAATTTGCGCAAGCCCTGATTTGCTGGCAATCAGATTCCGCCAAGTGGTTTTAACGTCAGCCCCAAGAGGGCTCACCATTCCTATACCTGTAATTACAACACGTCGCATTTAGAAACTCTACTATTTCTTTGTATTTTCCTCAAGCAGCTTTACTGCATCGCCGACAGTTTTAATCTTTTCAGCAACATCATCAGAAATTTCAACGCCGAACTCATCTTCGAATGCCATGACAAGCTCAACTGTATCCAAGCTATCGGCACCTAAATCGTCCATAAAGCTTGCCTTATCTACGACTTTAGCTTCATCAACGTTAAGACGTTCAACAATGATTTTTTTGACTCGATTTGCAACATCACTCATGAGTATTTCCTCAATTGGTTAAAAAATAAATTTACTGTTTCCTAAAATTCGCAAAGGACTCTAACACAAAGTTTCCAAAACGCAAACACTCAAATCATCGCCATCCCACCATTTATGTGAAGAGTTTGACCCGTGATATAAGCAGCTTCGGCACTTGCAAGAAAGGCAACCCCTGCAGCTATTTCCTCAGGCAACCCCATACGGCCCTGAGGAATTGTTGTAAGTAATTTTTCCTTGTGCGCTTCAGGAAGAACATCTGTCATGGGTGTTTGGATGAAACCAGGCGCCACACAATTCACTGTAATCCCGCGCGAAGCAATTTCTTGCGCAAGAGACTTTGACATTCCAATAACGCCAGCTTTAGACGCACAATAATTGGCCTGACCGGGATTACCCGTTATACCAACAATCGATGTAATATTAATGATACGTCCTTCCCGGCGTTTCATCATTCCTTTAAGAGCAGCTCTCATTAAGCGAAAAGTTGCGCCTAAATTAACATCTATGACTTCTGAAAATTCATCATCTTTCATCCGCATCATCAAATTATCACGCGTAATGCCGGCATTATTCACAAGGATGTCTACTTGTTCCATGACACCTTCTGCTTGCGGAATCAAATTTTCAACTTCTTCTGCATTTTTAAGGTTGCAAGGAAGAACATAAACTCGCTCTTTAAGCTCTTGGGCCACTTTATCAAGAGCTTCTCGACGCGTTCCGGAAAGAGCGACGATCGCCCCTTGTTGGTGAAGGGCTTTTGCAATTGTTGCTCCGATTCCACCTGAAGCACCTGTAATCAGGGCTTTTTTCCCGTTTAAATTAAACATTGATCCCTCATTCTTGTTTTAAAAATTCTTCTATGTCTTGTGGTGTTTGAATTGATATCCCTTCTAATTCGGGATCTATTCTTTTTGTCAGCCCTGTTAAAACTTTTCCAGCGCCAATCTCAACAATTTTGGTCACGCCTTGGGCTTTCATGTAGGAAATGCTTTCACGCCACCGCACACGGCTTGTAATTTGCTGCACCAATAACTCAGGATAGGAAAGAGGATCTTTTTGCGGTTGAGCAATTACATTAAATACCACCGGCACTATCGGTGCTTGAAAAGAGGTATTCTCAAGAAAGTCCTTCATAGTCTCTGCGCTTGGCTTCATTAAAGAACAGTGGAATGGCGCACTCACAGGCAAAATGACAGCACGCTTGATATTCTCATTTTTCGCAATTTCGATCGCTCGATTGATAGCATCAACATGCCCACTAATAACTATTTGCCCCGGCGAGTTATCATTTGCAACCTCGCAAACTTGCCCCTGCGCGGCTTCTTGCGTAATCTTTTCAACTTGTTCAATCTCAGCGCCTAAAAGAGCTGCCATAGCTCCTTGGCCAATTGGTACAGCAGCTTGCATCGACTCTCCACGCTGCCTTAGTAAACGGGCGCAATCATTTAATTCAAGAGAACCAACAGCGGCTAAAGCACTATATTCTCCTAATGAATGGCCTGCGACAAATTGAAGCTGCTCTACCTTAATCCCGGCCTCTTTAACAAGAGTCCTGAGGATAGCAAGACTAACAGCCATCAACGCGGGCTGAGTATTGTGAGTCAGCATTAACTCTTCTTGGGGGCCTTCAAAAATAAGACGTGTCAGTTTAAGCTTTAATGTTTCATCGACTTCTTGAAACACTTCTCGGGCGGTTAAAGAGGCTTCATAAAGCTCTTTTCCCATTCCAACAAACTGTGATCCTTGGCCAGGAAAAACGAATGCCGTGCGACTCATCAAGATCCTCTTTTGTTATGGCAACAGTCATACCGTCTTAACGTCAAGTGTCAAGAAAATTTATTCTTTTTAAAGCTCAAAAGCAGCTTTAAATAATGCTTGAGTATAGGGGTGTTGTGGATTTTCATAAATAACATTTGTAGGCCCAGACTCAACAATTGAGCCTTGTCTCATAACAAGAACATGATGACTAATTGCCCGAATAATTTTTAGATCGTGGCTAATAAAAATATAAGTTAGGTGATGCTTTACTTGCAAATCTCTCAGAAGCTCCAAGACTTCAACCTGAATTGCTTTATCCAAAGCTGACGTTGGCTCATCAAGTACAAGTATTTGGGGTTTTAAAATTAGGGCCCGCGCAATTGCAATACGCTGTCTTTGTCCTCCTGAAAATTCATGAGGATATCTATGACGCGTTTCAGGATCTAAACTTACCTCTTTAAGTGACTCTATAATAAGCTCTTCTTGTTGCGCGAAAGATAAGTCTGGATGGTGAATTTTTAGGCCTTCACCAATAATCTCCGCAATTGTCATTCGAGGACTCAAAGAACTGAAGGGATCTTGAAACACGATCTGAAGCTTATGGCGCAATGCTCTTAAACTTTTATTTTTTAAGTGATGAATAGGATTTCCTTGTAAGAGAATCTCCCCTTCACTCTCTTGAAGCCTCAACAGGGCAAAGGCTAATGTTGTTTTGCCAGACCCACTTTCACCCACAATTCCGAGCGTTTCTCCTTGACGCACTTGTAAAGAAACATCCTTAACTGCATTAAAGTAAGCTTTAGGAGAAAAAAGAGCTGATTTACGAACAAATCTGACAGATAAATTTTTTGCATCAAGAATAATTGGTGCTTTTTGATCCAATTCTTTTGTCATGCCGCGTGGCTCTGCATTTAACAACTGTTGAGTGTAAGGATGTTGAGGATTTTTAAAGACACTTTTTGTAAGGCCAGCTTCTACACATTCTCCTTTTTGCATGATCACAACTTTTTTTGCCATTTTATGCACGATAGAAAGATCATGTGTGATCAACAATAATGCCATATTAAGCTTTTGTTGCAGGATTTTCAAAAGCTCCAAGATTTGAGCTTGCGTTGTTACGTCTAGAGCTGTTGTGGGTTCATCGGCAATCAATAAGGAAGGTTCTGTCGCTAAAGCCATCGCAATCATGACCCTTTGCCTTTGTCCTCCTGATAATTGGTGGGGATAGCTTTGAAGCCGCTCATGCGCATCTGTAAAGCCGACAAGCCCAAGAAGCTCGATAACTCTTTCACGAATTTGAGAACCTTTAAAATGCCTATGTAATGTTAATACTTCACCAATTTGCTTTTCAACCGTATGAAGAGGATTAAGAGAAGTCATAGGCTCTTGAAAAATCATAGAGATTTCATCACCACGAATCTTACGCAAGCGTTCATTTGAGGCATCTAAAAGGTTTTCACCCTTAAATCGTATTTCTCCTTGAGGGTGAGCCGCTTGAGGATAAGGGAGCAATTTTAAAATTGATAAAGCCGTCACTGATTTTCCAGAGCCACTTTCCCCAACGAGAGCCATGGTTTCACCATGGTTTAAATCAAAATTTACACCTTTTACGGCATTGAAATTGCCAAAACGTACCCATAAATCCTTGATAGATAATAATGGTAGCGACATTAAACTTTAACCTTTCTTGGATCAAAGGCATCTCGGACGCCCTCACCGATCAACACAAGTAAAGCAAGCATACAAGCAACCGAAAAAAATGCTGTTATTCCAAGCCAAGGGGCATGAAGATTATTTTTTCCTTGAGCTAACATTTCACCTAGAGATGGTGACCCTGGCGGCATTCCAAAACCTAGAAAATCCAACGATGTTAAGGTTGTAATGGCACCATTTAAAATAAAAGGCAAATACGTCAAGGTAGCAACCATTGCATTAGGAAGAACATGCCGAAACATAATATGGAAGGTTGAACCTCCAAGAGCCTTGGCCGCTTTAACATAATCAAAATTACGTGCCCTCAAAAATTCAGCCCGAACAAGACTCACAAGAGACATCCAACTAAAAAGTAGCATGAGCCCTAAAAGCCACCAGAAATTTGGCTCAACTAAACTTCCCATAATGATTAACAAATAGAGGATAGGTAGTCCGGACCATATTTCAATGATACGTTGGCATACAAGGTCTACCATTCCTCCAAAATACCCTTGGACGCCTCCCACAATCACCCCTATGATTGAACTTATCAATGTTAGAATAAACCCAAAAAGAATGGATATCCGGAAACCATAAATAAGCCGAGCGAGGACATCACGCCCTTGGTCATCTGTCCCTAAAAGGTTCTCATAATTGGGTTTCGAAGGGGCTGGCGTTGGAAGATCATAATTTACTGTATCATACTTATAACGTATGGGCGGCCAGATCATCCATCCTTTTGCTTCAATCTTTTCTTGAATATAAGGATCTCTATAATCAGCTTCGGTCTCAAAATCCCCCCCAAAAGTTTGTTCTGGATAAAATTTAAAGACAGGAAGATAAATGCTCTTATTATAGACAATCACAAGTGGTTTATCATTTGCAATGAACTCTGCAAAAAGACTTAAAACAAATAAGGTCAAGAAAATCCATAAAGACCTAAAAGCACGACGATTAGCACGAAAATACTGCCATCTTTTAAGGGTGAGAGGCGAAAATTTAACTTCCACAATCAACCTATTCTTTTTTCAAAATCAATTCGTGGATCGATTATCATGTACATTACATCGCCGATAAGATGAAAAATAAGTCCCAGTAAAGTAAACATAAAAAGCGAGCCAAAAACAACAGGATAATCCCTTGTAATTGCTGTTTCAAACCCTAGAAGCCCCAAACCATCTAAAGAAAATATAACCTCAATCAATAACGAACTTGTAAAAAAGATATGCACGATAGCGGCAGGAATTCCAGAGACAACAATAAGCATAGCATTTCGAAAAACATGACCGTAAAGGATTGTTTTTTCTTCTACCCCTTTTGCACGAGCGGTTAATACATATTGCTTATTAATTTCTTCAAGAAAAGAGTTTTTGGTCAGTAAAGTAAGCCCTGCAAATCCCGTCACAACGATAGAAATAATAGGCAATACCATATGCCAGAGGTAATCTATGATCCTTTGCCCCCAAGATAATTGTTCCCAGTTTTCTGATACGAGCCCCCTTAAAGGGAAGAGATCCCAAAAACTACCTCCCGCAAATAAAACAATCAAGAGAATGGCAAAAAGGAAACTAGGGATCGCATATCCAATAATAATGGCAGCACTCGTCCAAATATCAAACGCCGTGCCATCTTTCACAGCTTTTCGAATCCCTAAGGGAATAGAAACAAGATAAATGATGAGCGTTGACCAGAACCCTAACGAAACAGAAACTGGCAGTTTTTGCTTGATTAACTGAACAACGGAAACATCCCGAAAATAACTGTCACCAAAATTAAGAGTCGCATAATTCTTCACCATTAACCAAAAACGCTCAGATGCCGGCTTATCAAAACCATACATTTTCTCAAGTTTTTTAATAAACTCAGGATCAAGTCCTCGCGCTCCCCGATACTTGCTCTCCATTCCCCCGGTTTGTGAATCATTCAACTGAGAGGTTTGAAAGGTATCCGCCCCACCGCCCGTAAAACGGGCCGTTGCATCCACAGCAGTTCCCTTGATTTTCGCGATCATCTGCTCAACAGGTCCCCCAGGTGCGGCTTGAATGATGATAAAATTAACCAAAAGGATACCAAACAAAGTTGGCAAAATGAGAGAAAGACGACGAAGGATATAGTGAGACATCATTAAAAATTAACTCGTCTTTTCAGCATCAGCACTCCACCATGCATAAAAGTCTATTCCGTAAGGTGGTATTATCTCAGGCTGTTTTAATTTTTTCCAATAAGCAATCGGATCTTTTTCTCGATACCAAGCAGGGATGACATAATGGCCCCACAATAAAAGTCGATCTAAAACTCGGCAATGATTGATTAAATCTGTGCGCGTGGTTGCGGCAATCAATTTTTCAATGACTTCATCAATAACGGGGTCTTTTATACCTGCATAATTTTTGCTTCCTTGCATATTAGCACTCGCAGAAGACCAAAATTCACGCTGCTCATTCCCTGGTCCAATACTTTGAGGCCAAAGCATAAAGATCATATCATAATCAAATGTATCGAGTCGTCTCATATATTGGGCTGTATCAACAATGCGTATTCTTGCCGTGATACCCAAGCGTTTTAAATTCTTTACAAACCCTTGAATGGCTCTTTCTAAAGTCGCTTGAGCTAGAAGAATTTCGAACTCAAAAGGCTTCCCTGTTTCACGATGCATCATCACGCCATTTTTAATCACCCAACCTGCTTGCTCAAAGAGTTTTTTGGCAGCATTAAGATTTTGACGAATATTCCCTGATCCATCTGTTTTGGGAGTTTTATATTCGCTCGTGAAAATTTCTTCAGGAATTTTACCATGATATTTCTCAAGGATATCGAGTTCTTCCTTGGAAGGAACACCTGAAGAGGCAAGCTCAGATTCTTGAAAGTAGCTTTGAAGCCGCGCATAGGCATTATGAAAAATATTCTCGTTAAGCCATTCAAAATCAAGAAAATAACCCAGTGCTTGTCGGACTCTGATATCGTGAAAAAGAGGACGTCGAAGATTAAAAGCAAGAGCCTGCATTACTTCAGGATTTTTGCTTTCAATTTCTTGCCGGATAACTTTACCTTCTTGAACTGCAGGAAAGTTATATTCTTCAGCCCACCTTTTTGAAGAGCTCTCTAATCTTAGATCATAATCTCCTCGTTTAAACGATTCAAACATGACAGTCTCATCTCGATAGTACTTGTACGTCATATAATCAAAATTATAACGTCCCACATTGATTGGAAGCTTCTCGCCCCACCATCCTTTAACACGTTCATAAGTGACTGTATCGCCTGGCTTAAAATAGCTAATTTTATAAGGACCATTTCCTAAAGGTGGCGTAAGATCAGCTTTCTCAAAACCATGTTTTGTATAAAATGCTTTAGAAATGATGGGAAACTGTCCAATAATTTGGATTATTTCCTTACTCACCTTCGGCCGTAAGACAAATTTCAACCGCCGCGAATCCAGCTTCTCAACTTTTAAAACATCATGATAATACGCTTTATAAAAAGGCTGTCCTTTGTCCTTTAATGTATTGAAACTATAAATGACATCATCAACTGTTAAAGGAGAGCCATCGTGAAAGCTTATTCCTTCGCGCATCGTGAAAATAATCCATGTTCTATCCGGTGCAATTTCCATTGACTCAGCAGCATAACAGTAAGCGGATGATGGTTCGTCCATAGAAGGAGCCGTCAAAGTGACAAACAACAAAGATGGATAGACAGGAGTTATCCCTATAGCAGGCTGACCTTTCACAACGAAAGGATTAAAACTATCGAATGTTCCTTGAACACCAAAGTTAAGCGTTCCACCTTTGGGAGCCTTTTCGTTGACATACGAGAAATTTTTGAAATCTTCAGAATATTTTAGAGGTTCCCCGTATAAAGAGACACCGTAAAGAGGCTTTGTTTCTTCTTGGGCCTGAGCTAGTTGGCTCATAAGATGTAACATAAAAACTATACAATACATGCACTTTTTAAACATGATTCTCCTTTAAGGTAACGGTTTTGGCGCATCGCTCAACGTTCGCAAATATGCGATAAGATCTGCTCGCTCTTGTCCTTTTTTAAGACCCGCAAAGGCCATTTTTGTTCCTGGTATAAATTTTTGAGGTTTATAGAGATAATGATTCAAGTTTTCATAAGTCCATTCTCCCTTATGCCCTTTAAAAGCAGAGGAATAGGCAAAGCTATCTGAATGCGCAACTTTGTTTCCAACGACATTCCAAAGATTCGGCCCAACCTTATTGGCCCCCCCTTTTTCAAAGGTGTGACATTGTAAACACTTCTTTGCAATGTTCTGGCCATTTTCAGCACTTGCTTTCGCAAGAAGGGGCTCAATAGCCTCTACTGTCTCTTCTCCTGTAGTGGGCCCGGACTGCGCTGTACTTTCTTCAGTGACATCAATTTGATAAACGTCCTTAGCAAGCCAAGTGGGTGCAATAAGCCAATCTGCGATTTTGTGACTTACCATCCCAATGAGCAAAGCGAGCAGGATCGCACACAATACCTTATTGAGCTCGAAACTATCCATGAACTACTTTACAGTCTCCACTTTCATTTTCCCCCGAAATAACAAGCTGCGGCTTTTTAGCTAGGCTTTCACCTGGAATACCCTTCTTTAGCTCTATAGCTTGCACTTCTCGTGTTACACTTTCAACTTGCGGAAGTACAGGCATTTCTTCAAGAGAGTTTGCAACCTCCAACGATTTAAGACGACGTGCACTCGGCAAGACGCGACTCTCTAAAGAAGCAACCGTACTATTATAGGCTTTAACCGTTCCATTAATTGTTTGGCCGAGACGGGCAATATGACCTCCCATATCAGATAGCCTTTTATATAAGTCTCGCCCCTCTTGGCTAATCTCTCGCGCATTTTCAGCAAGAGCTTCTTGGCGCCACCCATAAGCGATCGCATGCAATAAAGCAATTAAGGTTGCCGGCGTTGCAAGCATAACTTTTCGCTCAACCCCCATTTCGATGAGGGTTGGATCTTGCTCTAAGGCTGCACTGAAAAATGTTTCCCCTGGAAGAAACAAAATCACAAATTCAGGTGTCTCAGAATTTCTAAATTGATCCCAATAAGACCGTTGGCTTAACTCTTGGATATGAGCTCGCACTTGACGTGCGTGATCTTTCAAACAGGATTGTCGTTGACTCTCATCAGAAGTTTCTAAAGAAGCAAGATAGGCTGCAAGTGGGGCCTTTGCATCAATAACAATTTTCTTTCCCCCTGGAAGGTTGATGATCATATCAGGACGAAAACGCATTTCATCAGAAACAATGGTATTCTGCTCAACAAAATCACAATGAGAACTCATTCCACTCATCTCAACAACGCGCCTTAATTGCATTTCTCCCCATCGGCCTCGAATGTGCGGTGTTTTTAAGGCCTTCACAAGATTTGCCGTTTCAAGACGTAAATCTTTTTGGGTGATCGCTAATTCATGAATTTGGTGACGTAAAACTTCAAATGTACTAATTCTCGTTTTCTCAAGAACCTCAAGTTTTTGATCAACATTTGAGAGAGATGTTTTAATAGGCGTCAACAATTCATGGATAGCTTGTTGTTTTTCTTTTAATTCTCCCTTTGCATTTTCCTGCAAACGCTCAAAAGTACTTTTTGCAAGATCTAAAAAGGTTCGATTATTTCGTTCAAGAGCTTGAGCCGAAAGAGCGTAGAAAGAATTTGAAAGCTCTGTTTTCGCTTGCTCAAGGAGTGCAAGTTTTTCTGAAAATTGTCCTCGTTCTTGAATCAAAATTGTCTCAAGTTCTGCCACACGAATTTGGGATTCTCGACTTTTCACCTCAAGCTGAGTACGCTCTACCCGTGATTCAAGTGCTTCATCCTTAATATCTCGATATTGCTGACGAAAGACTCTCCATAAGATTAAAAAGGTCACAAGCGCCCCAACGCACAAGCTCCCTAAAGAAACAAAAATTAATTTCTCCATAAAATGGATTCCTTATTCACTGCCCCATTTTGATTAGGCTCAAACAATTTGCATAAACGCTGGCTTTACGTTATTAAACAATATGGACTACTCTGGTAAATAAGTCCATATGAGTCTAAAATCAGCTTAATTTTGCACTTTGGGAGATTTTAATGACCTCGTTAATGCCTATACTTCAAGCAATTTTAGGACTCTCTGTCTTTTTATTTTTCTCATGGCTTATTAGCGAAAATCGCAAACATGTTAATTTAAGGTTTGCTTTTATTGGCGTCTTCATTCAATTCATTCTGGCTTTTCTTATCATAAAAGTGGGCATCATCAACAAAGCCTTCCTGCTTGTAAGTAACGGGATTGGGGCTTTAAAAAACGCAACATGTGAAGCCACCAAATTTGTCTTTGGCTATCTTGGAGGCGGAGAGGCCCCTTTTACTTTATGCGATGGCACTTCAACTTTCATATTTGCTTTCCAGGCACTCCCTATGCTGATTGTGATTAGTGCTATCTCAATGCTTCTCTTCCATTGGCGTGTTTTACCTTTTCTTGTGCGAGGATTTTCTTGGGCTTTACAACGAACTTTGAATGTTGGAGGTGCTCTTGGTGTTTGCTCTGCGGCAAAAGTTTTCTTGGGTCAAACTGAAGCACCTCTCCTGATTCGACCTTATTTCTCAAAATTAAGCCGTAGTGAATTGTTTTCAGTAATGACAGCTGGGATGGCAACAACTTCTGCTTCTATTATGGTGGTCTATAGTACGATTCTCGAAAATACTGTGAATAATCCCATTAGCCACATCCTAACAGCTTCAATCATTAGCATTCCTGCAGCCATTACCATCTCCCGCCTAATGATTCCTCAAGAAGAGGCCTCTTCAAGCGGAGAATTAGTAAACCCTTACAATTTTTCAGGCTCAATGGATGCTATTTCTCAAGGCGCCAGCGATGGCATGAAACTTTACTTAAATATTATTGCCATGCTAATTGCGACCTTAGCGCTGGTTGCACTTGTTAATACAATTTTAGAAACACTCCCAAACATTGCAGGCGCCCCTATAACGCTACAACGTATTTTCGGTTTTATCATGTCACCTGTGACATGGTTAATGGGTATTTCATGGAATGAAGCAAGTACTGCTGGAAATCTTCTCGGCACAAAAACCGTCTTGAATGAGGTTATTGCCTTTATTGAGCTTGCGGCCTTACCCAAACAACTTTTAAGTAAGCATGCCGATCTTATCATGGTTTATGCGCTTTGTGGGTTTGCCAATCTTTCCAGTATTGGCATTCAAATTGGAGGCCTCGGCACAATGGCACCAGAGCGCAGAAATGAAATTATTGCTCTTGGGTTTAAAGCTGTTATCGCAGGTACGTTGTCAAGCTGCATGAGTGGTACAATCGTTGGAATTTTATATTGGTGGGGGTAATATTTTGAATGGATCTCGTCACACATAGTCTTTTAGGTGCCACAATTGGTCAAGCCGGCTTCCGAGAAAAACTTGGTCGTCCCGCTCTTGTTTGGGGAAGTTTAGGAGCTCTTATCCCTGATCTTGATGTTATTATTGGATATATTACGGATCCTATTGCTAACTTAAAATACCACCGAGGCATCACACATTCACTTTGGTTTGGTCCTTTAGTCGGCATGTTGCTTGGTTATTTCATTTGGCGTCATTACACAAAAAAGCGTCGCCTTTATAAGCATCCTCAAGGCGGCCGAGAATGTCTATTCTCTTGGATGTTGCTGATGAGTTTAGTCCTTATTACACATCCGTTGCTTGATTTGTTTACAGGATATGGGACTCAATTATTGGCTCCGTTCTCAAATCAACGCTATGCTATTAATGCTGTCTCTGTTATTGATTGGCGATATACTCTCCCACTTCTTCTCGCTGTGCTGGTCGGCATATTTAAATCGAATGGGCGCCCTCTCTCTCTTGCCCAGCCCTTAGCGATCACAGCTCTTCTTTTTTCAACATCTTTCCTCTTTTATGGATGGCATTTGAATAGCAAAGCGCTGGCATACGCACGAGAAGATTTAAATACACGTCATCAAGTCGTTTCAGATCTTCAAAGTTATCCCCTTCTATTCCAACCTTACAGGCGTCATGTCGTTGCCCGTGAAGGCCGAAATATATGCGTTACAGAAGTTAATACTCTCGCCCTCCAGTCTCTGACATGGAAATGTGCTCAAGAACCTGATATTCCCCAAATTAATTACCTCAAACAATCATCTATTGGAAAAACATTTGAATGGTTTTCAGAACACCAAACGTTTGCTGAAATCATTAATACTAACTCAGAAATGAAAGTACGACTTTACGATTTACGATATCCTCTTTTAGACTCTCCCTTACAAGGAATGTGGGGAATTGAAGCCGTATGGTCTCACGGCATTATGCAAAGACCACCGCATTTTTTTCAACAAAGGCCAAAATTCTCACGTGAGAATTTTTTAAAGCTTTGGAAAACAGGTACTTAAGTCGTGAGAATTGCACTTTATCAACCCGAAATCCCACAAAATACAGGGACCTTGCTTCGGCTTGGGGCTTGTCTTAATGTAGGGATAGATATTATTGAGCCTTGTAGCTTTGTATTTTCTGATCAACGGCTACAACGTTCCGGAATGGATTATATTCAAGAATGTAATTATCATCGATATCCTTCTTGGTCAGATTTTTACCATAATCAACAAACTCGTCTTATTCTGCTGACGCCTGCCGCTCGAATTCCTTATTATGATTTTAACTTTCAATCAGATGATACCCTCCTTCTTGGCCGTGAAAGTGATGGCGTCCCCCAAGAGGTTGCAACTTTATGTTCTTACCATCTTTTGATTCCCATGATTCCAAAACGTCGCTCTATTAATATCGCTCTAGCAGCTTCAATGGTCTTAGGCGAAGCTCTACGTCAAACAAAAGGATTTCCTCATGCTTAATCACGCCTTAAAACAGGATGTATCTCTCGAGCATCAAGAACAAGCTAGTTCATGGTTTGAAACCTTAAGGAATCAAATCTGCCAAGCTTTTGAAGTCCTTGAAGAAGAATATGCAGTGCATCATCCTAGCGCAAAACCTGGAAAATTTATTCAAACTCCTTGGGAACGGACAGGGGGTGGCGGTGGGGTCATGTCTCTAATGCATGGCAACGTCTTCGAAAAAGTCGGTGTCAATATTTCAACCGTTTGGGGAAAATTTGATACTGCATTCAGTCGAGAAATACCGGGGGCTGACCAAGATCCAAACTTTTGGGCTTCAGGAATTTCTCTTGTGGCCCACATGTGTTCTCCTTTGGTGCCAGCTGTTCATATGAATACACGCCATATTATGACCCAAAAATCTTGGTTTGGAGGCGGTATTGATCTAACACCTTATTATCCTCAACAAAAAGATATTGACCTCTTTCATCAAGCATTGAAAGACACTTGTGATCTTTATGATCCAACTTATTACCCAGACTTTAAAAAGGCTTGTGATGAATATTTCTACTTACCTCATCGCCAAGAACCTCGAGGGGCTGGAGGCATATTTTATGACTATCTTAATACAAACAACTGGCAGAATGATTTTGCTTTTACCCAAGATGTGGGAGAGACTTTTTTAAAAACTTATCCTCAAATTGTGCGCAAATGCATGTTTGAGCGTTGGTCGCCAGAGCAACGACGTTATCAACTTATGCGACGAGGACGCTATGTTGAATTTAATTTACTTTATGATCGTGGCACCCGTTTTGGGCTTCAGACAGGCGGCAATATTGAGGCAATTTTGATGTCGCTTCCACCTCAAGTTGAATGGCCTTAAAATGTTTTCTATCCCTAAAAAAAAACCAAGTTAATCAATAAGTGTTGCAAAGATATCATAATAAAATTGATTTATTCGTCTTAATGTTTTATTAATAAATAGGAAAAACTTGAGAGAACTTTCAATGCATAGTTGGCAGTTTTATGGTCTCGAAACACTTTTAAATTTTCCTTTTAAGCGCATTATTAAAGAAGAATCGGACCTATTGAGAGTCCGACAATTATTTGAGACTTTCAGCTCTAAATACACGCATCCAGGCATTAATTGGCGCCCATTCAAAATGGGGAAGATTTCTGCAGAGGTTCACACCCCCCTGAATGGAAAGTTTTCTTCTGTGGTTCTTTACCTCCATGGCGGCGGGTATTTTATGGGGTCACCCAAGACACACAGAAGTTATCTGAGTTATTTTAGCCACATTACCAATTCACGTATTTATGTCATTGATTATCGATTAGCCCCTGAGCACCCTTTTCCTGCAGCTTTAAAGGATGCTGTCGCGGCTTATCACTGGTTACTAGAAATTTACCACCCTCAAGAAGTAATCATCGCGGGTGAATCTGCAGGAGGCGGACTCACATTGGCAACTTTAGGTGCTTTAAAATCATCTAAATCTCCCTTACCGGGCGCAGCTGTATGTATTTCTCCTTGGACAGATCTAGCTTTGACGGGAGCTACGTTGGAAGAAAATAAAAGGAAAGATTCTCTTGTCCCTGCAGAAGTCCTGCCCCTTGTGGCAAAAGTTTACTTAAAAAATACCACCCCTTATAATCCTTCAGCTTCTCCTTTATATGCAGATCTTGAGGGATTTCCCCCTCTTTATCTTCAAGTCAGCAATTCAGAAGTCTTCTTGTCTGATGCACTTCGATTTGCCCAAAAAGCTGAAGGAAAAGGCGTAAAGGTGACCTTGGATATATGGGAAGGCATGACACATGCATGGCCCTTTTTTGCGCGATTCCTTCCAGAAAGCAGAATAGCTCTCAAAAAAATATCTCACTTTATCAATCAGAATGTTCACGTCACACCAGCTCAACACAACATCATAAAATTTGCTTAATATAGAGTCTGCTTTATCGGTAATTTCATACGACAATCATTAAACACCCCTCAAAAAGGCCAAAAAGACAAAATATTCTTAAAAAACAACCAAGAATAAGACCTAATTATTTAATAAAATCTACTTTTAAAAAATTTCTTGCCAAAAAAACAACTTATTTTTAAAATTATTATAAAAACATTTCTTTTGTTTTCAACAAATTATATCATATAAATAGGAAGGTTTACAATTATGCAACTTTCTATTGTCAAAAACGAACTTCACTTTTTAGGTTTCATCTCTATATCTTTATTATTAGAAATTATTTTTGACGAGGTGACGCAATGACCGTATCTGGACCTACTTTAATCGCAGCTTTATTAATGGGTGATCCCCTTAACAAACTTAAAACGCTTGATGAAATCACAGGTGATCTTTTAAAAACATTTACCATAGATCTTTCGCCACCAAAAAAAGCACCACCACACGCTAACATAAACCCTGCCATGATCTCTGGGCCAAGTGGTAGCTTTGCAATACGTGAGAGTGGCAGCAAAACAAGATCTTTAACTTATTATGACAACCAAGTCGTAAAAGCTCATGCTGAACCAGACTCAAATACTATTATGGCAATTTCTACTCATAGCAATAATAGTGTACCCAATCTTGGATCAAACATGCCGGCTGACAACACTTCTTTTCAGAGTACTTCAAAACACGCTCTATCGTCTCCAGAAATGAATGTAGAAAGGCCACTCAACTTTACGGCCGCTACTTCATCTCTTACAAGCAAGGTAAGGTTAGAGCTTAACTCTTCATCTGGGACATCAGAATTAAGTGGCAACAGTTCTTCTTCCGTTATGAACTCTTTGACAACTCATAAAATTAGCGCGGCAACAAATGCAGACGAAGAATTGCAAATCGCTATTGAGAAGTCTCTGGAGACAAAAGAAGCCGAAGATATCAAACGGGCTACTGAACTTTCTGAACTTACAAAAACTGAAGAAGACAATCTTCATATTGCTAAGACCAACTCTCTAGAAACAAAAGAAGCTGAAGATATACGAAAGGCAATTGATGCAAGTTTGGCTATTCCCGTGGCACTCAAATTGCCTGAAAATTTTTTCTCAACGCCAATAGATCCTTTAGCCACCTTAAGAAGCCGCATCAAAAACAATAAGAAGACTTCTCAAAATAAAATTCAAACTTTTCCGAAAAGCTTGGGCTTAGAGCTTTTTCAAGCCTTAGCACATCGAAATAAAAGTATGCCAATTGTAACAGAAACAAGCCAAATCGAAGAACACACTCAAAAGGCTCCTGCATCCCCAAAATCAAAACAAATTGCTGCACAAACTAAGATAGCCACATCAAACAAAGTGTTGTCTGAAAAGGCACTTAAAATGCAAGCCTTTGCAGCCCAATCAGCAAAGCAACAAGGAAATACAGGAAAAGCAGATCTTCTGTCTTTAATTCAAGCTCAAACACTTAAAACACTGATACCTCAAGCCCCTAAGACAATCTCATCCTCTCCTGACGAGGTTAAAAATGCTGTTATTAATACACTTCATTCCATTATGAAAACAGGAAAACCTATTCTAAAGAAAACTCCTGAAGTAAGGATCCAGAGCGCTACAATTAAAACCTTAGATGAGCTTAAAGCAGAATTAGAAGCCGCAAAAACGAACGGCACTGATAAATTCACGCTGAGAGCACTGCAGATGCAAATCCAAGAACTTGAAAGTACATCTCAAAAAATTGAACGAGATCAAATGGTAAAAGATATTGCAGCTTCGCATCAAGTTAAAAAAGTTGAGCTAAAAGACCAAGCCAAAGCAAGATCAATTCAAATACAAAACTCCCTTAAGAAAGCCGACCCTTCAAAAGATGATGAAATTCGCCAGCGCATCCTTACAGGAAAAGGTCGTTTACAAAAGCTTGCAGAGATTGAAAAGAATAATGCGCAAGCTCTTGATAAGGGAACTCTCTCTTATGAAGGTCCACTTGTAACGCTGGCAACGCCTTTAGAGGTTAAGAAAAACAACATACCTTCCATCATCCCAGTAGATCAGCCTGTAACTGTACAAACTTACGTTTCTCCAGAAGTTGATACTGAGCCAACATCAACAGCCCCACAAGCAACCAAGGTGACAACAACTGCCGCTCCTACCATTGATGGAATTTTTGGCGCTCTTGCAAGCAGAATCTCTCAAGAAGAAAAGCAAAATGATACCAACACAACACTCACGAAAGAAAATGTTCTTAAGACTCTTACAGAGCATCGCAATGAAATCGGACTTTCTGATAAAGATTTAGAAACCTTAAAGACACAATCTTTGAAGAACCTTCAATTTATTATTGACGAGTTCTATAACGAAGAAGATCAAGAGTGGGATTTGGGTTTTGCCGATCAAACGTCAATTATGTCCCGCATAAAGCTAAGCACGCAAGAGGAAACAAAACCACAACTCAAAACTGTGGGAAGACTCAACATTAAGAAAGATGGTAACAATGATTTATTAGCTTCTATTCGCGCAGCACGGGGCACGGTTGAGAGTGAAGATACAGTGGCACTGCCTTCTCCTGGAGCTTTTCTCCCTAGCCTCACTGCACCTTCAGAGCCACCTCTTGCTCCAAAGCCACCGGTTGCACCAAAAGTCTTGAGCGCAAAAGCTCAAGAAGTCCTTGCTAAACTTTCTCAAAAGAAAGAAGAAGCAAAAGTTGGTGACTTACTTGATCAAATCCGCAATAAGGATCTGCTCATTAAACTGAAATCACCAACGGCAACTTCACCAGAGACAACAACTGAAAAGCCTACCATCCATAAAGATGAAAGCTTAGAAGATGTTAGAAATTCTGCCTTAGCAGCTCGTCGTCGATCCATGGAAATAGACAATGATTTAGACGATGATTGGGACGATTAATCTGTATCATCAAATTATTGGCTTTAACTCTACCATTGAGTTAAAGCCACCTTATTTCATCCTAAGATTCAACTTTTGACCTTCCATAAAACAAGCAGATGATGAGGTAGCTTAACAAAGCACACTCCATTTTTCCTGCATTTTTCCGCCCTCTTATATCATGTTCAACACAACTTCAGGTGTTGTTTAATTCTTGTGCTTGCCGTTTTTTGTTGTCGTTTTTTGGCTGCTTTAGTGATCAAGGAGTTAGCTACTTTATCTGGTAATTTTTTGGCTTTTCCCCTCCCTGCTTCAAGAGAGTCCTTTTTACTGAGGTCCCTTTGTGTTTTTTCGATTTCCCACCAAAAAACCCCCATAAATATTTTTGAGTTTCCAATCATGCCAACATTTATCATGTTTCTATTTCTTCTATGCCTCATCCCCCTCTGTTGAAATCTATCAACTCTTTCTCTCAACCTCTGGTAATAGAAATTTTTAATGCTTACCTTCTGAGCTTCTTTCTCTTTGTTTTTGTGTACCCGTACCATTTATTGCCTCCTTTTTTTATTGTTATTGCTTGTTATCAAACCCTCTTTCCTCCACTCTCTCTTTGACCTGCGCCTATCACATACAGTTGAAAGCATTTGGCACCCTTATATTTCTTGGTTGCCTTTCCCTATCAAACCTCTTCTTTCCTTCGTCACCAGGCAAAGAAAGGGTATTCGCTGAAGTAGAGCGTTAAAAGGTCTTCTTTAGTTAATAATCTAGGTTTTCATCCCTTTATTGTTATTCTTATGGGATGACTGCAGAGACTTTAGAAAGAGGACTTACCAAGATTTGTAAGATCTCAATAAGGGAAGAAAAAGCATCTCTGACCATCTACTAACAGGCTATCATATCACGATACAGAATTCAAGTAAATTCTCACACCTTTTACAAACCTTGGGACTATTCCAAAGATTTTTATCTCCTGTTGTTCAATTATGATCGTGCACCAGAGTGCAAGAGCTGCTACCGTTCAAGCAACAAGATAGGCAAACCTCCTTATGGCTAAGATGGACAAGATTGTTACCCAACATATACGCGAATGTTTTAGGGTCATTGGTCATCAGAATCCTTTAATGAAATGTATCGAGACTGAGAATTTAACCCTCTTGGCGAGTTTGAAGAAAGAATATCCTGCGAATTATATACTTAGTGCCAGTCCGCCAGAGGATAAGGACACGCGAACCAAAATAATTGCAACCGCTCACGACCTTCAAGCGATTCCTTTCACTTGGTTCAGTTATCCCTTAAATGAGACACTGATCACTGAACTGTCTTCAGCAGGGTTAAAACAGCTCGCCCCCTTAACGGGTGTTTCTTATGATTTAAGACAAGAGCAGCCATCATATCCCTTTCTTGCTGCCTCCCTCAAAATGCCCCCTGTAAAATCAGCGACTAACTTTGAAAAATTTCTTACCATTTTTGAAAAAACTTGGAATTATCCTAAAGGATACGTTGAATTCTTTTTTAGTAATATTTTTAAGTCTGAACGTTTCACTTTTTTTCTCACGCATCGCAATGAAGAACCCATAGGCATTTGCGTACTTGATATTCAAGAAGAAATTGCAGGATGCTACTGGGATTGCGTCCTACCTGACTATCGTAAACAAGGTATTAGTACTTTTATGGTCCACCATAGATTAAGATATGCTCAAGAAAAAGGATGCACAACCGTTGTGGCTCAATGCCTTAATTCTTCTTTGAATGTTTATTTAAACCTTGGTTTTCAAAAGGTTTGTGATATGGCCTTGTTTCGATACAGTGGACCAATAATTTAAGTTGTTTGTTTTGCTTAAGCTTTTGAGTCTCATATTTATTTTTTCCGTTAAGAGTATTAAGTTATATTCAGGTATTACCAAAGGAATTTGTACCAAATGTCTCTCCCTCGAGATCTCCAAGAAAAAATAGCAGCGCTTCTTAAAGAAGCTTCAACGACGCGATTACAGCAAGCGCAGCAGGCTGTCACATCCCGCTATCGTGCTCATCATAATCCTGTTTTTCAATCCCAAGAAGAGCGCCTTTCTTATTTAGCTACGCGTCTTCCAGCCACTTATGCGGTTGCTACGTCGGTGTTAACGAAAATAGCCCCCTATACTGCAAGTTTGACCTCACATCTCGATTTAGGCACCGGCCCTGGCACGGTTTTCTTTGCCGTACAAGCGCTTTTTCCTTTCATTCAACAAAATACCCTGCTTGAGAAAGACCCTTCCCTTATTGAACTTGGGAAGCAACTAACGCCTCTCGAATCTAGCCCAAAATGGCAGTTGCAAGATCTTCAGCACGCTGCTTCCTTTGAGCCTGCAGACCTGGTGACAATGTCTTATGTCCTTAATGAATTAGAAGACTCCTCTTTAAGTATTTTAAGGGCCTGGGAAGCAACAAAACATTTTTTGGTTCTTATTGAACCTGGAACGCCTTATGGCTTTGCACGTTTAAAAACAGCCCGAGAACAGCTTATTCAGCAGGGTGCCTTTATTTTAGCGCCCTGCACTCATGAAAATGCTTGCCCTATGAGCGCCCAAGATTGGTGCCATTTTAAGGTAAATGTTCAAAGACCCTCTTTTCATCAAAAAATTAAACAAGGCTCAAAAGGATTTGAGGAAGAAAAGTTTAGCTATTTAATTGCCGCAAAAACATCGTATAAACGTTCAGAAGCCCGCATTATTCGCAAGCCAATAAAAGGGTCTGGCCATATTATACTTGATTTATGCGAGGAAAATGGCTTAAGACGGCAAGTAATTTCAAAAAAGAATGGCCCCCGTTACCACGATGCTCGTCATGCAGAGTGGGGTGATACATGGGATGATTAGAACATGACAGACTACCTTTACCTCTCAACTGAACCCTCTAAAACGCGCGTTGTCGTTGCAATGTCTGGCGGTGTGGATAGCTCTGTCACGGCAGCTCTTTTAAAAGAACAAGGATATGACGTTGTTGGGCTCACCATGCAACTTTACGATCATGGCGTGGCCGTTGATCGCAAAAAAGCTTGTTGTGCAGGCCAAGACATTTACGATGCCCGGCAGGTCGCACAACAAATCGGCATTCCTCATTATGTGCTTGATTATGAAAGCCGCTTCCAAGAGTCTGTGATGGAAGACTTTGCAGATAGTTATTTGCGCGGTGAAACGCCTATCCCTTGTGTTCAGTGCAACCAAGAGGTGAAATTTAAAGATCTTCTCACCATGGCGCGCGACCTGGGCGGTCAAGTGCTGGCAACAGGACATTATATCCGGTGGATGCCAGGGCCTGAGCTTCATCGCGCCGTCGATTTAAATCGTGATCAAAGTTACTTTTTATTCTCAACAACGAAAGAACAACTTTCGTTCCTTCGCTTTCCTTTAGGCGGAATGCATAAACCCGAAGTTCGAATGCACGCTGAGCGCTTTAGGTTAAAAGTTGCGGAAAAACCCGACAGCCAAGACATTTGTTTCGTTCCCAATGGAGATTATGCGCGGGTTGTTGAACGCCTGCGCCCTGGTGCTCTTGAAAGTGGAGAAATTGTGCATGTTGATGGCCGCGTTCTTGGTCATCATCAAGGCATCATTAATTATACCATAGGACAACGCAAGGGATTGGGAATTTCAAGCGATACAGGCGCTCCTTTGTATGTCATCAAGGTAAACCCTGAAAAACATCAGGTGATTGTCGGCCCTAAAGAAGCGCTTGCTTGCCCTGAAGTCCACCTAAAAAATGTCAATTGGCTTGGAGAGATGCTTGAGACAGGGAAGACACGAGAAGTTCTTGTTAAAATTCGCTCAGCTCAAGAACCCATCCCCGCGTTCCTTGAATTAACTTCCTCTCATACGGCAAAGGTCCACTTTAAAGAGCCAGAGTACGGTGTTTCGCCAGGACAAGCTTGTGTCTTTTATAACGGAGATCAGGTCCTCGGAGGCGGCTGGATTACCCAAGCGCCTTTGTTATTTGAAATACAGTCGTGAAGCTCTATTTTTGTCTTTTCTACCTTTTCATCTCGGGATCTCTGTGTGCTGAAGAAGGTCAGATTGTGACAATCACAACGGCAACACAACAGCATGATTTTGTTGTTGAAATTGCATCCACGCCAAAGCAACAAGAGCGCGGCCTTATGCTTCGTAAATACCTTCGGCATAACCATGGAATGTTATTCCTCTATGCTCAACCTCAAATCGCAAGATTTTGGATGAAAAATACTTATATCCCTTTAGATCTTATCTTCATCGACGCCCAAGATAAAATTATTCAGATTTATGAGAACGCTCAACCTCTTTCTCAAAAACTCATTTGTTCGCAAAAGCCTATTAAAGCTGTCTTAGAATTATTTTCTGGAAGTGTTGCCCGGTATAATATTAAGATTAATCAAGCTATTAAGATCTCATCAAATAAGGACAAACATGAGCGCGCTACAAACCATTATTGAGCAAGCCTGGGAAGATCGCACTTCGTTGAACCTGTCTTCTGCTTCTCAAGAGCTTCAAGAAGCCATCAGCGCATCTCTTGCTGCACTTGATAAAGGAGAAAGCCGTATTGCAGAGAAAATTGATGGCCGTTGGCATATCCATCAATGGCTTAAAAAGGCAATCTTACTCTCTTTTCGAATTCGCCCAAATGTAGCCTTAGCAGAGGGTATAGGAGGTTCTTATGATAAAGTGCCTCTAAAATACGTGACATGGCAAGAAAAGGAATTTAAAGCCGCTAATTTTCGTGCTGTTCCAGGCGCAATTGTTCGTCATTCAGCCTATATTGGGCCTGATGTTATCTTAATGCCGAGCTTTGTCAATGTCGGGGTTTACATTGATGCAGGGACCATGATTGATAGTTGGGCTACAGTTGGTTCATGCGCTCAAATAGGTGAAAAATGCCATATTTCTGCGAATGTCCTCATTGGTGGCGTCCTTGAACCTTTACAAGCAGATCCTGTTATTATTGAGGACCATTGTTTTATTGGCGCCGGAAGCTCAATTGCAGAAGGTGTCATTATTGAACAAGGAGCTGTTCTGGGTATGGGCGTCTCTATCAGTGCCTCAACTCCCATTGTCGACCGCGCAAGTGGCGAGGTGAGTTATGGATGCATTCCTGCGTATTCTGTTGTTGTGAGTGGAAGTTTACCTCCCCGTGTTTCTTCACCCAACAACCTTCAACCTCACTTAAGTTGTGCTGTTATTGTTAAAACTGTTGATGAGAAGACTCGCAGCAAAACAGCCATTAATGAGCTTTTGAGGGCAATATGATGGACCTCCAAGATCCGATTGCCTTAACACAACGTTTAATTCAATGCCCCAGTGTTACCCCCTTAAATGCAGGAGCTTTAGAAGTCATTGAAACGGCCTTAAAAACCCTTGGTTTTAAGTGTTATCGTCAACAATTCGGGGAGGTTGATAATCTTTATGCCAGGCTTGGAACACAAAGCCCACACTTCTGCTTTGCTGGCCATATTGATGTGGTCCCAACAGGTGATCTTACCTCATGGACGTATCCTCCTTTTGATGGGAAAATTATCAACGATATCCTTTACGGTCGTGGTGCTGTCGATATGAAAGGCGGAATTGGTGCCTTTACTGGCGCCATCGCACGTTTCCTTAAAAAGTTCCCGTTAAATGGCTCTCTTAGCCTTCTCATCACAAGCGATGAAGAAGGTCCTGCCATCAATGGCACGCTCAAGGTGCTTGAATGGCTAGAGTCAAAAGGTGAAAAATTGGACGTGTGCCTTGTTGGCGAACCCACGTCAGACCAACAAGTCGGCGATATTATTAAATATGGCAGTCGTGGCAGCCTCAATACTTCCCTCAAGGTTCAAGGAACGCAAGGTCACGTAGCTTACCCAGACCTGGCAGATAATCCTCTCCCACGTCTTATTGAGACGTTATCAACATTTCTCACTTCCCCTTTGGATCAAGGATGCCCCCATTTCCAACCCTCAAACCTTGAGATCACCTCCATTGATGTGGGTAATCAAGCAACCAATATGATTCCTCAAGAAGCTACAGCCCGCTTTAATATCCGTTTTAATACACTTCATACAAGCGTTTCTCTTAAAAACCATATTCAAGAGATTTGTCATCATCATGCAGGCGCCCATAGCCTTGATTTTCAAGGAAATGCTGAAGCCTTTGTAAGTTCGGCAGATGAATTTCTTACTATGGTCATTCGAGCTATTGAGTCTGTTGCTGTCATCAAGGTCAATGCCAATACATCAGGCGGTACGTCTGATGCACGTTTTATCTATAAATATTGTCCTGTTCTTGAACTTGGCTTGCGTAATCAAACTGCCCATAAGATTGATGAGTGTGTCCCGCTTGCGGATCTTGAAATTTTAACACAGATTTATGAAAGCATCTTAAGCGGATACTTTAAAGTTTAAGGCTTACTTTCCAAAAAGAGGCCATTTTTCATCTGATTGAGCAGAGCTCGAGGGTTTTAAAATATGCTCAACACTTTGCCCCAATCCATCCATTATAAATTGAACCGCAAGCGCTGCCAAAATAATCCCAAAAACACGTCCCAAAACATTACTGCCCGTTACCCCTAATAACTTGCTGATAGGCTCGGCTAACAATAAACAAACATACATAATTAAAACAACAAGCACTAAAACAGCAATAAGTCCTAGCTGCATCATAAGGTCACCTTCAACTTCGCGCATAAGGATGACAGCTGAAACAAGGGCACCCGGTCCGGCGATCAAAGGAATAGCCAGAGGGAAAACAGAAATATCATCACGTTGCAAGGCTTCTCGTTGTTCATCTTGCGTTGTTGAACTAATCCCAGAATGCCGAGCCACCACCATATCAATAGCGGCAAGTAAAAGCAAAATACCCCCAGCAATACGGAAAGAAGGAATTGAAATTCCTAAAGAATCAAGGAGATAATCTCCCACAAATGCAAAAAGAAGCAAAAGAATTAACGAGATAATTGTAGCCTTGCTTGCAATCTTTGCCCGTTGTGCCTTTGAATCGCCGCGCGTCAGGGCGATAAAAATAGGAATAACCCCAAAAGGATCAATGATGACAAATAGCGTTATAAACGCGCCGGCTAGAAAATTAAACACAAGACCACCTCTGTTGAAAAATTTTCCTTAGCATATCAAGGAAGTATGCCTAACTGCAAGTAGGATTAACCATCAATCAATAAAGAACTAGAATTCCCTTTGAATGCAAACGAAGCCTGTTTTAAAAACTCAAGAGCTGGTGATTCAACAAGTTCTGCAATAAATTCTATTTTTCGCAGACCAGCATGATAAGTACTCTCGTGTACACGAAATGCGAGGGGAAGTGATTTATTTTCCAAAGGAGTGTTTAGCATAAGCGTAAGCGTTAAATCTCTTTTATTAGTGCAATAGAGATACCCTAAAATGTCCTCAATAGCAGTTTGGGCAATTTTACGGATGGGACGATCATAAAAAACAGGAAATGTTGTCCTCTTAAGATGGAGGTGAATGCGCACAAACTTCGTCTTGTCCTCCTGAATAGGGTCGATTGTAAAATTGGGGATATCAATTGCAAAATAACGACTCGTTGCCGTACAATCGAGCTTCTCGCTTGCCTCGTTGGTATAAGAAGTGTGACTACTTGCCAAGGTATGATCGGCGTTTCCGCACAAACAGAGAAAAATGATTTTTTTGAAAAATGCTCTCAATACTCTCCCCTTTTTATTTTTAAATTCTTTAAATTTTTGCCTTGATTATGACCCAAAAAAAATTAAGAATCGTTAACCAGACAAAATAATTGTCAATTTTAACCGTCAATAGAATTAGGGGAATTCTAAAATGTTAAGAAAAACCATTCATCAACTATCTGTCCTTTTAGTCACGATCGGTGGCATGCATTTAAATGGCTATGCTCATGTCCAGCAAGGAAAAGAAAAGGGAGACTTTATTGTTACTGCTCAAGAGCTTAGATTAAATCCACTTGATCAAGGTCAACAATACACTTGTCAAATTACCGATCCATCCATTCTTTTTAAGCCAAAGAATAAAGGGGAAACTAAAAATTTAACATCAAATCAGTTTTGCTCTTTATGGAAAAAAGGACATTCATTTAAGGTGAGCGCACCTAATGCAACGCTCATTTTCTCAGATCAACAGGGAAATTCTTATCAAATGATATTTGAAATTCCCAAGGCAGATTCAACAAGCAATACTCTTACGCTTACGGCTGCACCTTTGACATCTCAAGGAAACAAGGGTTTTCTTAAAAATAGCCAGCCAGTTTCTGAAAAAGAATTTATGGATGGTGCTCAAACGGCAAAGAAAGAAACCCTCTCTCTTCTCATTGATGATGCGGATGAGCCAGATTACAACAACCCTTGGGATCCAAGCTAATATCATAGTACTGGGTGGCTATAAGCACATCTAAAGCCACCCTTAACTAAACTTTACACAATATAAAAATAATAAATTCTTGGGGGATGCACGATGTCAAAGTTTAAAAAAGTGATATGTTATTGCCTTATTTTCAATATTTTTTTCAATAATATCTTAACCTCGTTCGCTAATACGGCGTGGGCTTCTAATCAAATAACAAACTTTGACGAGGAACAAAACTCTCGCCACGCTCCCAAAGTTGAAAATTATCCAAATGCAGTGCAAACTCCCAAAGTTAGTGACGATCAAAGCATCGAGCAGCCGCGACGAATTCCTGCAAAACAAGCTGTAATAGGGCGACATATAGCAGAGGAATGGAGCGACAAATATACACTTCCAGGATTAACTATACTTCGATTATTTGGCGTTGTGATTTCTATAATTCTCGGCATTTTGGTCGTGAATGCTTGGGAACCTATCAATGCGAAAACTTTGTTTCCTGCCCTTGGCATTCCAAAGTTAGGCGTTGGAACAGAAAATGCCTTTTACGAAGCAACTGCCGCTACTCATTGGATGTTTTTTACTGGTATCCCTGGTTACAGTTATTCAATTTTTAAATTTGGTTTAAAAACGGCAAATGTTGTTACAAGCACAGTAAAAAGCATTGCTTTTAAAGCAAGATCGCGCTGCGTAAAACCAGAGTCAGTTGATCTAGAAAAATCGAGCTTAAATCAAGAAATTAAAAAAAATGAAGAAGAAAAGCTTGTTAAAGCTAAGCAACAAATCTCTCGAACATGGAGTTTCCCCAAATTTTTAGGCTATATTATTCCAGGGGCTATAAATGTCGGTTCAGCGTTCATTTATTCTATGATTATGGTAGATTATCTTCGCCGAATTGAGCTTCCTCATTTTCCAAATTTTTTTAATTTTTTTGCTCCTGTTCTTACAGGCGCAATTATGACTGATAAATCAATGTCAGGTCATGCCAAAATACGCGAGATATTTGCATGGGCTGAAGAGAAATGGGATAAAACAGCTCAACTTCGACATCGACTTAAAAACAAGATAGAACAAGCCATTATATTCATAGAAAACTTAGATTTGAAAAAATTAGAAGATAAGAACACATTACGCCAACTCATTGAAGATATTCTTCCTGAGAATGAAGCTATCGCAATTCTTAAAAAAGAGGCTGAGGCTGAAAAGCGTATCTCTCTAAAAAGCGAGACAATTGATGAAGCGGTATCACTTGAGTCTATCAAGGACGAAGAAAACTCAGATAACAGCCTAAACCCAACAGCTGATTTAACAATGGAAGATGATATAAAGTCTAGTTCTTCCAGTCTAAAAAGCTTTTCTACAGAAGATATCCTGGAAGAAGATCCTATCGAGGAGGCCACTCCTAAAACTAGTTTTTTTAACAAAAACGATTCTGCTGTTGAAGAAGAAGATCTTGTTGAACCCGATTTTCCCTCCTTAAATTTTGAAAAATTATTTGATTTTATTAAACAACATAACACCACAACTGAAGACAGTCATGAGTCTAAGTTCCTTCGCTGGGCATCCTATGGCATATCAGCCTTTGGAACTTGGGGATTAGCAACTGTTATGACGCAAAGTTTAGAATCAATGTCTGGAAATCCCCTATTTGCCACTATTTTGGGGGGGATCGCTGCTGGATGGATTGCTTTTGCGGAATCTGAAGATATTTATAAAGCTTTAAAAGATATTTCCTTCACACCACAGACCATCTTTAACCTTTTCAAAAAACCAGGTTTTACAATGTCTTTAGGATGGCTCTTCTTCAGGCATGTTTTATTTCCAGCACTATTACTATCAACTGGATATGCCTATACTTTTGTTGAATTTGCAGAATACCTTAATACGCAAGAACCTTATACTAATTTTTTTACTACAACTAACAATTATATACCCGCGGTGAAGTATGGGGCACTTCCAGCGTTTTATCTATTTGAACTTTTATCCTCCTGGCACTCTCATGGTCGTGCGTTTAAAGCTACCGCCCGTCGTGGGAAACAGGCCTTAGTATGCTCTGTAACACGCCTTTATTCTTATCAAGAAAGTCTTATCGGTTCGCTCGAAACCACATTGAAAAGTGTTGACACCCTCAACACAGAAGGACTCATCACACTTGCAAATAGGCTCTTTCCAAATGAGACTGAAGAGGGCCCACTCACATTCCATGATACACCTCCCAGAAAGAAAAAAGAGTATTTTTCAACCGATCCTTCTCAAGATGAAGAAGAGAAGAATCCTTTAATAATAAACCAGGGCATGGAAGATGCCCAGGAAACATTATCCTAGGCTCTTCTTACACAAAAACCGCATTAAACTTGATATTTAATGCGGCTAAAAGGCATTTTGCAGCCCTCTCACTTTTAATCCCATACCCCAAAGTAATCTTAAACAAGGGTCTAGAAGAGCATAAGAACCTAAAGGATAATAATCTATTGCCATTAATAATTTAGATGCAAGTTAAGACGAAATTTACAAAAAAAAAAGATTAATTCACAAAGAATTGTTATTTCTATGATGTTCTATTACAGGGAAGCTAACTCTTGGCGATAGAGGTGCTGGAAAAGATTATCCTCTCACTGAAAATAACTTATTCGATTTTAAAAAATTCACAACGCTTTTTCTACGCTTAGAGAAAAAGAGCTCTTTAAAACTTCAAAGACTTTATTACGAAGTTCATTGATATTTTTTCGGCGGCATAAGCAAAAACGCCACCCAAAAGGGTGGCGCATTGGAAATAAAATTCTCTTGATAAACGTTAACGTTTTGAGAATTGGAAGCTACGACGAGCTTTTGCACGCCCGTATTTTTTACGTTCAACAACACGGCTATCACGTGTTAAGAGACCTTCAACTTTGAGGGCTGGACGAAGAGCGGGGTCAAAATAAGTCAATGCCTTACTAATCCCATGGCGGACAGCACCGGCTTGTCCTGAAAGACCGCCGCCTGCAACTGTGCAGATCACGTCAAATTGTGCTTGGCGACCAACAACTTTAAAAGGTTGATCAATCATCATTTGTAAAACAGGACGCGCAAAGTAAACTTGGCTTTCACGTCCATTCACAGTAATTTTTCCTGAACCTGGCTTAATCCAAACGCGAGCAATCGCATCTTTACGCTTACCTGTTGCATAAGCACGCCCTAGGGCATCAATGCGAGGACCAGCCTCCTTCTCACTGGAAGCAGCAACGTTCTTTGCTGTCATTCCTTTATCAGAAACAGCTGATTTTAAATTTTCAAGTTCAATACGCTCTTGTGCCATTGAAGCTTAACTCCTTTTATTCTTTGGATTCATCCCGGCAACATCTAAAGCTTCAAGCTTTTGTGCTTCATGAGGATGGCTAGGACCAGCATAAACCTTAAGATTATTCATTTGTTGACGTCCAAGAGGTGTTCTTGGAATCATGCGCTCAACAGCTTTCTCTAAAAGGCGTTCTGGGAATCGACCTGCAAGCGTCTCACCGGCTGTGCGTTCTTTAATTCCGCCTGGATGGCCTGTATGCCAATAAAAGACATCATCTTTTAATTTTTTACCTGTGACACGCACTTTATCTGCATTGATAACAACAATATTCTCGCCACAATCAACATGTGGCGTATAATCTGGACGATGTTTTCCACGCAGACGCTTCGCCAAAACAGACGCTAAACGTCCTAAAACAACACCTTCTGCATCGACAAGTCTCCACTTCTTGGTGACTTCAGCAGGTTTTAATGAAAGAGTTTTCATTTTCGCATACAATCTTAATGTTAATATAGAAACTTTAATGAGCGGCATTTACGCAACTCTCGAATTTCTCTACATCACTTCACCTTTTGCCGTCAATCATAAAAACAAGGAAAATGCAGATCTTTATCTATAAATCGATTTTTAAGAGTTTTTTTAGGTTATTTTCAACGAGCTGCCAATCGTTCAACGGTGCATAAGACCAACTTGAAATATTATCTTCAAAAGGTTTTGTGTACCCTTTTTCCTGAAAGTAGGCATGAAACCGCTTGAATTTGGCAGATCCCCCCTCAAAAAAGTAAGAATAAACGGGCTTACCTGTAAAACAAGCTTCTGAGGTCATAGAAACCGAATCACAGGTCACAACAATGTAATCGGCAAGACCCAAGAATCCGAAATAAGGATTCTCACCTTCCCCCGTCCAAATGATGGCCGGTGCATCTTTAAGACTCTCAACCAAAACATCTCTATTTTCGGGCTCGGTGCGTCTTGAGATTGTTACAGCCAAGCCAAAGCCTTCTTGTTTACAGAGAGCTTTCAATCGCTCGCCCATTCTTTGCATATGCTCAGGTTTCACCTTGTAGCAACGGTTTGAGCCTCCAATCAAAACAGCCACAAGAGGCCGGGGCAATGACGCCACTAAAGAGGTAAATTTATGGGCTTCCTGAGAAAGACGTTCATGAGTGACACGGTGTAAGGCCCCTTCAGTGACAATAACATTTTTTCCTGTCAGGTTATCATGTTGTGGCGCAATCACGGCATCGAAAAGTCCTGGATCAACTAAAGGGTTTTGAAGCTGAATGACTTTTGTTTTTCCTTGCGTCAGTTGACGAATTTTCGCCGTTGGCGCAACGCTTGCTCGACCCGCTGCAATAATCACATCTGGCCATGGGGGGGCAAGACGATCATAAGATGAGGAAAGCCCTTCTAAAGGATTGAACCAATAAGCAGCCGGCAACAAACGCCAAATACTTCTGGGTTTAATTCGCTTGATTTCTGGGATAAACCCCAGCGCCTCAGCTAATCCAATGCATTGATTTTCTGTACCAATTTTTCCAACATCAGTGACAATCCAACAAGATTTCACTTTAGAGTCTCATTAACGATATTCAATTTTGAGAATATGATATCCTTTAAGGCCACCAGGTGTTTTGACTTCAACAGAATCACCGACTTTTTTTCCGATCAAAGCACGCGCTAAAGGTGCAGAGATTGAGAGAAGACCTTCCTTAATATCAGCCTCATCAACCCCAACAATTTGATAACAGATTTCTTCGTCTGTGTCCTCATCCTCAAGGAATACATGCGCTCCAAACTTAATAGTATCGCCCGAAAGCTTTGACACTTCAATAACGTGTGCATGCATAATTTTAGCTTCAAGCTCAGCAATACGCCCCTCTATAAAGCTTTGTTTCTCGCGTGCAGCATGATATTCAGCATTTTCTGACAGATCTCCCAAAGCACGTGCATCGGCAATGGCACGAATCACGGCTTGACGCTCGTTTGTCTTAAGGTGATTAAGCTCTTCTTGAAGGCGCATAAGCCCTTGAGATGTCATTGGTACTTTTTCCATTTGAAACTCTTTGTCCAATTTTCCAGAATTTAATACAAGACATCAAATGAACATATTTGGCACCGTTATTCAAGACCTTTGCCAATCTCAAATCTTATTTTACATGCAAGATAAAAAAGAAACTCATTTATTATCAAAGTAAAATCAATTAATTTTAAAAAATGTACATTTTTTCATTGATTTTAGATCAAAAATCAATTATGATAAAAGAAGGAATGAAAGAAGGTTTGATACCTTTGGAAACACCCTCTTAATTTCTTGAACTTACTTCGTCAACAAAGCGAGAATTCTATAGAAGAAAAAGAAAAGTTCGTGTAACACAAGTAAGATAAATAACCAGGGAATACAACAAACATTAAGCAAGGCCCAATTGTAATGAATTATAAAGATAGCGTTTTTCTGCCGACCACTTCCTTTGCAATGAAAGCAAATTTGCGGGAGCGGGAGCCAGAAATATTAAAGCTCTGGGACCAACAGAAGCTCTATAAAAAAATTCGGAACAAGACTCAAGGCTTGCCAAAATTTATTTTGCACTCGGGTCCCCCTTATGCCAATGGGCACATTCACGTCGGCCATGGCTTTACAAGCATCTTTAAGGATATCGTGATCCGCGCTCAACATCTGCTAGGTCATGATGCCCCGCTTGTCCCAGGATGGGATTGTCATGGGCTCCCCATTGAGTGGAAAATTGAAGAAAAATACCGAAAAGAAGGCAAAACTAAAGAAGAAATTGATATTCAACAATTTCGCGCCGATTGTCGCACCTTTGCCGAAGAATGGATTAAGATTCAACGAGAAGAATTTAAACGTCTTGGTCTGTTAGGCGATTGGGATAATCCTTATATTACCATGGATACTGACGCTGAGGCTGAGATCGTAGCAACTTTCCTCACCTTTTTAGAAAAAGGAAGCGTCTATCGGGGCGTTAAGCCTGTTCTGTGGTCAGTCGTTGAAAAAACAGCCCTTGCTGAAGCTGAGGTTGAATACGAAGACAAAACGTCATCTTCAATCTATGTCCGTTTCAAGATTCAAGCGACTGCTGACGCTGACCTTCAAGAAACTTCCGCCGTTATTTGGACAACGACGCCCTGGTCATTACCAGGAAATCGCGCGATCGCTTATCATCCTGAGGTTGATTATGTTATTCTTCTTGTCCAAAAGGTTGAGCCTGACTCTCTTGCACTCCCCCAAGAAAAACTTCTAATCGCCAAAGAACTTATTGATCAAGTTTCAAAAAAACTAGGTATTGTGGACGCGAAAATTCTAGCTTCTTTCAAAGGCACTCGCTTGGAAGGTGTAAAAGCAAACCATCCTTTTGCAGGACAAGGGTATGACCATGACGTTCCCTTTTTACCGGGTGACCATGTCGCTGTTGATACAGGAACAGGCCTTGTTCATACAGCCCCAAGTCACGGTATCGAAGATTATGAACTTGGAAAACGCTATCAACTTGAAGTACCTGAGACTGTTTTAGATGATGGCACGTATGCCTCCTGGGTACCGCTTTTTGCTGGCGATCATGTCTTTAAAGTCGATGATAAAATCATTGCACTTTTATCAGACAATAAAGCGCTTGGTGCAAAAGAAAAAATTCTGCATAGCTATCCTCATTCTTGGCGCTCTAAAGCTCCTCTTATTTATAGAACAACACCACAGTGGTTTATCAGTTTGGACGCTAATCATCTGCGCCACCAAGCCCTTAATGCCATTGAAGGCGTTCAATGGTATCCGTCTCAAAGTAAAAATCGCATCAAGGGCATGGTTGAAAATCGTCCTGATTGGTGTATCTCTCGTCAAAGAGCTTGGGGGGTACCCCTCACGATTTTTGTCCATAAAGAAACGAAACAACCTCTCATTGATTCTGTTGTCAATCAGCGAATCATTGAAGCTGTACATCAAGAAGGTGCAGAAGCTTGGTACAAGAACCCAGAACGTTTCTTAGGTCCTGCCTATAATCATGCTGACTATGAGCCAGTGAATGATATTTTAGACGTTTGGTTTGATTCAGGCTCAACTCAAAAATTTGTTCTCGAAAAACGTCCTGAATTGGCTTTTCCTGCCTCTCTTTATCTCGAGGGATCAGATCAACATCGAGGCTGGTTTATGTCATCACTTTTGGTTGGCTGTGGAACTAAGGATCAAGCGCCTTATAAAGCCGTTGTGACGCATGGTTTCACCGTCGATGAACAAGGCCGGAAGATGTCTAAATCTCAAGGCAATGTTGTGGCTCCTGACAAAATTGCAGAGACTTTGGGAATCGAGATTCTAAGACTTTGGGTCGTAAGCTGTGATTATTCTGATGACTTACGTATCGGGCCAGAAATCTTAAAGCATCAAGAAGATATTTACCGTAGATTCCGTAATACGCTTCGTTACTTACTCGGGGCTTTACATGGATTTACACAAGAAGAGCATGTTTCTCTTTCAGACATGCCCGACCTAGAGCGATGGATTTTGCATCGACTCTATCAGCTCGACACCCTCTTCAAAGAGTGTACCAAAGCTTACAACTTTCAAGCTTTCTATAGCGCTCTTCATCATTTTTGTTCTGCGGACCTATCTGCCTTTTATTTTGATGTTCGTAAGGACGTTGTTTATTGTGATAGTGCCCAGGATTTGAAACGTCGCGCAACACGCACTGTCTTTGATCTACTTTTGCATCGTTTATTACACTGGCTTGCTCCCGTCCTATGTTTTACCGTCGAAGAAGCATGGTTGGCGCGTTTTGGCGAAGCATGTGAAAGTATTCATTTGAACTTCCTTCCTGAAACGCCAGAAACATGGAAAGATGACTGTCTTGCTCAAGAATTCGATATTTTACGCGCTCAAAGGCGGGTGATCACAGGAGCTCTTGAAGTTGCTCGATCCCAAGGTTTGATTAAATCAAGTTTGCAAGCTCATGTGACTGTTTTTGATCCTCAAAAGAAAATGCGCTCAAATGTTGACTATGCTGAACTTGCAATTACTTCAAGCTTCGATATTTCTGCGGACATAATTCCTTCTACAGCGTTTACAAGTTCAGATTTTGATCATTTAGGGATTCAAGTATCCGTAGCCCCTGGCCATAAATGTGAAAGATGCTGGCGTGTCTTAGAAGAAGTGGGCAGCCATCTTAGCCACACCACCTTATGTAACCGTTGCATTCATGTGATTGAAGAGGCAAAATAATGGACTCTATCAAACGATCTAATACTTTTTCTCTTTTGGTGATTGCTTTTATTATTGGCATTGATCAGTGGACAAAAGCTCTTATCTTAAAATACTTTTTTCTTCCTCGTGCGCCAATTACAATTACTTCTTTCTTTGACTTGGTATTGGTTTGGAATCATGGCATCAGCTTTGGCATGTTTAATACACCAAGCCGCTGGAATGTTTATATTCTTAGCACCTTTGCCCTCAGTATCTCCTGTTTATTGTTAAGATGGCTTTGGAAAGCCCAAAACAATTTACTTCGCTTTGGTTTTGGTTTTATTATTGCAGGTGCGATAGGTAACGTTGTGGATCGTCTTCGCTTCTCAGCTGTTGTTGATTTTTTGCATTTTCACTGGGGAGCTTATGCATTTCCGACTTTTAATGTTGCAGATACTGCGATTACACTTGGTGTCGGATTTATTTTAATTGATAATTTTAGAAATTCACGAGGAACGCTTCATGAACAAAAAATATAATTTTCTTTTTTTAGCCTTACTGAGTACAAGCCTTCTAGCTATGTCAGGCTGTAGCCAAACTAAGAAAAGTTTAGGTCTTGAGAGGACGCAACCTGATGAATTCACCGTTCTAGATCATCCGCCTTTAAGTATGCCCCCTGGCATTGGGTTAAAACCACCTGTAACCGGCGATTCAGCAACGTATTCTCACAAGACTCAGCTTCAAGCAAAAGAGCTCCTTATAAAACAGCCCGTTGCAACCGAAACACATAACGCTTCACTTGCAGAGCAAGCTCTCTTACAAGCGGCGAAAACAGAAGAAAGCCACCCCAATATACGCCAGGCAGTTAATCAAGAAGCAAAGGTTTCAAAACCAGGAGAACAAGCCATTAAAAAAATCATTTTCTGGGAAGGAAAACCTGCAGGCGACGTTATTGACCCCCAAGAAGAATATAAAAAGCTTCATGATAAAGATGCCCCAGGACCATTAAATTAATGAGGATGTATTAAAATGTTAAAACGAGTTTGCTTACATTTTTATATGCTCATCATTGTTCTTGCTTATTGGAATGTAGAAGCAGCCGTTTATAATCCTCACACCTTTACGTTAAAAAATGGTCTTCAAGTTGTGGTGATTGAAAATCATCGTGCACCAGTTGTGACACAAATGGTCTGGTATAAAGTTGGCACGATTGATGATCCTCATGGAAAATCAGGCCTAGCCCACTATCTTGAACATCTGATGTTTAAAGGAAGCTTGGCTTCGCCAGCAGGCCGAATGCTGACAGAGGTTAATCGTGTCGGTGGCGAACAAAATGCAGCTACTTCCCCAGATTTTACAGTTTATTACCAGGTTGTCCCCAAAAACAAACTTGAACTTATTATGAGCCTAGAAGCTGGACGGATGGCTCAACTTGAAATCGAAGAACAATATGCAAAACCTGAATTAGATGTTATCCTTGAAGAACGCCATATGCGGGTTGACAACAGTCCTACAGGGGTATTTTTTGAAACTGTTCTTGCCAACTTTTTTAAGCATCATCCAGCACGTTTGCCTGCCATTGGGTGGGAACATGAAATCAAAACATTCACGACTCAAGATGCCCAAAAATTTTATAACACTTGGTATACCCCAAATAATGCAATTCTCTTGATTGCTGGCGATGTAACGGTTGAAGAAGTTAAAGCGCTTGCCAAGAAATATTATGAGGTGATCCCTGCTAAAGCAAAGCCTCGACCTTTGAATATTCAAGAACCCAAAATGAAGCCCTTAAGGCAAAGGCTTGAGATGTCTTCGCCTCTTATTCAAGAACCCTATTTTTTAAGACTTTTTAACGCCCCTAATTTTAAGGAAGGCTCTCGGAAAGATTTTTATGCACTCCAAGTTTTAAGTGAATTATTAGATAAGCCCGTAACAGGACGCATTTATCGAGAACTTGTTGAAAATCAAAGAATTGCAACCTTTATTCAGATTTCTTATCAAGGCTATACACGAAGCCCGGGCTATCTCCTCATATTAGCTCAACCCGCGCAAGGACACACCATTGAAGAAGTTGAAACAGCTCTTAACAAGGAAATAGAAAAAATTATCCAACACGGACTGAATGTATCGGAAGTCGAAAAATCTAAAACAAGACTCTTAGCACACCTCGATTATACACGCGATCACGTGTTGAGCGGTAGCAATGAAATCGGGAAAGCCCTTGTGGTCGGTGAAACAATTGAGGAATTTGAATCATGGCCAGATCGCATAAAAGCCGTTACTCAAGAACAAGTAAATGCAACTTTTAAGCTTATCTTTGATTCTAAATCTAATTTTACAGCTATTTTATGGCCGCAAAAATAATCTGCGAGGAAAAATTATGAGACTGTTTTTTTCTTTAATTATCACCCTGCTGAGCAGTTTTTCCTTTGCACATGCAGAGTTAAAAATTCAAGAGGTTGTCTCAACACATGGGGTTAGAGCATGGCTTGTTGAAGATCACACAACACCTGTTATTGCAATGAATTTTAGTTTTGAAATAGGAGCGGCTCAAGATCCCGAAGATAAAAAGGGGCTTGCGGCTCTTGCCTCACAAATGCTTACCGAAGGAGCAGGAAAATTTAGTTCTCACGATTTTGCCCAAAAATTACAAGAAATTGCGAGTTTTATTTCTTTTGATGTTACACTTTCTCATTTTCAAGGTTCTTTGAAAACAACACAGGTTAATGCAAAAGAAGCTTTTCAGCTTTTGAAAATTACCCTTACTGAACCCCTGTTCTCTTCTCATGAGTTTACCAAAGTTGTAAATGCTCATGCGACTTCTTTAGCTAACAGTGAAAAAAAACCTTCAACCATTGCATTATTTCAATTAAGAAAACAAATCTTTGGCACAACTCATCCTTATGCGCGTCTTACTGAAGGCTCTCTTGAAACAATTAAAAAAATTACTCCTAATGATCTCAAAAATTTTATGAAAAACTTGAGCCGAAACACCTTAAAAATAGGTGTATGCGGGAATATTACAGCTCAAGAACTAAAACAAATTCTCGATGAAATTTTAAGCTCCCTTCCTAAAGAATCAAGCTTACCTCAAATCCCTCCTGTTCAGTTCCCTCAACAAGAAAAAGTGACAACGATAAAATTGGCCCAGCCTCAAAGTATTGGCTTTTTCGCGCAGCAAGCCATTCCTTTTAAAGATCCAAATAACCTGAAACTTGCGATTGCAAATGAGGCTTTAGGACACGGTTCTGTTTCAAGATTAATGAATGAAGTTAGAGAGAAACGAGGCTATGCTTATCATGTCGGGACAAATATCAACCAAGAGCCTCTTATCAGTCTTTTGATTGGAAGCGTGGGAAGCCAAAATACGCGCATTATGAAAAGTTTATCTTTAATAAAAGAAGAGTGGAAACGTATCCGCGATCACGGCCTTACAAAAGAAGAATTTGAAGACGCTAAAAGCCATATTCTAGGAGCTTATACACTGAACTTTATGTCCTCTCCTCAAATTGCTGAGCTTTTGCTTCTTTATCAAGAATTTGAAGCTCCCATTACCTATATGCAAAACCGTGAGCAATTACTCAATGCCATTACGCTTACGCAAGTTAATCAATTTGCAAAAGATTTTTTTACACCAGAAAAACTTCAAATTGTCATTGTTGGCAATCCTGAAGAAGGAGAAATTCATGCCCAATAAATCACTTTTAAATTTTTCAATTAAAGGATGTTTCCTGGATAATCGTCTTAAGGAAGAGTCCTTTGATTCTTTCCAAGCGAAAGCGCTTACGTGTTTTGAAGAAGTTAAAGCGGCGTATCATGATAAAAAGTTACCTGCCCTTTCTGTTATTTATGACCAAGATCAACTTACCCACTATCAACAAATTGCTCAAACTTGGCAGAAACGCTTTAAGAATGTTGTTCTATTTGGAACAGGGGGTTCTTCCCTCGGAGCTCAAACATGTATTGAACTTTATCAAACACGTGTAAGTGCCCCAGCATCTTCACCTTATTTTCATTTCATGGATAACATTGATCCTCATACCTTTAATCATCTCTTAGAAGGCATCGATCTCCAAACAACTGGTTTTTTGGTTATCTCAAAATCTGGCACGACAGCCGAAACGCTTTGCCAGTTTCTTTCTCTCATAAATGCCTTTCAAGATAAGCTCGTACAAGACCAAGTGATTGTGATTACTGAACCCAAGAATTCACCTTTGCGTCGTCTTGCCGAGCACCATCAATATCAAGTCCTTGATCATCCGAGTCAAATTGGTGGACGTTTCTCAGTTTTTTCAATTGTCGGCATGCTACCAGCCTTAATCGCAGGCATCGATGTGCAAGAGCTTCTTGCGGGCGCTCAGCAATATCTCTCCCAAGAAATAGAAGGAGGGACGCACAATGCTGTTCAAGGAGCCGCTTTAAGTTACGCATATTACCAACAGTTCGGCTGTACCCAGACTGTTCTCATGCCTTATATCGATCGTCTTTCAGCTTTCGCCTTGTGGTTTAGACAATTATGGGCTGAAAGCCTAGGTAAAGAGAAAAGGGGTATTACACCTATTAATGCTTTAGGGACCGTTGACCAGCATAGCCAGTTACAGCTTTATTTAGGAGGACCCAACGATAAATTCTTCACCTTAGTCATGCTAGACACCTTTAGTCCAGCACCTAAGGTTAACACCGACGATCCTGAACTTGCTTATCTCCATCAACATACGCTTGCTGATTTGATGAGAGCCGAGCAAAATGCTACCGTCGCGACGCTCATTCGACAAGAATGTCCCACCCGTACCATCACGTTTCCTCAATTGAACGAACGAACTTTAGGGGCTCTTTTCATCCATTATATGCTTGAGACTATGATTACGGCGAAGCTTCTTGGAATTGACGCTTTTGACCAACCTGCTGTTGAAGAAGGTAAGATTCTAACGCGCGAATATTTGAGTCGGAAAGCTTCATGATCCGCCTTCTCCCTCCCAATTTAATTAACCAAATTGCAGCTGGAGAAGTTGTAGAACGTCCTGCCTCAGTTGTTAAAGAGTTAATCGAGAATGCTATCGATGCCAAGGCTACAGCTATTGATATCGTTATCCGGGAAGGCGGGAAAAATCTTATTCTTGTGGAAGACAATGGCCAAGGAATGACACAAGAAGATCTTTTGTTGGCTGTTGAACGCCATGCAACCTCTAAAATTCCTGACGAGAACTTATTTAATATTCAAACGCTTGGCTTCAGAGGAGAAGCCCTTCCCTCTATTGGCTCTGTCAGTCGCCTTGAAATTTCGAGTCGTGCTCAAGGCAATGATATGTCTTGGTCCCTAAAAGTTGAAGGAGGTCAGAAATTAGGGCCAATACCTGCGGCTCAAAATGTGGGTACACGCATTGAAGTCCGCGACTTATTTTATGCAACGCCGGCTCGATTGAAATTTATGAAATCAGCCACTTCTGAAATGACGGCTATTGTTGATACCGTGAGCCGTCTTGCAATGGCATATCCGGAAATCTGCTTCACCCTTAAAGACGACAAAAAAACCTATTTCGATCTTCCTGTGACCTTGGGAGATATTAATGAACGCCGACTTTATCGCCTCAGTATGTTGATGGGAAAAGAGTTCATTGATAATGCGTGTTCTATTAACGCAGAACGTGGAAATTATAAAATTCTTGGCTTTACAAGCTTACCAACAATGAATCGAAGCAACGCAAGCTTACAATATCTTTATGTGAATGGACGTGCCGTTAAAGATAAGCTTCTTAACACAGCTGTACGCGTGTCTTACCAAGACTTTCTTGCACGTGATCGCCATCCTTTGGTTGCTTTATTTTTAGAGGTTCCTCCTGCAGAAGTAGACATCAACGTTCATCCCGCAAAAACCGAAGTTCGTTTTCGTGAAAATGACATCATTCGCAGTTTGATTATTGGTGCTTTAAAGCAAGCCTTAACAGAAGCAGGGCACAGAGCTGCAACAACAACAAGTTCTTTTGCTTTAAAAGCAATGCAACCATCTGTCACCCCACAATTTAAGCCGTCTCAGCCAAGCTTTGTGATGCCAAGTCGGCCCTCCTTAAAGCCTATATATTCTTCGCCTCGCCCCCATAGTTTTGCGCCAAAAGAACAAGCAACCGCGCATGCTCTTCAACTTGAAGAACCGACCATTCCTGATGAAATTTCTGCCCATGAAATTAAGGAACATCATCCTTTGGGAGAAGCCCGAGCTCAACTTCATGAAACATATATTGTTGCGGAAACTGAAGATGGTTTTATTCTTGTAGATCAACATGCTGCTCATGAAAGGCTTGTTTATGAGAGCCTTAAAAGTCAATTTTTGAAGTCTCAAGCTCAAAGTCAGTATTTATTAATTCCTGAAATTGTTTCGCTGCAAGAATCTTCCCAGAGCGCTCTTTTGGCACATAGTGAAGAATTAAAACAATTTGGTCTTGGAATTGAGGCTTTTGGCGGAGATGCAATTCTTGTACGAGAAGCACCTGCAGCCTTAGGGAATTTCAACATTGCGCGTTTAATTCAAGACTTAGCAGATGAAATTATTGAATTAGGGCAACCTCTAAGTCTTAAAGAGCACCTTGAAGAAATTCTCTCAACAATGGCCTGCCATGGAAGCATTCGTGCTGGCCGCAATTTGACGCTTGCAGAAATGAATGCATTACTACGAAAGATGGAGGAGACTCCCCATTCCGGTCAGTGTAATCATGGGCGCCCAACTTATGTTGAACTTAAAAAGTACGATATTGAAAAATTATTTGGGCGAAAATAAACATCATTTAGAGGATCGAAATATTCTCGTATAATTTATCCATTACGTAATAATATTTTTTATTTTTTTTCAAAAATCGCGATAAAAAAACCATCTGTTTTATGTTGATAAGGGGTAAAACGTAAAAATGGGGATGTTGTTTGGCAAGGAGTTTCCAGTAATTTCCTCCACACTATTGAAACAGGCATCAGTTTAAATTGAGGATGATAAGCAAGAAAATTTTCCACAATTTTTTCATTTTCACACGCAAGCAAAGAACAGGTGACGTAGATAAGTCTTCCACCTCCTTTAACATTTTGAGCCGCTTTAAAAATAATATCTTTTTGAAGACGAGTGAATTTCGTAAGATTTTCCGATGTTAACGTAAGCCGCCACTCAGGATGCCTCCGCCATGTTCCAGTGCCTGAGCAAGGCGCATCCACTAAAACGCGATCATAGGTTTTATCGGGCGCATCTGCCAGAAAAGAAATATTTTGACATCCTGTGCGCTGAGCGCGAAATTCGGCTTTTTTTAGACGACTAGATGACACATCATAGGCATCAATACGTCCCTTATTTCCCATAAGCATTGCTAATGCGAGTGTTTTACCTCCTGCCCCTGCACAATAATCTAAAATTGTCTCTCCGCTTTGCACATCACACAACAAACTAATCAATTGTGAGGCTTCATCTTGAAATTCAAATAAACCCTGTCGATATGATGGGTGATCTTTCAAATTAAGGCGTCTTGCCACCCTAAGACCAAAAGGAGAATATGGCACCTCAGTAACTGCAATCCCTTCACTTTCTAATGATTTTTTAATCACTTCTCGACTTGTTTTTAAAAGATTAACTCGCAGATCAACAGCGGCTTCCTGATTTAAACTTTCAGCTTCGGAAATCGCATTTACATCAAAAATACTTTGAAATTCTGACCATAAAAACTCTGGTATATTTGCTTCAGCCCATGCCGGCCACTTTACGGCTTCTTTTGAAAGATCCTTTAAAAAATCTTGCTCAGCCATTGTCAATGGAGGTGGTGCATGACCAATACCTGAAAACCAATCTTTTAATTCCTCTTCTTTATGCAGAAATAACTTAAGATACGCCAATAAATATAAGCGTACTGAAGATATCCGAGGAAGTTTTTCTTGGGTTATATAAAGAAGTTTATAAAAACTTCTCAAAACGCCGTAGACGAGCTCTAAAATAGTACGTCGATCCTGCGAACCTGCATACCGACGTTGCTTAAAATATTGATTAACAATGATGTCAAAAGGCTGCTCGCTGGGGGTAAAAACATGACTTAAAAGATCTATGGCTGCTGATACACGAGCTCCAGGTGTCATGGATGAAATCCTAAAGCAACCACATACATTTCGGGAGATTCTTTGCGACTTGCTTGAGGTTTCATGTGCTTAATAGTCTTAAAATGACATTTCATCTGTTTTAAAAGCTCAGGATCTGTCCCCCCCTGAAAAACTTTTGAAATAAACGTCCCCCCAGGAGTTAAAATTTCTCGCGCGAATTGAAAAGCCATTTCAGCCAAAGCAATTGTTCTCAAATGATCTGTACCTGCATGCCCAATAGTAGAAGCTGCCATATCACTCATCACAACTTGCGCCCCCTCATTGATAAGAGCTTTTATCTTTTGACGTTGATCTAACTCTAGAAAATCACCTTGAATCAATACGGCATCACTCAGCGGTTCAATTTCTAAGAGATCAATACCAATGACTTTTCCTCCTGTTTGGTGAGGGTTAATCTTTTGAACAGCGACTTGTGCCCATCCGCCGGGAGCTGCGCCCAAATCAATTAAGGTAATTCCAGGCTTCAAAAACTGAAATTTTTCATTCAATTGAATCAATTTAAAAGCTGCTCTCGACCGAAATCCTTTTGCACGAGCCTCTTGTACATAGGGATCATTTAATTGACGGTGAAGCCAACGCTGCGAAGAAGGTTTTCGCCCGCGAGCTGTTTTAAGAAGAACTGACTTAGCTCTCATTGTAGGTTTTAAGGATGACATTTAAGCAACTCGAAATAAAGAGTTAACCGCAGGAAAAGGAATATGGCCGGAACCGAAAGCGAGCTCTGTCAGAATGCCTTCTCGCACGCCTTTATCCGTAACACGTATTTTGCCAACAGGCCATAACTTACATATTGCTTCTAAAATTGCCATCCCTCCTAAAATAAGATCTCCTCGGTCGGCTCCTATACATTGGTGAATCATTCTCTCTTCAGAAGCCATCATTTGAACATATTTTATCGTGGCAAAAACCTCTTCTAAACTCATAATTAAGCCATCCACACGCTCTCGTTGATAACGTTTTAATCCTAAATGTAAAGCCGCCGTGGTCGTGGCAGTGCCAGAACTTCCTATAAGTTGAACTTGATGTTGCTCTATATAATGATGGATGTTGTTCTTCTTACTGAACTTCTCCAACAAATCATGAGTTCGTTGTTCAATCAAAGAATAGGATTTTGCGCTTTCATGCGGAAATTCTTCGGCAAGGGTCACAACCCCGAAAGGCAAAGAAACATAATCTATAAGCTTTAAAGGCTCGTCTTTTTTAATTTCAATCCATAACACTTCCGTACTAGCACCACCAATATCAAATAATATTGCATAAGGAATTAAGGGGTCTAAGACACTTGCACACCCTTTAAGAGCCAATAAAGCTTCTTGTTGCTGAGAGACAACTTCAAGCTGAATACCTGTCTTTTCTGAAACTTGTTTTACAAAGTCAGGACCGTTCTGAGCACGCCGACAGGCTTCAGTTGCAACTGCTCTTAATTTAAAGGGGGCATGATGGCGCAAACGTTTTGCACATGTCTCTAGCACATCAAAGGCTCTTTTCATGGCTAATTTATTTAGTTTACCGGTCTGAGTAAGCCCTTCCCCTAACCTAATATTACGCGAAAAAACTTCGATGATGTCTAAATGTTGGGCGCCTTTCTTGCCAACAATTAATCGACAAGTATTACTACCTAAATCGATTGCCGCCAAAAGATCTTTATTCATAATAAAAAGTATTTCTAAATTTAATCTACAAAGTTTTTATGTTTAATTTTAACAAAATCAAATTTAATACTTAACAATTTCATTTAAAGTTAAAATAAGATTAATTTTATCATTTTTGAACTAAAAAACCAATTAAAAATAAAGAAGAAATAAAACCCAAGATTTCAGAAAATTTTTATGGTTTTTTATCTGTAGAATACCTTATTTTTTTACAATGTACCGACAGCTGCAGTAAGGGCAAATAGCGACACCCGTTTTCAAAAGATCTAAAAAAACACGCGGATGCCCAAATTTTGTATCCCCTGCACAGTAAACCCAAGATTTAGAAGAGAGAACGTTTATTTCCCTAAAAGTATTATCTTTTTTATCTTCTATCGTTGTATCTCTTGTCTCATCCTGCATCCTGTATATGCCTCTCTTAATTTGAAAACCACAAATTTTCTTTTTTTATGCGAGAAAGATAATAAATGACCATTAAAGTAGGCACAACACCAAAGGTTGCAAGCCAAAACAAAGTATTCCATCCTAAATGCTCAACAATCCATCCAGAAGACGAAGAAAAGATAACTCTTCCGAGATGAGTGGTTGATGTCAATAAAGCTAACTGAGTTGCAGCATAAGAAGGGGAACACAAAGTCATTTGATAAGCAAATAATGCTGTGACTCTCATTCCTCCCGTTATATTATCTAAAGCTACAATCAAATAAAAAACAATACTGTTGTGCCCCACTATTCCTAAAAGAATAAATCCTAGAGCTGTTATCCCATGAAAAGCCCCACACCAAAATAAGCTTTTCAGCATTCCATAGCGCTTTACAATAAGACCGCCTATAAATCCTCCTAAAATAGTTGCCCATAATCCAAAAATTTTCGAACCATTCGCAATTTCAATATTCGTAAAGCCAAGTTTATTAAAATAAATATTCCCCATAGAGCCAATCAAATTGTCACCGCATTTATAAAAAAGCATGATGAATAGGCTCGCAAGCCAAGCTGGCTGTTTGATAAAATCATGAAAAGGCGCAATCAGTGCTCCATAAAACCAACTTAAAAGGGGGCCCCGCCACCCCTTTAATCGAGGATGTGTTAAGAGATATTCTCGAGCCTTTTGTTCACGCAATTGGCTTTCAGGATTTTGGAGAGGGCGAGGCTCAAGCGCACATAAAGTCGTAATGAGGCCAATACATTGAAAACCAGTCATCACAAGGTAGACCGTATTCCAGCTCAGGAATGAAGCTAAATAAAAAGCGCCAGCCCCTGCCAACAGAATTCCCAGCCTATATCCAAAAATACCGGCAGCTTCTCCAGCACCATATTGAGCTCTTTGAAGACGTTCAACTTGATAGGCAAGCATGACAATGTCCTGCGTTGCAGAAAAAAAGGCAATTAAAAATACAAAAATAACTATTTGTTCCAAATGATGAGCAGGATCAAGCCGACTTAAACAAAATAAAAAAATGATTAAGAAACTTTGACTTAAAAAAAGCCACGCTCGCCGGCGCCCAAGCCAACGTGTTAATCCGGGCAAACGTAACCGATCGATCAAAGGAGCCCATAAAAACTTAATCGTATAAGGCAAAACTGCTATACTCATAAGTCCAATTTTTGTTAAACTAATTTTTTCCTGTGCCATCCAATACCCCAGCGTCGAAGCTGTTAAGAGCAACGGCAGACCACAAGAAAAACCTAAAAGAGCAATCACCAAAATACAGCGGTCATAATAAGATTGTATTAATAATTGCTTTGTTTCCTTAAAGAAATTTTTAACTCCTTATTATTTCTATCGATCAAAGTCATAGTACAAAAACTTTCTCGAGAGAAGAAAAGTTTTTCTTTGATAGAATGACAATAATGCCTTTCTAAGGCCTTACAATAAATACCTATTGTCGCATACTGGAGACCTCTTTATGATACATCCGTTAAATAGATGTTCACTTAACGCATTAATTTAAAATCTAAAAAAGGAAATATAAAATGAAAAATGCATTTATTTATTTTGTAATCGGGATTGGCACTCTTTCGTTGTGCCCAATTGCTTTTACAGAAGCCGCGCCTCAAGCATTAGAGCAAGAAGCGGAACATAAGAGCGCTCTTTCTAATCAAGAGATGGGAAACAACCAAGTTGTAGAAGAAAATCTTCCTGAAGATACCGTTAAAAATACCCCAAAAAAGAAAAAACAGACAAAAAAACCACGTAAAGCAAAACAAAAAACTGATAAAAAAAAGTCCCCAAAGAAAACCAAAAAGAGCAAAGCAAAACAAAAAAAGAAGGCGCCTGCTATAAAAGAAGAAGAAACTAAAACGAAAGATCTTCCTTCTTCACAAGATGAAGCAGCAGAATTACCCTCTGAAAGTCCTTTAAATTCAACTGAAGATAATGAATAATTTTAATATTTTCAAATTGAAGGCCACTTGTAAGGTGGCCTTTCACATCTCACCAAGAATAAATGTAATAAAAACCCGTCACCACAAATAAAGAAAGTAAAACAAAAATAATACTCTCAACGATGAAGAAAAGAAAACGTAAGTGGGGAGAAATTGTCTCAATAAATTTTTGTTGTTGCCTTAGAAGTTCTTTCCGAATCGCATAACTAAGTATACCTACACCCCCCAACAATATTATAATGTGGAAGAAAGATGGTTTTAAGGCAACCAAACCGCTAATAAACCACGCAATGACCCCAAAGAACATTAAAAAACCACCATATCGCGTTGTCCAAAATAGAATCGATTCGGTTACGAGCTGTTCATTTTTAATGAAAAAATTAATAAGGTAAGGGGTAATAAATTTTGTTAAAGCTAAAATATAACCTAATAATACGCTCAAAGTTGTCAGCAAGAACAGAACATGAAGAGCTTCAATATCAATAGCACCTACAAAAGGAACATGGGCACGCTGCAACGTCCGCAATAAAACTGTGAGAGCACTCGAGAAAAATAAGCCCCCTAAAATAGGCGCCCAAACTTGCATATGAAGAAAGTTAAATAGCTTCAAAAAAGCTTGGCGACCTTCGATATTCTCGCCAGGTAAAAGAAAAAAAGGAGCCAATAAAATAAGCACCTTTTGTCCTATGGCTGTCTCAAAAAAGGAATGAGATGCGCGCTCAAAGAAATTTATAAATCTTGCTTGTAGCTTACGCAAAAGCCCAATCATACACTCTGAACCTTCTTAACGATCATGAGTATATCATATACAGCGCAATCAACATCATTAACTTTATTATTTTGCAACAATTAAAACTATTTCGCCTCTATCATCCAATCTTTAAAAATAGTCTCAGATATTTTATCTATAGGCTTTCCTGCAACCGCCCAATCTACAAACTGTACCAACCCACCAGCAAAACGGGTGCAATTACTACTGTAGGCATTAACCTCATCCCGAAACTTTGAGGGTTCTTTTGCTGTTCGAATTTTTATTTTATCACCCGTAAATTTTGTAAACTCAGCAAATCTAAGATTAAAAGCTCTTTTATAAACCTCTTTATTTTTATAATTCTCTTTGGTCTTTTTTGAGCTCAAAAGGGTTGGTTTCTTGATGTTATCAATTCGCTGTCCTTGGGCTTTCACATTCTGATACGTTTTTTCACAGCTTGCTATGACGTCTTCAGCATTTTTTCTCATGGCTGGTGAAATGTCTGTGGCATCCCCATAAGAAGAATAGCAGAGCGCAAAAGTACTGCAAACTAACATCAATCTTTTTTTCATTTTTACAGACTCCTTATAAACAATATAAGCTTAGCTTATAATATTAACCTTAATTATTAATTAAGAATCTTAAATGAACAAACATACCCTTAAAGCTTTTTCTGGCCATGCACGCGCTCAAAAAAGCAATGTATTAAGCAATGATTTTTCTTCTGAAAATTATCTAAATAAGATTGGTATCGCGCTTGTGAAGCCTTCTTAAAAAATGCTTTATGTGGATTGTTATGTAAGCAAATTCAATTCTTGAAGGAATGTTTTCAATTGCTTTAAATCCCCTTTATATAAGTAGGATTGCCAGCCTCGCGCTTTTGCGCCTTCTACATTAGCAAGGGTATCATCAATCAATAATATTTGTTTTGATTCTAACCCAAGCTCATTTTCTATATATCGATAAAATCCCGACTCTGGTTTTATATGACCTATAGCATAAGAAGCGAAACATCCTCTAAATGTATGACCCACAATTTTCTTAATGTGTTTTGTTCGATAGCTATCTTGGTTCGTCCCCAGATAAGCAGGAACCCCAATAGATTTAACAAGATTCAACATTTCTAAATTAACATGGTTATCATGCTTTAGCCAATAATCGATATACTCTTCTGGGGACAGACTAAGATCATCAAAGATCTTATCTTCAAAAACTCTTCTGAGGTACTCTAATGTACCAATTTTCCCCCTCGTAACATTGTCCCATTCCGGAGAAAAAATTTCTTTAAAAGAAATCCCCGTACTCCCAAGTCCTTACGAATTGAGCTTGACCAAAAATAATTACCGCAAGCATCCTGACTTTTAAAAACAACTCCATCCACATCAAATATTATGCTTTTAATCATTTATATATCCCTTCTTATGCCAATCTTCTCCATCTGACTAAACTTTTAATCGTTTTTTCCCCTGCACATGCTCAAAAAAAGCAATGTATTGAGCAATAATTTTTTCTTCTGTAAAATTATCTAGATAAGATTGATATCCTGCTTGTGTAACCTTTTTAAAAAGAACTTTATTTTGCAGAACTTCTTGGATGGCAGAAGCTAACTGGTTTATATCATCAATCGGCGTCAAAAGCCCATTTTCTAAATGATTTATAAGACTCTTGGGACCTGCACTGTCAGCGGACACAACAGGTTTTTGATGTGCCCAGGCTTCTATGACCACATTCCCCAAAGGCTCAATCCGAGAAGGACATACATAAATATCAGCTGCTTGATAAAGAGCACTCACATCTTTTCGCCAGCCTAAAAACCGTACTCGATCCATAACATGATATTTAGCAGCTAAAATTTCGAGAGCTTTACGCTCTTCACCTTCTCCTCCTAACCACAAATACACCCCAGGGATTTGGGCTAAAGCAGGAATCAAAATATCAAAACCTTTATTACGATGTAACCGTCCTAAAGCCAACAGAACTGGTGCATCTTTAGGTGTTGAAAGAGCCTGACGATCTTGTACAATTGAACATGATGGCGCATCCACAAAATTTGGTAAATAATGACTAAAATTGAGAGGCCACCCTTGTTGCGTACAGTAATCACGAATTCCTTGTGTATTTCCTATCAGATGGTCGGCCTTTTGATAATATTTAAGATTATAATACCCGCCCAACCGAGCAGCCAGAACGTAAGGTCCTTGAGGACATAGCTCGCTTGCTCGACTCATCCACGTGAGAACAATGTCAGGCTTAAAAGTATCCAGGGTTTGTCGAAGGATGCGCGGTGTTTGAAAATCAAAAATACGCCTAAAAGGAGCGATAATAGGCTCCAATCCATTATCTTTTAAAAAAGTCACTCGATCATGATAGGGACGAACTACGACGGCTTGCTGAAGTCCTTTTTTATGAAGCCCAACGACAAGACGATCGAAAAATTTTTCAGCGCCTCCTCTTTCTCCTCCTGCCATGAGTTGCAAAATACGCATCATTCAGATACCCTTCTCCAAAATTGTTCTAACGCCTCGAGAACACTTTCCACTGTTAAGTTTGTCATTAAACTGCCTTGCTCCCCAGCTTGTTGTCGTTTCTTAAGAATTTCATAAGATTCTGGTGTACGAACATAGCCTGTTTTGTATCCATAAGGGGCATAATGTTGATCAAGACTGGGCCCAAAAAGCCCGAAGGTAGGAATCCCAGTGGCTGCGGCTAAATGCATCAATCCAGAATCATTTCCAATAAAAAGACGACACTGCGAAAAAAAAGCCCCTATATCTAAAAGCTCAAAATTACCAGCACAATCGATGAGCTGCTCAGATGGGATTTGTGCGAGAAAATCCTTAATTCTCGAGCGTTCTTGAGGAGCAGAGAAAACAGCAACACGTGCTTTTGGTAGAATTCCTCCCTCCTTGGTTATGTCGCCTATTAATTTCAAGAAATATTCATGAGGCCACTCTTTTCCTATCCAATTTGCTGTTGGCGCAAGAGCAATCATAGGTCGGCCATCCTCAAAATAAGGCTTGAGTTTTTGAATTCGTTCTTTAGCAAAATAGATACGAGGATAAGGGACTGGGTTTACACCTGCCATTGCCGCTAATTGTTCAACTCGATGATTCAATGTGGTGGTAGAACGCCATATAAACCGTTGCTTCGCTCTCACACAATAAGCAATTGCCGAGCCTCTGACATCCACAACAATATCCCACGAATCACGTACAACTTTTTCCCAAAGAGAAAACCAATGTCCTAAAAAAGGTTTCCGCTTAAGAATAATAAGTTCCTGTAATCCAGGCCATTCTCTAAAAAGAGGCGCGGGAATTGCCCCACAAGCAACGGTAAGTTCAACTTGAGCATTACGTTGCCCTAAAGCATCTAAAATCCCCGTTGATAAGATTGCATCGCCCAATCGATTTGAGGTAATAAACAATATCTTCATAACCACTTTATAATGCTTTGATATTTCTCTGTACAGACTAAAGGTTATCCAAATTAAGCAAGATTGACAGACGCCATATTTGAGGTTAAAAAAAGAAAAATAAGGGGAGATCTATGCGGAAGTTTATTTTTATCATTGCGTTTGGGGCTAGTTTTTTTGGCCATAAAGAAAGCTATAGCTATAAAAGTCAACTGACCTGCCAAAATCTTAGTAATAATCTTAATCAACTACTGATAGACTTTCCCGATGGCCGTATTCGAAGATACTGTAATGCCGCCGAACTTTCATGTGAACGTTTTAAGCAACTAAAAACTCTAGAAGATGCCATACAAAAAGAAACCCCAAAGAATAAAGAGGCGCTCACTGCACTTTTTCACGCACTTTCACCCAACATTACAAGCCAGATTGCATTAGATTTAGATGTGTGTGAATTGGCCTTATTTAGTCTTTTTCCCGATCAATACAAACAAAAATTTTTAGCAGATTAACTGCACTCATTTGGCGTAAGCAAACCTAATTTGATAACAGGATTATATTTCAGAAAAATTGAATAAAAGTAACTCATTTTCTGAAATAATTCCTTAATCCCTCAGCCAAACAATCGACATTTTGATATGAACCAGCTATATTTTAAGATTAATGAAATAGATGGATATAGCAACATGCGTTCTTGGTTAAAAGTATTAATATTTTTTCTTTTTATTCCTTATAAGGGTATCACAGCGCCCCATATTCTTGTTACGCTTCCCCCCCTCCATTCACTCGTGGCAGGCGTTATGAAAGATGTGGCCATTCCCACCCTTCTCTTAGATGGCCTCGTTTCACCTCACCACTATGCATTAAAACCTTCCGATCGACGTAAAATTGAGAATACTGACCTGCTTATATGGATTGGGCCTAATTATGAATTTTTTTTAGAAAAACCTCTAGAACAGAGCTCTACAAAAACGATTCAATTAAATGAAATGCCTGATCTTATTCAATTACCTATACGATCGAATGATTGCCCAACGTGCTCTCATTCGCATGGGGCCGAATCTCATACTATGGATCCACACTTATGGTTAACCCCTATCAACGCGCAAAAAATTGTTGAGATCGTTGCAGATAAATTATCTCAACTTGATCCTCAAAATGCTTCTTATTATAAAAAAAATGCGACCGTTTTGATTTCAAAGCTCGCTCTTCTCCATCAAGAATTAACTGAAAAGTTAACCCCTGTAAAAAATTACCCTTTTTTAGTGTATCATGATGGTTATCAATATTTTGAAAAAGCTTATCAACTTACAGGTCTAGGTGCGTTAACGCTGGATCCTGAAATTCCAATTAGCGTGCAAAGGCTTAAAACTTTAGAAGCACAAATAAAACTTAAAAATGTGCGTTGCATCTTTGGAGAAACACAATTTTATCCTCCCCTCATCAAAACATTATCTGACGCGACAAGAATTAAAACTGGAAAACTAGATCCTTTTGGAACAATTTTTCCTCCTGATGACACTCTTTATTTTAAAATGATGCACCAACTTGCCGACACTTTTATAGTATGTCTTAAGAGTTTAGAATAATATGAAAATTGCATTCGTTGCCAGCTCTCACCCCGAAGCTCAAAAATCTCTCTTAACTCTCAAAGAACGCTATGCTTTTGTTTCTGCCGACCAAGCCGATATTATTATCGCCCTTGGAGGTGACGGTTTTATGCTTCATGTGCTTCAATCCACCCTCAATCGCAATGTATCTGTTTTCGGCATGAATTTTGGCAGTGTCGGATTTCTGATGAACAATTATAGCCCTCAAAATCTTGAAGAGCGTCTCAAAAAAGCAAAAACTATCCAGCTTCACCCCCTTCACATGCGTGTCATCACCATGCAAAATGTCAGTTACGAAGCGCTGGCAATTAATGAAGTTTCTCTTTTAAGGCAGACTTACCAAGCTGCTAAACTACGTATTTTTATTGACGATATTGAGCGACTCAATGAAATGGTTTGTGACGGTGTTTTGATTGCTACACCTGCAGGCAGCACAGCCTATAATCTCTCTGCTCATGGTCCGATTATTCCTTTAAGTGCCAAACTTTTAGCTCTCACTCCTATCAGTCCTTTTAGACCGCGACGTTGGCGAGGTGCCTTACTCCCTCATACAACAAGAGTACGATTTGAAGTATTAGATCCTCAAAAACGCCCTGTAAGCGCCGTTGCAGATTCAACGGAAATCCGTGATGCACAATGGGTTGAGATCTATGAAGATGCTTCCAAACATTTTACTCTTTTATTTGATGAAAATCATGGATTCGAAGAACGCGTCATCCAAGAGCAGTTCCAAGTCTAAAATCTAAAAAGTATGAGCTTGGATAAAAGCTTCTAAATTTTGCGTTTCTTCAGCATCAAAGGAAATTAACCGCTCTTCCAAGTAGGCCAAATAATTCGTTTCATCTAATCCTTTGGAATCCTTAAAATTGCGGCACTTCAACCCTTTTTGAGAAATTTTTAAAAATTGCTGCCCCCACTCTCTTAGTTTTCTTTGTTGAAAATCGGCATTAAGACCTAATCGAGGCACTGTATAATAAAGATTTTTTAAATCATCATAAGTCCAATTTTTGATGATATCGTAGACTTCTTGTAAATTGTCTTTGTCATAAAGCAACCCCACCCAAAAAGCAGGCAAAGCAAGAACATGACGCGATGTCCCAGCATCAGTCCCTCGAAGCTCTAAATAACGTTTCAGTCTAACCTCAGGAAATAATGTGCTTAAATGATCTTCCCAATCCTTGAGTGTGGGCAACTCACCCGGCAAAATTGATAATTTCCCTTGTAGAAAATCATAAAAAGACAAACCTAATGCTGAAATATAGATGTCATCTCGTTTTACAAAATACATAGGAACACTTAGTGCATAGTCCACATATTTTTCAAAATTAAAGCTTGGTTCAAAGACAAAAGGCAACAGTCCGCATCGATCAGGGTCCGTGTCTTGCCAAATAGCCGCCCGATAACTTGCATAGCCACTATCTTTCCCCTCTTTAACAGAAGAATTAGCAAAAAGAGCTGTTGCTAAAGGCTGTAGCGCCATAGCAACCTTGAACTTGAGGGCCATGTCTTCTTCAGAGGAAAAATCTAGATTAACCTGGACCGTACACGTCGCGGTCATCATGTCTAAGCCATGTACCCCTTTTGTGGGCATATATTGCCGCATAAGACGATAACGTTCTTTAGGCATCCAAGGAATATGGTTTCGATTAGAAATAGGATCAACGCCTAACCCCACAATGCGAATTCCTAAAGTATGGGCAACACATTTAAGCTCAAATAGGTGGCTATCTAGCTCATCTCTTATCTCGTGAATGGTTGTAAGGGGTGCCCCAGAGAGTTCAAATTGACCACCAGGCTCAAGAGAAATACTTGCATTTCCCCTTTGAAGACCTATAAGCTTCGTATGCTCCAAAATTGGTTGCCATCCAAAAGATTGCAACTGAGTTAAAATTTCCTCAATTCCTTTTTCATAAGAAACTCGCGCACATGATTGCTGATCAAATAATAGTTTTTCATGTTCAGTACCAATACGCCATTGGGTTTCTGGCTTATTTCCTTGAACAAAATAATTAATAAGATCATTTTTTGATTGGATGAAGGGAGTATCGATCATCACTATTTCCTAATAATTTAAAGAAAAATAACATTTTTTTTATACATAATACTAGAACCTCTTTTCTTTTTCATTTCTCTTGCTGTTTGAATAAAATTCGGGTAGGTTCTGCATCAGAAATATTAACAGATAGGTTGAAACATGGCTGTCCCTAAGAGAAAAGTTTCTAAATCTCGTCGCGATATGCGTCGTTCACATCACGCACTTCCTCAAATACGTTCTGGTGAGTGTACAAATTGTGGTGAACGGAAGTTATCTCATCATATGTGCTCTAAATGTGGCCACTATCGTGGTCGAATGATCCTTGATATTAAAGTTTAAGCGTTTTTTTCGCTCAGATTTTTCTTAATGATTGATGAAAGGGGCCTAGCTTGAGCATTCGTATTGCTATTGATGCAATGGGTGGTGATCAAGCTCCTCATGTTGTCATTGAGGGGCTTTCGCGGGTTGCACAAGATTTTACAGATGTTACTTTCCAAATTTACGGAAGTGAAGCAGAAGTTTTACCCCTTTTAAAAGCTCATCTAAAATTACAATCTATCTCGACTTTTATTCCGACAACCGAGATTATTACCGCAGATACGAAGCCGAGCGCGGCCGTCAGAGGCTTTAAAGACTCAAGCATGCGACAAGCAATTATGGCTGTCCGTGAAGAGCGAGCAGACGGCGTTGTTTCAGCAGGCAATACTGGCGCATATATGGCGCTTGCCAAGATTTTATTGGGTACACTTGAGGGCATCGATCGACCTGCTATAACTGGCCTGGTTCCTTCAATTGCTGGTCCTAAAGTTATGTTAGATCTAGGTGCTAATGTCGATGTTAATCCTCAAAATATTATTGAATTTTCCTTGATGGGGGTTGCTTTTGCAAAGATTGTTTTAAATCTGACGAACCCTTCTGTAGGACTTCTTAATATTGGCTCGGAAGAGCTTAAAGGAAATGCTGTTCTGCAAGTTGCCCAACAAATGTTACGTTCGACTAAATGCCTTGAAAATTATTATGGCTTCATTGAAGGAGACGATATTTCAAAAGGAACAGTTGATGTGATTATTGCAGATGGATTCATGGGCAATATCTCCTTAAAAACCATGGAAGGCACAGCACGATTGATGACTTATTTTTTGCGTCAGGCCTTAGATCAATCTTTCCTTTCTAAGGTCGGTGCTTTGCTTGCTAAACCAGCCTTGCGGTATGTAAAAAACAAACTTGATCCTAGTAAATATAATGGCGCCCCTTTCTTGGGCCTTAAAGGAATTGCTGTTAAAAGTCATGGCGGAACAGATACCTCTGGGTTCTACAATGCCGTTACTGTCGCTGCAGATATGATTCGAAAAAATATTAATCAAAATATTAGCGCCATGATTCTTGAATTTTCGCAAAAATTAAAAGAGGATGAGACTCTACCAGATTCCAACCCTGGAGGAGTTGCCTAAGATGATTCATCCTGGACAGTGGCGATCTGTTATCACTGGGGTAGGAGGCTACCTCCCTCACCATATTTTAACAAATTATGATTTTGCGAAAATTGTTGATACCTCGCATGAATGGATTGTTGAGCGCACAGGCATTCATCAACGACATTTTGCTGAAAAAGATGAATTAACCTCGCATCTTTGTGCCAAGGCGGCGCAATGTGCCCTCCAAAATGCTGGAAAGGATATCCAAGAGGTTGATCTTATCGTCGTGGCAACAGCATCACCTGATTTAACTTTCCCCTCCACAGCAGCCCTCACGCAAAAACTCCTTAATAATACCAAAGCCTTAGCTTTTGATGTTGCTGGAGTCTGTGCAGGCTTTCTTCTTGCTTTACAAGTTGCCGATAACTTTCTGCGTTTAGGACAAGCAAAAACTGCCCTTGTAATTGGTGGTGAAACCTTTAGTAAGCTTCTTGATATGGAAGATCGCCGAACCAACGTTTTGTTTGGCGATGGTGCGGGCGCTATTGTGCTTGAAGGCATGTCCCCAGAACAGGCAGGGAATCGGGGAGTGTTTGGGGTACATCTTCAAACAGCGGGACAATTCAGTGATATCCTTTATACTGATGGTGGCCCTTCTCTGACGGGGCAAGCAGGAAAAATTAGAATGTCAGGACAAGAAGTTTACAAACACGCTGTTATGAAATTAACAGAGTCGGCAGTTAAAATCTTAGCTGAGTACAATATCGCCATTGATGACATTGATTGGTTTATTCCACATCAAGCAAACGTCCGTATTATTGAATCAGTCGCTCAACGTCTAAACTTACCTCTTGAAAAAGTTATCGTAACTGTTGATAAGCATGCCAACACTTCTGCAGCTTCTATTCCTTTAGCCCTTTGGACAGCTGTTCAAGATGGTCGCGTGAAGCCCGGCGACCTTATTCTTCACGAGGCTATTGGTGGTGGCCTTATCTGGGGCTCAGCTTTAGTAAGGTACTAAAATACTAAGTTTATGCTTGGGTCATTCAGTGAAACTCATTAGCTACCTTCTACATTAAATGACACTCTTGAAATCTAGAAGTTTGGGTAAAAACTCTTTTACCCCCGCATCAATGACGGATAACTAAAAGCCACGATATGAATTAAATTCACTAAGAAATGCACTACTATCGAAGACTCAAGCCGATGACTGCGCATAAACACATAGCCATAAACACCCCCCGCAAGGGTTGAAAGCAGAATATAAGGTATCCCACCTGTATAGTGGGAAGCCCCAAAAATAACAGCCGCTAAAACAACAGCAAGCCATTTCCCGCCCTTATAAGGCGAGAACGCTTTGATTAGCTCTTTTTGAATGAAACCCCGATAAAAAACTTCTTCCATAACACAAACTAACAAAAGGTTTGTTGGAATCCACCACCACAAAATAGAAGGTAACTTAAGATCTATACGGATATAGTGCATGGCAAAGGCCGTTCCCAATAAAAGAGCGCAAACGACAAGCAAAGGTAAAGGAAGAACTCGCAAGGATATTTTCCATTCCTTAAACGACCTATTTAACGAAGAATAAAAGAGAAGTAAGATAGAACCAACCATCACTTTATCAACATTAACATAACTAGAATAAGGCGTAGAATTCGGACTTACTTGAAATTTATCAACAATCATAAAATTGTGAAACCCTGGGATAAAATGGAGGTAAATGGCGAAAATAAAGACTGCTAAGCTCACCCCTAGCACACCTTTAGAAAGAGACTTGGCTCTATAATAGGTTGAGAGCATCAGTGCAATCAGCAATAAATATATAAAACCAAATCCCTCTGCGTATTGATACCAATAAGCTAAACCACAACTTAAAGCATAACCTAGATAAGATATCCAACGAGGAGCAATCCAACATGATACTATGGTCATTGTAAGCGTGCAGAAGAATAAAAGCTGAACATTTCCCATTAAGGACGTTGCCATTATAAAATCCATCTTATTTCCCCTAGAAGATCTTAAGAATTAATTTTCTTAGTATGCTGCCATATATATTTTATAAGATCAATATGGAGACAATAAAATTAAGAATTCAAACACAATCAAAGTAAAAAATAATCTTTTATTTAACAACAAAAGCTTCATATTAACTATTTATTAGAATATTTCATTTTAAACTAAGGATATAAAAATAAAACAACAATAGAGACTACAAAGGCAATACAACAAATGTCAGAACTTATGTTATCAAAAAAGCCTTCTGTCTTTAGCATCTTAGATAATCTTTTACTGAATAAATATGATTTTCCCTTAGCTGCGTATTCCATCGGTAAGGATGTCTCCCTCCTAAATAAAACCCTATCTCAATCAGGTCTAGAAAAGCCTGCTCACCATAACTCCACCTCTTTGCTTAAAGGCAACATTTTAATTGTTGGGGAACCCATGATAGAACGTGATTTAATTGCTAACTCACTTACACAAGGGGGCCATAAGCTATTTATAGCCTCAACCTTAGAAGAAGCTCTTGATGTCTTATCCAAGCAGATGATCGATCTGATTATCAACAATTTTCAAGCATCTATTCATCTGCTTGAGTTTATAAAAAGCGTAAAATCTCAAAGCTCATTTTCTCATATCCCTCTTTTAATTGCTTCCTCAACTCAAGAAAAAGTGTCCCAAAGCCTTATGCTTGGAGCAGAAGATTTCTTTGTCCCTACTTTAGAACCTGCCCTTCTGCAACTTCGCACTCATATATGGCTTAAAAATAAAGCCCATCAAAATTTTCGCGTCGAAAACCTCCTCGAAATCCGCGCGAGACTTTCCCTTTTAAAAGAAGCGGTTGAATGCGTCGATGATGGGTTTGCAATTTTTGATCCTCATGATCAACTTATTCTATGCAATCAAAATTTTCGAAATATTTATAGCCTTCAAGAATCTGAAATCAAACAAGGCCTTAATTATCAAAAGTTATTAGAAATCAACTATAAACGTGGTATCTATCTTCTTAATAGTCGCAGATCAGCAAAGCAGCATGTTGACCTAGATCATAAGTATTTCGCTTGGCTTTCTAAACGTCTTAAAACCCATACCATGCCTTACAAGCCCTATATCGATAAACTTACAAATGGCCATTATATTGAAATTACTGAAAAAAAGCTGCCTGAAGGAGGTACAATCGCCATCTATAAGGATGTTACTGAGCAGCTTCAATATGAAAATGAAATACAATACCTTGCCACACACGATATTCTTACAGGACTTTCTAATCGAGTTCTGTTTAAACAAGCCCTTGAAAATATTCTTGTCAAGACTCAAAGAAAACCTTTGAAATTTGCCGTTATTTATATTGACCTGGACGGATTCAAAAGTATCAATGATACGTTTGGACATGCCTATGGCGACCATTTATTAATTGAAATTAGCAAACGACTTCAGAAGTGCCTTCGTAAATCCGACCTTATTGCACGCTTAGGCGGAGATGAATTTAGTATCCTACTAAAAACAGTAAAAAATCACTCCACCCTAGAAAATTTGATTCGCCGCATTCAAAAAAGCATTTGTATTCCGATTAAATATGATGGAAAGACTATGGAGATTGGCGCCAGTATTGGTATTTTTTATGGGCCCGCACATAACTTAACACCAACATCTTTAATGCTTGCCGCTGACAAAGCCATGTATGAAGCAAAACACGCGGGACGGAATAATTACCGCTTTGCTCAATAATTATTTCAACCATAGTCTGAAAATTATTTTCGCTTGATTAATAAAAACCTATATAGTAAATATTTATATAATATTTATTTTTACTAAAGAGGCGATTATGTGGTCAAAATCTTATAGCAACACTTTTAAAAACCTTAAAAAAGAGCGCGTGTGGGCCCTGTGGGAAGACGTAAATAACAGGCATAAATGGGACCTAGACAGCGAATATTGTAAGCTCGAAGACTCTTTCGAAGTTGGCGCTAAATTCATCCTTAAACCGATAGGAGCACCTGTTATTCAAATTGAGATTATCGACGTGCGAAAAAACCATAAGTTTACAGATCGAACTCGTTTTTGGGGGGCGATTATGGATGGCATTCATGAAATGGAAGAGACCAAGGATGGCCTAAAATTAACCACCACCATACAAATTTCTGGCCCTTTAAGTTTTCTCTGGCGCAAACTGGTCGCAGACGGAATCGTAAAAACTCTTCCTGAGCAAACAGAGGCACTTGCTGCCCTTGCGGGTCGCGAAGATGACTAGCTCCACTTTCTTCTTTAAGAAGCCTAAAGAAAGTCCTGGTCTTTTGCTGTGGCAGATCACAACGACATGGCAAAGGACTATCAAAAAATCCTTGGAACCTTATGAGATCACACATCCACAATTTACGCTCATGGCCATTTTACTGTGGCTGGAGGAAAACAACCAAGCCCCAACTCAAGCCACACTTGCGCAGATTTCAAAGCTTGATAAGATGACGATCTCCCAGGCACTTAAACCCCTCATCTCTAAAGGATACCTCAAACGTCGAGAGCATCCCCTGGATACAAGAGCAAAACTTGTTAACTTAACAGTTGAAGGAAAAAGGTTAACAACCCAACTTGTTTCAATTGTCGAATCTATTGATCGTAATCTTTTTTGTTCTATTGACGAGACAGATCAGAAACAATTAATTGAAATTCTTAATAGAATTATTAATCATACTTTTTATGCTCGCAATTAATTTTATAATTTCATGGCTACCATTTATTAAATTGACAGTGTTAAAAAATTTATATACTTGCCAAATATAAAATTTTTATTTTACTTTAAGGAAGATCAATTGTGAGAAAGATTTACTTATTAATAGCTCCATTGTTTTTTATATTTTTGAGCGAAGTTCACGCCTCAGAACCTCTAATTTCAGCTAATGACGAATATTTTGATGACTTTAAAAAACTTCATCAACTTGGATATCAAGGAAATGGTCAGAGAGTTGTTATTCTCGAGCCAGCAATTACTCTTCAATATACTCATCCTGCATTTCTAGGAAAAGAAATTCAAGCTGTTGATGTCGGCAGAAACCCCCAACCTCCTACAAATTTCAACAATCAATCGAGATTGCGTTATACGCATGATTTTTGCAATAAGGTTCTTGATTTGTTCTTCTGGACCCCGTCCTTTCACGCTCAAGGAATCACCAGTATTCTTATTGCAAATCCTTTAAAAGATCACTACTTTTCAGGTGGCCTTATTCCTCAAGCAAAACTTAAGCTTGTCAGCTTTAGTCAAGTGGCTGGTCGGACGCGAGATGATTGGGTTGACGGAGCTAGAAAATTCGCAAGTACGAGTATTTATCCTTTTGGAGAGTCGGGCTTTATTAGAACTGATGCACAAAAAAGAGCTATTGAGTCATATTCCCAGGAACAAGGCATAAATTTTTCAGCAACAATAATTGATGACAGTATTTATGATGCCTTTCGAAATGCTTTCCGATCTTCCAACCGCCTTATCCTTGGAAGCTTTAACTTAGAAAGTCCTTGTGATTTTAAAAATTTATACTTTCTTACGCCTGATTTTTTAAACTTTTTAGTAAAAGGGCTTGAAGAGACCGATCAAATCTTAATTCTTTCTGCAGGTAATTTTGGTTTTGATATTTCTGAGGCAAATAAAAAAGGGATTGAATTAAGAAAGCAAGCTCAGGATATGAATCCTAAGCAAGGTGACTTTATTGCAGAATGTGAAAAAGTTTCCCAGATGAATCAAAGTTCGGAGTTTTTACAGAAAGTTCCCTTCAAACAATTTGCTGAACATCCTATACTGAAAAAAAGGGTTCTAATAGTTGTTAACGCGATGATATCTTCCGCCAAAGAGAAAGCTGGACTAGGAAGAGGAAAAGTCAAGCTTAGCAATAGCAAGAAATTTGATATTTGTTTAAATCCATCTAGCTGTTATCCAGGAATGGATAAAGCTTTACAAGACATAACTATCACCGCTTTTGGTACCAATATTAAGGTGGCCACTGATATGGATAAAGATATATTTAAATTAGATTCTGGAACTTCTTTTGCCGTTCCAATGGTGGGATCTTTGCTTAGCTTAATCGATGAATACCATAAAAGACAAAATAAGAAAATAAGCGGTACAAAACTTGTCGAAATCCTTAAAAAAGGTTGCGCCCTTCCAAAACCTGGTAAAACTGACTTGAAATGTTATTATGGAAACGGGTTAATGGATCCTCTGGCATTTTTGGATAAGTCTGATTTGAAAAGATTACATTAAAGAAAAACGAACATAATTGACTAAAATAAAATTCTAGTCATCTTTTATCCATTATCTCTTAAGAATTTTTTCAATTTGTTCGGCGACAACTTCTTTAACAAGCCTTGGAAGATTTTGATCAAGCCATGCCCGCAAAAGCGGCTGCAAAGATTCTTTCACCATATTTTCCATGGGGGAGTTAAGGATTTCCTTTTGCGCCCCAGACTGTTTTATAAAGTGAGAGAGATCTTCAACAACTTTTGAAACCTCATGAGCAACTTCTGAGGAAATGAGAGCTTCAGAGTCTGCTATGGTTTGCGCATCCGTTGGGAAAGCCTGTTCCATTGCATCTGATAGCTTTTGTTCAACGGCTTGCGGCTGGTGAACAAAATTTGGCGCTATTTTTTTCTCTAAAGGACCTTTATAGACATCTTCTGGAAGCATATTAGTTAATTCCAGAATATCTTCCTCACCTTCCGTCAATTCCTGTTTTACAGTCTCACCTTCTGAAGCAGTGGGAAGAGAAAGTTTAGGGGTTTTGGTCTTCGTGTTTTCTTCAACATCATCCGCAATAATTTGACGAATTGAAGAAAGGATTTCTTCCATATCCTTATCAATTTGAGCCTGCGGCATCTCTAATTTCCTCTCGGCTTGGAACATCACCCCATCCAATATATCGACCACCTGTCTCTTGAGCATAACCCTTAACATCATACTTTTGTACAGGAAGCTTAAGAAGAGCTGTGGATAAGTGGCCCATGACTGCTAAGACCTCATAACCGGAAGTTAAAAAATCACTCCTTGCATTCACTAAACTAATACGCGCATTGACCACATCTTTTTGCGCATTCAACACATCCAAAAGTGTTCTCTCTCCCACAAGAGATTCTTGGCGTGTTCCTTCAATCCGAGTTTCACCAGCTTTGATTTGAGCTTCAAGTCTCTTGACTCTTTCCTTTGAGGCATACCTCTTTTCCCATGCTTGGATTGCAGCTTGCATTGTTTGGTTACGTGCGCTTCTAACCTCAATGGCTTTTTGTGCTGCCGTTTGATGAGACGCACGTATAGTAGCCCATTCCGCCCCGCCCTGATAAAGTGGAACACTCACTTCAACCTTAGCAGAAATGTCATTTATACGACTTCCTCTATAACGGTTACTTAAGCCACGACTACCATTTCCAACAAGGTCAACTTTTGGCATCAAGCTAGCTGTTTTAATATCAATGTCCGCTTCGGCAGCTTTAGCATCAAAAATAGCCTTTTGAATGGTTGGATTTTCTTTAGCAGTAATGTTCTTCAAGTCTTCCAACGTTAAAGGAAGCGTCACCCGTTCACTAATGTCAGAAGGCAAAACAAGCTCTTTAGGAGGTTGATGACCAATCACGCTTATGTAAGCAGCCGTTGCATTTTGAACCTCTGCTTCTGCCGAGACAAAATCAGCGAGGGCGGCCTCATAGCTAAATTTCGCTTCTGATACTTCCGTAAGACCAATCTCTCCTACATCGGCTCTGGCTTGTGCTTGCTCTAGACTAAACTCATAAAAACGCACACTTGTTCTTGTAATTTCAAGTTGTTGGCGTCGCGCCCATAACTCTAAGTAAGCACGAATTGCTTTCACTAAAACAGCCTGCTCTGTCGCTGTAAAATCAGCATTCCCTGATAAAATTTGATTCTCAGCGAAAGTTGTATTGGCTAAAGTCTTTCCGCCTTCAAAGATATTTTGCCGCACCTCAAGGCCTGCTGTTTTAGGATGCGATGAGGCGGTGCTTCTTCCTGTTGATTGTCCTGAATTATTCCGAGTTACTTGATCGGTTTGTTTATCATAGCCAGCCGTTGCCGATCCCGTAATGCTTGGGCGCCATCCTGCATAAGCTTTTGGAAGATTTTCCGCAAGCACATTTTGTTCTTTAACTTTAGCTTTGAGATCTGGATTTGTCGTATAAGCCTGCATTAAAGCTTGCATAAAGGGATGCTCAGCACTCATGCTCTCTGCTTTAGCCCTTTGATGTGTTTTTGCTTTAAAAAGTTTTGCGGTCCCCGTATTTGCGGTGGATTGAGTTTTTTTAGCGGCAGGCGTACCTGCGGAAGGAGCTTTAGCTTCAAGGAAGCCCGTAATCCCCAAACTACAACCAAGACTTAAAGCAAGAAGTGTATTTCTCATTTTCCAACCATCACTTTCATTAATAACGAGGAATTGCAGGAGCTATTAGCTTAGACCAGAGATCAATTCCGCCTCTAAGACTTACAACTCTATCAAATCCCTTCTCTTTTAGTAAATAGCATGCATTCAAACTTCGAGCTCCATGATGACAAAGTGTAATAACAAGTTTACCTTGTGGTATATTTGCAACATTCTGCGCAAGTTCTGGCAAGGGAATATGTATTGCTTCAGGAAAAGCTGCTTTCTCGATTTCATCTGCATTTCGCACATCAATCACACAATAATCACCTCCAATTGTGATCAACTGATGTAATTCGTGTACTGTCATTTCAATTACGGAACTCATTAAAACTCAAAACTCTCGGTATGTTGAAATTCTTTTAAAATAGGGGCGCTTGTTTCAAAAAAGGAACTTGTATGAATTGACCCCCCTCTTTTTTCAATCACAACGCCTTGACAAGGCATCTGTTTTCCTTTTGATAAAATTGTCACAATCCGCCCACCTTCTGTAAGTTGTGAAAAAAGCTCTCCAGGAATTTCTTCAATACCACCTTCAATAAAAATGGCCTCATAAGGTGCATGCTCGAGACAACCTTCTCTTAAGGTTCCTAAATAACTATGCGCATTGAAAATTTCATAACTTTCAAATGCTTCTTTCATTTGTTTAACATAAGTTGAATTGGACTCAACAGCAATGACTTTCTGAGCGAGATAACTTAGAACTATTGCCGCATAACCTGTTGAACACCCTAACACAAGGACTCTATCGCTGGACAGAATGTGAGCTTCTTGAATAAGCCTTGCAAGAATCGTTGGCGCAAGCATAATTCGATCTTCCGCCATAGGAATATGCATGTCACTATAACACACGTTTTGTTGTTCTTGGGGGACAAAAGATTCTCTTAAAAGCACTTTAAAACTTTGCAAAATTTTAGGGTGCGTCACATTCTGAGGCAAAATCTGCCCTTGAATCATCGCTTGCCTCATGGCTTCAAAATTGGCTGTCATTTTAGCTATTTTTATTCCCCTCTTTTATTTTATCTACTCTAGATTATTGCCTTCTTCTACCGCCATAAGAGGGAAAAAATCATCCTGACCTAGACCGATTGCTTGTTTTTTTTGCACCATTTCTTCTTTACGTAAAAGTATTAACTCATCTTGCGTACCCTGAAGAAAGCTAGAATCATATGAATGAACACACATCTTGTGATGACAATGATCTATCTCATGTTGAAGGAGTCGCGCTTCAAAGCCAATAGCTTTCCCTTCAATCTTATTTCCATTTATATCTTGTCCTCTATATTTGATCGTCTTATAGCGCCAGATTTTGCCATAATAATTCTTACCAGAGAAACAGCCTTCCCAATCTAATGTTTTCCCCGCACTTTCGATCGGTTCATAGGAAGGATTTATAAGAACTGTTAAAGGGATAAGATGGGTCACATCCTCTCGCCATTTTAAAGCTTCTTTGGAAACCTGATAGGCTGCCATTGGCTTAGGAATGCCTACTTGCGTTGCCGCAAGCCCGGCAGCCCCCAATTCGATGACCTTGTTTTTAAGCGCTACAATAAACTGATGATCCTCTTGAGTAAGCGGGAACTTAACCTCAGGCATAGGCGCCGTTAAAACCTTCCCTTTTTCAAGATCATCAATATCAACCAGTTCTAAATGAGAAAACTTATTTTCCATAAATGTTTTTTCTCCTATAAAATCGCTTGCTCAAGGTTCGCTAACAGTGACTTGAAGTACTGCAATATTCAGCACAAAAATGTACTAAAAAATTAAAATACATATTATCTATCTTCATTTAACTTCCCTAAAAAGGTCTTCTATAACCTATTCTTAACAGATATAGCCGTGCGTTGAAAAATTAAATTTCTCCCCTAAAGACGCCACGCTTTAAGCATAAAAACTATTGCCCCTTGCCATTCCTTTGCTTTTCAGAAGAAAAGTCATTAACATTCAATTTTACATTGTAACAAGGCACATCTTTTTGACTCTCTTCACTCATTTATTGTTCAAAAAAGCTCTTTATCGTGCGAAACATCGCGGTGGTAAGGAAGCTGACTTTCTCTTGGGTGGGTTTGTTGAAACTTACGGTACATCTTTGAATGAAGAAGAGTTGTTTGAACTAAACCTTCTTCTTGAATATGACGATAATGTCATCTTTTCATGGCTTAATGTGAATCAAAATCCCCCTGTCGAGCTTAAAACAACGATTTTGAAAAAGTTGAGAAACCACCTAAAAACAGCAGTTTAATCAATCTTATTTCTTGCAGGTTTGCTCTTTGTGATCGTTATATTTCATAGTAACAAATTTCAAACAAAATGGCAAGAAAAAAAGCTGACTAAATATGTTTTTAGCCTTTAGAATTTTATTTATTTGCACAAGAGAAAAGAGATAAAGAGATCTTCTTCAAATCTCTTAAATAAGCTCTTTAAAGAGTTTCAATTTTTGTTTCTTCAGCTATGTCGTCGCGCGGGACCATGCCCAACGCATGAAGATAAAGCGTGAGAATTTCTTCTTGTTCAGAGCGCTCTTGATGATCCATTTTTCGAATTTTTAACACTTGACGCATGATCTTTGTATCAAAGCCATTTGCTTTTGCTTCAGCAAAAACTTCGCGAATATCATTTGCTATATTTGCTTTATCTTCTTCTAAACGCTCAACCCGTTCAATAAATTGTTTTAAATGAGCGCCAGAAACACCGCCAAATGTTGTCATTTTTATCTCCTTTGGAATGGAATAGGCACAAAATAACGCCCCTCTTAAGAGGATGCAAGTGCTTTCTCACCGCGCAAGATGAGCCACAATCTCTACATGAGGAGACCATAGGAATTGATCGACAGGGCTTAGCTTTTTAAGATGGTAGCCGCCTTTCTGCAAAAGAGCTACATCGCGTGCAAATGTATCTGAATTACACGATACCATTACAATATGAGCAACCTTACTCAGTGCCAACATTTTTGATTGAGCCGCCGCTCCTTGACGAGGTGGATTTAAAACGACGGTTTGATAAGGTTCAAGCTGGTGAGGGGTCAGTGGATCAGAAAATAAATTGCGCGCATAAGTTTGTAAGGGAAGATGATGTGATTTGGCAGTTTGAGCGAGCGCCTTTAAAGCCTTGCCGTCCATTTCATAAGCATCTACCTTGCCCAACGCTGACAAAGGAAGTGAAAATGTTCCTCGGCCACAAAAAAGATCCGCAATCCTTTGGTGGGTCGTTGACGACTCTTTTAACACAAGAGAGGTCAGCAGTTGATCTGCTTCAGCACTTGTTTGCAAAAAACCATCTGCAGAGGCCTCAACAGCATAAGAACCAAATTGAATTTGAGGCGTTGCAAGGGTGACAATTGGCCACTCTTCCTGATCATTTGCAAATGAAAGACGTGCTAAATTGTTGTCATAAGCAAAAGCTTTTAAAGCCTCAATACATGATAGTTCAATATTTTTATTCCCCTTAATTTTTAACAAGCAATCGATACCTGTTTTTGTCGAGGTTACTAAAATATCTGCTTTTTCTTTGGACTTTAAAATTTTCTGTAAAAGCTGCTTCAAAGGGGCAATAAGATTATTAATATCAGGTCTCAACAAAAGGCAGCGAGTAATATCCACCAAATGATGAGATCCTAGCTGATAATAGCCAATCAATGTTTCAGTGGTTGTTCGCAAAGCATGGAAAATAGCCCGCCTTCGTAATTGAGGCTCTAAGACGACAATAGGATCAATAAATACCTCTTTAAGCCCATAACGTTCTAAGGCTTGAGAAAGGCGTCGCATTTTATAGTCCGCATACGCAACAGAAGACATATGTTGTAAAACACACCCTCCACAAGACTTATAATAAGGACAAGGGGGCGTTATTCGGTGAGAACTCGATGTTATAATTTCTTTAAGATGCCAATGATCTTTGTTTTTTTCAATTTCTACCACTTCTTCTGGCAAACTATAAGGAATGGTAAAAGCATGGCCATTTTCATCCTGCGCAAAACCATACGCTCGATCATCCAGCTTTAATATTGTTGTTTTTATCGTCATCATCTTCTAAAGCTCATCATACTGACTCAATAATAGCAAGGAAATACAAAAAGTTAGCACACAACAGCTGCACAAAAGCAACAATTCTTAAGTTCCCACAAATTGTCCTTGCTTTTCAATTATTTTTCAGAGAATATGCATGCTGCATGACAAAGTGTTATGTTATATTAATGTTATGGAGTGAAAAACATGAAGAATATTCTTTTAGCTGCTCTCGTTGCTTTCTCAACTGCTGCGATCGCTAATGAAGAAAAAGCTGAAGTTGCTGCTGAGCAAGCTAAAGTTGCTGCTGAGCAAGCTGAAGTTGCTGCTGACAAAGCTGAAGTTGCTGCTGAAGCAGCTAAGTAAGCTTTTTAGCTTTTCTCAAAAAGCCACTGCCTCTTTAGTCAGTGGCTTTTTTAATGCCCATCACTAAATTTTATTCTTAAAGCCTTGTAATTAATGCAGCCTAAAAAAAATGGAAAAGCTTTAGAATAAAGCCTTTCCACTCTTAATAAATTAAATCTTCTTTTTAAGAATCTAAGAAACTTCTTAACTTCCTTGAACGACTTGGATGTTTTAACTTTCGAAGCGCTTTTGCCTCAATTTGTCGAATACGTTCGCGTGTAACAGAGAACTGCTGTCCAACTTCCTCAAGCGTATGATCTGTATTCATCCCAATCCCAAAACGCATTCTTAAAACACGCTCTTCACGTGGCGTTAGAGTTGACAGAACACGCGTTGTCGTTTCCCGCAGATTTGCATTTACTGCCGCATCCATCGGAAGGATAGCGTTCTTATCTTCAATAAAATCGCCCAAACTTCCATCTTCTTCGTCACCAATTGGGGTTTCAAGACTGATGGGTTCTTTAGCAATCTTCATGACCTTGCGCACTTTATCAACTGGCATCATAAGTTTTTCTGCAAGCTCTTCAGGCGTTGGCTCACGACCAATTTCATGCAACATCTGGCGTGACGTCCGCACAAGCTTATTAATCGTCTCAATCATATGAACAGGAATACGAATCGTGCGCGCTTGATCCGCAATTGAGCGTGTAATGGCCTGCCGGATCCACCATGTCGCATAAGTTGAGAACTTATATCCACGACGATATTCAAACTTGTCTACAGCCTTCATAAGACCAATGTTACCTTCCTGGATTAAATCCAAGAACTGAAGCCCACGGTTAGTGTATTTTTTCGCGATCGAGATAACGAGACGCAAGTTGGCCTCAATCATTTCTTTCTTAGCACGGCGAGCTTGACGATCCCCTTTCTGAACATCCGCGACAATGCGTCGGAATTCAGCAATATTAAGACCAGACTCAACAGAAATTTCAGCAACATTCTCCCGGATATGCTGCACTTCTTGGCCATATTTTGTAATAAACTTATCACCAGACTTCCCAAAGTCTTTTATTGAAGGAAGCCAATCAGGATCAAGTTCATGACCAAAATATGCCTTTAAAAATTTCTCTCTTTGAATCCCAGATTCTGTTGCATAACGTAAAATCTTGCCCTCAAGCCCCATAAGTTTCCGATTTAAAGTATAAAGTTGATCAACAAGCTGATCAATACGAAGGGGGTTAAATCGAATCTCGCTCACTAGTTCAACAAGTGTCTTTTTTAATTCTTTAAAAAGCTTCTCATTCTTTGACGCTTGAGTTTTTTTCTCTTGCGCAAGCTTCAAACGCTCAACTTGTAAAGCATATAAAGATTCATAGATTTCAGCAATCTTATCAAATTTTTCTAATATTTGAGGTTTAAGAGCTTCTTCTTGAGCCGAAAATGGATTTTGTTCAGCCTCGTTTTCACCGCTCTCTTCAGTATCCTCATTCTTATCGTTTTCGCCTTCTTCGTTGTCTTCTTCCTCGTCCACGAGTTCTTCTTCTAACTCTTCTTCCTCAGGATTTTCTTCTTCACTTGTATCTTCAATATCGATAATTTCTCGTAAAGAAATTTGATTTTCTACCAATGCATCACGCCAAGAGATAATAGCCCGAATTGTAAGTGGACTTTCACAAATAGCATCGATCATCATCAAACGACCTTCTTCTATCCGTTTGGCAATTTCTATTTCTCCCTCGCGAGACAAAAGCTCAACCCTACCCATTTCTCGTAAATACATACGAACTGGATCGTCTGTCCTTCCACCTTCAGCAAGCTCAGTACTGCTTTCTTCTTCCTGCTCATCTTCAGCCTCACCCTCAAAGCTTTCAGAGTTTTCAGCTTCTTCCTCATCAATCTCATCGGCTTCAATGACGTTGATTCCAAGTTCAGCAATCATTGACATTGCATCTTCAATTTGCTCTGAAGAAAATTCATCCTGAGGCAAAGCATTATTTAATTGATCATAAGTGATGTAGCCTTTTTCTTTCCCTTTGGTGATGAGCTTCTTTAAAGTAGCCTTTAGGTCTACTTTCTTAAGCTCAACAGCAGCCTCTTCTTGGGTTTCATCACGAAGTTCGGCGGTTGTTCTCACAATTTTCATCCTTTCCTAATTTAATCATAAAATCTAAATTAACTTCTTATTTCTAGGTTTGTTATTGCTGTAAGTTTTGAACTTCATCCCATGCCTCATAGCTCATATCCTCACCAAACCTACGTTTTACCTCGAGAAGCGCCTGAGTTAACTTTTTTTGCCCTTGAATACGAGACCATATCTCTGTCCATCCTTCTCTTGCCTCATTAATTTCGCTCTCTTCCTTTACAAACGGAGCTAATGATTTAACCTGAGAGGATAGAATTTCCTGCATAACCTCACGAAACCCCTCATTATACAAATGGTGATGCAAAACGCCAGCGTCAAGTCCTGTCGAATCATTTATTTTTGTAAGCATCGCTTCTCGGAGTTTATTCCAACCCGGATCAGAAAGTTCAAGCTCAACAAAATCTTCAGCATATTCTAAAATAAGGCTTGGATGATTCAAAAGCACAGCAATTAATATTTTTTGCGATAGAATATTTGAATTTAAAAATGATTGAGCCCCAGACGGAGCGTTTAAAGAAACTTTTTTAAGAGACGGGTTAGCTCCTTTACTAGAATTCATATAAAACAGTTCTCTCAACCGAGACCGATATTCTTGACGATACTGCGCACGCAAAGTTGGTTCTTGAATGCTATTCACATATGTCATTATCCCATTTTCAAATACAGCTCTTTGTTCAGGTGTTTTAAGCGCTTTTTGCTGCACTTCAAACTGCCATAATAAATCTGAAAGAGGCAGCGTACGTTCTAAAGTACTTTCAAAACTTTTACTCCCCCCAGAGCGCAATAGACTATCAGGATCTTCACCTTTAGGCAGAAGAGCAAAACGTAATGAAAGGCCAAATTTCAACAATGGCATAGCGCGTTCTGCTGCACGTATTGCAGCTTTTTGTCCTGCACTATCCCCATCAAAACAAAGGATGGGTTCTGAACGAAACCGCCACAATAGAAGGATTTGTTCTTCAGTTAAGGCTGTCCCTAAGGGAGCAACAGCCCCCTTAAACCCAGCCTGATGAAGTGAAATAACATCTAAGTAACCTTCAGCTACCAACAATGGCTGCCCTTTTTTAAGATCTTGCTGTACAAAATTATAAGCATACAAAATCTGACTTTTATGAAAGATACTTGTTTCTGGCGAATTTAAATATTTAGGCTCACCTGCTTCTAGAATTCTTCCCCCAAAAGCAATTACACGCCCTTTCCGATCAAAAATAGGAAACATGACTCGATCCCGGAAACGATCATATGTACTCTTATCTTCATCTCGCTGAATAATAAGGCCAGCTCGTTGTAAAATATCTTCAGAAAAGCCTTCTTTGATTAAAGCTTCCTTAAGCGTATTGCCGACACTTGCATATCCAAGCCGAAATTGGGAAATTGTCTCAGGCTTTAACCCTCTTGTTTCAAGATATTGAGCGGCTTTAAAGCCTTTTGATGTTTTTAGCTGCTTTTCAAAAAATACTGTTGCCGCTTCCAAAGCTTGAAATAGTTTACTTTGCAAAGACTCATCGCTTACAGATTTATCTTTAAATGTAGGTACTGTTAATCCCATTAAGGAGGCAAGCTTCTCTAATGCTTCCATAAAGCTCACTCCCTCTGTTTCTTGAAGAAAAGAGAGGGCATCACCATGAGCCCCACAGCCAAAACAATGATAAGTTCCTTGCTCATCCTTAATATGAAAAGAAGGCGTCTTCTCAGAATGAAATGGGCATAAGCCCATCTTAAGACGCCCTTTTCGCATAATCTTCACGCGCGTCCCAATAATCTCACTTAGCACCAAGCGCGACTTAAGATAATCAATAAATTCTGTCAGATTTGTCATCTCAACGTGTATTCCATTACAAAAGTGCTAATCTTTACAAGTGCATGCATGTTTATTTTTACGTACTTCCGCAATTATCGAGATTTGACCTGCATTTTCAAAAATTAAAGTAAGTTTAATTTTCTCGCTTTCTTTTAATGGCTTAAGAATATTTAGCAACATAATATGAAGACCCCCCTCTTTAAGATCAACTGTTTGCTTTGTGGGAATCTCAATAGACTCAATTGGCCTCATCTTATAGACATCGCCTTCTTTTAAGTGGGTATGTAATTCCACTCTCTTGCATACATCTGTTTGTGCACCAATAAGGCGATCAGATTTAAGTCCATCGTTGACAATCTTCACGTAAGCGGCACTATTTCCCACTTCGGTGGCACGCACCCATGCACCTTCAGCATGAATAAAGACTGGCGCAGAAGCTTCATTAGCTGATGTCGGATTAATAAGTAAGTAAAATATGATTAGGAAGGGATATAAAATCATCATCAATTCCTTTAATAAAAGGCATGCGCTAAAAGGTAAGCGTTTTATACATACATTATTTTAAGTAAGATAGCGATAATTCTTAAAAACTAAAAAATGTTAAAGAATTATTAACTATTCTTAGATACAAATAAAAATAAGATTAGAAAAAAAAGCCCGCTTCAATAAGGCGAGCTTTTATAAAAATAAATTCTTGATTACGCGTTTGTGGTAATAAGGTAATTCTTAACAGTCAATATTTTTGACTGATCGATTTTTTTCAGCATGTTTTCCTCCTAATACATTAAATCAAATTAAGATTTGATGCATGCACCACGACAATCTGGTGCACAGAGTGATAATAACATGAGAATTCAATATTGCAACATTTTAGTTAAATTTTTATACTTCAAGTATTTAATGGAAGTAAAATAAGCTTTAAAAAAAATATATCCACCCTAAAAATAGCTACAAGATTCGAGATTAAATTTAACTTTATTTAAAATTGTGTATATTAAACTTGCACTACTAATAAATTAAAAAATAAGCTATATGTATCATAGATGTATTAAAATATCGAAAATGCAAGATATACATAGCTTTCAGGGAAGGTTATAGGCATGAGTCTTAAAGATACATTCATTGCAACATTTGTCATTTTCTTATGGTCAACAAGCTTAATCGTACAAAAAATTGCTTTAGGGCATATTTCAATTTATATATTGAGTTTCTTACGTCTCGTTTCTGTCGTCCCTTTACTTTTTCTATACCCTAAGCCTGCCAATTCTATTTCGAAATATTTTTTGGCTGGTTTCTTTTGGAATGCTCTTAACTGGTTATTTCTTGGATTTGGGCTTAAATCAGGTGTAGGGCCAGGTTTATCATCTTTCTTGATGCAGACAAACGTCTTGTTTGGTGTCCTCTTTTGTTTTCTCTTCCTTCGCGAAAAAGTAACACTTATTGAAGTTATTGGAATGGCTGTCGCTTTTTTTGGAGCCTATCTCCTAACTCAAGCAAGGTACGGCAATACTTCAGATATGCCTTTCTTAGGGATTGTGTCTATTCTAATTTCAGCAGTCTGCTGGGGGATTGGATTCACGCTTCTTAAGAAATTTAAAATGGGAGCCGGAATAGCCGATAATATTTGGCTTTCTATTATTTCTATTCCATCTTTGATGGCCATTCCATTTATTATTGAAGGCCCCCAAGAAGCCATTTATAACTTCACTCATCTTTCTTATATTGGTGTGCTATGTTCTATTTATGTTGGCCTTGTTTCAACAGTTTGGGCAGGTTATCTCTGGTTAAGCCTTGCACAACGCGTCTCATCCCTTAAACAAACTCCTTTTATGTTACTTTTACCCGTTTTCACTTGCTTACTATCAACCTTATTTCTTAATGAAACACTTACATTTTCGCAAATAACTGCTGGCGCTGTAATCTTATTAGGTGTTTTCATTGCAAGATTTCAATTTTTGTTTGAGAAACTTCATTCAGTTAAATCTTTAAAAAAAGATATTTCTCAAACATCCCTTCCAAAAAAAACGCAAAAAAACAATAAAAATACAAATAATTATATTTCAAAAATAGACCGATCTCTTCTCGTAAAGAAAACCTATAAAAAAGCTACCCACGTTTAATTTCTCTATTTTTTTGCCGAATTAATATCCAATCACGACTATTAATTTCAATAATTTAATACTATTGTTTGGTAGCTCCTTAGGCGCAAAATATATTCTATTTCAACTAGCTCCTGCTGTTTAAGAATTATACAGTTTTATTAACGCGCTTTATAATGCGTTAGTGTGCAACATTAATAACAGATTGGCAAAGGCTTGTAGTGGAAAATGAGAGCGGTTCTCACCATATAACCAAGCAATAGGCCGTGAAATCAAATGGAGCCTCTTTACCAATATTAGTGACTAGCGCACTCAAAAGAAACATGGAGTTAGCTTTTTACAGTTTTTACAGCTTAATTCCCTGTAAGAGAAGGCACTTCAGGAACACGACGCTTACAAGGTCACAAAATAAGCGCCCCTTACTTCCCCGAACCCTGTTACTGATAACCCCTTTCTCTGAGACACTTAAAAATCAAAGGAGAGAAAAATGGCACAAAGTAATCGCAATAAACAAACTCAAAGTCCCAATACTTCTAAACGCGGCTTTGCTTCAATGCCTCATGAAAAAGTGCAAGAAATTGCGCGTCAAGGTGGATTAGCGAGCGCCGAAAAGGCTGGTCATGAAGGAATGTCCGAACGAGGACAAAAAGGTGGAGAAGAGAGAAAACGCCAACTTGGTCACGAGGGTTATGTTGAGTTAGGTCACATGGGCGGCGAAGCTCGAAAGAAACAGTTAGGCCCAGAAGGTTATGCGCGCATGGGCCGTGAAGGTGGCAATGCGCGTAGAGACAGATCTAGGGAAGGAAAATAATAAAAGGACGTAACGAAGCGAAAAAGTAAGTCTTCGTCTTTTTTTAAGGGTAAACTCAAAAATTAATATTTTTAAGGTTTACCCTTCATTTTCAAAGCTATGGCAACCATAAAAAACAAAAGCAAACTCGCTAAAATAAAGGAGGAAAGAATGGTAACACTAGTTGGCATGCAAGCAAATTTTGAAGATGCTATAAAAGATCTTATTGAATTAGATTATGATGCTGTAGAAGCCTATGACGCTGCTATAAATCGGCTTAAAAATCAAGAATACAAAGAAAAATTAAACATCTTTAAAGCCGATCATGAATGGCATATTCAAGAGTTTACGAATGTTTTAAAGAAGAGAAATATTCAACCTCCTTCTGGACCAAGTATAGGAAAACAGTGGCTCGCAAAGGGAAAAGTAGTGTTAGCAGATTTAATTGGTGATAATGTCATCTTACGCGCCATGATTAGCAATGAGATTGATACAAATGCTGCTTATGAACGCATGTCTCTTCGAGAAGATATGTGGCCTGAAACTAAGGATCTTATTAAAAGAGGCCTAGAAGATGAAAAAAGACATAAAAAGTGGCTTGAAAATACCATATTAGAAGAAAGTACGGTATAATTTTACACTCTCTTTTTTCTATCAACACATTGAAAAAAGAGAGTTTTTTCTTCAAAATACCTTGGTTTTAAGCTGAAAAATCACTGTTAACATTCCCCCCTTATTTTGAGGAATAATTTCTAAATATTTATCATTTAAAACATACGCAAAGCGCCCTATTCTCTCCCATTCATTCGCTTGCAATGCATCTTGATAAAATTCTTCTATATCTTCCACAAAAAGATTCCCCGAGGCCTCTGTTTCAATCCTATAAATGTCGCCTCCTTGCCCAACATCTTCAATCTCACCTGTACGTTTAAGGCCCCGCATAAGTGGTATGTTTTCTAATGTAGGGATAGATTTTGTACTGCGATAGCCTAATTCGAACTTACTCTTTGAAAAAGAAGGAGAAATAATAAAACTATAACAGATAAAACTTAAAATTAATCTCATATTTGACACCTTTCACAGTAAAATGTTGAACGGTTAGATTGAAGAATTCTTTTAATCTCTACATGATCACACCGAAGACACCGTTCTCCTTCACGACCATATACCTTAAAAACATCTTGAAAAGTTCCTTTTTCACCGTCGGGTTGTCGATGATCTCTTAATGTTGAGCCCCCTGCAGCAATTGCTTTTCTTAAAACAGCTTGAATTGCCTTAACGAGAATCTCAGCCTCGAGATGATTGATTGTTTTAGCTAAACGAAGAGGCGATAATTTTGCACAATGAAGCGCTTCACAAACATAAATATTTCCAAGGCCAGCAATTATTTTTTGATCTAAAAGTGCTGCTTTAAGGGGGCGTGATCTGTTTTTAAATAACTCTAAAAGGAATGGGCCTGAAAAGCTATTATCGAATGGCTCAACACCTAAAGAACTTAACAAAGAAAAACGTGACAATTCTTTCAATGGAACAAGCAACATCGCTCCAAAACGACGCGGATCTCGGAAACGCAACTTTAAACCAGAATAAAAGGCAATCTCCACATGATCGTGCGTTTGACGAGGGGTTAATGCTTTTGGGGTAATAACCTGCACCCTTCCGGACATCCCTAAATGCCATAATAAGATAAAATCAGCTTTCTCGAAGTATAAGAGTAGATACTTAGCTCGCCGCACAAGCATTTTAACCTTTTGGCCTTCAAGCATTTCCTCAAAGTTATGAGGAATAGGCCATCGTAACCCACGATGATGCACTTCAACTTTTTCGATGGTCTGATCAAGTATATACCTTTCAAGGTTTACTTTGACAGATTCAACTTCCGGCAATTCAGGCATAAGAGTACTAGAAATTAAGTTAAGATTCCTTTATGGTTTAGCATATCTTAAAAAGATAAGAAAACTCATAGATGACAAAGCGTAACACTACTGATTTTGGTTTTCAAGATGTGGATTCATCAGAAAAAACAAACCTCGTTACCGACGTTTTTCGTCGTGTTGCAAGTAATTATGATCTCATGAATGATGTCATGAGCTTGGGCATTCATCGATGGTGGAAAGATCAACTCATCCAAAGGATCGCACCTAAAAAAGAAGAAAAATTCATAGATGTTGCGGGAGGAACAGGCGATATTGCATTGCGTCTTCTTAATAAGTCAGCACCTGCATCAGCTATTACAATCTGTGATATCAATCCTGCAATGCTTGAACAAGGACGAGCTCGAGCTATTGATCAAGGCGTTATCAAAGGACTGCAATGGGTATGTGGAACAGCTGAAAACCTTCCTTTCCCAAATGCTTCTTTTGATGTCTATACTATTGCCTTTGGCTTACGTAATGTTACGAATAAAGAGTCTGCTTTGAAAGAAGCTTTCCGCGTTTTAAAGCCAGGAGGGCGCTTTTATTGTCTTGAATTTTCTAAAGTCAACCATCCCTTCTTCGAAAAAGCTTACTCTCTTTATTCTTTTAACGTTATTCCACGGATAGGCGCTCTCATTGCAAAGGATCAAGCTGCTTATCAATATTTAGTTGAGAGTATTGCTCGTTTTCCTTCTCAAGAGCAACTCACCACAATGATACAAGAAGCGGGTTTCGCCTCAGTCTCATATCAAAATCTTACGCACGGAATTGTGGCAATTCATGAAGGGCTTAAAGCCCGATAGGATTAAAAAATAGCTCAAAAAAATTAACCCTTCAAAGCTATAAACGAACCATGACATGCCCTAAAATCGCGGCGCATAAATTCTCTCGAGTGGTAAGAGAAAAATAATAAAAGAGTGTTATTTTTGCAGTAATAAAAGAAAAGCAAAATAGCCTGAAAATTATTTTATAAATACTTGATATTATGTGATTATTGATTTGATTTTTGTGACGATTTTTCTTGAAATTTGTAGCGCAATATGATAGCCTAATTATAGATGGTCAGAAAGGGAGTCTTCTCTTATTGGATATTCGCGATACCCCAGTAATTCTTTCCCTTCCTTCTCTGAAACCTTCTCAGAAAAAAGAATAATAAAATAGGGAATAAAAAACCTAAGTTATTAAAAAACAACCCCTTAAACACTCTTTTTGAGTGAATACTTTCTTTTTTCCTGGTGAAAAGGCAAGAATAGAGGGGGAGATAAACATGAAGGGATAAAGAACTTCAAAGAGGCTAAAAAAAATGGTATGGAACAGTAACTCAATGAATGAATCCCATAAAAGCATCGACTTAAAAGAGGCAACATGACGATTGATATAAATACAGTTCATAAAATTTCTAGACTTGCGAGAATCAAGATTCCAGAAACAGAGGTTGAGTCTCTCAAAGGAGATCTTAATCGTATTTTGGGATGGATTGAACAGCTATCAGAGGTTAATACAGACAATGTTCAACCTCTTTATAATATTTCGCTTGAGAACATGCCACGACGTGAGGATCAAATAAATGATGGAAACTATTCTAACGCCATCCTTGCTAATGCACCAGAAGCAGAATTTGGCATGTTTGTTGTGCCTAAAGTTGTAGAGTAACCCATGACAAAATTAACTGAACTTACCTTATGTGAAGCAAGAGATGGTCTCGTTAACAAGCAGTTTTCAGCCCAAGAACTAACTCAAGCCCATATAGAAAAAATAGAGGAAACAAGAGCACTTAATGCTTATATCACGGAAACGCCTGATATTGCTCTTAAAATGGCTCAAGCCTCTGATGAAAAACTCGCAAAAAAAGAGGAACTTCGCCCTCTTGAAGGTCTTCCTATTGGGATTAAAGATCTTTTTTGCACTAAAGATATACGCACAACCGCGGCGTCAAAAATTCTTGATGATTATAAACCTCAGTATGAATCAACGGTAACCCAAAATTTATGGGATGCAGGGGCCGTATTATTGGGAAAATTAAATCTCGATGAGTTTGCCATGGGCTCATCTAATCTGACAAGTGCTTATGGTCCTGTTATAAGTCCTTGGAAAATTGAAGGCAATGATCGTCAGTTTGTTCCTGGTGGTTCTTCTGGAGGATCGGTCGCTGCTGTTGCTGCTGGTTCTGCTCTTGCAACCACTGGAACAGATACTGGTGGTTCGATTCGACAACCAGCAGCTTTTGCTGGCATCGTCGGTTTAAAACCGACTTATGGACGATGTTCACGCTATGGGATTGTCGCTTTTGCCTCTTCCTTAGATCAAGCAGGCCCCCTTACAAAAGATGTTCGTGACGCAGCCTTAATGCTCAAAATTATGGCGAGTCATGACCCAAAGGATGCAACTTCTGCTACTATTCCTGTCCCTGACTTCGAAAAGTTACTTAGTGGAAATATTAGCAAACTTAAAATTGGCATTCCTAAAGAGTATCGCGTTGAAGGGCTCAATCCGGAAATTGATGCTTTATGGGCACAAGGAATAGAGTGGCTTAAAAGTGCTGGTGCCGAGATCCAAGAAATCTCGCTTCCACATACTAAATACGCCCTCCCAACCTATTATATTCTTGCACCTGCGGAAGCTTCATCTAACTTAGCTCGCTATGATGGTGTTCGTTTTGGCTTAAGGGTCCCTGGTCAGACCTTAGATGAGCTCTATGAGCTTACACGTGCAGAAGGCTTTGGAAAAGAAGTCAAGCGTCGTATTATGATTGGTACATATGTTCTGTCAGCTGGTTACTATGATGCGTATTACCTTAAAGCTCAAAAAATCAGGCGTCTTATTCAACAAGATTTTGAGGAAGCTTTTAAGAAAGTAGATGTTATTTTAACACCTACAACCCCAACCGCCGCTTTTGCTATCGGGGAAGAACCTAAAGATCCGGTAACAATGTATATGAATGACGTTTTAACCGTTCCTGCAAATCTGGCAGGTATACCAGGCCTTTCTGTCCCTGCATCATTTACAAAAGAAGGTCTTCCTTTAGGGTTACAAATCTTAGGGCCTGCTTTTGAAGAAGGTCGAATTTTAAACGTGGGCTATGTTTTAGAACAAGCTGCACAATTTAAAGAAAAAGCTCTTAAATTACGGACTAGCACATGAGTGAAAAAAATAATTATATCCAAGGGAAAACAGGCCCCTGGGAAGTAGTCATCGGTCTTGAGGTGCATGCCCAAATTACCTCAAAAGCAAAACTTTTCTCTGGCGCTTCAACAGTTTTTGGAGGTGACCCTAATACCCAAGTCTCATTTATTGATGCAGGCTTTCCTGGGATGTTACCTCTGATTAATAATTTTTGTGTCGAGCAAGCCATTAAAACAGGCTTTGGTCTCAATGCTCAAATCAATAAAATCTCTATTTTCGATCGTAAAAATTATTTTTACGCTGACCTTCCTCAAGGATATCAAATTTCCCAACATTTATATCCAATTGTTGGAAAGGGTTACCTTGAGATTGAGCTTGAAGATGGCACGGTGAAGAGAATTAATATTACCCGCCTTCATCTTGAGCAAGATGCCGGCAAGAGTATCCACGATCAGCATCCAAATAAGAGTTATATTGACCTAAATCGCTCGGGTATTGCATTAATGGAAATTGTTTCTGAACCCGATATTCGTTCTGTCGAAGAAGCTCAAGCTTATATTAAAAAATTACGCGGACTTTTACGTTATTTAGGAACATGCGATGGCAATATGGAACAAGGAAGCCTTCGTGCTGATGTCAATGTTTCTTTAAGGCGTCCGGGTGAAGACTATGGAACACGTGCAGAAATTAAAAATGTGAACTCTGTCAGATTTATGGGACAAGCAATCACTTACGAAATTCAACGTCAAATGGAAATTCTTGAAAATGGTGGACAAATAGATCAAGAGACACGGCTTTTTGATGCGTCCAAGGGAATAACAAGGTCTATGCGCAATAAAGAAAATGCTCATGACTATCGCTATTTTCCAGATCCAGATCTTCCTCCTCTCGTGTTAAGTGATGAGGAAATTGAGCGTATTCGTGCACTACTCCCAGAATTACCCGATGCCAAAAAAGCCAGATTTATAAGAGATTATCAACTTTCTGCTTATGATGCGGGCGTCTTAAGTTCAGAACTTGAAACTGTCTCTTATTTTGAAACAGCCCTCAAACATCTAAAAGAAGCAAACGAAAAAAGTATAAAACAATTAGCTAATTGGATTATTGGAGAGTTATTTGCAGCCCTCAATAGAGATTCTCTTCTTATTGAAGCAAGTAAAGTTTCACCTCAATCTTTGGCTGAGCTTATTAACTTTATCTATGAAGGTACAATCTCAGGGCGCCTTGCAAAAGATATCTTTACCGAGATGTGGGAAACTGGGGAACATCCTGACAAAATTATTAATGCAAAAGGCCTTGTTCAAGTGAGTGACGAAGGAGAAATTGCAACAGTCATTGAGAAGATCCTGAATGAAAATCAAGATAAAGTTATGGAATATCAATCAGGAAAAGACAAGCTTTTTGGCTTCTTTGTAGGGCAGGTCATGAAGGTGATGCAAGGAAAAGGCAATCCCACCATCATTAACAAAGTTCTACTTGAGAAACTAAAGTCCTAAAAAGCGAGAGATTAATCTCTCGCTTTTTAATAAGAAGAGTTTACAATAAGTTTAATGGCAACGAACCCGTTAGAACAATTTCTTATTAAACCTCTTATCCCTCTTCATATTGGGGGGTATGATATTTCTTTTACAAATTCTTCTTTATTTATGGTCTTAACCACAGCCTTAATTATTCTATTTCAATGGGCAGGGGTTAAAGACCGCAAGTTGATCCCTTCTCGTATTCAATCTTTTTACGAGATTAGTTATGAATTTATTCAAACCATGGTGAAAGATAACCTTGGAGAAGACGGGAAAAAATATTTTCCTTTTATTTTCTCTCTCTTTCTTTTCATTTTATTTGGCAACCTATGGGGAATGATTCCTTATTCTTTTACTTTTACAAGTCACATTGTCGTAACAGGGGCTCTTGCATTGATTGTTTTTGTGCTTATTACAAGCGTTGGACTTGCGAAACATGGCTTCAAGTTCTTCAGGCTTTTTTTTCCAAAAGGAGTGCCTTTAGCCATTGCACCTATTTTAATTCCTGTTGAGATTATTGCTTATTTATTCAGGCCTATTACACTTGCCATTCGCCTATTTGCAAATATGATGGCAGGCCATATGGTTTTAAAGCTTTTTGGTGGTTTTACAGTTGCAATGGGCGTATATGGCTTGTTTGCTCCCTTGCCTTTCTTGATTTTTTTTACTGCTTTTGAAATTTTTGTTGCATTGCTTCAAGCATATGTTTTTACTATTTTAACGTGTATTTATTTACACGACACCCTTCACTTACATTAAGTTTATGGTAAACTTAGACATCAAAAATACGTAAAGGAGACACAGGATGGAGGTTGGTGCAGCTAAATTAATTGGAGCAGGCTTGGCTGTTATTGCTCTTTTAGGCGTTGGTATTGGCGTTGGGAACATATTCTCGAACCTTTTAAAAGCCATTGCTCGTAATCCTTCTGTTAAAAATGATGTGATGATTCCTGCTTACATTGGTGCTGCTTTAACAGAGGCTGTAGGAATTTTAGCCTTCACAGTCGCACTCATTATTTTGTTTAGTTAAGATAAAGCGGCGGAGACAATAATGCCGCAACTTGAGATAGCAACCTATTTTTCTCAACTTTTTTGGTTGGCAATTTGTTTTGCTATAATCATTCTTTTTTCATGGCGCATTTCGCTCCCGCGACTTACGACGCTTCTACTGCAAAGATGGGAACAGATCGAGGGCCAAAAAAAATTAGCAAATACCCTCCGAATTGAAGCTGAAACGCTCCAACGAATACAGGAACAAAATCTTGAACTTGCACGCCGCCAAGCTAAAGAAATTATGCTTCAAGCAGACCACAAGATGAAGCTTAAATTTGAACACGAAAGAGTTCGAATCTCGCATACCATGAAAGAAAAGATCAAACTAACTGAAGGCCATTTACACAAAAAGAAAGAACAATTGTCCAAACAGATGCCCGAAATAGTTCTTCAGTTGTCTCACGAGATCCTTAAAAAGACTTTAACCCCATCTGAGCTTCCTCGACCTATTAGCCCAAAAATTAAGAAGGGAAAAACGCCAGATGTTTAACGCCTCTTTATGGGTTTTAATTGCTTTTTGCATTTTAATCTTACTCCTCGGACGTCCTGCTTGGCGGGCGCTTATGAATTATCTTGATCAACATTCTTTTAAGATTAGAACTGATCTGCAAGAAGCAAAACGCCTTCACAAAGAAGCGCAAGATTTAGTTAATGCTGCAAAGCATCTGCAAATGGAAACAACACACCGTGCTCAAGAAATTGTTTCTCATGCAAAAATTCAAGCAGAAACTTTACAGAAAACATCACAAGATGAACTTGAAGCCTATTTACGAATTGAGGAGCAATTGCTTTTAGAACGCCTCGCCCAAATGGAAGCACAAACTTTAATAGAAATTGAGAATAAAGCTCTTGAAGCTGCCATCTCTGCAGCCCATCAGAGCATTGCCAAAACAATCAAACCTACCGATCAAGATCGGCTTTTCACTGAAGCTCTTGACCACATCAAGAACGCTTCTTTAAAATCTAAACTTTCGTAGTTTTCTTTTGTCTTAAGAACGATAGCATCAAGCTGATACATCCTCCTAAAGCCATTAACAGAGCACCGACCCATAAAAGCTGAATACCAGGATAAATAGCAATTTCGAATATCCATCTTTTTCTCGGCAATACGCCCCCTAAAACAATATAAAGGTCGGTTAGCCAATGATGCTTAAGAGCAACCTCTGTTGTTAAGGCGTGTGACGATTGGTAAAGACGTTTTTCAGGAACCATCAACTGAGGTTTCTCTTGTCCTTGCTTGACCTCTAAATAAGCTTGACGAGCCTCATAAGTTGGCATTTTGTAAGTTTTTATTTCTCTTAAATAAAAAGTATAACCTTGGTAGTTTACTGTTTCTCCCTGTCTAAGAAAAATTGTTGTTTTAGAAGAACCTAAGTTTAAAATACTCATCCCCATAATAGCAATTGCCATCCCGCTGTGTGCAAAAAGCATGGCATAACTATTTAAATTTAGCTTCTGAAACTTCAACTCCATAAATGAAGAGAGCAAAATTAAACCAGCTAAAACGAGTCCCACTATCCCAAATGAAAGCTGACAAGAGCCAATCCCCAGTGCTCCCAAAATAAGGATGCTTCCCAAGATTAAAAGATTGAGCCATCTCGAGAGTTGTTTTCGCGTCGTATGAACCCAGACAAACACAGGCCCGCCAATCATAAAAATCATCATCACAAACGTCAGTGGGATCACCATTAACTGAAAATACTCAGGTCCAACAACAAGTTTCCTGGTAAGCCAAAACTCTCCAAATAAGGGAGAAAGTGTCCCTAATAAAATAAGACCTGCCATTATTGTTAATAAAAAGTTATTGATCGTAATCCCCCCTTCTCGCGACAATAAATGAAATGAATGAGGAGAAGCGAGCTTTGGCGCTCTATAAATAAAAAAACCAATACCGACACTACAAATGAGAGCTGTAAAACCAAGAATAAAAGCCCCTCTCGTAGGATCAGTTGCAAAGCTATGAACAGAACTAATGACACCCGAACGAACAAGATAAGTTCCGATGAGGCAGAGTATAAAACTTGTTATGCCTAATAAAGGTCCCCAAAATTTAAAGAGGCCTCGTTTTTCAAGAACGAGAAGAGAATGAATAAGTGCTGTCGCCAAAAGCCATGGCATTAAAGCGGCGTTTTCGACGGGATCCCAAAACCAATAACCTCCCCAGCCCAATTCATAATAAGCCCAAAAACTTCCTGTCGCGATTCCCAAAGTAAGGAAAATCCAACTCATGAGCACCCACCGCCTCAACGATCGAGCCCAAGAAGGCGTAATTTTGTTCTCAAGAAGTCCCACAATTGAAAAACTATAAGGCACTGAAAATCCGACATATCCTAAATATAAAAGAGGAGGATGGATAGCAAGCGCTGGATCCTGTAAAATAGCATTTAAATCTTGCCCTTCATGCAAGATGTTTATTGCGGGCATAAAAGGATTCGCAAGCATGAGAATATAAATAAGAAATCCTATGCTTAAACCCGATTGGACGCTTAAAAGTTTTAAGCGGGTTTTAATGAATGTTGGCCCCTCAACACGTGATCTTAACTGCATCAAGAGTGTATAAAGAGCCAAAGCCCATACCCACAAGATCATTGACCCCTCGTGATTGCCCCATACCCCGGAAATTTTATATAGAAGAGGCGTCTTTGAATGAGAGTGAGATGCGACAATTTGCAAGCTAAAATCTGAAATAAGAAAAGCATAAATTAAAGTCGCAAACGCAAAAGTAACCAACATAAAGCTACTTATTGCACCCAATCGACCAAGTTGAAGTGCAAAATAAGCTTGTTTCTTAACTAAAAGAAGAGGTCCTACGCTGTTAATAACCATGATAACCATTGCTGCGTAAAGTGCACTCTCTCCAAATTCATTCATGTCAGATCACTTTCATTCCTTTAGAGTCTGCAAGACCATATCTTGCTTACCACCAGACGTTGGAGGCCGATAATTTTCATCATGTTTTGCTAAAACACGCTCGGCTTCAAAAATACTGTTTTCTTTAAACCTGCCTTCGACAACAGCGCCTTGACCTTCCCGAAATAAATCGGGAAGTACTGACTTAAAAACCACTAAAATGTCTTTTTTAAAATCTGTTAAAATAAATTCTCCAGCAAGCCCAACTGATGCATATTTTAAGCTTTTTTCCTTAACAACACCCCCCAGACGAATTCTTTCAGTTGGAAGAGGATTTTGTTTCATCACCTCCTCTGGTGTATAGAAAAACACAAGATGAGCACGCAGATTATAAAGCACGGCGGACATGCCTACACCGACACTAATAAGAGTAAATACAATATAATAAAAACGTTGTTTCTTTTTAGAGATCATTGTTTTTAAAGTTTTTTTCAAGACGTTTAACTCTTTTCCGAGTAGCGCGAGTTTGCAGATGGGTAATAACAAAAAAAGCACAACAACTTAAAAGAGCAATCGCATAAGCACTTCCAATATAATAAGCGTAAGAGTTATTAAACATTAAATCTGTATCCTTTTTTGTTCTTATTTAGGCCTTATTGCTTGCGCCTTAAGGGTATAGAGATTGTGTTCGCGCCGCCTTAAATACTCGGTTTCAATTTTTAACAAGAGCATTACGATAAAATAGCTCGCGTAAGCGCCTGTCATCAAAAGAAGAGGCACTAGCATTTCAGGATGAATAGAAGGTGTGGAAAGCTTGGTCAGACTTGCAGGCTGATGAAGCGTGTTCCACCAATTTACAGACCATTTTATAATGGGCAAATTAAACGCCCCAACAATAACCAAAACACTTCCTACCTTAAGTCCTTGCGCCTGATTTTCAAAACTATCCACTAAAGCTAAATACCCTAAATACAGCAAAAATAGAATGAGGACTGAGGTTAAACGTGCATCCCAAACCCACCACGTTCCCCACATTGGTTTTCCCCATAAAGCGCCTGTTATGAGGCTAATAAATGTAAAAAGAGCTCCAATCGGGGCGGCAGATTTTACGATGATATCGGCTAAAGGATGTCTTGTTATAAGCCCGATAATTGCATGCAATGCCATTAACGCGTATACACCCAAAGCAAACCAAGAAGCAGGCACATGGATATACATAATCCGTACAGCATCTCCCATTTGATAATCTGGAGGTGATCCAAAAAATGCAAACCACAATCCCAGGCTTAAGGTGACAATGTGACTTACAATACACAAAGGAAGCAATCGTTTCTTAAAGCTTAAAAATTGTTTTGGATTCGCAATAGCGCGCATAAGGGCTCCTTACTATTGGCGCAAGTGTAAAGCAGAGAGGAATAAAAAGATAGCCCTACAAAGGCGTCCCTTGATGAAAGACCATTTTCCACCTCTCTTCTGTCTGCTTCCACAAAGAGCTCCTAAGGGATGACTTATTCTCCCTACTTTTTAAAGCACGATAGATGACTAAAATTAAATCTTTCCCTAAAAATCGAACCTCAAAATCGGTTGCCTCTATTGTCATGCTAGCCTCAAGCGGTAAAACTTGGAGCATATCTGCCTTCGTATACCGCCTTCCAGAACTCCCAATTTCTATAAAACGCCGATTATGGATAAGAATTAACATTCCAATTGTTGAAAATCTTGTCTGAAGGCTGGTTTTATTGGTCTTAGCTGGTAAGCAATAAGGGCACAAAAGATATGACAGAAAGCATTAAGGACACTAAGGTGCCTTGAATGCTCAAAAGTCCCACAGGACGAAAATAGTTTCTACTGTCATTCTCTTATTTAAATAGAAGCGATCCCACAGTGATATAAGCTTGTTTTTCATGTTTTTACGAATCTTAGTAACCATCTGAATACCTTGGCTCCAAAGGTCTTTAAAAAAGTCTTCTCCTAGATATCCTCTGTCACCAAACATCTTGCCCATCAAATCCTTAATGGGCGATTTTAATCCCTTACGATCATCCACATCAGCTGGTGTAATACTTAACCGGGCAATGCTCCCCTTATCATTAAAGATAAAATGAAGCTTCAACCCGTAAAATCAACCAAGAGAGTTCTTTGATAAAGCTGAAAACCCTTTAAAGACTTTATGGTCATACCTTCTTGCTGTCCTACAATCTTCACAGGGAGTTGAATCAACAAATAGAATATCTGTTGCCTCTCCTCTGAGAGCTGCAAACAACATTAAAACAATAGGCAGAGCTTTTTTCATTAAAGCAACGAAACGCTCATAAATTACAAGACAAGGAAATTCTCTCAGATGATAAAATAGCACATAATCGTAGTAATCTATCATTGGGATTATCCTTTCTTTGTTCTATTTACTTGGATAATCCCACCTTTTAGCCCTTTTCCAAAACTATCTTATCCATAATCGACGTAATAGTTGCGAGCGGCAGTACAGTGCCTGCCTTGAATCTTCCAATCCTATGATCGTTGAGCGAGAGCCCGCAGTAATTGCGGCCCCTTATCCTGCAATGATAGTCAATCCTTATCCGTATAGAGGGTGGCGACAGGGCTGGTGGCACCATCATCACTGGCGTTAACCAGAGGCCCTCCTCTCAACAGTTGCTTCATCTTGAAGGGAATGAGATAAGAAAGGAGAGGGCTTGAACGCCCCCAACTTGAACTTTATTTAGTCTCAGGATTTGCTAAGAAGCTTACAAAATTAAAAATTTAAAAAGCCTGCAGCTTGCTAACTTTGTTGATTTTTTTCAACCAGTTCTTTTATTTTATTGATAGCATAGCTTTCAAGATCTTCAAGAAATTCTTTTTGTTGTTGAAAGGTAAGACGAGAGCGATTGTCATGAAATAAATTGCCTATGGCAGGATTATTTTCAGCTAGCCTGCTAATGTATTCTCCCCCTGGCGTATGATAGAAATAATGACCAAAGGCTTGCTCTTTTTCTACGCCTGTACTCTGAGAGGTTGCATAGAAGCTCTCATACCAATCAGCTGCGTCTTGTTGGTCGGAAAAACTAATGTCAGAAAAAGAATCCCAATAGGGAAGCGGAAGATTTAATTCTCTACCAATTTCTTCAATATCTTTCTCTTGATCGCTTGCATAGAGCTCAGGCGCTCTTTCTCTCCAATGGAATCCCTTTTCTCCAAGCTTGCTAACAATTATGTCGGAAGTTATTGCACTAGCCATTCTGGATGAGAGCCTCGCTAAAAGTTCTTTGGGATCCACTCTTTCAAGATAACCAAAAATATCTAATGATCTTCTTTTAATATCTGCTTCTGGATCTATGCCTTCAGGCAATTGAAGAACTGCACTTATTCGCTCTGGCTTACCTCTAATAAGACCTTGCGCATAAAAAAATAACTCTAAATTAGAAATATTTTTTGCCACACTATAGTCTATATTTCCTTCATCTACTTCTTCTCCTTCTAATTCTTCAGCATAATATTTATCTCTATAGAGAGCTTCTAGTACGCCTCGAGATTTAGAATATATTTTTTCCCATAAGCTAAAAGCCTGCCTTTCTTCAAGAGAAGGATCCAATTTTATAAAGGCTTTTATAGCTTCTAAGTTATATTCCTCGGACAGAAACAGATGAAGACCCTTTGAACAAGATGCCAAATTTGCTAAGCTTGGAATGTCTCGATCCAGATAAAGATAATTGGTAATATGCGTTACAATTTCTATAGGAAGACTGCCCATTAACTCTAAAGGAAGCTCTTGAATTGGTGCTAGTCTCGGCTTTTTAGATAAAGGCTCATTATGATGTTTGGGAGTCTCTATTTTTCGCTTAGGACTACTTCTCTCAGAATCCTCTTGCATCTCGTTGCTTGCATAAAGGGGATGGACCAACAGGGGTGTAGAGATTGCCAATAATAGCTTTATAAATTTCTTCATCTTATTCTCCTACTTCGTAACATAAAAAAACATCTTTCTTTATGTTACATAGAAACTATTTTCTGGAATTCAAGAGAGCTGCGTCATATCTTTTGTGCCCTTATTGCTTACCAGCTAAGACCAATAAAACCAGCCTTCAGACAAGATTTTCAACAATTGGAATGTTAATTCTTATCCATAATCGGCGTTATGAAACTATCAACTAATAAGGTATCAAGCATCTGAATAGAGTGCCGCACATCCTGTTGAAGCAATTGCTGTTCTTGCTCGAGCACTAATTTCATCAGAATTTATTGCTCAACAAGCCTGCCAGGACTTAATCTTATTAAGGATATAGAGTTCACAATAAGAAATCTCTCTTCTTCAGTTATACTTATCTGACATTTGATACACATCTTTGGCGGGTCTCAGCCTCACTCTCTGTGGACTAAAACCAGCCAAAGCGTATTTATTGAGAATGATTACGATTCAATCAACTTTCCTTTAGGCGCATGCGCTGGCCGAATTTCAATGGTTCGGGGTTTCATGGCTTCAGGAATTTCTCGTTGAAGTGTAATTTTGAGGAGACCGTTCTCAAGATTTGCTTCTCCAATTTTAATGAAGTCGGCAAGCTGAAAATGTCTTTCAAAAGCCCGTCCTGCGATTCCCCGGTAAAGGTATTGGACATTCTCATCATCTGCCCGCGCTTTTCCTGTAACCACCAAGACGTTATCTTGAACGGTGATACTTAAGTTATCTTCACTAAACCCTGCCACAGCCATCGTTAAGCGATAAGTTTGATCATCTACCTTTTCAATATTATAAGGAGGATAGGAAGCTCCTCCCTCTTCACCACGCGTTGCTGAATCCATCAGCCGCATTAAGCGATCAAAACCAATACTTGAACGAAATAACGGGGTTAAATCATAATTACGCATTCTTATTCTCCACTGAGCAATAAGGTTAATCCATCCGCAAAAGCCGGATATTCCCAATCGGACCCATATAGGCATCCAACCTATTATTAGAATAGCAAAATTGACGTCAAAAAGCAAGTTTTTTGTAAAAATAGAAGAAAGATTTTATATTTTATTTTTCTTTAATTACAAAAGCTTAACAAGTTAATTTCATGATAAATTTCTTTACTTGATTGTGCACGCTTCGCAAGTATTTTTTCCACTTATTTACCTGATGAGTTGCTGTAGCATACCGACATTTCGGCAATTTTACCAAAGATCTGTTGACTGCATTTGCCTTTTTGGTATTATTAAGCTCATTTAAAATGACCATAACATATAATATAAGGAAAAATTTATGCTTAAACCTACTCATCTTCTCGTGATCTTACTTGCAACTTTGACAATTTCCCATGTTGGAAAAGCTTCGGCAAGTATTGTTGCCGCCCTTCATGAAGCCGGTCCTGTTTTAAAAAAAGTCGGAAAGTATTTTGACTCAGAAGTTGTTGACACTGTTACAATTACCTATTGCACGACCACAGGAGCGTGGCTTGGGCACGCAGCTTCAATCAAGGCTCTTGAAGCCTATTATGGATTTTCTGGTAAACGCTTTAATCCAAACGATCGCCTTGAGGATGATCTGGGGTATTGGATGGGACTTGTGATTGGACATCACGTTGGGAAACTCCTCGTAAAAGGCCGACACAATATTACTGATGTTGTTTTCCCAGCGTTTTATGATGTGACAACTGCTGCAGGCCAAGCTGGTGTTGTGTTTTTCGATACAAAAACTCAACAAGCTGGCAACTGGATTAGCCTTAAATTTAATAATTGGAAAGAAAGATTACAAGTTTATGCCAACCAGGGGAAATCCCAAGAACCACAACCCAATACTAAAACGGACTAGAGTTCATTCCTGAGCGCTTTATGTTTGTAAAATAAGGTTGATATTATCATTTCAAGTTTATTCTTAAGATGAATATATTTTCGATATATTCATCTTAAAAATTTGAACAAGTTAACTTCTCTATTTCTTTCTCGTTAAGTCTTCAACTTTTAAATCCACAAATGCATTATTTCTTCCTCTTTTTACAGAGGGAGAGGATGTTCTATCACCCTCATTTTGCACAGTTGAAGAGACTTGATCTGATGGACTTGGCATTGGTAATTCTTGGGTTAACATAATTTCTTTAGAAGAGATTAAGGAAGTTGACGAGTTTTCTAGAAAGGGTGGCTCATTTCCTTCCCCCTGGACGTGTACCTGTTCATGTATAGAGCGTAAAAGGTCTTCTGCTTCTCTACGCAAAAGCGAATAGTTTACACCCCTATAGGATGGAGTTTTTTTCCCTTTTATGATCTCAGAAGTTGATGAAGAACTTTTGGCTAAGTCAGTCTGAGGTAAACTACTCTCTGCTTCGATTGACTGAGAAGGTAAAGGAAGAGGATCAACGGGTTTTGCTTCTCCTCGTGTAAATGCTTTTCTCTTTTTTTTTGAAGGTTTTTCTTTTACTGCAGGAAGTGTTGGTATTGGTATCTGTTCTCCTATCACTTCCTCTAAAGAAAACCACCTTTCTGTCTCAGACTTAATAAGATTACCTTCTTCATCAACCAATTGACCTGCTTTCGTAACTGCATATTCTTCCTTACAAAGAGCTGACAACTGAACAGAATTTTGCCTAGAGTTTCCACTCAGAATATAAAAAGCAACCCCACCTTTTAACTGTTGTTCTTTTTTTTGTTCAATTGCCAAAATATGAAATCTAAAAGGGGGGAAAGACCCATGTCGAATTTCATAAGTGCCTTGATAATAATCTTTGTCTTCCCTTCCATGGGCCCCTAATACTCGCATTGTGAGAGGTGAAATCTCTTGTTCTTGATATTTTTGGTTTTGTAATATTTTAAGATAATCGCTTTTATGAGAATTTTCTTGAACTGAAAAAAAATAGAGACACTCACCAAGGCCTCTTGCCTCTTCTAAGCTTAAATATTGGCTACCTTTTTTCTTTTCATCTTGAAAAGGATTATCCATTAATAAGATTTGGAGCTTTGAAAGAGGAAGTTGAAGATATTCAAGGTTTTTCTGAAGACGCGCCAGCTGTTTGGAATCAGGTCTTTGGTTTTCATAGATATCGCTAGCTTTTATGGTCTGGGCACCTGCCACCATAGACAATAAAAAAAGAAAACTAACAATAACCCCTCTAAAATTTTTCATAAACAAGCTTCCTCTCAACATTTTTGTGACTCAACGTTAAAAAAAATAGCACATTCTTTCGATTTGATAAATAAAGATTAATAAATAAAAATGCGAAATTAAAAAAAATCCCTAGGCAAAAGCCTAGGGATTTCAAGAGTCGAAGAAGATTAACTCTTAGTTGTGAGCTAAGATAGCCAACAAAAGTAAGGCCACAATGTTCGTAATCTTAATCATTGGGTTGATTGCAGGCCCTGCCGTATCCTTATAAGGATCACCAACGGTGTCACCCGTGACAGACGCTTTATGCGCCTCAGAACCTTTACCACCACAATTTCCATCTTCGATGTATTTCTTGGCATTGTCCCATGCACCACCACCTGAGGTCATGGAAATAGCTACGAAAAGACCTGTTACGATTGTTCCAAGCAGCATTGCACCGACTGCTGTGAAAGCTGACTCTGCATCCGCTGTCAACCGAACAATGCCCCATAATATTCCAGGCGCCAATACAGGAAGTAATGAAGGAAGAATCATTTCTTTTATAGCCGTTTTCGTCAAAAGATCAACAGCACGACGATAATCTGGCTTTGCTTTTCCTGTCATAATGCCAGGAATTTCTTTAAATTGACGACGTACTTCGATAACAACCTGAGCACCAGCGCGACCTACTGCCATCATGCCCATCGCACCAAAGAGATAAGGCAACAAACCACCGATAAACAATCCGATCACGACATAAGGGTCTTGAAGAACGAAAGCACAATTAAGCCCCGGGAAGTAATGATTTAAGTCCTCAGTATAGGCAGAGAACAACACAAGCGTTGCAAGCCCTGCAGACCCAATAGCATAACCCTTGGTCACTGCTTTTGTTGTATTACCAACAGCATCAAGAGCATCTGTTACTGTACGGACTTCTTTTGGAAGTTCAGACATTTCAGCAATACCACCAGCGTTATCGGTGATTGGCCCATAAGCATCTAAGGCAACAACCATTCCCGCTAAAGCCAACATTGCTGTCGCAGCAATTGCAATACCATAAAGACCTGCATTCATGTAAGCGATAAGAATGCCTGCTGAAATTACAAGCACTGGCAACGCGCAAGACTCCATAGACACGGCAAGACCTTGAATAATGTTGGTTGCATGCCCTGTTTGAGAAGCAGCCGCAATACTACGGACTGGACGATAAGCTGTTGACGTATAGTACTCTGTGATCCATACGAGAAGTCCTGTGACTGCAAGACCGGTAAACGCACAAATCAAGAGCTTTGTTCCGTCAACCACAAGATCACCAACCATAAAAGTTTGCTCAAAGCCAATCAATTTTTGGGTTGCGAACATAATAAAGCCTGCCGATAAAAGCGTGCAAACTAAAAGACCTTTATACAAAGCCCCCATGATGTTTTGTTGCTTACCAAGCTTAACAGCAAAAGTTCCCAAAATAGAGCCAACGATACAAACCGCACCAATTAACAAAGGATAGAGTGTTAAGGTTTCTACCATGTCACCCTTAATGAAAATCGTGCCCAATACCATGGTTGCAACAATGGTAACAACATATGTCTCGAAAAGGTCCGCAGCCATTCCTGCACAATCACCAACGTTATCACCAACGTTATCAGCAATGACGGCTGGATTACGGGGATCATCTTCAGGAATTCCGGCCTCAATTTTCCCAACAAGATCTGCGCCTACGTCAGCTCCCTTGGTAAAGATACCGCCGCCCAGACGAGCAAAAATAGAGATGAGCGATGCCCCAAAACTTAAAGCAATCAAGGCTTCCATGATCGCGCGTTGCTCATAACCACCATTCTTTAAAATCATAAAATAAAGAGTGATTCCCAAAAGACCTAAGCCCACAACCAACATTCCAGTAATGGCTCCACCTTTAAAGGCAATATCAAGAGCAGGCTGTAATCCTGAGCGCGCAGCTTCAGCTGTTCTAACATTGGCACGAACTGACACGTTCATTCCAACATACCCCGCAACGCCTGAAAGTACCGCTCCCATAACGAAGCCCAAGCCAACGTGCAAACCAAGAACCCAAGATAATCCTGCGGCAACAACAAGACCAACCATAGCAATTGTTTTATATTGACGATTTAAATAAGCAGCAGCGCCTTCCTGAATGGCTGCCGCAATTTCAACCATTCTAGCTGTACCCTTTGGCGCTTTAAGAACTTGCGCGCCTGCATATAAGCCATAGAGTAAAGCTAAAAGCCCACACCCTAAAATAATATAATAGATATCCATTATCCTCACTCACTTGTTAATAATTAAATGTATCTCTCTTTGCGAAATTGCCAGAATGTAGCTTAGCTTTCAACTATCTTCCAACAATTTTAGATTTTTTTATCGAAAAATTTTTAATTTCATGTCATGTGCAAGTTTTTAGAAAAAGTCGTTAATAACATCCTGCTGAGGGTTTTTACATTCCTCTAAGTGATATCGTAGGCATTTCTAGCCTCTATCCGCATCATCAGGCTGCCTGAGATCCCCGGGACAAGGCCGGAGATGACGGTATGGTAGATCAGACTTCAGCTCATCAGTTTTGATTCTTTTATTTCCAACCATTTTTCTTCCTTTCTTTATTTATTTTTATTTCTTCTTAGTTCTTACCAATAAGCTCAAAGGACTCTTTTCTTTCATCATCCTAATCCCTGTGCTTAGGATCTCAAGTGACCTTGAGATCTCGCCTAACACCATTGGATTTTTTCATCCTAAAGCGGGAGAGCGTCGCAAGGAGAGCAAAGGAGCAAACGGTAAGACCCTTTTGACTTCCTATCCATTTACACCTTCATCATCCTTGCTCATTCTCCAGGATCTCAAACCTTTCCTAGGTGCACCCAGGAAAGCGTGAAGTACCATTTCATCGAGAGAAACGTCCTGCTGCCGAAAAATCCAAAAATAAT